>JAFQCK010000061.1 GCA_017416465.1 Lachnospiraceae bacterium | reverse complement strand
TCGAATATAATATAATAACACAAAACTATGATAGATTTTTGTGTGAAAACGACCATAATGAAATTTTGTTTATTGATTTAAGAAATAATAATTAGGGAAAAAGAGTACATTCATATTTTTTTCTAGGAATGGATATGGTGTTCTCTGACAAATTCTAGGAGAGAAAACGATGGAAAGAACAATAGATATAGCTAATTATGGAATATGCATATATTCAATGGATATATTACAAAAATGACCCGGAGACAGGCCAATACACTCAGCAAGACCCGATAGGATTGGCAGGTGGAAATCCAACGTTGTATGGGTATGTGTGGGATACGAATACATGGGTTGATGTGTTTGGTTTAAATCCGTTTGATACAGTTAGAGAGGCGCTTCGCTATGCAAAGGAGTTAGCAGGAATTCCTGGAAGTCAACAGCCTGTTAGATAATGGATAGTAACAGGTGATGTAACCAAATATGAGAATTACAATTATGTAGTATCTGGCAATAAAACATCGCATGGTAGATATTATGAGTTTTTGGATGCTAAGGGAAACCAAAAAGTTGTTGTATTACATACAAATGATCCAAATAGAAGTATACATGCTCATGCAGGAAAAGCATCTGATGGTACAAAAATGTATGATTTTAAGTCGAATAATTATGATCCGATAGATGATATACCCAATCATAAAGATCATCATTTAGATATCAATTGTAAAGGATAAAGATATGAATATAAAAGAAAAATTAGAGATTTTAAGAGTAAAAAATAAGTATGAAGCATTTAGAGGGAGTAAGAATGTAACAGTAATGACTTTGGATGAAATGACTGATAAAGAGCAGGAAGCCATTGAGTTAACGTACAAAAAGGAGGCAATATCTACTGATAAAATTAAACTAACGGTGAACTATGAAGAATGTTTATTTTGGATAGAGAAGAAAATTAAGTTATTTGTTAATGATGATTTAGATGTTATTATTGTTGATGGAAAAAATTTAGTGTTTCTAGTAATCGAAGATGTTAAAAAATTTTTAGAAGATTTTTTTAATAATAGAAATAGTTTGAGTATCTCTTTGATAAATAGGCATTTGCATAAATTTATTGTTATCTATAAAACAGAATATTTTTTAGAATATTTTGAAGTTGATATATAAGGAAACATATTTCGAATGGATGAATAAACGTTCACGAATTTTATGACAAAATTACTGGCCTGTGATGCGTGTGTGAGGGTGGATGAGAAGATATACCAGACAATGCTGTTTTAAAATCCACAGTATCGTAAAATAGCATAGTCGAACCTCTAGAAAAGGTAAAGAATGACTATGACACTATAATAGTAGGAGAATGAAATGCAAAAAGTAACTTGGAAAGCAAATAGGGTTATCAGTATAGAAACCCGCAGAAAAGATGAGAATCGTAAAGAAAATGTGTATGTATTAGCGCAGATGATAAATAAAGCACAATTACTAGTATATAATTTGTTTAGTACAGATAATAAATGGGAAAACATAGATTTAAGTAAAGCCCCTATTTTGTTCTGTACATATGTGACACGTCAGTTTATTACAAACAGTAATGTATTTATACAAGATATTGAACCGTTAAAGGATTATGAACCACCCAAATATCGAATTCATACTATTGGAGCATGTGTAAGGAGAATTACATTATGGGAAGGAACAAAGGATGAAAAAGAAATCATGATTTTAGGTGAAGGTGGTGGAAAATTAATAGAAGGAGATATTAATGGACCTGTAATAATGGAGCAAATACCTTTTACAGATAATGAGACTATTGATAAATATGAATTAACGGATGTAAGAATATATGCAGAATTTAATGAACGATTGTATTTATGCTATAAGTTTGGAAAAAACGTAGATCCGATGAAGGATTTGGTTTTTAATCGTCCTATTCCATTGGAGTATAAAGAGTATATTTATATTATTTCGTCATAAGGGGGGAAGTATGGAAATAACATTAAGGTTAAATGCAAAATTTCAGCCAGTACACAGATTTGAATTAGAAGATGCGTTACAGGAAATCTTAGAAAAAACGGACAGAGGTGAAGTTACAGGCGGTGGCACAGCACAAGGCATAACTGGTGAAGTTGAGTACTGTGAAATAGAAATGATTTTAAATGAATTAAAAGAGGATAATGTGACTTGGTTAACAGATTTGCTTAATCGGATGGGGATACCTAAAAAGTCATCGTTAAATGGAGAGGGGATTTTGGTGGAAGTAGGAACTTTGGAAGGTTTGGCATATTATTCAAACGGTCAGGAATTACCAAAAGAAGTGTATGAAACATGTGATATCAATTATGTGATTGAGCAAATGGAAAAGGCAATGGACGGAATTGGTAGGATGTATAGTTATTGGGAAGGACCGAAATACACTGGATTATATTTTTATGGAACATCTTTTTTGGAAATGAAAAAAAGAATAGAACCATTCATAGCAGAGTATCCATTATGCCAAAAAAGTAAAATAGAACAGATTGCATAAATACAATAGGCATGGGAAAAGCATTTATTAATTGTTGATAGTAGGTGCTTTTTCTGCAAGGTATAAAAATTGGCAAGACACCAACTTTGTCAGTGCAAAAGGAATCAGTATGCTCCGCAAGGTTGTGCGTCCTGATCAGAGTGCCGTTCTTTTCAAATATGATGCTCTCGGAAGACGAATGGAAAAGTGCATAACCAAGGCTGGCAGTGAGAAAGTAATTTCTTTTGCAGAAAAGAAGTCTCAGGCGGAAGAGAGCAAATGGGAGGATGAT
>JAFQCK010000060.1 GCA_017416465.1 Lachnospiraceae bacterium | reverse complement strand
GGGACTATTAGAGAGAGCATTTCAAGGCGTTACCCTATCATTCTACTCTTCAAATTATAAGTTCTCCAAAACTACTTTTTAGTTTTGTGTCGCTTTTCCGATAGTAAACTATCTTAACGCGAAACGTGTCGCACTAACCTGTTCTTGTCTGATTACCTTCAACCAGCACAACCTCTCTTTGATTCCATATCTCCTTAATCAGTGCTACTCTGTCAGCCGTTCTACTTTTATCTTTATATGGAAAATAGCTTTTAAACATATATGCATCGTAATAAACTCTTCCCTCTTGTAAAACGGAATTATGATAAGCTCTTACCGATTCCGTCATGTATTCACGAATCGCATCTGCTACTTCGTCCGTAAAGATATCCAAATCCCCATAATTATTGGCAATTGATATTAATATCCGTTCATCTTCTGTCTGAATCACATCTATCAGCCTTTTAGCAAGTCGTTCTTGATACTTTTGAAATATAGGTCGTTCATTTCCTGCCATAATCTCAAACTCGCCATCACCAAAACGAATCAAGGATTTCCTACCACTTACAATCTGCTCAATTGCTTCTTTTCCATCATGTACGATTGGAATCTTATATTTTTCCTTAGCCAGCTTATCTGCTATTTCATAACCCAAATTACCTATTCTAATGCTTAGGCTCTTTTCCAAATCACTAATCCGCTGTTCCAACAAATCAATCTTCCATGCGTCTGCCTCAAACTAATTTCCTTTACCTTTATTACAGTGCTCCATATCGTAATAACAGATAACCTTTTCCAAATCTACCTTTTTTTTCTCAAGCTGATACAAAACTGCTTCATACTTGATTACCGTTACTACAATATAGTCATAATCATCGCATAGGTCATGAAAGGATATCACTTGTTTATTATGATACTTTTTACCTTGAAGCATAGGATTATTATCAATAAAGCCTAATATATTCACATCTTTTTGTATTATATTATGTAACGCCTTTTCACAGCCTTTACCCGTGCCCCAAAAATATACCTTCATTTGTCCCTCACTATACATACTTTGGTTTTTGCCAAACAATCTTTGTTCTATCAATTCCTCGCGATTCTAACGAATCAACAATCTCATGTGCGACCTTGTCATTGTATATCGCAATCACAATATAATCAAAATCGCTATCATAGATTATTTCAACAGAGCGCACAGCAAATCCCTGCTTTTCATACTGCTCATATCGCTTATCAACCCATGCCACAAGCTGAAGCCTATTATTAGACCTTATATAGTGATAATAGCTCAGTCCAACATCACCCGCTCCATAAAGGATGAGTCTGTTTCCACCTGATACCAGTTCTTCCGGAAAAACATATTTCATCTGTGCATCGGCATCTGCTGCAAGCACTCTTCCGTTCTTATATGCCTTTCCTAAGTTCGCATAGTCAATACCTTCTGCTTCTTCATAAGTAATATAGGAATAAAAAGAGTCTAACATTCTTTCATATAACTCTATTTTACTGCTGTTTTCTATCTGCGCCATTGCTAACAGCTTCTCAAAAGAAATAATCTTCCTATTTTCCAAAAAGAACATCTTTATTATCCGATAAAATGTAAACTCTATAGGAATCAGAAAATCAAAAGCCCATTCATAATCAATCAGATGTACATCCTTACCATTCATAATGATATTTTCAGCAATGCAATCAAAATTCGTAATCTTAAGTGCGGTATCTCCTACTAATTCCTGTCCATTTCCAAATATGTTCTGAAAGTTTTCGCTATTATCAAATGCAGCTATGTTCTGATTCCTTCCTATCAGTATCTGCTTCCACATCTCTAATACTTCTTTTATCTTATTCTCAGGGCTATGATAAAGGATTATATCACGCAAATACGCACCTAACGTAGTACCGCTAATAAACGGAAACCTGAGCTTTCCTTCTACATATTCACAAGCAACCAACATTCCCTGCTGTATATCTTTTAATAAATCATAATTATGTCTTATATTTTCTATATGCTTCTTTCCTTCTGAAAAAACAGCTTCCTTTATTGCATATTTCTTTCCATCGTCTTCTACAATAGATGTATAAATTTGAAATCTTCTTCTTCTCTCTTGTGTTGATTTATAATATAATTTACGCATTTTATCCTTATTTCCTCAAAGCTACTAAAAAAGAATTTGAAAATATTTTAAACTCATCCTTCATGACTAAACTATCAAATGCTCTCGTTTCATCAAATATCTGCTTTCTAGAAGATGTATAATTCGTTCCCTTCTCCACAAAGCAACCAGATTGAGGCAAGTATGCATCTGAGTAGATTGCATGCGGAAACTTGTAATCGGGATATGGATAATAAAACTCATACTCTGAAAAGCCTACACTCTTAAACAGCTCTATCAATTCATAGTATGAAAATGTTCTCACTCCATCTCGCGCCTCATACCCCTCTATTCCTGCAAATTCTTTTCCAAGGTGATCCTCTTTGCACCCTGCAAAATACTTCATTCCCAGACGATTCTCAATGGCAATATATAAAAGACCGCCATCCGTCATTTTACTTCTGACATCAGCCAAAAAGTCCTTATATGGCTCCTGTGAATGAATATAATAACCTGCATATTCCAATACACCTATCAAAGTGATTACACTATATTTCTTGTTAAATGGAATATCTTCATAGTTTCCAATATCAATCTGAATATTGTCACAGTCCTTATGCCTATAGGCATTAATGAGTGACCGCCTTTTCGACAGCTCCACACATTCGACACTTCCTGCCATTTCTGCCAAAGCACCCGTGACAGCACCACATCCAGCGCCTATCTCTAAGACCTTATCCTTCTTCGTAATATCCATAATCCGAGCTATCATTTCCCGTTCTTTGGATAAATGATAAAAAACTTCGAAACGGTCACTGTCCGCAATAGCTTTATCATAAACTTCACTTCTCTTTACAATTTCCAGAATCTCATCCTCAATATCGCCATCAGAATATAAATCTTCGCCTTTATAATACTCTAAATTAAGTCTTACTTTTCCTATCGTCATCTCATTTTGATTCATATCCTATTATCACCTTTTCCATATCTGTATATGTCATATAATCCGTATCTGAAAATCCCATCTTCTTAAGCTGACTGATCATCTCACTTTCATACTTTGGAGAAGAAATAATAATCTTATACTCACCCTTGAATATCCTATCAGGAGGATATACCAAAATATCAAGTATTCTATCTCCCTGCTTTCTACTGTCATTATCTGCCCAAGCCAGAAGCTCTACTGACAATTTATCTAATAATTCGTAACATAAATAACCATACATTCCTGTTCCAAATACAATAACTGGTCTCTGTGATGTAATTTTCCTAACTACTTCTTCTTTTTCATGCTCTGATAATGTTGAAATAGTATGGCCGATACGGAATCTGTATTCTTTTTCTTTATAAGTATCCAATGCACGTTGTAGCAATTCTTCCTTATCCTGCCCCTTCATAGCCTTAATATACTTCTCTGAAACACCTAATGTTTCCTGTGCATTCAGTAGTGTTGCCTTTTCACTAAATCCACCTCTACGAAAAAAGGTAAGAATCTCTGGCACAAACCTTATAGAAACGCCCTTCGTATATAACCGCAGCATCAATTCATAATCTGCTGCACTTCTATATTGTTCATCAAATAAACCATATTGCTGATAAATGCTCTTTTTCAGAAAAACAGTCGGGTGACTGACTACCATACCGATATATAAGTCCTCCAGATTTCTTTCCTCTACCACCCTTATTCGGTTCTCCTCATAAACCATTGCGAGCTTACCATGAACCATCTCACAATCATATTGTAAAAAAGCTTTCACTACATTTTCTACTGCATTCTCTGTATACCAATCATCGCTGTTCAGTATTCCAATAATATCCCCTGTGGTATGCTGTAATCCTTTATTCATTGCATGATAAATCCCGTTATCTGGTTCACTGCAATAATAACCAAGCTTCGCTTTATAATTCTCAATTACATCACAGGTCCCATCATCCGAAGCACCATCAATAACAATATATTCTATGTTGGTATACGTTTGATTGAGTACACTCTGTATTGTCTGTTCGATGGTTTCTACACTGTTTCGGCAAACGGTGATAATGGAAACTTTTGGTTTTTGATTCATTTGCACCTCTTGTATGTCAAAAAAACTTATACTTCATATAGAATATCTTCTAAAGAAATGATTGGACAATCAATCTTTTCCCTTAATTGCTCCTCTATTTCATCAAAAAAAGTAATAGCTGTTACAACAATTGCATCTACTTTTTCAAGCGAATCATCCAACGAGACCACATCGATATCTGCATAAATTCTATCTGCATTTTTATCAATTCCATATGCAATTTTTATTTCCTTATCTTTCAATTCATCTATTAATGTTTCTCCTGCATAACTCATTCCATAAACTGCTATCTTCTGATAACCATTTTTCTTAAAATAGCTTGCAAGATTTTTTCCTTGTTGCTTCACTTTCACCCATTGATTCATCATTAAAAACAAAGCCAAATGCTTATCTGACATGTTCCTTTTTTCTTCTACCTGATTACTCATCATCTTACCTACACATACTGCACTACTAATCATTCCTACACATGCTGATATTACTGCTATAACCCCTTTTTTCATCCTTATCTCTCCTTCTATTGTAATTCTCTTAATATAATTTTAATAAATTTACTCTTAAAATCATTTTGTGTCCAACTCTGTATTTTTTGATAGCCCCTCTGCTTCATCTGTTCTCTTAACTTCTCACTATTCCATACTCTTAATATGCTTTCTCCAATTTCTTCTGGTATATCTGGATTAAAAAATAGCCCCGCATCTCCCACTTGTTCTTTCATCGCATACTTATCGGACACTATTGTTGGACATCCTAAACTCATTGCTTCTAATGGTGGAATATTGGTTGGTCCAAAATAACTTGGCATAACCAACGCAACCGCATGTTTATATAAATATGTAATCTGTTCATCACTTACAAATCCAAATATAAACACATTATTTTCAAGTTTTCTTTCAGCAATCATCTTCTTAACTCTCTGCATAGAATTTTTTTCTGATCCAACAAGCACTAACTTTATATCCGGTTCTCTTTCCTTTAATAACGCTATTGCTTTAATCAAATTTACATGATTCTTATGTTCCCAAAATTGTGCTGGATAAAATATGTATTTATCCGGCGTTTCTATATACTCTTCCTTTAACTTATTAATATGACTCGGTACAACAAATGGTAATATCTCAACTTTAGGATTACCTCTTTTACAATAATAACTTTCCACAAATTGCTGTTTTCCTAACTCTGAATCTACCAAAATTATATCTGCTAATCTAGCAACACTAGAAAATAATATTTCTCTCTCTTTTATCGTACTCTTGATCTCGGGAAAATTCGGTTCGTACCTATGCATCAAATCATGTACCGGACGCAACACCTTACAAGGTAGTTTAGGCAAAAATATTCCTTGCTGTCCACATATTAATAGTTTAACTCTGTTTCTTATAATAATTCGACTCAAATTATCAAAAAGGATATTATATACCACAGCTCCTAAAGGATATCTCATATTATTCTGTATTACCATTTCAGGTTTATAATCTACCTGATATTTTATATAGTTTATATTATTTTTCTTACACCAATCATTCCAAAACTTATTACCACTTATACCCAGTACTTCAAAATACCTACCATCACATTTTTTTATCGCTTCCATTAATAATACTAAATACTGATGTTCTCCTCCAAACTGTGGCACACTTGTCAATAACACAGCAATTTTTTTCACCATGTCCTCCTCATCTAAATTGCCCTTGCAATAAAAAAGCTTGTCCACGAATCATAATCCGTATCATTTAATGTTCTGCAATCCAAGTTTTCAATTAGTTCAAAACCTGATTGTTCCAACATCAATTCCAATTCCGGTCTAAAAAAATATCTCATTTTGTGAACTTCTTTTATTTCTCCTGTTTCTCCTGTAGCCTTATTAATGACTAGTACTTCATAATACACATCCACCGTATTCTTTTTATCATGCATTACAGGTCTTGCAATACGAATCAATCTATTTTCATTATCATCTACTTCTTTTACCCTAACACTTGGCTTATCACTTAGTACTCCTGGACCATACCAGCCATCAAATACCAATAACCCTCCTTGTGTTAGTACATTCCTTGCAGACTGCAATGCCGATAAAATATCTTTATTAGAATTTTGATAACTCATCACATGAAAAAGCGAAACAACTGCATCATATTGCTTATCAGAATAATATGTACAAATATTTGCCACTTCAAAATCTATCTTCATTCCCTCTTTACATGCATTTTCTTTTGCAATATCTATCATTAAAGGACTCATATCAATTCCAGTACACTGATACCCCAATCTCGATAATTCCATATCATGTTTTCCTGTACCACAACCAAAATTAATAATTTTCTTTATATTATTTCCATATTTTTTTAGTACCCAATCTACTTGGGCTACTTCCTCTTTATAATTTTTATCATGATAGAACGCATTGTAATAATATGCATAATCTTTAAATACTTCCATACTCACCCCAACTTTAACATATTAATAAACACTCTTTATAACCTTTATAACCTTTAATACTACCTCGTCCATTTGTTCTTTTGTTAGTGCCAGTCCACTCGGAATATAAAATCCCTTTCTTGCCAAGTATTCAGCGTTAACATATTTTTCATTTTTAAACATTCCCTGCTTTTGATATACAGGTTGCTCATGCATACACCAAAAAAATGTTCTTACTCCTATTCCCTCTTCTGCAAACATTTTCTGTATCATTCTATTATCTACTGGTATATTCCTATCTAACAAAATTCCATACACCCAATAAATATTCTCTGCATAATCTGTTGCCTCCCTTGGCAATATGATTCCCTTTAAATCTTGTAATCTTTCCGTGTAGTATCTCCCCATATTTCTTTTTCGTTCCACAAACTCTTCTAATCTTTCTAATTGTGCAAGCCCTACCGCAGCCTGCAAATTTGTAAAACGATAATTATCACTAATTTCGTCATGAATATATCTTACATCTTTTTTAAAACATAAATTTCTTAAGCTTCTACATCGTTCAGCAATATCCTCATTATCTGTAACTATCATTCCACCTTCTCCTGTTGTTACATGCTTATTGGGATAAAAACTAAAAGTACTAACATCTCCAAAACTTCCACATGGTTTTCCATTATATGTTTGTCCATGCATTTCTGCAGCATCTTCTATTACTTTCAAATTATATTTCTTTGCTAATGCCAATATCTTATCGACTTCAACAGGCAAACCATATAAATGAACAATCATAATAGCTTTCGTTTTTGATGTAATCTTAGCCTCTATTTCATCTACTTTCATATTCCACGTATGTAAATCACTATCTACCAATACAGGTACTGCTCCAACTTTTGTCACTGCCATTGCACAAGAAATTATAGTAAAGGTTGGCATAATAACCTCGTCACCATTTCCAATGCCTAATGCTTGTATTGCAACCTCTAATGCAGCTGTTCCATTTGATACAGCAATTCCATATCTTCTATTAACAGACTCACTCATTTTATTTTCAAATTCTTTTACAAACGGACCTTCAGAAGAAATCCACCCCGTATCAATACATTCGCACAAATACTTTTTTTCATTTCCATTCAATAATGGTTCATTTACAGGTATAAAACTCATATTCATTCCCCAATTCTCAATTAACTTTACTATTTATTAATAACAACTTCTTGATTTGATATTCCAACAAATCTTTTCTTATCTGCCTCCCCTGAATACGGTCCCTGTTTTACTTCTATCATTTCTACTTCTTCAAGAACCGTAAATCCATGTCCTCCTGAAACTAACAAAATGACATCTCCACTTTCTAAAATCGTACTTTCAAGGTAATCTTCATAGTCATCATAAAAATCCACTCTTAGCTTTCCCTTTTTTATAAATAATACTTCCTGTGTCAGAAAAACATTTCTATACACTAAATTATGTACATGTGCATCAATTATTCTACCCGTAGGATGATGCATATACGCCACCTGTTGTGAATACTCATTAGGAGTAATAAAATCCACTCCTTCACACACATAGTTGTTACGAATTATTAATGCGATTAATTTTTCCTTCTTTTTTATTTCTTGAATCTGTCCCATTTTACGCCACTCCTTTTATTAACTACATACTTTTCTTTTTCCCGATAATAATAACTCGTCCTTTTACACTATTATTTACTTCTATCACCTCGAACTTTTTATTAAGTTCTTTTATAAACCATTCTTTAGTATACCATTTTGGTACATAAGCTTTATTTACTCCCTTAGGCATAAATTCAACCATTATATATTTACTTGTCAAATTTGAAAATTTCTCTACCATTGCTTTTATTGTCATTCCTTGAGTTAATAACAAATGATGTGTTAATGCATTAGCCACTAATAACTCACTTTGACAGTTCTGCAAAATATCACTAGACGCCCATACAAAATCCATAACTATAGGAGTAATTTTTTCTATTTTCTCATGTTTTAATTTCTTATACATTGCATCCACCGCATTCTGATCATAATCTGTTGCAATAATTTTTTTAACACCCGTTCTTTTTGCTACAAAATACGAAAATACTCCTTGGTTAGCTCCTATTTCTACCATTGATTTTATGTTTTCGCCTTGCCGAATTATCCAATCTATTTCATATTCAAACCTTTCATTACTCTTATCCCAATAACTATCCTGATACTTCCCCCAAAATGTTTTCTTTTTTACCATCAATGACTTTATTTTATCATACATCTTTTCCACACTCAGGTTCTCATACCTATTTTTTATTACACTTAACACTTTACTATTAAGCACTGGAGGAATACAGAAGTTTACACTTACCATTTCTTCAAAGTCTATATTTGTCGATGATTTATATAATGAATTAATCATTTTATCATACCCTTTACTCCATAATATTAATGGTAAATAATAACATTTAATAAATTCATTCTGTGCAATCCAACTATTTTTATCTTGCTTTTTTATAATACTCCCAAAATCAATCCATATCGGACGAATTCCATCAAAAATAATATTTCCTTGATGACAATCCTTTAGCTCGTACCCATATTTTGAACATAAAGAGTTAATTCTTAATACCAACATCGCAGCATCTTTCATCATTTCAAATGACCATTGAGAATAATGTTGTTTCGTACTGATTTTTCTGTGTTCCAATATAATATCTGCATCAACATCATACAGATCACTAATCCACGTTTCAATAAATAACCCATTTTTCACTAACTCTTCTATTAATCCACCACATTCTAATAATCTTCTTGTATGTTTTGTAAATTTTTTATTTATTATTCTAATTATTTTTTCTCTATACTCATAAATATCTCCTACCATATCCATATGAACTATTTGAAAATCAATGAGTTCTTCTCTCTTTATCTCCCTCATCATTTATCCCCCAACTTGTTCTTTTATCAACTCATATCATTACTTATATTTGTTCTGCGACTGGAATTTTTTTCTCATTATGTTTACAATACTTACATGTTGCATAACCTGACCGAAGGTAAAATGCATATAAATTTTTACACAAATTAGTTTTATGTATATCCACGCAATTGGGATAATATCCCAGCTCTATCATGTAAGGCCCCCTACTACACAATAACAATTTTCCTTTATAAAGTGTTCTACAATCACTTGCCGCATAACACTGCATATACATTTTATATGTGTCCTTTTTTGACAAACCATTAAAAACTATTTTCCCAGAATCAGTCCAATATTTTGCATCTAACACTTTATGATTTATCTTTTCACTCTTTAATTTCTTTCTTAATTCTCTTACTTTTTCAGCATTTACCTTATAATTACTTATCAAAACTTCTACTTTTTCATCGCGTAATAACGGTAATAGCTTTTCTTCTATTCTTACAGTTCCATTTGTTGTAATCTCAACTTTACCTATCTTTTCTTTATACTGCTTTACATTCCTCAGAAGAATATCCATATCCTTATGTAAAAAAGGTTCTCCTCCAATAAATTCCAAAGTACAAATGTAATCCATTTGTCCCAACAAACACTCTAAATCGTACACAATTTGTTGCACGCATATATCTGTCTTATTTTCAAAATAAGGAATGAATTCTCCACAATATTTGCATTTCAAAGTACAACGCGTTGATATTACAATAACAATTCGTGGCAAAATTTTTACTTCTTGCATCCATTCCGCTTTTAGTAATTTAGAAAATAAATGTGGTATCTTCCCATTATCTCTATGAAATAAGGGCACATAATATTTTTCCTTTTTCCGTTCCCACAATAAATTTTGTTTCTTCTTAGAAAGATGTCTAGTCTTTAACCTAAAAACACATTCTGTACATTTCAAAATAATCTTACTGTGTAATTTGTTTTTAATCATTCCAATTTCCATAAATCTTTATCCCTCAAAATCCTACTATACTTAACCCTTCTTCGAAATACCTTTATTACATTATAAATAATTATCTTTACTAATCCATTCTCTAATTTGAGGGTATATGCTATAGTAAAAAAACAAATATGCCTTTCCCTTCATCACAGCTCTATAATATATTTTTTTGTATCCTTTCACATCCCTCACAACTTTTATTGCTTGCTCCAAGCATTGTATTCCTCCGTTTATACTTTCCTTTCGTAATTTTGAATACATTTCTGAGATTCCATCGCATTTACCTCTTTTTATTAAATATGATAATAACGTCCTCTCATAAGGCATAATATGATATACTGATGCTTTTGGTACAAATATGGCTCTTCCCC
This sequence comes from Lachnospiraceae bacterium, assembly GCA_017416465.1. Taxonomy (GTDB): domain Bacteria; phylum Bacillota; class Clostridia; order Lachnospirales; family Lachnospiraceae; genus Bovifimicola. The sequence goes on along the minus strand of JAFQCK010000060.1, from coordinate 6,616 downwards.
CATTCTCTCTAATATATTGACTTACATAACTCTCACCATCTCCACGATACATCAACAAGTTATTCGGCATTCCATCCGGGTGAAAACCTCCGCACTTCTCTAACAATTCTCGTTTTACTCCAAAATTACATCCAAACACATAATATGGATTAATTATCTTGTTTTCTTGACTAGAAGTCCATATTACACTCAATTGACTCATTATTCTAAATCCATTTTTATAAACTACAAACTCTTGAAACCACTCCGGTTCTGTTGTCTCAAATTTTGGTATGACATTTCCACCAACCAAACCTACATTTTCATACCCGAACCCTTCCATGATCCCTTCTATCCACGTAGGAAATCCAATTATATCATCATCTGCAAAAAGCAAATATTCACTCTTAGATTCCCAAAAACCTCTATTTCTTCCAGCATGTAAACCTTTACTTTTTTCATATACATATTTAAAATGGGGAAAATATTTTTTTTTATCAAAACACACTGCTCTTGTTACATCAGTCGAACCGTTATCAACCACAATCACCTCAAACTCTTCCTTAGAAATTGTCTGATTTAAAAGTGAATCCAACATTTTTTCTAAATACCTAGCTCTATTTCTTGTTGGAATAATAATAGATATTTTCATTCCTTTTAATCCCTCTTTTTAATCCTTTAAGTACATCTATGTATTTTCTTTCCTATATCTATTTGTTCCTTCTTTGAATTCATTTTATATGTATCATCTAACAATTCCGATATTGTAAACATCCGCTCATCCAAGCAATTATTATACATATAGAATTGCTTTTTCATTTGTTCATACAAACCATCCTCTATTAAATACTTCTCATATTGAATTTCTCCATTTTCTACATTTATACTAACATTCTGCATATTTCCATTCATTCCATATATAGTTTTTCTGTTTTTACACGAACTTAAATAACTAAATATTTTTTCCCTTTTTGATATTTTTTTATCAATTTGTACCTTATAAATTTCTATTATTTTTTCTTGTAATTTCATTCTCAGAATAAAATCAACTCTTAGTGGAAACAGCCATAAGCTTTCATTCTCTATGCTACTATAATAGAAAGGCATCTTTAAATCATTGTGTGCTATTTCATAGGGCAGTTCCCATATTTGTTTTATTTTATTACTTTTCTTGTCCCACACAATCAACTCATATTGCGTACATAACCAAAAATTTTTTTCATCTTTCTCACATAAACAGATATCCCCTTTACATATATCTATCTCGTGCTCATATATATTTCCACTTATAACATCTATCTCTATTACAATGTTTCCAATATACCCTGGCACCCAAATACTGTGATCAATTATTTTAATTTCCATCGAATTAATCTTTCCTTCGTATTTTTCTGGTATCTTATATTTTTTTATCTGCTTACTTTTTATATTTACTTCAAACACTATTCCTGATGAAACACCATATACAAATACACTGGTAGAATCCATTCCTATCAAATTCATATTTTCATTTTTTTCTTGTAATATTAATTCTTGAACTAAATGTAAATCTTCATCAAAAATCAATAACTTATTTGTACAAGTATCAATAAAAAAGACCGCTGATTCAGTAGCTAATATATGTCTATAAAATTCCGTTGCGTAAACGTATTGCAATCTATCTCTATTATTGAGTATCGATTGTACCTCTTGTATCTCATTCGTTATAATATTAATCTTGCACAAAACACTATATTTATAATTAATCCCATATCCCCAATCATGTACAATTGAAATTTCATGCATATCTATTTTTTTCATACTCTTTCTCCTTATCACAATGCATACAATACAGTTTCAAAATTACATGATGTATAATGCCTTATATAGAACTTATAATCCTCTCTACACGACAAGATAAACTGTGGAATTTCCCAAATATCCTCTGCCTTATGATATATTGCTATTGCTAATTTAGGTTTATATTTTTTTATTGTTTCCTCTGCTCCTTTTAAACTATCTAATTCAGCCCCTTCTACATCCATTTTTATAAATGTCGCTTTGTGCCCCTGCAAAATATCATCTATACTATCTATATACACCTCCTCAAATCCGTTTTCATCTATCTTACTTCCCCCGCTCGCTCCCATGTTAAACTTCATCTTTTTCTTACATGCACCTGTTGCACTTGCATATAGTTCAAAATTTCTTATATCCGTACATTCTCTTTGGCAAATTTCATAATTCCTCTTATCTGGTTCAAAAGCAATAATTCTATCATATTTGCCTTCACACCACTGCACAAATTGCTTACTAGTTTCTCCATCAAAGCACCCACAATCTATAAATACCTCTCCATCTTCTCGTTTCATTGAAGGACAGTCAAAATATTGTTCACCATTTGTCGCATACAAAACGCCCACTCTAGGATACCAAATGTTTTCCCTTGGAAAATAAGAATCTACTAATTGTTTATAGAAAACAGGAGCATACAACTGAGAAGCCAATATTACCAATGAGTCTTTATGCTTTATTTTAACGTCTTGTGTTGAAATAACCGGAATCCCCAAATATTCCTTATTCCATTTCTCATAATTATTATCGCAAAAATATTTTACCTTTATCCCCTTCTGATTAAGTAAATGCAATGTCATTTTCCCATCAGCTCCTGCACCAAAAACAATCACTTCTTTCTCTTTACATTTTTCGGTACAATCATCATACGAAGATATATTCCACTTTTTATTTAGTGTCGCCAATCCTTCAATAAAATTTTTATATTTTCCGCTTATCGCTTCCTGAATTTTTAACTCATACAAATATTTCGATTCTTCATCTTGCAAATTATTATAAATTTTGTATAACATTTCTATATTCACTTCATTTCTCCTTATATGCCACATCCTGTATCATTACTTTTTTTCCCGTCTGCTGATACACTTGTACTACACTACTAGCATCTCCATAATACGCATCACTAAGTACTACCGCTCTATCCATATCTGCTGTATCATCATAGATTCCCCAACCTTCTTCTCGATATTTTTTTACCAATTTATTGTACGCCTCCCACAACTGCGGTCGCATAGAAGAAACTGTACTCTTAATCAATGGATGCGGTCTCCACAACAACGTAACTTCATCCTTTTGCTCTTTAAACACGTTAAAAACATACTCCATCTTCTCCAGCATCTTTTCACTATGTGTGAGAAGCGCAGCAATGCTTGTATTATAGAAAATAATCTTCTTCCAACTACCATCCGGTTTTTCAATAATCTTTAACCATTCTTCCGGTATTTCTAAATCCTCTTTCTTCGTGTTCTTTACTTTATCAAACTTTGGCGAACCAAGTCCGAGAAACTTCTCTTCCAGCTGTTTTTTATCAATATGCTTTCCTGGCAATTTTTGCGCCTGTGCTGCTTTTGCATATTCATTTACGTATATCTGCTTCATTTTCTCAGACTGCACAATGACTTTATCCGCATTTACCACTCCCGGTAAGAAGCAAAAATGCTTCATACCATCGATTTTTGTCTGGTCACTTGGTTCTATCTCACCCAAAACAAAATAAGGTATATACACCAGTTCTTCCGTATACTTCTTCAAATTCGCACTAAAGTACCTTGGATGCACACAAGTTACGAGATTCCAGTCATCGTATGGATTATGTATGTAGATGACATCCGGCTTTCTTTCCTCAAAGTTATAAGTCTGCCAATCAATCACTTCTATATTTTTCGGATATTCTCTTCCTTCATAATGCATCTCTCCAAAACTTCTGTCTAGATTTCTATCATAATAAGGAATCGGTACGCAATAGGCATCACAGTCAGGATCAGCTTTTGCTGCAAGATATACACTCTCTAACGCATCCCACATGGATGCTTTGTATGGAAAAAAAGCAATTTCCTTTCGAACAGGTACATCATTTTTTACACTGTTCTCAATTCGGAGCAATTGCTTCTTAAGATTTTTATACGCTTTATTAGCATTGGCATCCGTGCCATTTAATTCTTCATAAACAGAGAACAGGACATCACAATAATTCTCGATATAAGAAACCGTAACAAACCCTTCACCTTCTAGTTTTTCTATTGCGTTTCCTATCGTGATTGAACACTCCTGACACTGGCTAAGAATATCCTGTGCAAGAACGTAGTTTTTTCTATCTATATAGTTTTTTACCTCATCATGCGCTTGATGCAAGGTCTGTATCATTTCCAATACTTCCTGTTTTTGTGCCTTTCTCATTTCTTTTCCCCTCAAATCATCAATGAACTAAAAAAGTGACCCACATTCAGGTCACTTCCATTCATATATCTGGTTCTATTGCATCACTACAAAAATCCTATAGCAAAAATACGCTGCCTTTACAGCTGCTGCAATTCATATAAAGTCTTCTGTCCTTCTCTGCTGCCGAGGTATTAGAATATACCTTTTACACTACACAAAACACATAACAGCAAATCCCTTCATACTCCCCAGTATATTGGATGGCCTCATGCCATCTGGAACCTTCCCTGTATGCTTGCTAGATTATATTATGCAAGCATTTTATGTTTACATATAGTTTAGCACAGTTTTGCTTGAATTGCTATAGAATTATTGTATTTTCTTTATTTTTTCTGACTACTTATTTTCCCATAGTTCCTTCAATATCTTTGCCGTATCATACTTAGGGGCGTACTTCTTAGCTACTTGTACAATATTTTGAATACTTATAATATCTTCATCTAATATATCAGCGATTTCTTCTATCGAATAATTTTTTTCAAGTTTCTTACATACCAATTCAATGAGTTTTTTATCTTCTCCCTTTTGAATGCCTTGTTGAATGCCAAGTTCTACACCCTTCGTCATGCCCAGTTCTAAAATGTTCATCTTGACTTCCTCCCATTCTTCTGATTCTCTGATTTCTGTTACTATTTTGTCTAGCTCAACGATCCTTTCATCCTGTACTTGAATCTCCGGATTATCTAATGTTGTTTTCTTCATATATTGTAACAAACTTACCAGTTCTTTGGAACCATTTTTACTAGACATATTTAAAAATATTTTCTTTGTACCATCTCCTAGATGTAAACCTTGAATTTCTTCACATTGTTCTGTGAATGTATACTTTGCTTGATCTTTTCTAAATATGTCCTCTTGTGTAATAAATATAATGATTGTAGATGGCAGTTGTCTATATTTTGTTTTCTTTCCGGCTTTTAATATCGGTGTATCAATCAATCCCTGATAGAATCGAGAACGCTTGGGAATATTATCCTGTTCTGCATGATTCTCCATTTCGATATTCACTTGTCTATCATCATCAGTTTTTCCCCATGCATCCAATCTGATTGCTCGTTTTCCAAACTTATTCAGAATAACCTGTTCCACCTTTACCTCTGTCACTTTCACATCTGGTTCATTCAGAATTATACTAAGTACATTTTGATACGCTTTCTTTTCCTTCATTACAGACAAGAACAGTGCAAAATCACTTAGGTTAAGTGTATATCCTTCCGGATACACTTCTGTAATATCCATATTATTCAATTGTGTTTCCATCGCCATTAGCAATCCTCCTTAATATTTGTTTTGTCTTTGGAATTTTCCCTGTGAATACAGGAAAGATTTTGATATGCATTTCATGAAATGGTGCTTTACTATAACACACTCTGAATCTTCTGTAAAATTCAAATGTAATAATTTGCTTTTATTTTAATTATTTTTTATAATTTGCATATATAAATAAAAATCGCAGATTTCATCAAATACTTTGATAAAATCCACGATTCATTATTTCTATTCATTCCCCGCTGCTTTTCGATACGGTGTCACTTTATTCTTATTAGTTTTTAACCACGAATCTCTTTTTGTGGAATACATAGCTTTGAACATATCAATATCTTCAAGTGTAGTTATCTTAATATTCTTATTACTTCCTAATGCAAAGTGTAGCTCCATTCCCAAATCAATCATCAAGGTATTGGTATAAACCGCATTGGTTATTCCACGATTCAAGGCTTCCTTATGTGCCCACAATGCTTTTCCGTACTGATATGCCTGTGGTGTCTGTACACGCATAATATCCTTGCGGTCAATACCATTATCACTGCTTTCACCATCATCAGTGCGCATAATTGTTTCCTGACATCTGACTGCCGATAAACCCGAACCATACTCTTTTGCTTTTTCAATACAATCTGTAATAATCTCTTTCGTAATCATTGGTCTTACTGCATCATGAATTACTACAATATCATCCTCTTTACAGATATCTTCCAATGCAAGAAGTGCTATTCTTGCTGATGCCTGTCCATTTTCTCCGCCATCTACTACCCATTTTAACTTGGTAATTCCTGTTGCTCCAGCATATCCTTTTAAGACATCATGCCAACCACTAATACAGGACACAATAATCGCATCAATATCTGGATGATTTTGGAATACTTGTAATGTATAAATAATAATTGGTCTGTCATATATACTTAAAAACTGCTTTGGTACTGACTGTTCTGTTCTTGTGCCGCTTCCCCCTGCTAATATCAGAGCAACGTTCATACAATTCCTCCTTATTTCCCTCCCTGTTTTCCAACGGAAAATACGACTTCTCTTTTATTTTATATCGGCTTTTTTATCAGAAAAATTATATATCTCCGTTTTTCATTGC
>JAFQCK010000059.1 GCA_017416465.1 Lachnospiraceae bacterium | reverse complement strand
TTTCAATATTTAATAATCAAAAATTTATTATCTCAGCAAAATCCGAACACCTTGAATTTATTATATTATAAATTGCAGTACCATGTCCAGAAACCACCTTGGGAATATCTTCATTCGAGCAAAGAGGAAAGCAAATCTGATTGCATTTATATCTCTCTGACACGCCAGAGTCAACAATTACAATGTTCAATAATCAACCCTCCTTATAATAAGATGATTGTTTATCAAACATATCTTTATAAAGTCCATCCGTATGGCTCATAAGTTCTTTGTGATTGCCTTCTTCAACTATTCTTCCGTTATTAAACACGTATATTTTATCGGCAAAAACTGTTGATGACAATCTATGCGATATAAATAAACATCCTCTACCTTTTATAATATTATTCAATTTCTGATACAAATTGTATTCTGCTATTGGATCAAGAGCCGATGTAGGTTCATCAAGTATAATAAATCTAGCATCTTTATATAAAGCCCGAGCTATTGCAATTTTTTGCCCTTCGCCGCCTGAAGGTTCAAAACCAGAAGAATCAAATATTTTATATAGATATGAATTCATATCACGTTGTTTTTCTTTCAAAAATTCATTTACTCCACTTTCATAAAGCGCATTTTCCAATCTTAAGTTATCAAACTCACACTCATCTAAAACAATATTCTCAACTATGCTATATGCAAAAAGTTTGTAATCTTGAAAAACCGATGCAAAAAGTCGCATATATTCATTATAATTATATTCTTGAATATTTTTTCCATTTAATAATATTACTCCAGAAGTAACATCATATAATCTTAATAATAGTTTTATAAAAGTTGTTTTTCCAGCACCATTTAATCCCACAAACGATAATTTTTGTTCAGATGAAAATTTAATATTAATTTCATGTAATGCAAATTCCGTCGAACCAGGATATTTAAATGAAACATTAACAAACTCAAATGTATATGTTTTGCAATTAGGAACGTTATCTCCAATATCTTTAATCATTCGAGGCAGTTTCACAAAATCCGTTAAATCATCTATATAAAAACCCATTTGATTAATAGTTAATATACTAGTTACTATAGTCATCAAAGACTGAGACAATGTATTTACCGCATTGAATTGCACAGTAAAATCGCCATATGTTAAATTCGAATTATTCAACACCTGTATCATTAAAACAATATATATAACAACCAGTTGAAAGCTTGCCGTGGTAGTGGACAACAAACTGTTTTTTGTATTATTTAAAAAAGCTTTATTATAAAATCTATTACTTTCTTCAGAAGTTTTCTTATATTTATTCAAAATATAATCGTTCATATTATAAAGCCTTGTTTCTTTTCCTATTGTAAAATCATTTATTGTATTAAATATATATGAATTCTTTCGTTCTATTGGTGCTTTTTCTTGGTCTAGTTTATAGTTATCCTTAAGTGTTTTTCTATTAAACAAAGCATTTACCCAAACAACTAACAGAATAACTAAAATAAGCATCGGATTGAATTCTGATATTTTTAAAGCTGCAAATAAAAAAATTAAAATATTTTTAATTATACCAAAAAACACTTCCACGCTTCCACAAAAACCTCGTCCACCCGAAAATGCACTTCGCATTGCTTTTTCTTTCATATCCAATGTTTTGGGATTTTCTAACTCTTTATAATCCATATCCATAATAAGCTCAGCGATATAAACATTGAAAGAAGTAAATAACTTATTTTTTTCTTTTGCTAATAAATATCCAAGTGTTGTGGAAAAATATTGCACAAACGATGTTGTTCCAACTAAAGCCAATGTCCAAAATACACCCATGTTAATATCACGTTGTTGAAAAATCGAATCAACAATATATTTTGGGAATATGATATTTGCTAAAGGTAAAAAAGCACCCATCAAAGTGTTGATTATAATTAAAAACAGCCAACATTTGTTGTGCCGCCAAATAAAGCTAAACATAAATTTAAGGTTTTTAAAAAATTTCATATTCTTTACTCCTTAATACAATCTTTATTATTTGTGGTTTGAGGATGCAAAACACATCCTCAAACTCTTTAGCAGCTATTTGGAACATCCACCTCCACAACTTTGACCACAACCATTACCTACGCCACTACCGAAACATCCCCAACCGCAGTTATTACCAGCGGGCCCCTCCATTGTATAAAGGTTAACTTTTTGCTTTTCAATGTTTCTAATGGGCTTCTTCAAAGTTTTTTTCAATGGCACTTTCATTTTCCTCCTCTCTATAATTTATTAACTCAGCCAACAAATATGAAAATCCATTTATGGAGGCTAAATTATCTATCAAAAGTAATTCATCTGGAAATTCAATTCCTAATTTTTCTTCTAATATCATCACAAAAGAAACAAATGTTAATGAATCAACAATATAATCGCGTAAATCCATATCACGATTTAGTATTTCAAAACATTCAGATATACATAATTCCTCAACATAAATCCCCAACTCTTCAAGTGATTCTAAAATAATAATTCTAATTTTCTCTTTTGTCATTTTTCTTCACCATATATTTAGAACTAATTTATTTGATATAATCAAAACTCACAAATTAACACTTTTGAAATATCCATTTTTTTCCAACAAGTTAAATGTTTCTTTAATATATTTCTTTTCATACGGACAATCATCGAGGTTATTATCAACATGTCTAATATTGTTTGAGTAAATAGGACAAGACATATTCATACATGCAGGAGCAAAAAAACACTTTTCACATTTATTTATGAATTGGGGCATCTTTACCCATTTTAATGTTCTCATCATATCCAATACCATTTCACCATCAGCATTAAGTGAACCAATATTATTTTCTGGTTCTTCAAAATGACACGAACATTTATATATTTTACCGTCGAAACCAATAATATAACTATTTTTGTAACACGCTGAACATGTAGAATCATCATAAAAATAAGCATACCTTTTAAAACAAAGATGCGAATTTAATTGTATATTTGAAACCTTTTCATAAATCTTTTTAAAAGAAACAGTGTCATATATTTCTTTAGATAATCGCCTAACATTTTCGCCTCCCCAGTCGCCAACTGGACGAAAGAAAAACGAAAACCGTGAATCATCTGAGAATTTTCCAGAAAGTTCAGTGTAATGTTCAATCAATGTGTGTTCCATTTTTGATGTAATATTAGTACGTATTACGATATTAAAGTATCTTTTTCTACAATTATTTTTGATGTCTAATAAATTATTAATAATTTTATCATGAGTATTTCCCCCATTTACAAGAAATCTATATTTATCATGTTCTGATGCCAATCCATCAATAGTAACTTGATAAGAAAACACTTTTCGTTTTAATAATTTTTCAAAAACACTGTATGTCAAATTATATCCATTTGTAATAATATCTGCACTATATTTCTTGCGAGCACACTCACAAATCTTTATTAATTCATCAGAAATATACAGTAAACATTCTATTGTATCGTTTGACATCAATGGTTCTCCACCAAACCACACCACATGTAATTCCGTATGCTTTACAATGTTTTTTCTAACATATTTAATTATAGAATCAGCTGTCTTCATGGTCATTATGCCATTTTTATGTGTTTCATAACAATATGAACAGCGAAAATTACAGTCCTCTGTTGGCATAATAATTAAATTTAGTGTAGGATTAAATATCTTTTTCCATGCAATATGCACACATAATTGTTTCTCATCTAATTCTTTTGGTACAATCATACCATACTCATTTAACACTTGATGAATTTTAGTTCCCGAAAACTCATCTGGTGAATTAATACATTTTTCAGCAATTAATGCATCCTCCCCGTGAAATTTTATAAAACTCGAAGTGCCTCTCATTGAATTATACATTAGTAGTTTATCTGGATCTACTCTTGTATAATATGTATAAGCCGATTTTTTCATTTCATTTCCTCTTTTAATTGAAAACTTGTATATTTCATGCAAAAACTATTTCTAAGCCATATATCAAAAATCAAAGTGTTACACCGTCTTTAAATATTGCAAGCTCGTGCTTATCTAATTTTTCAGCCTTGACTTTAATTTCACCCGATGCAATTTTTAAGACATATTCTAAAAATTCATCAGCAAGGTCGGGCATTGTTTTACCTTCCAAAAGCTGACCTGCATTAAAGTCAATCCAATTGCTTTTTTTATTTGCCAAAGCCGAATTACTTGAAATTTTTGCGGTAGGTATTGGACAACCAAACGGCGTTCCCCTACCCGTTGTAAATAGAACAAGCTGTGCGCCTGATACCGCCAAGGCATTTGCGGCAACTAAATCGTTACCGGGAGCTTGAAGTAATGATAGCCCTTTCTTTTTAACAGCTTCACCATAGCACAAAATGTCTTCAACAGGGGCTGTACCGCCCTTTTGTGTACAGCCGAGGGATTTGTCCTCTAAGGTTGTGATACCGCCCGCCTTGTTGCCCGGGGACGGGTTTTCATCCACACCCTCGCCATAGCGCATAAAATACTTTTTAAAGTTGTTTATAAGGTCAACTGTTTTATTAAATTCGTTTTCGGTGCGACAGCGATTCATAAGAATGGTTTCAGCACCAAACATTTCGGGTACTTCGGTAAGAATTGTACTACCGCCCATACCGATAATTTTATCCGATAAAGCGCCCAAAAGAGGATTTGCGGTTATACCCGAAAAACCGTCAGAACCACCGCATTTAAGACCGATTACCAAATCACTTGCAGGGCATTCTTCCCTTTTATATGTATCAGCAAGCTTTGCAAGCTCGCCAACCATTTTAACACCATCAGCAATTTCGTCGCCGCTTTCCTGCGCAACCAAAAACCTTACACGGTCTTTATCGTAATCGCCAAGATGCTTTAAAAGCTCACCAATATTACCG
>JAFQCK010000058.1 GCA_017416465.1 Lachnospiraceae bacterium | reverse complement strand
TATCAGTCTAATTAACGGACGCGAAGTCCAAGGAAAGGAACGATATCCGATTGCTACCTACATTCTAACAGCTTAAGCAACAAGATGGATAATTCCTTACTGGCTGTAAGGGTTATTAACCATAAATATATTGTAGTAGGAAAGGATTTTTAAATTATGATAGGATTATTAAAGAAAAATTTTTATGCCGAACGTACCTATACAATATTTTTTATTGTATGTTCATTATTATATGTAGGTATGTATCTGTTCATAAAAGAAATTATATTTGAATCCATAATAAAAGATGATGAATATGGCCGAACTATTTTATCTTTTATACCATTAACAATAGTGAGTGAATTTAATTGTAAATTATTTAAAAATGAGTTTGAAATGTCTGCAACAGAAAAATATTTCAACATTTTACCTGTATCCAGATTTCAGATTACTTTATCAAAATTCATAAGCAGTATTGCATTTTCATTTCTTGGGCTTTTAATGTCCTACTTTAGCTTATACTGCTTTACAATATCAGATAATGCTGATTTTTATGTAAAGTCATTTCAAAAGATTTTTATTGCTTTTTTATTCGTAGTATTTTTTATTGCTTTTCAATTACCATTACTAATATATAACGGCAATGAAGTTATTTCATTACTAATACCTGCAACATGTATATTTACTCCAATTGCAATTTTCTGTTTTTTTAGGAAAATGGATATAAATGAATTTATTACTAATATTTTAAAATGGGTATCAGAACACAATCTTAGCTACTCGGATATTATACTAATACTATCCGGTATATTATGTATTATTTTATTCATATCGTTTTTAGTATCTTACAAAATATATAAAAGGAGGGAATTTTAATGAAAGGTCTAATTTTACAAGATTATTATTTAATGAAAAAAAATCTTATTATTTCCTCTTTTGCGTGTATGTATTTTTTTATTATTTTAATACTAGGTTCAACAGAGTCAACTAACAGTGAGATTGATATCGTAATGTATGTTATGTGTGGATTAATTCCTTGTTTTATGACATCATGCAGTTGTTTTATAATTAACAGCGACCGTAATTCAAAAACTTCTTTCTTTTCAAAAACACTACCTATTAACACTAATGTTCTTGTAAAAGAAAAATACATCATAACATATACATTACTTTTGTTAAGCTATTTTGTAATTGCATTATTTGGAGTTATTAATCATTTTATATCTAACTATAAACCCGGAAAAAATGCATTATTTATTTGTTTTATAGTTTTTTCATTAATTTTATTATTTACTAATTTAGAACTTCCATTAACAATGCGTTTTGGTCAGACTGTAGCTGCAGTAATGATTATAGGATTATTTTTTATAACTATTATTGTTGCTCTTGCTTTACTTGTTAAAACAAAGACTTCACCTGACCTTGTTGGTAAAATTTCTTATCTATTTAAACATAAAACAGAGGTTACTTGCATTTTAATTTTAACAGATATTGTACATAGTTTTGTTTCTTATACCGTTGCACGATATATTAATAAATAATTTTCAAAACTCTCTTTCAACATCACTTTACATAGTCGCAATATGTAATATGTAAAGTGGTGTTGAATATGTTTCAAAATATATTACAAACAGAAGAAGGCTACATAGCAAAGAAATAAAAAATTTACTATGTAGCCTTTTATATGTTGTTCTATAAATATTTATGTATTTTTACTGTTTATTCATTGTAGTCAAATCTTCAAGTAACTTAGGAATCATTTCATCCATCTTCTCTGTACTAAACTGACATGTTCCAACAACTTCATGACCACCGCCACCATACTCAAGCATTAATTTACCTACATTTATCTTACATGTTCTGTTGAGCACACTGTAACCTACCGCACACGAACATCCTTCGCCGCCTTTTCCTGAAACTATCCAACAAGAAATATTAGCTTCCGGATAAAGACTATAGATTACAAATCTGTTTCCTGTGTAAATTGTCTCGAGACCTCTTAAATCACTGATAATTACATTATCTCTAACCTCTGTATGAGCTTTTACCATCTCAATAAACTTATCTGTCTGTTCATAATAGAGTTCTTTTCTTTCTACAATATCAGGAAGTTGCATAATCTCATCAATTGTCATCTCTCTACACCAGTCAATCAACTTCTCCATAAGCTGATAGTTACTGATTGTAAAGTTTCTGAATCTTCCAAGGCCTGTTCTTGGATCCATAATAAAACCTAACAATATCCAAGGTGAAGGATTAAGAATATCTTCCTTTGTCAAGTTAGCTGAATCCACTTTATCAACTGCTGCAAGTAAATCATCAAATCCAGGAAATCTTTCTTTTCCTCCATAATAATCATACACTACATGTGCAGCACTAGGACTTGACTTTGAACATCCTTCATACTTACCTTTATATGCATTTCTCTCCTGTTCGCTTGAATGATGATCGAACCAAAGTCCACATCCTTCTACAAAAGGTACATTAGCAAGACAGTCATCTTTTGTTACTTCAATTATTCCATCCTGTAAATCCTTTGGATGCGCAAATTTGTAACTGTCAATTACTCCTGCTTCCTTAAGTAAAACCCCACATGCAAGTCCGTCAAAATCCGATCTGGTTATTAGTCTCATTTTTCTACACCATCCTTTTTAATTTTTCAATTAATTTGTAACCGTTCAGAGCTATGTATATTTTAGAAAATGTGCTCTTAACCATTACATTATTTTATGTTTAGGTAATCAATTTACCACGCACATTCCTTTTATGCACTTTAACTAAATACATTAGAAATTATACTACATTATTGTATATAGTGTCAAATATTTATCACATTTTTTTCTATTTTAAAACAGTTTTTTTAATGTTATAATGTATTCTATTAGATATCACCACGAAAGGTTATAGAAAAATTATGTTACCGATAGAATTTACTAATAGAATGAAAAATCTTCTAAAAGATGAATATGATGATTTTCTTTTAAGCTATGAAAAACCAAAATTTCAAGCACTTAGAATTAACACTTTAAAATGTAATACTAATATACTTTCTTCACTTACAGATAACTCACTAGATAAAGTTAAATGGTGTGATACAGGATTTTACTATAGTGATAATATCCGTCCGGGTAAAAATCCTCTTCACGAAGCCGGTGCTTATTATATTCAGGAACCAAGTGCAATGTCTCCCGCCACTTATTTAAATGCCGGACCCGGTGATATTGTACTTGACTTATGTGCTGCTCCCGGTGGAAAAAGTACTCAGATAGCTTGCTCGATGGAAAATGAAGGACTTCTTATAAGTAATGAAATAATACCGTCACGAGCTAAAATATTAGCTGAAAATATCGAACGACTTGGTATAAGAAATGCAATTGTAACAAATGAATCTCCTGAAAGATTAAGTAATTTCTTCGTAGAATTTTTTGATAAAATTATGGTAGATGCTCCATGCTCCGGCGAAGGAATGTTCAGAAAAAATAATGATGCTTGTAATGAATGGAGTATGGAAAATGTAAAAATATGTAGTGACAGACAGGAAGAGATACTTAACTATGCTGCTTCTATGTTAAAACCGGGAGGAAGAATGGTTTATTCAACCTGTACATTTGCCCCTGAAGAAAATGAATTAAACATTTTAAGATTTTTAAGCAAACACCCTGAATTTCACATAGTTAAACCAAAATTATATGAAGGTATGTCCACCGGAAATCCTGATTACATTAAAATATGTGACAACATTGATTATAACTTGGATTTTTCAGAACTTAACCAAAACTTTATTAATGACTTAAATAATACTATAAGGTTATTACCACATAAATTAAACGGTGAGGGACACTTTGTAGCTATTTTTGAGAAAAATGTTTCAGAAAATATAGATAATCAAAAAAGTAAGAATAAAACCATTAAAGGTGTTTCGGAAAAATCTATAAAGGACTATATTGATTTTTGCGACTTGTTTTTAACAAAAAAACTTAAAGGAATCCATGTAATGTTTGGTAATCAATTAAATCTTTTACCCGAATCTTGTCCTCCACTTGATAAAATAAAAGTATTACGTGCAGGACTTAATCTCGGAACATTTTTAAAGAACAGATTTGAACCATCCCATTCACTTGCTATGGCATTACGACCGAACGAAGTTAAAAATCATATTGATTTATCCTTAAACGATGAAACAATATATAAGTACATTAATGGTGAAACTTTTGAATATTCAGGTACAAAAGGTTGGTATCTTATAACAGTTGAAGGCATCAGCATAGGTTTTGGAAAACTTGCAGGAGATGTTATGAAAAATCATTATCCTAAAGGATTAAGAAAGAACTTACACTAAAATTCAAAAACTCACCCTATAATATTACAACTATTACATTAAAATAACCTTCAAAAGCTAGAAATAAAATCTAACTTATGAAGGTTATTTTTCACTACTACTATATACTTTAATTAATAACAAAGTACATTTTTACACTTAATTAAACGTTTCAGATTAAGGATTTTCAATCCACTTTCCATCAGTTCCTACATAATATTTACCATTATCAACCCATTCTGATACTGCCATAGAACCATCTGCTTTCACATAATATGTTCCATTAATCCATTTTGACTTTTGTACTTTCCCTGATTTCAAGTAATACCACTTTCCTTCTACCTGTAACCATCCTGTAGTTGATACCCATGCACCATTATCATCTACATAATAATTTCCATCACACACAAATTCTGACGTTGCCATAGTTCCATTAGATTTAACATAGTATTTATTAGATATCCATTTATTAACCTGCATCACTCCATTAGAATCAAAATAGTAATAATAATTATCTACTTTTACCCATTTAGATTTCTGTACAACTCCTAATTTCAAGTAATACCATTTTCCGTCTACTTGTAACCATCTTGTAGTCGATACCCATACACCATCTTCATCTACATAATAGTTACCATTACTTACAAATTCCGATGTTGCCATAATACCATTAGATTTAATGTAATACTTATTATTTATCCATCTATCAGCTTGCATCATACCTTTAGAATCAAAATAGTAATAATAGTTTCCAACTTTTAACCATTTTGACTTTTGTACAACTCCTGATTTTATATAATACCAGTTATTATCCACCTGTAACCATTTTGAAGTTGATATCCATACACCATCTTCATCCACATAGTAATTACCATTACTTACAAATTCTGATGTTGCCATAACACCATCATCTTTTACATAATACTTATTATTTATCCATGTAGATTTCATTAAATTACCATTGTTATCATAGTAATACCATTTACCATCTACTTGTATCCAACCAACATTTTTCTCTTCTTTTTCAATCTCTTCTACAGACACTTTTCCACATTTAGAACATGATGTAACAGATATTCCCTTTTCAGTAGTTGTAGCTTCTTTTACTACCGTAGTTGTATTATTATGTGAACAACTACTCTGGCTCACGCTACTTGGAATTACAACAAAATATTCTTCTGCTAATACTTTTGTAGAATTAATAGTTTCAACTTCTTTTGTTGTTTTAGCATAGTTGTTTGTATATGTTGCTTGAATTACATAAGTATATTTTCCATTATCAATTGTTCCAAAAGATGTAGCATCATCTACAGCACTATTTGCTAATGTGTATGAATTATTAGTAATGCTACCGGAACCACCTGTCACTTTTTCTCCTTTAGTTCCAAATCCTGAATAAATATAAACCTGTGCTTCGTTTAATTTATTATATTTTGAACTAATATTTCCTGAAACTATAAATACATTTCCTTTTACATGTCCATTTGGCACATCTGCTCCTGTAAGAGTAATATCAGAAGTTACTTCTCCAACATATGTAGTTCTTCCTGAGTAAATATATCCTGTCTCGCCTGTACTTGTCTCAACCTGATACCAGAGATTACCTCCTGTATTTTTATACAATCCGGTAGCTGTATAAACTGTATCTAACGGAGCTTCTTCCAAGGCAACAGATGTATTTGTATCCTTTGCACTTCTTGGTTCACTATATATATCTGTTGCTGTTTTTATCTTAATCTCACTATGTGAAGAATAAAATTCACATTGAGAAACATATGTTTCTTCTTCCTCTTCTATTGATGATGCATATCCATTAAAACCATATGTCTTACAGATTGTTGGATAATCCTTGAATGCAACATCCCCATCATAAGGACCCCATGAACTTCCACCACTTGTAAATCTTACTGAATCTGTAAATTGATACATTCCGTACTTACTTGCATATGTAGGTCCATACTTATAGTAATCATCAGTACCATCATAACCTGTTCCACTTCCTAAATAATGAGCAATCCAAACCTCATATTTTGCACAAATTGTATCCATTGGTAGTTGTGTTGAAAAATATTGTCCTGTATACATACCTACCAAATAACCCTCTGCAGCTACTTTATCCATAAATGCTAAACAAATTTTCTGTGAAAGCGAACTGCTTAATGACTGTTGTGTAGAGTCTTCATAATCAAAATATATTGGATATTCATATTTCTTTCCTGCAATATATTCAAGCATATTTTCTGCATCATTCTCTGCTGTAGCTACATCAGTTGCATAAGAATAATAATAAGCACCTACATCAAGTCCTGCCGCTTTTGCTTGTGTATAGAATGTATCAAAATAAGTATCTCTTCCTTTTGTTGTTCCTGCTCTTAAGATTACATAATCATATCCGGCAGCTTTAATACTTGCAAAATTAACTGCTCCTGCATTCCATGAAGAAAGGTCAAGACCGAAGGCTTCATAATCACCTGTACCTGCCATACCTCCTGCAAATCCTCTGTCATAACCGGTCTTTCCGTCTGTAACACCTGAACTTGTTCCACCGGATTCAGTTCCACCTTCATCTTCTTCTGAACCTGTTCCCGGAACAATCAACTTTCCAGCTTTTAAAAGATTTAACAATGTAGTGTTCTGTTCTACTGTTCCCGAAAAATCTGATATTCCGTTTGCAACCGCAATATCACAGTGAAGTTCCCAATCTACTGTATATCCAAGCGATTCCATTGCGGGATAGAAACTTGTGTAAGATGAATCACAAGCAGGATAGTAAGTTACCGGTACATAGTTAGGATTCAATAACTTACCTGCTTTTAACAAATTCAAAAGTGTGGTATTCTGTTCTACTGTTCCTGAAAAGTCTGTAATACCATTCAATTCTGCAACTTCACACTGAAGTTCCCAGTCAAGAGTTACTCCAATAGATGCCATAGCCGGAATCAAACTTGTATAAGATGAATCACAAGCAGGATAATATTTTGATGTAATCTCTGTTATTGTTCCACTTGATGTATCATCATTAACGTATCCATCAGGAGCTGCAGGAACTGTTCCATAATATCTGTAAATGCCATAATATGTTCCATATTTTGCTCCTAAAGAAGATGGTGTATAATATGATCTCTTAAGCTGTGGCGGAGTCTGCTCGGTAATCTCAATCTGAGTTAAGTTACCACTGCTATCATATGTAAGACCTGTTACTAATACAACATGTCCAACATCATTAGAATTCAAACAATCTCCAAGTTGTAAATTATACGCATTAGACGCTGTTGCCATTCCTATATATGTAGATATCTGTGGAATAGAATATGTTGTTTTTCTATCTACACCCCAACACCACGATACAAAAGCTGAACAATCATTTGCATAATACACTGATGATGTAGTTCCGTATGTCGATCTTGAACTGTAAAATACACTACCATAAGTATTTGCTGACGATACAAAACTATCGACGGACACTCCATATCCAATATAGTATCCCGAATTAATAGGCTGACCATAAGGAATATGATATGTATTACCTGCATAAAAAGTGTAATTATAATTCCAACCCGAAACATTCTGTTGACATACCCAAGTTATATCATACATATAATCTGCTCTTGCTACTATGTTATTCTGAGAAGCTGTTGCAGCATATACCGGAATCTCTTTTGCTGCCGTAAAACCAACAAACATCTGAACAATCATAAGTAAACTAAGAAACAGACTAAAAATTCTTTTTAATCCTTTCTTTTCCATAAACTCTCATTTGATATAGCTTTGCTATATCATTACCTCCTTTTCTTTTTATTTTAAAACGAATTTCATATACTAACATTATATCACTATAACTGTGACTTTCAACAATTTTTTTACGGATTCGACATTATTTTTGTCGCAATTCAACAAATTATTACAACAAATTAGTTGCATATTTTTCTTCACTTATATCAATACTATAAATAAATGTATAATTAATCTCTTTGAAAGGAAATAATAATATGCAATTAAGTGAAAAACAAAAATCTCTGGTAGAAGACTTAATGTCCCAGGAAGAATTATGTATTGAAAAATATTCTCAGTACAAAAATCTGGCAAAAGATGAAGAATTAAAAAATCTTTTCGGAAAAATGCGTGAAGATGAAGAACAACATTATAGTTCTCTTCAGCATCTTCTTGAAGGTAAGTGTCCTGAACTTAATGACAAAAACCATGCAAAACTTGAATACAATCCTGTTGCGGCTTATGCCGGAAATTGTAACACAGAAGATAAAGCACACGACCAATATCTGTGTACTGACAGTATTACAACTGAAAAATATATTTCTACCGCATATAATGATGATTTATTTCAATTCGGTGAATCTAATGTACGTGATTTATTAAACAATATTCAGACCGACGAACAAAAACATGCAGAAATGATTCATAAATATAAAGAAATAAATAAAATGACGTAAATATTATTAACCAAAATAAAAATACACTCTAATATTAAACTTTTTTAGTCAGAATAATATTAGAGTGTTTTTATATTCTCCTTTGTTTTTATTACCCTTCAATCATTGTATATAATTAACAATTACCTAAAATTCATTAAGTACCCCCTTTATTCCCTCTTCTTTAAAAACCTTTTTATAATAACTAAGCTCACCCTTAATCAAATCATCAATCACTTCCATACCAAGCAATTCAACAGGTGCTTTATCATCAGTCATTATATTGTTATCCCCCTCATATTCTATCATATTTTCTTCAATACCAATTGCAAGATTTTTTAATTCATAATCTTTTGTAAGCTCAATATTTCTTTTAAAAGTTTCAAGTGCATCTTTATTTTCAAATGCATATAATTCCCTGTTAGACGAACCATCCACATCAATAATATATACATTTTCAAACACTTTAGAAATTGTATCACTAAGATACTCATTAATACTTCCTTTTTTATCACCATGCATATTCATATTTACAACCATTACACCATTCTCGGTTAAATGCTCTTTAACCATTGTGAAAAATTCTACTGTAGACATTTGAAATGGTATAGTAATATCCTGATATGCATCAACCATAATTACATCATATTTTTTATCATTAGCTGATAAATATGCCCTTCCATCATAAGTTGTAACCTTTACTTCATTTGGAAGTTCAAAATACTCTGTTGCCAAATCAGTAATTTTCTCATCAATTTCAACTCCTTCTACATTTACTCCATCAAAATACCTTTCACATTGGGTCGCAAAAGTCCCTGAACCCATTCCAAGAATAAGCATATCTGTTTCATCTTTTTCATTCACTCCTGCAATCAAAGGTGCCATCATAGCGTAGTCATAATACATACCTGTAAGCCCCTCTTCTTTCATATATACAGACTGAACTCCAAATAATACATTTGTTGATAAAATCACACTATCCTCATCCTCACTAACCTGGAGATAATTGTAAATTGATTCGCCTTCATATACTAAGTCTTTATTCCAAAATGCAAAGCTGTCATTTATATTTAACATACAACAAATCACAAATAACGCGCTTGCCACTATACATTTTACTTTACCTCTTTTTACTGATACAAAATAAATGATAGCAAGCAATAAAAGTATTCCTGCAAAAATATAGAACGTAATTGACGTTCCTACAGTCGGGATAGTGACAAATGTAGGCACAAATGTACCTATAATACTTCCAATTGTATTAAATGCTCCAAGGTTACCAACAATCTTTCCATTATCTTCAAGACTGTCAACTGTATATTTTGCAAGTGAAGGTGTTACTGTTCCGAGTAAAAAAAGTGGAAAAACAAATATAACCATACACGCAAAGAAAGCTGCCCATATAAGAAAATTTGTATTTACAGCTACAATTAATACTCCTGAAATAAGAAGAATTATATATTTTCCAAGGACCGGAATTAGTGCTATCCAAATAGCTGCAATTATAATTCTTCCATACAACTTGTCAGGATTTGGGTTTTTATCTGCGGTCCTTCCTCCATAAATATTTCCAAGAGCCATTGCAATCATGATTGTTCCAATAATAATTGTCCAAACAATTTGAGATGAACTGAAATAAGGTGCAAGCAATCTGCTCGCACCAAGTTCAACTGCCATAACTGACATTCCTGCAAAAAACTCTGTCATATATAAAAATATTTTTTTATTAATAATAGAATCGTTTTTCACAACATTTCCTTCCTTATAAAATATTATTTAAAGAATTACTAATCTCAAACTCATACGCCTTATGCTTGCTATCACTCCGTTGTTCGTACAATTTCATCAATTTTGTTCGTATTCTACGGACAAAATTGTAAAATTGTTCGCCCAAAGTCGTAATACGCAAGGCCCAAGGCTATATTTGAAGTAATTTAGCAAATATTTTTATATTATTTAATACTTAAAATGATTTCATAAGGTTAACCATTTCTATAGCTGTACAAGCAGCATCATAACCTTTATTTCCTGCTTTTGTTCCGGCTCTTTCAATAGCCTGCTCAATATTGTCGGTTGTAACAATTCCAAATATTGTAGGTACTCCTGTATTCATTCCAACTTGCGCAATTCCTTTGCTTACTTCTGCACAAACATAATCATAATGAGTTGTTGCTCCTTTAATTACTGCACCGAGGCATATTACTGCGTCAAATCTTCCACTCTGTGCCATCTTCTGTGCAACCATAGGAATCTCGAATGCTCCCGGTACCCATGCAAGTGTTATACTGTCACTTTCAACACCATGTCTTATAAGTGCATCCTCTGCTCCACCTACAAGCTTTGAAACGATAAACTCGTTAAATCTTGATGCTACAATTCCTATTCTTGCTCCTGCTGATACTACATTTCCTTCAATAACTTTCATAATTCTAATTCCTTTCTATTATTTGTATTTTTCTATAAATAACTTTTTTCTCATATGCCTAATTAAAAATCCAACTAATCTTTATATTTTAACATATGATACTGTTAATAAACTGCCTATCTAATAATTTGTCATGTGTTCCATCTTATCCTGTTTTGTCTTAAGATAGAATAAATCATATTTACCTGCTTCAATCTGAATTGGAACTCTTTCTTCTATAGTAATTCCATACCCTGCAAGCCCTGAGATTTTTTTAGGATTATTGGTTAATAATCTTAATTTCTTAGCGCCTAAATCATATAAAATCTGAGCACCAATTCCATAATCTCTTAAATCAGGTGCAAAACCTAATTTTACATTTGCTTCAACAGTATCATATCCCTGTTCCTGAAGTTCATATGCTTTTAACTTATTAATAAGACCAATACCTCTGCCTTCCTGACGCATATAAAGAAGTATTCCTCTGCCTTCCTTAGCAATTGCTTTCATAGCAGCATCCAACTGTTCGCCACAGTCACATCTTGCAGAACCAAATACATCACCTGTAAGACATTCCGAATGAACTCTGCAAAGTACAGGCTCTCCATTCGAAATATCCCCCATAGTAAGTGCTACATGATGCTCACCATTTAAAACATTTTCGTAACCATGAATCTCAAATTCACCATACTTTGTAGGTAATTTAGCCACTGCTGATTTTCTAACAAGGCTTTCTTTTTCAAGTCTGAACTTAATCAAATCTTCTATTGTAATTACTGTAAGATTCTTCTTTTCAGCAAATTCAAGAAGCTCAGTTGTTCTCATCATTGTTCCGTCTTCTCTCATAATCTCACAGCAAAGTCCAACCGGCTTAAGTCCTGCAAGCACCATTAAATCAACTGTTGCTTCAGTATGACCTGCTCTTTTTAGAACACCACCATCTCTTGCCTCAAGCGGAAACATATGTCCAGGTCTTCTGAAATCTTCAGGCTTAGCATCATCCTCAGTAGACTTAATCGCTGTAACAGAACGTTCAAATGCAGAAATACCTGTTGTTGTCTCTACATGGTCAATTGATACTGTAAATGCTGTCGAATGATTATCTGTATTTTCTGTAACCATCTGATTTAAACCTAATTTTTCACACCACTCTCTGCTCATAGGCATACATATAAGACCTTTAGCATCTGATGCCATAAAATTAACATTTTCAGGTGTAGCAAACTCACCTGCGCAAATCAAGTCTCCTTCATTTTCTCGGTCAGGATCATCAATAACTAAAATTACTTTTCCATTTCTTAAATCTTCAAGAGCCTGATTAACTGTTCCAATTTCTTTCATTTATAAATAAACCTCCATTTCTTACTAATTCTAATCTATTTGTAAACTGTTTATTTTCCTAAAATCCATGTTCAGCAAGAAATTCCATGGTAATATTACTTTTCTTACTTGTACTATTACATGATGTAGAATTATCTTTATAGCCTAAAAGTTTTTCTACATATTTTCCTATGACATCACACTCAATATTTATTATATCTCCACGTTTTTTGTATTGTAAAATAGTTTCTGCTTTTGTATGTGGAATAATTGATACCTTAAAACATTCACTATCAACATATGCAACTGTAAGACTTATTCCATCAAGTGCAACAGAACCTTTTTCCACAATATATTTAAGTAAGTCAGATGAAGCACTAATTGTGTACCAAATTGCATTTTCTTCCACCTGAATATCAATTACATTTCCAGTTCCATCAATATGTCCTGAAACAATGTGACCACCAAATCTACCATCCGCATTCATTGCTCTTTCAAGATTGACATATGAACCTGATGAAAGACTTCCAAGAGAACTTCTTCTAAATGTTTCTGCCATTACATCTGCCGTAAATACATTTCCATTTATTTTAGTAGCTGTAAGACATACACCATTTACAGCGATACTGTCACCAATCTTAGAATCTTTAAGAACTTTTTTTGCCTGAATCTCAATAGTTCCTGAACTGCTTCCCATATTTATTTTTACAACTTTTCCAACTTCTTCTATTAATCCTGTAAACATTTATTCACATATCCTTCCACAAGAATATCTCCACCTTCAAGGGTATTAACTGATACATTACAAAGATTTATAGCATCCTTCATAAGTTCAATTCCTTCTCCGCCTATCGGTGTTTTTGCTAATGCACCCGTAATAAGCTTTGGTGCAATATACGCATATACCTTATTTACTACTCCTGCCTTTAAAACTGCCGAATTAACTTCAGCTCCACCTTCAACTAATACACTGTCTATCTTTAACTCACCTAGTTTTTCCATAAGAATATTCATATCTATTCTATCATCACTGGGAATATCAATAAGTTCAATACCTTTATCTGCAAGCTCATTTACTCTTTGTAAATTATTGCCTAATTTATTACTATTATATGCAACAATTGTTCTAATTTCCTTTGCTGTTTTTACAATATTACTGTCCATTGGAATACGAAGTTTAGAATCAAGAATTATTCTTACCGGATTAACACCTTCTTCAATTCTACAATTTAACATCGGGTCATCTAAAAGTACAGTGTTAATTCCTACCATTATACCTGAATATATCTTTCTAAGATAATGTGCGTGATTTCTTGAATATTCATTTGTTATCCATTTAGAGTCCCCTGTAACAGTCGATATCTTTCCATCAAGAGTCATTGCATATTTCATAACTACAAATGGTTTCTTTTCTTTTATAAAATGAAAGAATACTTCATTCATATTTATACATTCTTCTTCAAGAATTCCTGTTTCAACCTGTATTCCTGCATTCTTAAGAATTTCTACACCCTGACCTGCGACTAATGGATTACTGTCAAGACTTCCAATATATACTTTACTTATTCCTTTTTCTATAATAATCTCTGTACATGGAGGAGTTTTACCATAATGACAACATGGCTCTAATGTAACATAAAGTTCTGCACCTGTAGTGTCTTCCTTACATCTTGTAAGAGCATTTCTTTCAGCATGAAATTCACCATATCTTTCATGACAGGCTTCACTAATAATTTTACCATCTTTTACAACAACACAACCAACCATTGGATTAGGCGAAGTACGACCTATAGCAGTTTTTGCAAGCTCAATTGCTCTTTTCATATACATTTCTTTTTCTGTCATAAACACCTCATATATATAAATTATTTCAGAACTTGTCAGACTCAATCACTAAAATTCATACAGTCCTTGTAAAAAAATAAACCTGATGACAAAATATACTGCCATCAGGAAATAATTACAAAAAACATTAAACGCTTCTCTCATCCAGACTTTACTGTCGGCTTCGGAATCTGAAAATCTCTCTTCATCACCGAATCATGCTTAATTCTTTAACAAATAATATTTTTAAATACTATTCATTAAAACATCTCGCTCGCGGGCTTTACCGCCGGTATGGAATTTCACCATGCCCTGAAGACTTTAACAATTATTACTATTTTATACTAATTCTATTTTTCAATTCCATCTTCTGCTTTTTCAACATCTACGATTGCTGACTTCTGCATTGGAATTCTACAATTCTTATTATTACCAAATTCAACGATTACAACATCATCATTGATATCAATAACAACACCATAAAAACCGCTTGTTGTTAAAATACTATCACCTGTCTCAAGACTTGATAAAAGTGCATCATGCTGTGCCTGCTGTTTCTTCTGTGGTCTTATCATAACAAAATACATAAATAAGAAAATCACAGCTAAGTATCCAATCATAATTAAAGTTGATTCCATTTTTTCCTCCTATAAAAACATATTACTATTACTTATCATTTTCTAAAAATCCCTCTAATTTTTGTTTCTTATAATCAGAGTATCTGTTATTTTCAATAGCATCTCTGATTTCCTCCATCATTGTATTATAAAAATACAAATTATGCAATACACATAATCTCATACCAAGCATTTCTTTTGCTTTAAGAAGATGTCTGATATATGCTCTGCTATACTTTCTACAAGCAGGACATCCACAACCTTCTTCAATAGGTTTAGAATCTAATTCATATTTTGCATTAAAAAGATTAAGCTTACCTTTATTAGTATATACATGACCATGTCTTCCATTTCTACTTGGATATACACAATCAAAGAAATCCACACCTCTATCAACTGCTTCTAATATATTAGCCGGTGTACCTACACCCATAAGATATGTCGGCTTATCTTTTGGTAAATGTGGAACAGTTTCATCAAGAATTCTATACATCTCTTCATGACTCTCACCAACTGCAAGACCACCAAGAGCATATCCGTCTAAATCCAGTTCCGAAATAATATCTGCATGCTCTTTTCTGATATTTTCAAACACACCACCCTGATTTATACCAAAAAGCATCTGATTTTTATTAATTGTATCCTCAAGACTATTAAGTCTTGCCATCTCTGCTTTACATCTGTGCAACCATCTTGTTGTACGTTCAACAGAATTTCTTATATACTTCTCATCTGCCGTACTTGGTGGACATTCATCAAATGCCATCGCAATAGTAGATGCTAAATTAGACTGAATCTGCATACTCTGTTCAGGTCCCATGAAAATCTTTCTTCCATCAACATGAGAATTGAAGTATACACCTTCTTCTTTAATCTTTCTAAGACCTGCAAGTGAAAACACCTGAAATCCACCCGAATCTGTAAGTATAGGCTTATCCCATACCATAAACTTATGAAGGCCTCCAAGCTTTTTAACCACTTCATCCCCTGGTCTTACATGAAGATGATAAGTATTAGACAATTCTACCTGTGTCTTAATTCCCTGTAAATCTTCTGTAGATACTGCACCTTTAATCGCTGCAGCAGTACCTACATTCATAAACACAGGTGTTTGAATTGTGCCATGAACAGTTTTTAACTCTCCACGTTTAGCTTTTCCATCTGTATTAATAATTCTATAATTTTCACTCATATTTACTACATAAACCTTTCTTAATTTTATATCAAGGCCTATCTATCATTACCTTTAGACAAATACTGTACTAGTATATCTTATTTTTTACTTGTTTACAACTAAAAAAGTGTCCTTGGGACACTTTTTCAGTCAATACTATTCATTTGTAATAAGCCATTGTTTAAAATAATACTTCCAATTCATTCTATTCTGTATTACCTTAAGAACTATTATCTCATTATTTAATTCTTCAATAATGTAAAAAATCAGATAAGCATTGGAAATCCTTAAGTAAATATTATATTCTCTATATGTAAATTCTGTTTTACTATTTCTCTTCGGAAATAACTCCAAACCTAATATCGCCTTTTTTATCTTTTTCGAAAAATCTTCTGCCAATTGGTAGTTCTTATAAACTTCCCTAATATGCCTCTTAATATCCTGTATATCATATCTGGCAGTCTTAGTAATTATAACCCTATATTTATCTATTGTAATTCCTCCTTATATTCTATCTATCTCTTTCCATGCTTCTTCAATCGTTTCTACTCTACCATTTTCCATATCCTCAATCCCTTCATCTAACATTTGGAAAAATCTCTTAGAAATCTCATTAAATTCCTTTTTTTCTAATAGTTGCAAGTCCATTACACACTCCTCCTTTAATATAATAACTTCGCTGAATTTGTTTTAATTTATCTCATTTTATCATATATGATATTTTTGTCAAGTATTTTTCGTAACCTTTTATTAATATTCCCATTCATTCTCAATGTATATTTTTACTTACATCTGTAAAAACTATCTGTACATTACTAAATATTTAGCGAGGTGTATATGTTTAATCTGATTAAAAATTGTGAACGTGACTTTCTAAAATGTGGTATAACAGGATGGTGTCTTGAAGTTATTTGGACCGGAATTTCTAATATACTTAAACATGATAAAAAGCTATCATCTAATACCTCTCTTCTTATGTTTCCAATTTATGGACTGGCTTTTTTAATTAAACCTATACACTCACTAATTAAAAATAAAAATTTCATATTTAGGGGCACAGTATATTCTATTCTTATTTTTTCAGGTGAATATATAAGTGGAACACTTCTTAAAAAACACAATATGTGCCCATGGGATTACAGTAAAAGTAAATTTAATATAAAGGGAATTATTCGTCTTGATTACGCTCCTGCATGGTTTGGAGCCGGGTTATTATTTGAGAAAATCTTAAAATAACTTATATAAAATAAAGATACCTCCAAAGCAATTTTACTTATATTGTTTTGAAGGCATCTTTATTTAATTCTTATGACAAATATCTTTACTGTAGTTTTAGGTTACAATCTTGTTCTAAGCTCCCTGAACCCAAACTCCATCTTCTCCTACATAATATTTACCACCGTCAACCCACTCTGATACTGCCATCTTTCCATCTTCTTTTACATAGTACTTTCCTGATACCCATCTTGATGTCTGCATTACTCCGTTTGCATCAAAATAGTAGTAATCTGTTCCTACTTTTACCCATTTTGATTTCTGCACAGTACCTGCTTTTAAATAATACCAACTTCCATCAATCTGTAACCATCTTGTTGTAGATACCCATACACCATCTTCATTCACATAATAATTTCCGTTATCTACAAATTCTGATGTAGCCATTGTTCCATCTGCTTTTACATAGTATTTATTTCCAATCCATTTTGACTTCTGCATAATTCCAAGTGTGAAATAATACCAGTTTCCGTCTACTTCTTTCCAGCCTGTTGTCTTCTCCCACAATCCGTCTGCTCCTACGTAGTATTTTCCTTCTACTATCTCTGAAACTGCCATCTTTCCATCAGCTTTTACATAATTTCTTCCTGCTATCCATCTTGATGTCTGCATCACTCCGTTTGTATCGAAATAATACCAGTCTCCATCTATCTGCTTCCATTTTGTTACCATTACACCCTTATCATTGATGTAATACATCTTGTCACCGATTTGCTTCCAGCCTGTTCCATATATGCTAACCATAATGATTGCTTCCGCAATGTTTCCGTTACTGTCTTCCACTGTCACCATAAGATGATATGTTCCCTCACCCTTTGTAACATAACTGTATTCTGCTTCTACTGAAAAATCACTTAAAAGTGTAACTTCACCGGTTTCAACATTTAATTCTTCGAATTTATATAAATATCCCCCTGAACCACCGTTAGCTTCTGCATTAAGTTTTATTGTATCGCCTTCTTTTGTTGTTACCTTACTTGTGCTTCCGTTTACCTTTAATGCTGCTGAAAGTACTTCTTCTACTTCTATTGTAACTACATTTGTTAATACCTCTGTTCCTGATGAATCTTTTACATATGCTTTAAGATTTTTAACTCCGGCTGAAGAAAGCATTGCTATATGTCTTGTAATACTGCTGTAGTTTTTCAATACTTCGATTTTACCTGTTGCAACATCTTCCATTACATACTTGTATGTATATTCACCACTTCCACCTGTAGCTGATACTTCTAATAATGCATAATCACCTACAACATGTTTCATACCTTCTAAGCTTCTGTTAACCACAAGATTTCCTACAAGTCCGCCTGCAACAACTGTTACCGCATTAGACTCATATATCATACCATTCTCATCTTTTACATATACCATAAATTTCTTTGTTCCTAATGTTGTAACCTTATAGATATACATAGGTGATGTACTGTAGTTCTTTAATACCTTTATCTCGCCTGTTAATACATCTTCCATTACATATTTGTATGTACACTGTCCTGTAGCATTTAATACACTTGGCTCAAGAATAACAAAATCATCCTTTAATACAGCCTGCTCATCCTTACTACCATTAACTGTTAAACTGCATCCAAATCCCGGTTTGTAATTAGATGGTGCTGTATCTTTAATCATATCACTTCTACCTAAAACTATCTGAGCACCGTTAGAATTTCCATCCCAAGTAATCCAATATTCATTTGATGTAATACCATTCTTTTTAATCATTATATTTGGCGTCTGTTCTTTAATAGCCACATCATTTAACACAATTCCTGCATCTCTTAATTTCTGAATATCAGCTTCTGATGTTGTATCTCCCGGTCTTGAATCACCTACATAGTTATTAAATATCATCATACTACCTTTTTCAGGTGCTGAATAACTACATGTAATCTTGTACCATCCTCCACCTTCTGCTTCCATCTTTGCTCCCGGATAAATAGGTTCATTAGGTCTTGAACCATCTGTTGTATCTTTTAATACACACTTATCTAACGGCATACAATCCTGCGACCAATCAATACTTTGTTTTACCCAAGCTCCAACATTATCCCAGCCCTTTACATTATAAAAATGGTACGTTACTTTTTGATTAGCTGTATCTGTTTCTAAATCATAATCATATAATAATTTTTCAAGCAAATTATCATAACTTCCTTTTATATCAGGAATTTCATCTACAAATACATAATATGAAGGCCATGTATATCCACATGTTGCAAACTCTGATACTGTTGTATACTGTACTTCGCTATCATATCCTACCCAACTAAACTTATAATTTACCTCTTTCCAATTTGAATCTAACATTACAACAGCTCCAGTAGCAGGTTCAAAATATACTGTTACATCCATAGCTTTTTCATTTTCAATTCTAAACATTGTCTGGTTATCAGCATATGTATTTGTACCAAGACAAATATTTCCCATCCAACCATTCATACATGTCATATAATCAAGACAAAGAATTTTGAATCTGTTATTCCATTCTGCTGTTTCATCATATGCAGACACAGAAAGTTTTATTTTATATACACCTTCCATAGCTGTTTCATACATTTTGTTATATACAGATGTAGTATCCCATGCTACAGGTGTGCATCCGCCTGCTACTGTATAAAATACTGTTCCATCTTTATATAATAATTCATCCGATAAATCTTTACATGAAAGCTTATATAATAAATCTTCATATACTTCTTCTATGCTCGGCTCTTCATCAACTTTAAGCTTATCTTCCGGCCATGTATATCCACATGTTGCAAATCCTGATACTGTTGTATATTGTACTTCATTATCATATCCTACCCAGCTGAATTTATAATCTACTTCTTTATCATTAGAATCCATCATAACTACTGCTCCTGTTAACGAATCTAAATACACAGTCACTTCCATAGCTTCTTCGTTCTCTATTCTGAAGGTTGTCTGATTGTCATCATATACATCAGTTCCAAGACAAAGACTACCAAGCCATCCATTACAATATGTTATATCATCAAGACGTAAGATTTTAAATCTGTTATTCCATTCTGCTGCTTCATCATACGCAGGAACCTGAAGTTTAATTTCATATATACCCGGAATATAACTTTCTTTCATTTCATTTGCTGAAGATGTAGTTCCCCATGCAAACGGAGAGCATCCTCCTGCTATAGTATACTTAACTTTACCATTAGTATATAATGATTCATCTGCTAAATCCTGTCCTGTTATTTTTGCATATAATTTGCTATGTCCTTCTGCTATTTTAGGAATTTTATCAACTTTAATTTTATCAGCTGGCCATGTAATTCCACATGTTGCAAATTCTGATACTGTTGTATAACCTGCTTCAGCTTCATATCCTACCCAACTGAATTTATAGTCAATCGTATCACCATAAAAGGAATCTTTCATTACTACAGCACCTGTATTAGAATCAAAATATACGCTAACATCTGTAAGAGCTTCTTCATTTTCAATTCTAAAATATGTCTGATTGTCATCTGCAACTGTTGTCCCCAAACAAATACAACCATTCCAACCACTACCTGATACAGTAACATCATCAATCTTACAAATCTTAAATTTGTTCAACCATTCTTCTTCTTCATTAAATGCAGGAACATCAATATTTATCAAATATACTCCATCCCATATTGTTTCAGTCATCTGATTAGCTTTATTCTTTGGATTCCAATCATTTACTCCACCTGCTAAAGTATAATAAACTTCACCACTAGCACAATCTTCTTCAGTAAATTGTTCTACAACCTCCGTATCATCACTAGTTGTAGAATCATCTTCTATAACTTCTCCATCCTCAGCACTTGTAGAATCATCTTCTACAATCTCTTCAGCATATGCATCAACTGAAGTCTCATAGCCTACAATAGGCAAACTCGAAAGAACCATTGCAAATGCTAACATCATTCCAACAATTCTTCTCCACATCTCATTTTTTGTTCTTCTTTTCTTATCCATAACCTTTTTTCCTTTCTTCAAATTATTTACTTAAATTTTCTTTCAAATATCATCTCCATCCCTTTACATATTTTGAAATGTGTGAAAATATCATATTAGCCCACACACACAATCACGTAATATTTTTCAGTTCATCAAACTGATACCAGTATACCACCATATTGTATTTTTTTCCATACATTTTTTAGTGTGATAAATCGTTAAATCATTTTCATTATATCTCCACACGAAGAATTAATGTTTTATGTAAAACATGAAGGATACCTGGTGCATATAAAGAAAATAATCAATGGTATATTCCTATAGATGCTTTAAAACCTGCAGATAAACGTTTAAAAAGAGAATCCGCTGAATTAATTATACGACCTAAGCAAGAAAAGAAGTTACCATTACCTATTGGTATTTCTGATTATCGAAAAGCTTCCAGTGAATATTATTATGTAGATAAGACTTTATTAATTAGAGATTTTATTGATGAAAAACCACAAGTTTCTTTATTTACACGTCCACGTAGATTTGGCAAAACTCTGAATATGGATATGCTACTCATATTGATACTAGTGTTATTTATCCGCAAGTTCAGAATAATCCCTCTACCATCTATAGTTTCCTTTTGCTAACAGGATATCTTAAGGCGATAATACAATACCATACTTTTGGAGGCGATTATATTTGTGAAGTTTCCTTGCCAAATAAAGAAATTTCTTATGTATACAGTAAAGAGATTATTTCACAGTTTGAAAATGTTATTCCTATTTCTGTAGCAATTTCGAAACAAGAAGCGATTTATACCATGGATATTCAAGCATTGCAATTACGTTTAGAAAATTTTCTGTTGCAAACAATCAGTTTTCATGATGCAACTAACGAAACATTTTATCATGGCTTAATTTTGGGATTATGTGCGATGATGAACAACAGATATCGTATCACATCTAATAGAGAGGCTGGTAATGGACGTTTTGACATTCTGATGTTACCATTGAACAATTCAACTAATAAGTTACCGGGAATTCTGATAGAATTAAAAACAGGAAAAGAATTCAATGACGAGAAATTAGAACAACTCGCCAAAAATGCTTTGAATCAAATAAATAAGCGTATGTATCATACAGAAATGAATGGTTATGATGTGAAAGAAGTTTTAAAATACGGAATTGCCTTCTCAGGAAAGAAAGTATGTATTAAGGCTGAGATAAGCAACTTCTGACAAAATTGTAGATAGTCAATATTATATAACAGTTGGAAGGCATCTCTTCATGAGATGCTTTCCATATATAGTATAGCCGAAAAGATACCTTCTTTTTTATCAAATCATCCTCATACCAATAAACATAAAAATCGCAACCTGAGCTAAGAATATTATCGGCATCCCAATCACAAAGGACATATGCTTTGTTTTATGTCTAAACACCTGCATTCCAAGATTTGCCCCAATACTCCCTAACAAAATTGCAGACATAAACAACACCTTCTCAGGTATTCTGTACTTATTTTTAATAGCTTTTCTCTTATCAATTCCCATAAGTGCAAAAGCTACAACATTTACAATTACCAGATATACTATTAAAATCATCATCAAAATTCTTTCCATATCTTGTCACTCCTCATTCCTTTTATTATATATATTCATTTAATTATAATAACAATTTTTGTCATAGCAAATTACGACTTTGGACGAACATTACTTTTCCATTTATAAAAGGACACCAAAAAAGTGTCCTCTTATAAACATTATTTAATATCCTAAGGTAATAAGTCCTTATTAACATCATCAAATGAAGGATATACCACCGCAGGCATATATTTATTTTTCATAATCTCTTTATGAAATGCATCAAAATCTCTTAGTGTCATTGGTTTAGCAAAGAAGAAACCTTGAGCATAGTCGCAACCTAATTCATTTAAGTCATTCGCTTGTTCAATATTCTCAACACCTTCCGCAACAATCTGCATTCCCAACTCTTTTGCCATCGCATATAAGTATCTTACAAGAGTAAGACCTTCCGTAGTTGATAAGTTATTATTCAAAAATTTTCTATCAAGCTTGATAACTGAAACCGGTGCTTCTTTGAGCGCGTTAATTGGTGAATGATAACTTCCGAAGTTATCTATACACAGTATAAATCCCTCTTCATGCAATTCTTTTAAAATCCTATCAATATTTTCCGTTGCATCAGCAAATATTCTTTCGGGTATCTCAAGCTCTATCATATTTTTAGGAATACGAAACTGCTCTGCATAATTACATAATGTCTCTATAAATCTTGGATGTTCAAAATGAATCGGAGAAATATTGATTGAAATAGGAATAGGATCTATCTTATTATCAATCCAGTGTCGTATTGTTTTAAATGCTTCTCTCCAAATGTAATGGTCCATCTTAATAATGAAATTATTAGCCTCAAAAAGAGGAAGAAATCTAAATGGTGAAAGC
Organism: Lachnospiraceae bacterium; assembly: GCA_017416465.1. GTDB lineage: Bacteria > Bacillota > Clostridia > Lachnospirales > Lachnospiraceae > Bovifimicola. Next base: position 19,452 of record JAFQCK010000058.1, on the reverse strand, counting down.
ACACCTTTTGTAGGATGTTCCCATCTAACAAGTGCTTCTGCTCCGATAATTTCATGTGTTCTAAGATTTACCATTGGTTGCATATACATTACGAATTGTTTACGATCCAATGCATTATTCATTTCCTCACTCATTTGGTTATCTTCAACAAGTCGTTCTTCCAAAGCTTCTGTAAAAAATGCATAATTCTCACCTGAATTATTTTTTGCAACAGTACGTTTTGCCAACTCTGCCATATAAATTGCCTGTGATGTTGGAATTATATTATCATCCATGTTATATATTCCAAAATGCAGTGTCAGATTAACGTTCTTTGCATAAGAATGAATATTCTCAGTCAAAAGACTTACAATATTTGGTAATTCATCCTCTTCGTCATAACAAGCAAATACCGCAAATAAATCCTCATGTACTCTACCATAAATATAGGCATAGTTAAGAATCTCGTTAAGAGAATCCGCGATATATTTTCTTACCTTATCACATTCTGCCAAACCATACAAAAGCCTTATTCTATCAAGATTCTCAACCTCAAAAACGATTATACCAAAAAATGCTCCAGGCATTGTGTTAATAAATCTGTCACATTCCATTGAGAACTTGGTCATATTCATAAGACCTGTTACCATATCATAATAAGCATTTTTTTCAAGCTCTTTAATTTGCTCTTCAGTATATCCAGGTGCTACCTCTTCCGGCTCATTTTCTTTTACCTGATTTTCTTCTGTCTTTTTTTCTTTTGTAACGTTGACTTCTTTTACTTTGTTTTTCTTCAAACATACATTATACGTTATTCCGGTTGCTGCTGCCGCCGCAACAGCACCTGTTACTAATTCAGTAATCATACCATTCCTCGTTTCTGAGCGATATTATCGCGAAGAACTGCACCGGAAACTCTAATGAGTTTCCAGTGTCGGATATGCTATTTGTTTTCGCCCAGAAACAAATAGCTACGAACTTCGGTTCGTTATCCTCCATGCCGGAGCTTTTTGCGAAGGCACTGCGTTGCAAATTTCAAATTTGCAACTGCAATCAACAGAATTTTTGCTCCGTCACAAATTCTTGTGATAATAATCAGCACATCAGTGTGATTATTATCACTATCATCCATAACTTTAATGACGTATATCAGACAAATTTACAACGAAGAAATCACTTGCCTGTTTATAGCCATCAATATAAAGTTCTGCCTGTAACTTATAGTTATTTATATCTGCATCATATGGTAATCTAAGCTTACATTCAGCTCTTGTTGCTTCTTCATTTATTCCCGAAATCCCTTCAAATTTATACTCATAATCAACCTCATTAAGCATTACCGACTCAGGTATACTATTATATTCAACTTCCAATTCAATATCTGTCAGTTCCGTATCAATATCATCCTTATACGATACAAAATTTCCTGAATCCTCATCTTTCTTGTAAAGATTGAACTTAATAACTGCTTTTTTATTTTCTGCAATATCTACCGGTAATGTTGAATTTATCATTAAACCAAAATTAACCTCTGATACAGTTCCATCTGCTACATCTGCAATGTTAAATGCTAATGTATCTTTTCCGTTTGTATCAAGTCTGAAGCCATATTCAGCTCCTGCTGATACACTTATGTCCTCACTTTCAATTGTATCAATCAAATCATCACCCATTGGAAAATCTTTATTTGTATTTCTAACCAAATCAAAACATATCTTATACTGACCACTTGGCAACTTATCCATCTTAGCATATGTAAAATCAAGTGTAAATTCAACATCTTCTATTGTATTTTCAGTCTTATCCATTAAAGCATAACCTTCTTTTTTTACACCATCTTTATAATAGAATATTGCTGATGTATTTTTAACACTTTCATAAACAGTTGTCGAACCCGGGTACATAATTCTTGTTCCTGAAGGAAGCATTACTTTTTCATCTTTATCATTCTTAAGATACACTGCAACCTCAAGATATTTTCCCTGATTATTATAGTCATATTGTTTAATATCACTCCAATAATAATCCGAAGCGATATCCGAATAACTAACTTTAACATTTAACTGTTTTTCTTTATTAATCTCACCTTCTGTTACAAGAGAGTCATCAATAAATTCTATCTTTCTTCCTGCAAAAGTTGAAAGAGTATTAAATGTTCTGTATTTTATATAAAATACTTCTTTATTAATTATTTCTGTCTGACCATTTGGTACACCATCTATAATAAACGGTGAAAGATTACTTTGATTTGCATCAATCGGAATTTCTGATTTTGTACAATCAACAAACAATAAATACTTCTCAACACCTCTATCATATTTCTTCCATGTTCTTCCATTTACATACATTGTCGTATAAGAATTAGTTACAGGAAGTTCTGACAATTTATTAATATCTCTTTCTGCGTAATGATTACCTGCCTCATCTGTAAAATAAGATAGTGGTACAAATTCTGTCTGTTCCTTAACATCATAATAATATGTTATAGGATTATCTTCAAATGTCAAATCTATAAGTGTTAGTTTTGTACCTTTCTTAATCCAAGGATCCGGTGCATCATATAATCTGAAACCTTTATTCATATAAAGTTCTTCATCAAAATCAATTCTGTTTGCACTGTATAAATATTCCGTATATACAGTATAAGAACTGTCTTTTGTAGTAACCTGAGCATCATTTGATGTAAGAGTTATCGCTCTCATTATATCCTTATCATATTCCTGACCAATCATTACTTTAGAATAAATATCTACATTTACCATGTTACTGATAAACATCGGAATCTCAATTGTTTCCGTAAATCTTGTAAGATTAGTATGTCCATCCTGACCTACTACAGTATAAGAAATTGTTACAATCGAATACGTTGCAGGCGAATCATCTTTTTCAAACGAATCAAACTTATTATTATTACTTATGATAAATTTACCACCATTTTTTATAATTGTAAGAATCGTAGCACCATCCGTTCTTTCAGAAACAACACCATCTTTAACCTGCATAGGTGTAACAGTTACTGTCATTCTTGAATTATTAATATCGTTCAATAATCCGGTTCCACCTGTCAACGAACTCAACAAACTGTTTATTACACTTTCCATTGTACCATTATCACTCGACCACTTAAGAATTACATTATCCATTCTGTCAGTAGATGGTATCAAGTCAATATCATCAGGCTTTCCATCATTGTTAGCATCAATATTTGAGAGAAAATTTGTCTCAAGACATTCTGAATATTTTGCAATAAGTTTTCCATTAATATCTACTGCCTCTCTGTCAACTCCAAATAATTCTTCTGCATTTTCAAGTTCGTAGAATTCATTATGGTATATATATGTACATGTATCATCTGTTGCACGACACTCCCATACTGTTGTTATCTCTTTATCATCTTTATCTTTAATATTCTTATGCTCAAATTTAAGAACTTCTCTAAGTGCACAGTTTGTATGATAACCTTCAATAATTCCTGCTACTGACCCTGTCGGTGCAATCAATTTACAATTCTCAGCTTTTATGTTATGAATAGCAAGCGGATAATTAATAGATGCTATATTATTAGTCGTTGTATAACCAAGAATCAGACCTATACCTCTATTATCTGTTCCTGTTGTTTCTATTACTGTATCTGTAATAGTAACATCATTGATATATGAATCCCATGACCAATTCCATAGATTCATAGTTCCTACAACTCCACCAACACTTCCTTTTCCAATTATTTTAGTATTAGTCATATTAATATTATTTGCTTTCACCTGACTAGGTTGTGAAACTAAGCCGCCTATAACTACTGCCGAAGAATTTTTTGTTCCATCAACTAAAACACTATTATTAATTTCATCACCATTTTCATCAGTTCCATTCTTTAAACCAATATTAATGTTTTCAAATTTGACCTGATAACCATAGTTTGCACAATTTCCTAATACTCCTGAAACATTACCACCATTTTCTGCCGATACTTCTAAGCCTGCAAGTGTTATATCCTTAAAATTAACATATACACTCCAAACAGTTCCGGCAACCGCTCCTGTTGGGGTAGATGACATTTTCTTATTTTGTTTTACACTACCTCTAATTGTAAAATTACCAATCTCATACGGTGCATTACTATTGTTATCACCACTACTTTTTAAAATTGTAAAAAGACCTGTATATCCGGCTTTATACATATCAAGATAAATTGTATGTCCATTACCATCAAAATTAGCATTAAAACAAAGTGACGGACTGAAATGGTAATTGTTGCCTGTTTCCCATGTATGTAATTCTCCTTTTGGCCCGATTCCTGTAAAAGCTGGACCATATGCAGCCATATTATATACATAGTTTTTATCAGGATTAGTAAGCATATATGTTGTTCTTTTTACACTATCTTTAGTGAGATTTGTAGGGACACCGGTACTCAATAAACTGTGTCCTGTCTCATATACATCTCTATAACCGTTATCAAGTGCCGTAAAATCAAAGAATTTAAAGAACATCGGCATATCATAGCTTTCAGTAAGTTTTATATCTATATCTTTTCCTGCATTTTCATTAGCAATCCAGTCTGCAAAATCTTCATCATATTTCTGTGTTGAAGCCCTTAAAGTATAAGGTATTTCTATAGCAGTAGAATTTACGGGCGAAAGTGAACCCGAATTAACAATAAGCGATAGTAAAAACAATTGGTCAGCATTATCAATCTGACAGATAAATGAACCTGACTTTTCGCCATCAGCTCTTTCATCTTTTATTACCTTGATTCTGTTTTCTTTAGTATTCATTTTCTCAATATAATTATAATTGATAGGATTATATTCAAACGAACAAGGTATTTTATATTTATTATAATAATTTATATCATCTACTCTTATTGTATTATACTTAGTTGTAACCGGTGTTCCATCTACCACTTCTTCAATTTCTTCTACAGTAACGACCGGACTTGTATCAACATCCAACTTATCAGCATTTAAATCTTCATCTTTTATAATAATACAACCATTATAATAATCACCCACTATAGCAGAAGTATATTTTGCATATGAGTTACTTTCATAATTACTTTGATATATTTTACCATTATTGAGATAATTTACTTGGAAATCTTCAAAAGTTGATTTTTTCATATTTCCAATAGTAAGTGTTCCATTTTTCATGATACCTACGTATCCACCAATGTAACAATAAGCATTTTGTGTAGCTTTTAACTGAACATTTGCTCCAATACTTACATTATCAATAATATTATCTCCACCTACTATATTATTAATAAGCATACCTGCTTGAGAGTTGCTATTATTCAAATATATTTTTGCTGCTCCGATTCCTTCAACATATGAATATGAGCCTTTTATTACACTTACATTTTCTTCATATCTTTTTCCAGCGACAATATCAATATTAGATATTTTAGCTCCCTTAGCATACTGTATTATACTAAAATTGCTAACATATGTTTCACTTGAATTACCAATTAATATCTTAGGATATGTTCCATCAGATTTAACCTCACCCACAAAACTTCCGGCAAACGGATAATCTTCTATACCTATTCCGTTAAAATTCTGTGCTGCCTGTGCAAAATATGAATTCGGATTAGAAAAATCAATATCTGCTGTAATCTTATAGTGTGCTTTTGTAAGATACTCAACTGACTTAATTCTATTATCAATCTCATCACTTTCAAGTCTGTTTCTATATATAAGGTTAGAATCATTGACCCAAGTATCAGGGTCTGTTTCATCATATCCTGTTCCGGTAGATTCACCAACATACCAAGTCTTGTAATCTATAATATCTCCCTTATATCTTATGAAGTTAGAAAGTGTTACAAGCTGTCCTAAATTTTCAATGATGTATGGGTCAGTTTTAGTTCCTGTACCATGAATTATGTTCGCTGACTCAGGGTTTACATCTACATTTATAGTTCTATATGCATATTTCTGAACCTGTCTTAAAAGTATATCATTTGATAAAATCTTTGTATCAATATCAATCGATTCAGCTGTTCTTCCCGGTGTTACAATATCCGTTCCTACATCATAATAATAAATTGCAGCTCCCGCAGCTAAATTATAATAAAAATATCCATATCTGAAACCATATCCGTATTTATTAAATGCTTCCAGTTGCTCTTTTTCAGCCTCAGTCATTGTAGCTTCATCAATATTAGCAGGAGCACTTCTAAAATATGCTTCTTTTTCAGTAGTTTCAAAATCCACTTCCTCAATTGGAAGATATTCTTCTGTATTTGTCGGGTCTTTTGGAGTAATTGTACCTTGGTCAATAACTGCATTTAAATCAATATCTCTAAATATTACCTTACTGTTTGTACCCGTCTGATATCCAATTAATGCACTCGCTCTTATATTAGCATTACCTTCACTATCAGCAAGAATCTTAATTCCTGTAATATTTACTTCACTGTTATCAATTGTTTCGATTAATAATCCGTCTGCTCTGACTGTATCATTAGTACCTACATTATATCCCTGAATTATCATAGCATTCTGGAAATCAATATTACTAATATTTAATTTTGCATTTTTTACTGAATTGACATCATAACCTGATATAAGGAATCCACCACCCCTTCCATACATGGTACTTCCACAGGCAACTCCTGATAACTTAAGATTACTTATAGTTACATTTCCTCTTTTAAACGTTTCACCCTTATATTTCCCTTGTGCACCTGTAATTTCTCCAAACAAGCCGCCATGTAGCTTTAAATGCATACCCCTTGAAGCTGTAGGAGAAGTTCCATGAGCAGTATTAGATACCGCAGTTCCTCTTATACCTTCTGCAACCTTATCTGCTGCAAAATGTATCTCCGGCTTATACTGTAATACATTTTCAGGACTAATTCCATTAGATGATGCACCATCTTCAATAGCAGAAATGGCACTTGCTGAGTACATCTTAAGTTCTTCATCTGTAAGTGTTGTCTTTCCGGTAAATTCATACACATCAAAGCCATAATATTTACCTGCACACTTCATTGCCGGATAATATGCATGCTCTGTCAAATCCATATCACTTGCAAAAACATAATATCCTGTAACAATCCTATGAAAATACATCTCATACTTTTCTACCCAACTAAGTGTATTTTTTTCATCTTCAGTTAACATTTCTTCTATATCCGAAAAATATTTAAGATAGTAATCCAGTGAACTATAATAACTACACATATAAGCAGAAAATAATGTAAGCTTTGCTTCATCATCAATTACAAACGGGTCATCTTTTGAACCTATTCCTGATATATGTTTCCCTTCCATATTTGAAATAGTATTATAAGAAACTCCACTTTCATATGCAGTCCAGGATGATGAATAATAATCTTGTGTGGTATCATCTTTATTAGTATATTTAAACTGAGGATTATAGGTATTAACAGCTGTATATCTGTTTCCTTCCTTATCATTTCCTTCAAAGCTAAACAGACCTTTATGATTAATCCACTGTGTAGAATTATTATATGAATATGTATCAAAAACAGTTTCTGATACTCTTTCTTTTCCTCCAAATAAATATATATTTGAATTATTTACGATATAATCCTTTACAGTTACTATTCCACCTAATGCCTCATTTACAAATGCTCCCATATTATAATTTTCATTAGCAGTATTCTTTTCTTTATAGATATTTACGTTTTCAAATGTAACCTTATCCATTTCAACAAAACTACCATTTAAATTATTTATAAATAAAAATCCAAAGCCTGTTCTTAAATTATAATCTATATTAGTTACGTTTATATTATTCAGATTTACTTCTGCACTTGCTAAGCTATAAGCTAACACTCCACCCATTTGGTCATAGTCGTTAGCTCCATTTGTATAAACAATATCGTGAATATTTATATTATTCATATTTATAACCGGTCTATGATAAATAGTAGAAGCCAAACCTGCAATATCTTTACTAATATAACCACGATTTCCTTGGAATAAAACCTGATTAATTGTTGAACATATTCTATGTGTTCCGTTACCTGTTGACTTTATCTCTTCAGATGTAAAATCATAATCATTAATATTTAACTTTAATTTATTCCCCTGCACTGTACTTGTCATATTATTATGTGGACCATATAAATACCCAATCAGACCCGAACCATAAGAACAATCATTACTATTAGTAATAAATTTACCATTATACTTAATATTATTAAAGTTAACATTAAGCTCGCAGTCTATTGCATTAGTAACGTCATAATATCTAATATAGCATACAAATCCTGCCATCATAGAATTATTAAGCTCTTTTGATTCCAAATCCAGATTCATCTCAATATTATTAAACTCTATACCTGAATAATTTGTATTTGAATTTATGTAATCATAAATAAGACCATGTACACTATATGCACCTGAAACCTTACCTTCCATTCTAAAATCTTTAAATACTAAAGGTTTAGAGTATGCCGGCTCTGTAGCAGTGGCAGCAACTAAATTGCCATATGCATACGGTATCAGTGCTAACGTCGAATTATACGAATCAACATTTTGATAAATTGTAGGATATGCATTACCATCCTTATATGTACCTGCAAGTCCTATAATCGAGCCTTGAAACGCATCATAAGCGCGTCTGTTAATCTTTTCAATTCCCCTTGTCGATAAATCCAAATCCGTCGCTATCTGATATGTTGCTTTACGAAGGTGGTTCCATATGTATGTTGTATTTGAAGTATTCACACTATCAGGCAACTCAAACCATGTATCATATTTTTTAGTGTCTGCATTATACCAACAACCAAAAGAGCCTGTTGAACATAGTAATGCAGATAATCTTTCAATATCATCTATACTGTCAATAATATAAGGTTCTGCATCCGTTCCTTTTCCATTTACTATTGCATTATTTTTAGCAAAAACCTCTTCTGATGTATTTTTGAAAATCTGCCCACTAACTCCATTAACAGTAAGACCAACTTCCAACGCTTTTGCAAGTTCATCATTTACAGGTTTTTTTATTTCATTACCTTCGGTCATATACGCTAAAGTCTGAAACATCATTGAACCGATTACATATCCGCTTCTTGCATAATTTCCCGTACCATTAAGTGTAAGCGCAGTAAGACCTTGTACATCTACATCTCCATCAAATTTAACACAAACGTTTAAATTTATTGTTCCAATTACTCCACCTACAGAATTTTTATTATTTTCTACACTTCCTTTAACCAAAGTTGTTCCGGTGAAATTAACATTTAAATTCACATGTGTAGTTGAAACAACTCCTATAACTCCACCCGCATCTGCCACAAAATTATCATTCAAAGTTCCAATTGTATGATTTGAAAAACTTGTATAATTAGCTGTTCCTGTACCAATACACATAACATGTGTGTCATCCGTAATAGTAATTCCATCTAAATTAATATTGTATTCTTGTGGTTTTGAAACGGTTGTTCCCAACCTGTCTTTTCTACTCTGTCTTGGATCTCCTATAACAGTTCCTATCAAACCACCCGCCGGTTTTGTTGCTCCATATACTGTAGTCTTATTAGATACACTTACAGTAGATATATTAAGACTATCCACTGCACTATCCAGAATTGCCATACCGGCAAGTGTACCTACTGTAGCATTTTTTTCTACAACAGTATTCATTTTATCAGGAACAATTTTTCCAAACATATTTAATTCTTCTATTGAAGCACCCGAGCCCAAAAAACAAAACAAAGGGGTATCAAGTCTAATGGTAATACCACTAAACATAATATTCCCCCTAAAAGGTTTAAGATAATTTTGTCCAATTCCTATAAATTCAGATTTAGATTCATCTTCTAATACTAAAGTTCCTACAAGATTAAGGTTATACACAACTCCACCGAGTTCTGAACCTTCTTCATCTTCCTCTTCTTCTGAGTAAGTAAGCTTATTATTCTTTAAAGTATTTCCTACCTCAAAATACATTCCATAACAATCATTATTTTTGGAATATTCCTGAAGAATAATAAAATCATCCACACTATCCAATATATACGGATTTTCTTCTGAATTAACAGCATTATTCGGGTCCTTTAATTGAAGCGCTATTGGTGCATCTTCACCCTTAATCTGCTCATATATATGTGGAACGCACACAAAAGAAAGTGCTATTATAACAAATAACACTAAAAATTTCTTATGTGTCAATATAAAGCTCCAATAGCCTCTCTTTTTATTTTTCTTTGACATATTAATCCTCATTTCCGTTCAATTTATTTATCAACTTTTTCTGCATATACTAATCCGCCTTCACTTACATTAACCGGCTCCAAATCCCATAAGTAATTACCTTCTGCATTTTTCCAAATGCTTTCATTGCCTTCGGTATTTTTTCTCTTATAAAAAATAACTTCATATGCCGAATAAGCTAATGCATCAAAATAAATATGTCCAACATTTGTTGTTTCATCTATAATTATTGTATTTTTACACTGATATACTTTTTCATATTCATTCAAAACATCTGCTAATTTCTTAGATGCAAGTCTGTCTGTGATTTTTTTATCAAAACCGTTAAGTTCAACTAACGCATTATTCCAAGATAGATGTATTGTTTCAGTTGCAATTGTAATATCAGTATTCTCCATCTCTGATTCATCTATCTGATTAGCTGTATTTATATCAAATCTAAGTGCTTTTACACTTTCATTATTTTCTTCTGTACTAAATCCCTGATGTGCAATAAAATTTTTAAAAGAAGTATACTGTAAAGTTATCTTTGTCTGAAGTTCTGCATAATAAGGTGCATTTTTTGTCTTTGCTGTCAATAAGATAGTTACATCATGGTCTATTGTTTCTAAAGCATCTTTACTTGTAATTGATAATTTATACTCATGTGCAGTATATGAATCACTTCCACCTAATAATATTCCACCCAATGTCTCTGTTTCAGAGCCATTCTCTATTCTATATACCTTTGCGTCTACACACTCCTCATCACCATTTAATATTTCATATGAAATCTCATACTCAACATCCTGACTTTCATTGTTATATAATAAGGGATTATCATAGTTTCTTATATTAAACGGAAAACTCTTTTTTGATTTTCCATCCCATCCAAACAAAATATATTCTGAAACCGAATTATCTGCTCCTATTGGATTTAAATAATTACTCGTAAAATAGAAACTGTTAGCATTAACAACTTCTTCGCTACTGTCGTTTACTACATATTTTGCCCATACATCATAATATTTTGATGCAAATATTATTCCAAATCCACAAAACAACATTAAGGTCACCTTGAACACAACATCCACTATCTTTTCTTTATGTTGCATAAGCTGACCTGATATATTATTCTTTTTAGTTAACACTAATTTTCTAAAACCTCTTGCTTTTCTCATTATCTTATTACCTCCGTTTTCTAACTCTTTAACGGATTACTTTCATATGCATATACATTTACATACAAAAAATCAATTTCTTTTACATATTTAAAATCTGCTGTTCCAATATCTTCTCCCCAAGAAATCTTAAGCGTATATTTCTGTGAATCAATTTTAGTTTCATCATTTTTATCAATATGTAAAACAAACTTTTCATTATTATTCGACTGATTATATTTCACTCTTGTCCCATCATTCTCATACAAATTCACATTATCAGTAAGTACTGTACCGGTAAGAAGATTACCTTCCGAATCATATAATTCATATGTAAGAGGCATATTATCGGTATGAATCAATTCAATCTCATAATCCATATCAACTTGTGAAACCTTTGAATCATTTCCATTTCTAACATAGAACTCAACTTCTCTGGTTTCTCCCGGATTTAATTCATCTACTAAAATCTGCTCGGAAAGCGTTTTTGTCTGGTCTTCCCCCAAAACATCCATATAATATGTAGCAATATTTTGGTCAAATACATTTGCCTTAATGTACTCTTCTTTCACAAACTTTGCCCAAACAACCACAGTAATAGCCATATAGCTAATCATCGCTATAATGGCTATAACTTTTGCTTTATATATATTAAGTTTTTCTTTTTGGTTATTTGAAATCTTCTTTGCTTTCATATCCACACTCTTTTCAATAAATTATATATTTATAACTATATATAATCTTAAAATAATTACCATATATCAACAATCGAATAAATTATTCACCACTTGTAATCTGACCATCCGATGAAATCTGACCATTTGATGAAATTTGACCATTTGATGCATTAACAGGTCTTTGCTGTGATGCAAACACTGATATATCTATTGTTCCTGATATTTTATCCTGGTTATCACTAATAAAATTATCATCTAAATCCCACTGTTTTAAAAATGCCTGTCTTTCATCTTCATCTGTCATCTCCGATGAAATAGCTTCATTACCATCGTATAACCAATACCAGTAAATTGACACCTTTACTTCTTCATTTGGTTTAAGTTCACCTTTGATAGCCTCCGTCATGCTTAACTCCTTAGTATGTTCAGCATCCTGATAAAATCTTATATGATTACGTAACATCTCCGAATTAGCATCTTTTTCAGCTTGTATCTCTTCATCAGTAACTGCATTATCAGAATAAGCATCAAGCCTTAAACCTGAATTATCAAGAAATAACGCATACTCAGTTACTACATCTGTCGATGTTCTTACATATAAATCGATTGAACCACTTGTTCCCGGTGCCATTACACCACTTGTCACATTAATAAATTCATCAACATTAAAGTTTAGAACCGTATCCTCAGAAATAGGAGGTCCACCCGGAGTATCTGATACAACAAAATCCCATTCTGAAATTTTATTACTAAACAAATTAATCCTTGCATCTCTTGATAACACAAACCACGCAATCGTTGCTGAAATAAGTAAAATAAGCATAATTATTGCTGAAATAATAATCATGGCATTTTTGCTATTTATTATGTTTTTTAATTTTTTCAATCTCATAACCATAACTGCTTACTTACCTTTCATTTTATTAATAGTTATTCATATTCTTCGTCTTCCTCATAATCCATCACAATATGAATAATATCTACTATACTTGATATAAAACACATTATTATTGGTAACATAATGAATATAAAATAAATCACTCTGTTCGATAATATTTCAAACCCCTTTGAAATAATAACACCTATAAATATATCTCCCTGATATACTCCTATTATTTTATTACTTTTTGCTGTATACACATCTTCACCGGGATTAGAATCACCTTTTGTAACAAATTCTTTTTCACCATATTGGTTCTCAATAATACCTACCACTCTATGTGTATTCAAAAAATTATAAATTGCAGGATCTTCTGAATAAAAAGTAATTATATCTCCAACTTTTATTTCATCAACTGGAGTTGTTTTTGAAATTATACAATCACCATCAATTATATCCGGCTCCATACTTGAACTCACAACTCTAAAAAAGTGATATCCAAATATATTAGGTATTCTTCCAGTATATGTAGCAAAAAAAACATATGCAAAAAATATAATGAAGAGTACAACTACCATATCAAATAATAATCTTGCAGTTTTTATAACTATGTTTTTTAAACCTTTTTTTAACATTATTTATCCTTTTTTCTAAATTTTCCAAATAATGTCTTCTTTGACTTAACTTCTTCCAAAGCTTTTGCTTCAGCCATCATTCTTCTTTGTTCTTCTTCATTCTTCTTTTGTTCTTCAAGTCGTCTTTCCTTACGTTTCTTTTCTAATTCCTGTTCGATACGCTTAGCTTCCTGTTGTTTTCTAATATTCTTTTCTTTCTTCAGCTTATCTTTTTCACGTCTTGTTAACTTACCTGAAGATTTGCTCTTATCCTGTTCTTCTTTTAACGCTCTGTCTTCAGCTGTTGCAGCCTTTACAAACTCATCCCAACTTACAGCATTTTCAATCTTAGCTTTTTTATCTTCTTTACCTTTTTTCTTATCAAGGAGCTTATTAGCTTTATTGACGATAAGATTTTTTTCTCTCTGCGCCTTGGCAAATTCTTTAAGAATCAATTGTTTCAAATCTGCTTCAGGCATATTATACTCATTAACAACTTCTTCCATAAATTGTCTGATAGATGCAACACTTACTTCTTTATCTCTTAATCCTCTTGAAATATTAATAATATCCTTATAATACATATGCTCTCTTAACATTACAAAATTCATAAGTAAAGAATGATAAATGTCTTCTTCAAACTTTCTGTTAATAACAGGATCCTGTTCTATTATTTCTACTCTATAACCAACACGATTATAAGAACGTATAAAGTTCCATAAATCATAACACGCTTTATAATGAACATTCTTAGCAATTGCATTAGTTTTTACAACCGGATGTTTTACTAACGGATAATCCGACATAATAACCGAAAACTTAGAGCATGCCAACGAATTAATCTCCTTATGAAGTACGGAAACTCTACTGTACATATTGAGATTTTCCTCATCAGCAGCCATATCTGTCTGTTTTTCTCTGATTCTCATCTCAATTTTATAACTTATAAATTCTGAATAATTATCAATGTTAGAATCAACCTCAAGAAGTACACCATCTTCATCTTTATTTCTTTCCAAGATAACATCCGCTCTTTCATTTACAAAGAATTTTAAATCTCTAATCAAAGTATTAATAAATCTGTTTTCATATGTATTATAACTTTCTTCTTTTAGAACATTCAAAATTCTGTTAGGTTCAACAGAACCGTCTTCTTTTACTCTATCAATCATCTCAGAATGTTGAGCAAGATGCTTTATTGATTCCACAGTAAACTTTCTTGCAATAGATACGTTTACAATCTGCTTATCATCCTCAATAAATGTTCTTGGATTCTCTGCAACATAATGAATATGCGGAAGTGCTTTTTCAATTGCTTCTACCCACTCTTCATCTATATCTTTAATCAATTTTCTATTTTGAAACTTTGAATAAATTGTTCCTGTTTCCAATAAATTATAATAATATTTATAGAACTTATCTTCTTTAATTTTTTTAATAAAATCTTCATGATACAGCTCATATATGTCATGAGTTACGTCTTCCACACACTCACTTCCTTCCTTGTAGTTTAGTCTTAGCTAAACTTTTATACCATTTTCTTTAATCTTAATAAGAATTCTTTACACATATTCATATTTTCATATCCAAATATTTCATTGAGATATGCAATAAATCCATCAATTTCATCTCTTATATAGCCAAGATTTAACGATGTGAACTTTCTTAAAATCTTCTTTTCAATCATGAAATCTATACCATCTACTTCTGTTCCGCCACAAGCAACATAGCAAGGCACAAAATCATATATCTGTTTCAAGATACGATTACCAAATGTAATTCTAAAATGCTTAATAATATAATTATCAACTTCTTCAAGTTTTGCTCTGTACAACTCAGATAAAGCATAGGTTTCTTTTGCTTTCTCAAACATTTCATTAACATGTTCATATCTTACATATAAAGAACCCGGATTAGGTGCATCAAATCTTGCAGCCTTTGTGTCTAAGTCAAGCTGAATAGCTCTATCATATACCTTATCAGCTACTGCAAATGTAGAATCATCGTTATTGATTGTTCCAACATACCATACATTTGGAGAAATAAATAACTTTCCTTCATCAAGTTTTACCGGATCATTATCCCATACAGCAGATACTATTGAAATTTTACGTTCTTCAATTCTTGGCATTTCAAGAATTGAAAGCATCTCTGCGAAATAGTACTCAACTCTGGCAATATTCATTTCGTCGAGTACAATCAACTGCATATCTTCATAATAACTTGCTTCATATATAGTCTTTAAGAAATCCGTCTCATTGAATTTCTTGGTAAATTCATTAAAATATCCAAAAAGCTCTGTTCTGTCTCTCCATGCAGGCTGTACAGGACAAATTATTGATGGTCTGTTAATATACTGACCAAAAGCATATGCCAAAGATGTTTTACCTGTACCTGAAATACCCTGAAGGATAATCATCTTTGTTGCACCAAGTGCAGCTATAAATAACTTAATCAAATCCAGGTCGTAATAAAGTCCTAACTGTGATGCTGCAAAGTTTCTGAAATCCTTACAGATATCTTCAAGTGTTATATCATCATTATAATCAGGTCTTACATATGCATCTGACTTATAATATCTGTCAACATACATAAGTCTGTTAAATCTTGCATTAGGGTCATCAGCTGTTTCCACTAATACTCTAAGTGGATCATCTTCCGCTTCTTCTCCCTCTTCTAATTCTTCATCTTCATTAACATTTAATAATGATTCTTCAACTTCCATTCCAAGATTAGATACCTGCATAGCAAGAATTTTATCTCTTTCATAACTCAACTTGTACATTTCATGTTTAAGTCTGGTTATCTCATCCTTAAGTTCCTCATTTTCTTTTATAGGCTGCTTAAAAGTAATAAATCTCTTAATCGCTCTGTATAAAAGGAATACAATTGCTACAACTACTATAAATAATAATATATATGCAAAAACACACAATACCCAGCCGGCTACACCAAATTTAGCTCTATATGAATTAAGTATTTTGTTATAAAACGAAAAATCAAACAAACTTACTAATCCTAAAAACAGATTCTTAATGATAGACCATATATTACCGGCAATAGCACATATAAAATCGTAAAAATAATTAAAAAATGCATTCATACCTATCTATCCTGCTTTCTTGTTTTTTAGTTCATATCCTCACTAATAAATCTAATCTGTGCATTGATTGCGTTTCCAACAATTTTATTTACACATTCTTTATCAGCACCTTCAAGCCAAATATACATTGTAACTTCTACAGCCTGATTAGTAGGAATTCTGAATAGTTCTTCTGAAACATAATCTGTATATGTTGAACCATTTTTAGGCATAAATAAATGATTTGCACTCTGTTTAATTGTTGAAATACCTGACCAACCACTAAGTTCAGCCTGATCAGCATCTGCTTCTGCAAATGTTGCATCTGCATTCGGCTCAAAAATTTTAGTGGTAATACCATTGTTAACATCATTACATGTAAAACTTATTCTTATTGCCTCTGCACCTTTTGTAGGCTTATCATTAGCATCTTTACCATTAGTAATAGTTGTTCATGATTCTGTGTTCTTTGGAGCTAACAATTTAATACCAACTTGTGTAAGTTCACTCTTTGTATTAGCTTTCAAATAGAATGTCTTTTTAATAATCCAACCACCATTAGCTTCTGACTTATTAACCATCTTATCCATTTCTGTGTTTGTAATAGCAGTAGTATTAACACTTTCTACCACACCATCAGTTCCATATATTGGTTTATGGAAACTTGTACCATTCAATGTTGAAAGTGGTCTTAAACAACAATCAGAAGGTAATTCCAAATCTATTGCTTCTGAAAATCCATCTGTTGCTGAATTAGAAATCAAAAGACTTCCTGTTGTACCAGCCTTTAATGTAAGCTGATTAACCTGTGCTGCATTAGTCAATGAAAACCATGCATATGTAGCTGTTGTAAGTAATGCTACACTTGAAATTGAAGCAACAACTGTTGCCATAATTCTTTGTCTCTTGTTCCTTTTCTGTCTTGTAACTTTTTCATTATTCTTTTTCATATTTTATACCATGCATACTGTAAATCAAATTACATAAAAACCCTTTTTCAGATTGAAAGCCGGGTGTATGCATTATCCTTTCTTCATTAATATAATTCTTTCAATCCCATTAATATTACTTTTAGTTTCATAAATACATTGTTATTATTCTACTTATAATATTCTCTTATTTTTTATCTTCCTCTTCTTCCTCCAATATATCAAATCTCATATTCATCTCTATGTAACCACCTTTAATGTCATCTATACATTCCGGATCTTCACCTTCTAACCAGGCTACAACTGTATACTTGTCGTATTCCTTTGGCTTTAAGCCCATAACCAAACCTTCTGTAATTACTTTATCAGATTTAAACTTTTGAGGTCTTAATTCCAGCAAACCATTAAAATCATATACTCCCAATCGTTCAATATCTGTCTCAGTTAACAATCCTTTATCACTATCATTTAAAGTATATGTATATTCATTACCACTCTTTGCCTGTGACATTATCTGATACTCATCATATGTATACTGTCTTTCAAATGTTCCATCAGCTCTTGCTTTCGCAAACATCTCATATTCACCGTTCTTATATAGAAGTATCCAAATTGCCTCATCAACGTTCTTAGTAGAATCGCCTATATTAAGACTATATTGGTAATCAACAGTTTCTATACCACCATTTTTTAAATAAAATGTATATGCTATATATGTTTTACCATTATGACTTCCGTCAGTTTCATTCAAATCCAGTGGCAAATCATTCAGATTTGTATTATCACATTCTTCTAATGCTGAACTGAATAATCTGGTTCTAGGTTTCTCAAACTCTTTATTATTAAAAAGATAAATTCCTCTTTTTTGAAGTTTGGGGTCTAATGTAACTGTAAACCTTCCCATATTGTGATAGAATATCGCTACTACAAACAAAACACCCAGTAAAAACAAACATAAATTTCTAATCTTACGTACACTGTTTTTCCTGAATACATTCCTTATACCTAGCGAAACCTCTTCCAACCAATACTTAATTCGCCACAGAATGGATTTAAGATCAAGCTTTGACATACATTATCTCCTTTCATCCATTCATATTAATATCTTTTATATATTCCATATATAATATCCTGTCTCTTGAATTTTTCGGCACAACTTACAAAAACATTTACAAGTTGCGGATGAAATTTTTTCCCCGACAAACTAACTATCTTATCAACAATTTCACCATTACCCTCATTAATAGAATATGGATTATCATTAACAAGATGGTCATACATATCTGCTATTGCACATACTCTGGCCACAAAAGGTATCTCTTCTCCTTTAAGCCCTTCCGGATATCCTGTTCCATCATAATTCTCGTGATGATATTTGGCACACTCTTTAGCTCTCTTTACAATCTGTGCATCAAGTCTCTTATGAACAATCTTTTCAAATGCATCTTCAGCATATATGACATGTTCAGGTATCTCCTCATCCTCTCCGAAATAATCAAGCGGAACAAACGCATATCCTATGTCATGATATTTAAACACATCTTTTGCATGAGCATAAAACTCTCGTTCAATAACATTGATAAAACTAATATCTCTTTCGATGTTTTTCATAAGAATATCACAATATCCTGCAACACGTTGCATATGTAATCTAAATTCATGTGGAATCATTCCGTAAACAGCTTCAACCGTCAAAAATTCATTACGAGGTATTACTTTAATTTTACTTCTGTCATCTGTTATCATATAACACCTGTTCCTTCACGAAATTAATATTGTTATTATACATCATTTTATAATAATATACAATAAAAGTCGACTTTTTATTTGAAAGAGTTAATTCAAGCACGCCTAAAAATATAACTGCAATTATAGTATAATTACTATTTTTGCAGTTTATTTTTACAGTTTTCAGGGATTTTTTCAGACCATGGCATTAAATCATTGAGGTCCGTATCTCTG
>JAFQCK010000057.1 GCA_017416465.1 Lachnospiraceae bacterium | reverse complement strand
TAATTTTTTTTAATTATGAATGTAAGATTATAAACTGAAAGTTGTCTATATTTATAAGGAACAAAAAATATATTATTGAGGAAATAAGTTTGAAGAATATCAGAGTGATATGAAAGTAAGTATATAATTATAATGATTTAGATAAGATATAGTAGGGATAAGTAAAGAAGTAAGTGCCCGACTAAAAAGAAAAAAATAAAAATAGTTGAAATATTAGGAGATTAGCGTGAAAGATAAGGAGATAATCAAACTATACTTGAATAGAGATGAACAAGCTATAAAGGAAACAGATATAAAATTTGGCAATTACTGCACTTCCATTGCAAAAAATATACTTGATAATGATGAAGATGTTAAGGAATGCTTAAATGATACATATCTACAGACTTGGAATTCAATTCCGCCAAACAAGCCTAAAAGCTTATCTTTATTTATTGGTAAGATAACAAGAAATCTTGCATTTAATAAATACAAATATGAACATACAAAAAAGCGTGGAAGTGGTCAGATTAAACTTGTACTTGACGAATTAGCAGAGTGTGTATCGGGAAAAGATAATGTAGAGCAGGAAATTGACAGAATGGAACTTGTTTTAGCAATTAATAAATTTTTAGATAGTGTTTCAAAAGAAAAACGTAATATTTTTATTTGTCGATATTGGTATGCATTTTCAATAACAGAGATTTCTGGTAGATTTGAAATTAGTGAGGCGAATGTATCGGTTATACTTAGCAGGCTTAGAAGTGCTTTGAAAAAATATTTAGAAGAAATGGGATTTGTAATATAGATTAGAGAAATGGAGGTTAACTATGAAAAAAGAAGAATTATTTGAGATTTTCGAGAATATAGATGAAAAGAAAGTTAATGAAGCAATTAAAAAAAAGAAGTCTAAGAAAATATATGTAATAAGTGGTGTTCTTCTTTCTTGTGCTATATTATTTTTGATTTTTTCGGGAATATTTACAAGACAAAAAGAAGATAAAAACTCTAATAAAATATCTAATAATTTCTCATTAAAAGTATATGCAGGGGATAGTGATAAAGAAATTACAAGTACAGAAGTAATTCTTGATACTGGCTCAATAAAAAGATTACCGGTTAAATTTAAAATAGATGGAACGGATATTGAAACAGTGCGTTTTTCTTGTAAAAATCAAGAGATTGAATTTATGGATTGGAATGAGAAAAGACCTGAGTTTGGGAGTGTCCAAAATTGTACAATATGTTTTGGTGAAGATGAAAATGATTATAATGGTCTTATATTTACTTGGTATAATTGGAAAATCAAGAGTCTCATAAATGATGAAGAAAGTAATATATCTTCTCTTCCACAAGAAGTAAAAGAAGAAGTAATTGTTATGCAGATAAAATATTTAAATGGAAGTGAAGAAACTAAGGCTATTTATATAAATGTTCTTGATAATGGAGATGTTTCTGCAAAATGTACAAATTATAAAATTACTAAAAATGATGAATTTGTTTTTAGGAAAGATAAACAGGCAATCCCGCGTTGTATAATGTATTCATTTGAGGGAAATTGGGAATATGATGATAAAACAGATGAGGAATTGCAAGAGATTATTGAAGCTGAACAGAAACTCAGAGAATACTATGATGAAACTGGATTTGAGGTTTTTCTTACTTCATTTAAAAGCAAAAAAGAAAATGAGATAACAATATTAGTGATTGTTACAAAGGATAGTGTTGTACAGGAAAATAGAAGAGAGGTTATACTTAAGTATATAAATGGTGTATGGGAAGTAGTAGAAGAAAATGAGATAATAAAGTAGAACTTCCAATTTTTTCAAAATCAACTTGACACAATTTTAGTGTTATGTTAAACTTTAGTTCGGTTAGTGGTAACTAATCAAAGTTGGATGATGGTAACTTGATATTTTTTGGAGGAATATATGGATTTGACCAAAGCACAAAGTGGTGAGGAATATATTATCAAAGATATACTTACAGATGATGAAGAATTAAATGCTTTTCTTTTTTCTTTAGGATGTTATAGTGGAGAGCCAATCACTGTAATAAAGCATTTAATTAGTGGTTGTATTGTTGCTATTAAAGATGGCAGATATACAATTGATAAAAAGTTGGCTAGAGCAATTAAAATATAATTTATAATGTGGTAGTAAATGCCACATATATTTTTAGGAAAGAGTTAGTTGAAACTATCCTGAATTAGAAGGAGGATTATTTGATGCGTATAGCATTAGCAGGAAACCCGAACAGTGGAAAGACTACTATGTATAATGCTCTTACAGGTAAGAATGAACATGTTGGCAACTGGGCGGGTGTTACAGTAGATAAAAAAGAAAGTCCTATAAAAAAACACTTAAACGAAGGTATGGAAGATATAGTTGTAGTTGATTTACCGGGTGCATATTCGATGTCTCCATTTACATCAGAAGAAAGTGTAACAAGTGATTATGTAAAAAATGAGAGTCTTGATGTTATTATTAACATTGTTGATTCAACTAATCTTAGCAGAAGTCTATTTTTTACAACACAATTGTTGGAATTAGGGATACCGGTAGTAGTAGCTCTTAATAAGAGTGATGTCAATGAAAAAAAGGATACTAAGATAGATTCTAAATTATTATCTAAGAAACTTTTATGTCCTGTTATTAATACAGTTTCAATATCTTCAAATGATAATGGACTTAAAGAAGTAATAGAAGAGGCTGTAAAGATAAAAGGTAATAGTCAAAAGGCCCCTTATTCACAGGGAGATATTGATTTAAATGACAAAGAAGAGGCCTTAAAAGCTGATAGGAAAAGATATGAGTTTGTTAACAAGGTTGTTTCTAAGGTTGAAGAACGTAAGGTAAAGACAAAGGACAGAAGTAAACAGGATAAAATAGATGTTGTTCTTACTAATATGTTTGTTGGTATTCCGTTGTTTGCAGTTGTTATGTTTCTTGTATTTTTTATTTCGCAAAGTACTTTGGGAACATGGGTTGCAGATTGGTTGACAGGATATATTGAAAAGTTTCAGGGATTTGTATCCGGAAAAGTTGAAAATGCCAAGCCTATTTTACAGACTCTTTTAGTTGATGGCATAATAGGCGGTGTTGGTGCGGTAGTTGGATTTTTGCCACTTGTAATGATAATGTATTTTCTTATTGCATTATTGGAAGATTGCGGATATATGGCACGAGCAACTGTAGTTTTAGACCCTATTTTTAAGAAGGTAGGATTATCAGGAAAGTCTGTTATACCAATGGTTGTTGGTACAGGTTGTTCAATTCCGGGGGTTATGGCTTGTCGTACAATTCGTGATGAAAGAGAACGTAGAACTATGGCAATGTTAGCGCCATTTATGCCTTGTGGTGCGAAACTTCCTGTCATTGCCTTGTTTGCAGGAGCATTTTTTTCTAATGCCAAGTGGGTTGGACCGACAATGTATCTTGTGGGTATTGTATTAATTCTTTTAGGAGCTTTATTAGTTAATCAGATTACGGGACAAAAATATAAAAAATCGTTCTTTATTATGGAACTTCCTGAGTATAAATTTCCAAGCTTTAAGAGAGCTTTTATATCAATGTGTTCTCGTGGTAAAGCTTATATTATAAAAGCCGGTACAATCATTTTAATTTGTAATGTAATTGTTCAGATTATGTCAGAATATAATTGGAAATTTAAACCGATTGGAGATGTTGTGGATACATCTATTTTAGCTGATATAGCTTCTCCGTTTGCAGTTATTATGATTCCTTTGGGATTTGGAGCATGGCAATTGGCAGCAGCTTCAATTACAGGTTTTATTGCCAAAGAAAATGTTGTAGGCACATTAGCTGTTGTTTACGGAATTACTAATTTTATAAATGTTGATGAATTGGCTTTAACAACTGAGGCAGGTGCAGGAGCGGGAGTTGCAGATGTTATGGCACTTACTAAGGTTGCTGCTTTAGCCTACCTTATGTTTAATCTATATACACCACCATGTTTTGCGGCCATCGGTGCGATGAACTCTGAAATGCAGAGTAAAAAATGGCTTTTTGGTGGTATAGCACTTCAGTTAGCAACAGGATACATAGTAGCATTTCTTGTATATCAGATTGGTACACTTATTACAACAGGAGGTCTTGGTGTCGGATTTGTTCCGGGATTAATCGCAGTTCTTGTAATGGTTGCAATTGTAATTGCACTTATTGTTAAAACTAATAGAGAAGTCATGAAAGGAAAATAATGGATAATATTATTATAATAGCAATTCTTGTTGTGGTTATAGGTTCTGCAATTGCATACATAATTAAAGCTAAAAAAAGCGGAGTTAAATGTATCGGATGTCCGAATGGCGGAAATTGTGCCCACAAGAATGATAAATCTTCAAGTTGTAATTGCGGTTGCAATGCAGAAGAAAAAAGTGAATGTAATTGTAGTTCCCAAAATAATTAGGAAAATTTAAAAATAAGAAATCTATATTTTAAAAAATCTTCAAGGTGGATAAAACTGCTTTGAAGATTTTTTATTTAAATAATTAACTTGATTATAACTGAAAAAGTAGTATTATAATAATTAGTTTCGAAAGTATGCCTTAAGCGTTAGTATTTTAAGTTTCGAATACGCCCGTTTGATAAAAAATAAAAGGAGACTAATCATGAAAATCGGTAATATTTTTAAAAAGAAAGAAGCAAAAATGGAATTGGATGTTGATAAAACAAGATTATTTAAAGAGAATTTTGAAAAAGAAAATTCTTATATGCTTGCAATTCCAAAGAATGAGGAAGAGTTAAAGGATGTTGATTTGATTAGAGAAAGAATAGCTAACAGTAAATATTTTACAGTGAAAAATATGTATCTATCAGAAAATAAAATACCTGTAAATGAGATTGAATATAATGGAACTTCATATAAATTTATGATTTATCCTGAACCGTATAAACTTCCTGAGATGTTCAGGGTTCAACATATATTTAGAGATGTTGATATTGAAGAGATAGAAAAAAATAGTATGGGATTAATTGTAGAGATGGAGTTTTCTAATGATATTCTCGAGTCATTTCATTTGCAACTTAAGATTATTAATACGATTTTCCCGGAAGTTTTAGGTGTTATAGATTATAGTGCAGAAAAGATACTTTCAGGTGTTTGGGTGAATTTAGCTGCAAAGTGTAATACTCCACCGGCACCAAGATATATTTTTACAGCACAGGCAGTATATTCGTCTGATGATGATGTATGGCTTCATACACATGGATTAAACAGATGTGGATTAATGGAACTTGAAGTAACAGGTTCTACAAAGGAAACTTATGAAAATCATTATCATGTACTTGAGTCGGTTGCTTCAAGATTAATAGATGAACCGGATTCATTTGATGATGGAGGAGCAATATTTGCAGCAAGATTATGTAACAATGAGCCGTTAGTAGTTACTTGGGTTCCTTGGCAGGATGCAGTAGCTATGGTAGAAGATGGAAAATTAGGTGGAATGCAAGATAGAACAGATGAAGCCGGGCATAACGGATATACAGGAACTTTAGTTGTGTATCAATCACCTGAGGATATGGATAACGGGACTTATTCACCACTTTCTGTATATGATGAGTTGTTGAAAGATAATCCAATGTTTATGCTTACAAATGAAGAAACTGCCAGAATGAAGGCACTTGCATTAGAGCGTGTTGATTACATGAAGCGAGCTTTTAATAACAGTAATGTATTAGGAGTTCTTGTAAAAGTTGGTCTTACGGTAGATGATGAATATAAAAATGAAAATAATTCAAAAGAGCATATCTGGTTTGATTTAAAGAGTGTTGATGAAAAAACATTTACAGCAGAGCTTACACAAGAGCCTTATATGGTCAAAGCAATGCATACAGGAGATATGGGTACATATCCATATGAAGATATTACAGATTGGTTAATTTTTACCGAAGAAGGAAGGATATCTTCTGATGAAGTGTATTTGATGGATATGTAAGAAAGATAAGTAAAAT
Source organism: Lachnospiraceae bacterium (assembly GCA_017416465.1). GTDB lineage: Bacteria > Bacillota > Clostridia > Lachnospirales > Lachnospiraceae > Bovifimicola. Next base: position 22,386 of record JAFQCK010000057.1, on the reverse strand, counting down.
AAAAGTCCTACAAGCATAAAAACTTGTTGGACTTTGTTTTTTATTAAGTTTGATTTTTTAGATTATTTCTTAACTTATTACATTTATTACATATTTTGTTTTTTCTGCGAGTACTGCATTTTTTATATCGCTTCGATACAAATATTCTTCTGAAGAAGAGAGGAATAAGATAATATACGCATAGAGCTCGGTCTAAAGAAGTATTGAATGGTTTGGTGACTTTTAAAAATAATTTACACAAGATTCTATTTTTGGGCTGAATATATTTGAGTCGTAATCTATAAAATAAATTAAGAGAACATGTAGTGCACTTGTCAAATAAAAAATAAACCTTCGTACCACGTATGAATATATCTTCTTTTTTATAACCTTCATCTAATAATCCGTTAATAAAAGAATTCATCATTTCTCTGCTGGGAAAAGTTATCCCAATATTCATAGATAATTCTGAAGGTTCAGTGTATTTGCCTAAATCAAAAATAGTAAGCCACCAATGTTTTTGTCTTAGTCTTGCAATTGTATAATCTTTCGTGGAAAATGATATTGTGATTGGAAGCATATCTTCATTGCTTACACTTTTAAATAGTGCGTAATTTCGCAAAGATTCAGGAACTAAAGAGTCGTTATAATAAATTCCTACTTCACATCCTGTGTTAATTCCATATTGTCCTTTCCAAAATTCAATTAACCATGTTTTTTCATTATAATTAAAATAAATCGGTTGGCTATCGAATATAATACTTAATCGATGCGCATTTTTATTATAGAATTCAGTGTAACCAAAATCTCGTTGCCAAGCATTAATGGTAGTAGAAAAAATGTCCTGATTACAATTATAATAATATCCAAAAGGGTTGATTAATTCATTTAATTTATCGATTTTTTCTCTTGTTTTCATCAAACATATTTTGTTACATATAATTTTTTTTCTTCTGTCAAAAAATAATATTCCCAATAAGGCGAATATTAGTAGAAATAAAAAAAATAAATACATAAACAGAAAAATATCTCCAAATTTTCTTTTAGTATATTTTATGTTGATTATGAATGAATGTGAAATAATGTTTATACAAGGATTTGTAAGAGTTTTGTTATAAAAATTTAATAGATTAATTAATAGGCGTGTGGTATAATAAATTGATTTATTGTGCATGGAGGTTTTATTTTAATGCTTAATGAAAATAAAATTGGTTTGATGACCAGACTTGCAATGTATGAGCAAGGTGAGGGAAAAGATGCTTTAAAAAGTAATAAATATTCAAAAAGTGATTATGTAAGCCTTAAGATGATTAATACAGCTATAACTGTGACCATCGCATATTTTATGATTGTGTCTTTATGGATAATTTATAAAATAGATGAATATGTAGCAGATTTAGTTAACTTGGATTATTTTAATATGGGTATAAAATTACTTGTGATATATGTTATTGTACTTGTACTTTATATGTTTGTGACTTATATGGTGTATTCGTTGAAATATATAAAAATGCAGGAAATGAATAAGAAGTATTCAGATAATCTTAAAGATTTGTATTTATTATACAAAAAAGAAGAGAAGCAAAAGAATGAGAATAAATTGGGAGGAATTAGTTCAGATGACGACTCTTTTGAATTTTAAAGAAAAATTAAAAATTATATATAGCAGAAATTCTATATACATAAATCCGGGTGTGAAATTTTTATCAATGCTTGTGTCTTTACTCGTTATGACAAGTTACATCGGATATTCTTCGTTACTTAAGAATCCATTTGTTGCTGTTATTATTTCAGTAATATGCGCTTTTTTACCTGTGAATTTTATGGTTGTTATTTATTCATTGGTCATGTTGGCAAATTTGTATAGTATATCAGCAGAGATAGCTATAATAGTGTTTGTTTTTCTAATTATTATGTATTGCTTATATTTCAGATTTTCTTCAAAATATGGCTATGTTTTATTACTTATGCCGGTTTTATGTTTTGTAAAATTACCATTTATGTTACCACTTATATTAGGTATTGGAGCATCACCGGCATCAGTTGTAGCTATGATATTTGGAATAATGATATTTTTTATTATGAAATATGGTAGTGAAGAAGTTGTGTTGATTGTGAATGGTACAGCATCTTCCGGTGTAGATAAAATGAGTTCTTTTTTATCAAAACTTATTGGGAATAAAGAATTGTTAGTACTAATTGTTGTGTTTGTTATTACAACGTTAGTTGTATATGGCTTAAAAAGATTATCAATCAATTATTCTTCAACTATAGGAATTGTTACAGGTGGAATAGTTGAAGTGGTTATGATTTTAGGTGGAATATACTTATTTGATATTGATGGAATATTCAAGGTTTGGATGGTATGTCTGTTTACAGTATTATCAATAGCGATTGTGTTTGTTTTACAGTTTTTTATTTTAGCGGTAGATTATTCAAGAACAGAATATACTCAATTTGAGGATGATGATTATTACTATTATGTTAAAGCAGTTCCTAAGATAAAAGTAACTGCAACAGATGTAAGAGTTAAGCATATAAATGTAAAAAGAACCCGAAGAAGATAATTTAATGCGTATGGCTGAACTGTTACAATAATTTTATCTAAATAAATTTAAGAAAGGAGCATGGGAAAATGGGTAGCACATTTCAGAATTTTTCGAAATTTATACAACAATATTTGACTATACCAAAGTTTTCGCCAACAGATTTTGTTGAGATAATTATTATTTCGTTTTTAATATATGAAATTATGGTTTGGGTAAAAAATACGAGAGCGTGGATGTTGGTTAAGGGAATTATAATTCTTCTTGCATTTGTATTTATTGCTACTATTTTCAGATTGAATACCATACTCTGGATTGCTGATAAGACGGTTAATGTTGGTGTTATAGCTATCTTAATTGTATTTCAGCCTGAACTTAGAAAGGCACTTGAACAGTTAGGACATAAAAAATTTTTTCAAGGAATATTTTCAATAGATGAAAATAAAAATGTTAATGAACGATTTAGTGACAGAACCATTAATGAATTGGTTAAGGCAACATTTGAGTTAGCAAAGCATAAAACAGGTGCTTTGATGGTTATTGAAAAAGAATTCAAACTTGCTGAGTATGAAAGAACAGGAATTAATATTGATGCGGAGATAAGCAATCAATTACTGATTAATATTTTTGAACATAATACACCTCTTCATGATGGTGCAATAATAATTAGAGGAAACAGAATTGTATCTGCTACCTGTTATCTTCCACTTTCAGATAATATGGAACTTAGTAAGGAACTTGGAACAAGGCATAGAGCAGGTGTTGGTGTAAGTGAAGCTACAGATAGTTTGACTATTATTGTTTCTGAGGAAACAGGTAAGGTTTCTTTAGCAAAGAAAGGTAAATTAATCAGAAATGTTGATGGAGAAATGCTTAGAGAAGAACTTGTAAAACTTCAGAATAAAACAGTAGATGCTAAGAGATTGAAGATATGGAAGGGAAGAAAGCAAAGTGAAAAAGATATTAATGGATAATTTTGGACTCAAAATATTATCCCTGTTATTTGCAATAATACTTTGGCTTACAGTAGTTAATATTGATGACCCTAAAACAACCAGAACTATTAGTGGAATACCTGTTACTATTTTAGATGAAGAAGTAGTAGTGGGAAACAATCAGATATATAGTATAAAATCGGGTCAGGAAGTAACTATTTCAGTAACCGGTCCAAGGTCAATGGTTGATAAGATGACAAAGGAATATTTTATTGCAGAAGCTCCATTTAGTGAGAAATCTAATGTGGATGCAGTGCCTATCTATGTTTCGTTTAGAAATTCAAAGTATGATAAAGATTGTGAAATAAGTCAGAAAACAATGACAATGAAATTAGAGATAGAAAATGTCATAGAAAAAACATTTGATATTTCAATAAATCATGCAAGTATATTATCTACAGCATATTATCTTGGAAATGAAGTTGTTAATCCCGCAACTGTTACAGTATCTGCACCTGAATCTATTATTAATCAGATTGATGAAGCAAGAATAGATGTTGAGTTGTCGGGAAGAACAGAAGATTTTTCAACAGAGTCTAATATTAAGTATTATACTGCATCGGGAACGGAATTGAACGTCGGAAATAATTTTACGTCTAGTCTTGCAACAACTTATTATTCAGCAGATATATATCAGATAAGAGAAGTTCCACTTAAATTCGGTTATATTGGAAACGTCCAAAATGGATATGAGTTGGTGGAGATAACTGCTGAAAAGACAACTGTAAAGATTGTTGGGCCGTCAGCTACAGAAGTTGAGAGTATTGTATGTCCAAATGAATTGCTGAATATATCAGATGCAACGGAATATATTAGTGTTGAGGCGGATATAACAAGTCTACTTCCTAAAGGTGTGTATTTGTGTAATGAATCAGATGAAATTGTTAAGATAACTGCAAAAATAGAAAAACTCATTACAAAGAATTATCGAATTCCGGTTAGTGAAATAGATAAGAACAATATTCCTGTAGGATTTATAGCGGAAATTTTAGAGCAGAATGTTAATTTGAGCTTAACAGGTTTACAAAAATCACATGATGAGTTCAGTATCAATGAGATTACTGCATATGTTGACTTGAAAAATACTATAGAGGGAAATAATGAAGTAATTGTAAAATTGAATATTCCGGGAGAACTTAAAGTTACAAATGAGGTTACAGTAAATGTGAATCTGAAAAAAGATGTTACCAGAGAAGAGACTGAGACAAGTGAGGATTTGACTGAGAATACAGAAGAAACAACTCAATCACAATAAAGGTTTAATTAAATAGAAGGAGGATTGCGCCGGATTAATCCGGCGTATTGATGAATTATGGGAAAGTATTTTGGAACAGATGGATTTAGAGGAGAGGCAAATGTTAACTTAACAGTAGAGCATGCTTTTAAAGTAGGAAGATTTTTAGGTTGGTATTATTCTAAAAATCATAAAGCTAAAGTTGTTATTGGAAAGGATACAAGAAGAAGTAGTTATATGTTTGAATATGCACTAGTTGCAGGACTTACATCATCAGGAGCAGATGTATATCTTCTGCATGTAACAACAACTCCTAGTGTATCTTATGTTGTAAGAACAGATGAATTTGACTTGGGAATTATGATTTCTGCAAGTCATAATCCATTTTATGATAATGGTATTAAGATAATTAATGCACAGGGAATGAAGCTTGAAGCAGAGGTTGAAAATGAAATAGAAAAATATATTGATGGAGAGATTCAGGAGATTTCTTATGCAACGAAAGAGAATATTGGAAAAACCGTTGATTATGCTGTAGGAAGAAACAGGTATATTGGATATCTTATTTCAATTGCTACGAGGTCTTTTAAAAATAAAACAATTGGATTGGACTGTTCAAATGGTAGTGCTTCTACAATAGCAAAGAATGTATTTGATGCGTTAGGTGCAAAGACATATGTACTTGCTAATGAGCCGGACGGAACTAATATTAATATGAATTGTGGCTCTACACATATTGAGAATTTACAAAAATTTGTTAAGGATAATGGACTTGATTGTGGATTTGCATATGATGGAGATGCGGACAGATGTATAGCTGTAGATGAAAATGGAGATGTTATTGATGGGGATTCAATAATGTATATCTGTGGTGTATATATGAAGAAAAATGGTTACTTAAAAGATGATACGGTTGTTACAACTGTTATGTCAAATATTGGTTTATATAAAGCATTTGATTTAGAAGGAATTTCTTATGAGAAAACAGCTGTAGGAGATAAATTTGTTTGTGAAAATATGATTACAAATGGATATTCTCTTGGAGGAGAGCAGTCAGGTCATATTATTTTTGGAAGACATGCAACAACCGGTGATGGAGTATTAACTTCTCTTAAGCTTATGGAGGCTATGCTCGAAAGTAAATCAACTTTAGCAACACTTAGAAAAAATCTTATTATTTATCCGCAATTATTGGTGAATGTTAAAGTGACTGATAAAGATAAAGTACTTAATTCAAAACTTGTTATCGAGGCAGAAAAGAAAGTAGCTGACGAACTTGGCAGTGATGGAAGAATTCTCTTAAGAGCAAGCGGAACAGAACCATTAGTAAGAGTAATGGTTGAAGCGAAATCTGATGAAATGTGTAAGAAATATGTTGATGAAGTTGTAGATGCAATAAATAAAAGCATGTAGTTTTAAAGGAAAGATTGATGATAGATGAAATAAAAGAAAAAACAGTTGATGTAATTATTCCGGTATATAAACCTGAAAAAGAGTTTTTTGAATTGTTAAAAAAACTTTTTGTTCAAAAACATTGTATAAATAGGATACTTGTAATAAATACATTTTCTTGTAATGAAGTTAATAGCTATGATGATAATAAAGTAAAACTGATACTTAATGATAAGTATAAAGTTATGTTCAATGATGAAGATAAAAAGATTTATGATGAATTAGTTGAAATTCATATTGTAAATAAAGAAGAATTTAATCATGGTCTTACTAGAAATTATGGAGCTTCTTTTTCAAAAGCTGATTTTATAGTATTTATGACTCAGGATGCCGTACCGATGGATGATACTTTGATTTCTGAACTAATAAAACCTTTTGAGGATGAAGAGGTATATGTTTCGTATGCAAGACAGTTGCCAAGAAAAGACTGTAAATATGTTGAGAAATATGTTCGTTCATTTAATTATCCAAAGACAGATATTGTTAAAACAAAAAAAGATTTTGATAAGATGGGAATCAAGACGATATTTTGTTCAGATGTTTGTGCTGCATATAAAAGAAAAATGTTCGTAAAACTTGGTGAGTTTGAAAAAACTGATTTTAATGAAGATATGATTTTTGCATACAAAACTGTTATGAATAATAAAAAAGTTTATTATGCTTCTAAAGCAAAAGTGATTCATTCTCATAATTATACTTATATGGAGCAGTTAAGAAGAAATATAGAAATAGGTAAAAATCAAAAGGAATTTGAACATATATTTGGAAATATCAAATCAGAAACAGAAGGTATCAAAATGATAAAAAATGGTATAAAGCATCTCTTTAAAAGAGGAAGATGGTATCTTATTCCTGATTTGATTTTAAGTAGTGGATTTAAATTTATTGGTTATAGGATAGGAAAATTTAAATGATATATAGTAGAGGCTTAAATTTTATAGTCTTGTAAAGAATAAAATATAGTGTTATAATTCTCGTCAAGTGAATTTTTATAACAGAAAAGGATTGATTATTATGTTGAACTATAAAAAATATAAAAGAGTTCCGGTTGTAAAATTGGATGAAAGACAGTGGCCAAATAAGGAGATTGAAAAAGCTCCTATATGGTGTAGTGTTGATTTAAGAGATGGTAATCAGGCATTGATTGAACCTATGGTAGTTGAAGAAAAAATAGAATTTTTCAATTTACTTGTTAAACTTGGGTTTAAAGAAATTGAAGTTGGATTTCCTTCGGCTTCACAGATTGAGTATGATTTCTTAAGACAGCTTGTTGATAGAAAACTAATTCCTGATGATGTGGTTATTCAGGTTCTTGTTCAGTGTCGAGAACATCTTATTGAAAGAACATTTGAATCTTTACAGGGAATAAAGCAGGCGGTCGTACATATCTACAATTCTACATCAACACTTCAAAGAGATGTAGTGTTTGGAATGGACAGAGAAGAGATTAAAAAGATTGCAATTGAAGGAACAAGACTTGTAAAACAGTATGCAGCTGAGTTTCCTGGAAAGATTATTCTTGAATATTCACCGGAAAGCTTTACAGGAACAGAGCTTGATTTTGCATTAGATATCTGTACTGCAGTTCAAAATGAGTGGCAGCCGACACCTGATAATAAGATTATTTTTAATCTTCCTGCTACAGTTGAGATGACAACACCTAATGTATACGCAGACCAGATTGAATGGATGAATAAACATTTTAAAGATAGAGACAGTATAATCCTTAGTGTACATCCTCATAATGACAGAGGAACAGGAATTGCGGCTACAGAGCTTGCTTTACTTGCAGGTGCCGACAGAGTAGAAGGTACATTATTTGGTAATGGAGAAAGAACAGGTAACGTTGATATTTTGAATCTTGCTTATAATATGTTTTCTCAGGGTATTAATCCAGAACTTGAACTTGAGCATGTTAATGAAATTATAGAAGTATATGAAAGATGCTGCAAGATGCCTGTCGGAATGCGACATCCATATGTAGGAAAGCTAGTATTTACTGCGTTTTCAGGTTCACATCAGGATGCCATTAATAAAGGTATCCAGGCACTTGCTAAGCGAGAGGATGGAATATGGGAAGTTCCATATCTTCCTGTTGACCCAAGTGATTTAGGAAGAGAATATGAACCTATTGTAAGAATTAACAGTCAGTCTGGTAAAGGTGGAGTTGCCTTTGTTATGGATACTTATTTTGGATATAAGCTTCCGAAGGGTATGCATAAGGAATTTGCAGATGTTATTCAGAAAATTGCTGAGGCACAGGGAGAAGTATCTCCTGAAACAATTATGGAGAAATTCACAGAGGAATATCTTGTGGCTAAGACAGAGAATGAGTATCCTTATGAGTTTACAAGTTGTCAGGTGGTTGATGATGGAGCGCAGGTTTCAATAGCTAAACTTAAGTTTAAGTACAAAGGTGAAGAAAAATACGTTGAGTCAGATGGAAATGGACCTATTGATGCAGTTCATAAAGCATTAAAGAAAGAAACAGGAATTAATACTAAGGTTCTTGATTATACACAGCATACTCTTTCAGAAGGTTCGAATGCTAAAGCGGCAGCATATATGCAGGTGCTTGATAAAGAAACAGGAAAGACAACATATGGTGTTGGTGTAAGTTCTAATATTACAAGAGCATCTATAAGAGCATTGTTTAGTGCATTAGACAGACTTGCAAAATAAACTTTAATATATTGAATAAAAAAAATTAACAGGACTATCAATTTTTTGGTAGTCCTGTTTAATATTTAAATCTTGTATTTTGTATAATTAAGTTATATAATAATACGGATATTGGCTGAAAATAGATAAACTTAAAATAAAATGAATAATTATGATGAAGAAAGGACTAATAGCGATGAAGATAGCAGTTGCAGGCGTTGGATATGTAGGATTGTCAAATGCGATTATACTTGCACAGAATAATGAAGTGGTTGCTTTAGATGTTATACAGGAAAAAGCAGATATGATTAATAATAAAAAATCTCCGATAATTGATAAGGAGATTGAAGAATATTTATTAGAGAAAGAATTAAATCTTTTCGCTACAACTGATAAAGTTAAAGCAATTGAAGGAGCTGAATATGTTATTATATCAACCCCTACAAATTATGATCCGGAAAAAAATTATTTTGACACATCAAGTGTTGAAGCTGTAATAGAATCAGTCCTTGAGATAAATAAAAGTGCTGTAATGGTTATAAAATCTACAGTGCCTGTTGGATATACTGAATCCGTAAAAGAGAAATACAAAACAGATAATATAATTTTCTCACCTGAATTTTTAAGAGAAGGTAGAGCTTTATATGATAATTTGTATCCATCAAGAATTATTGTTGGTGAGAAATCAGATAGAGCAGAAAAATTTGCTTCTTTGTTAAAGGAAGGAGCAATCAAAGAAGATATTCCTATATTATTTACAAATTCTACAGAGGCAGAGTCTATTAAATTATTTGCTAATACATATCTTGCACTTAGGGTATCATTTTTTAATGAATTGGATACTTATGCTGAGATGAGAGGATTAAATACTAAGCAGATTATCGAAGGAGTATGTTTAGACCCTAGAATTGGAACTCATTACAATAATCCTTCATTTGGATATGGTGGATATTGTCTTCCAAAAGATACTAAGCAATTACGTGCTAATTATGCTGATGTTCCAAATGAGATTATTGGTGCTATTGTAGATTCTAATAGTACAAGGAAAGACCATATTGCAAATATGATTATTAAGAAAAATCCAAATGTTGTTGGTATATACAGACTTACAATGAAAAATGATTCTGATAACTTTAGACAATCATCAATACAAGGTGTAATGAAACGAATAAAAGCCAAGGGAATAGAAGTAGTTGTATATGAACCGGCACTTAAGGAAGAAAAGTTTTTTAATTCAAGAGTTATAAAAGATCTTGAGGAATTTAAGAAAATAAGTGATGTAATAGTTGCTAACAGATTATCAGATGATTTAAATGATGTGAAAGAAAAAGTGTATACAAGAGATTTATATACAAGAGATTAGAAGAGAAAGGAGTATTATGAAAAGAGTAATAACATACGGTACATTTGACTTGTTACATTATGGACATATTAATCTTTTGAAAAGGGCAAAGAAATATGGTGATTACCTTATAGTGGTATTATCAACTGATGAATTTAATTGGAATATGAAACAGAAGAAATGCTATTTTTCATATGAAGAAAGAAAAGCTCTTTTAGAAGCGATAAGATACGTTGATTTGGTTATTCCTGAAGAAAACTGGGAACAGAAAATTAATGATGTAAAAGAATATCACGTTGATACATTTGTTATGGGAAATGATTGGGAAGGAAAATTTGATTTTCTTAAAGATTATTGCGAGGTAGTATATTTGCCAAGAACACCTGAAATTTCAACAACAAAGATTAAAGATGATTTATTGAATAAATAGTTCGGAATGGAGTTTGTTATGAAAGAATATGATGAAGCTACCTTGAAAAAGGTACAACAGTATGAGATGAGCATACTTAAAGATTTTATTGAAGTATGTAAAGAATACAATTTAACATATTTTGCATTAGCGGGTACAGGTATTGGTGCATTAAGACATAAAGGATTTATTCCGTGGGATGATGATATAGATGTTGGCTTGCCAAGAAAGGATTATGAGAAATTGTTGGAAGTTTTTGCAGAAAAGTATTCTGATAAATATACAATTGGTAATGCTGAGACAATGAAAAATTATCCTTTAATGACTACACGAATTATGATTAAAGGAACAAAATTTGTGGAAGAATCTCTTAAGAATATCAAATGTGAGTTGGGAATATTTTTAGATGTATATGCGTTTGATAATGTTTCTGATGATGAAAAGAAATTTAAAAAACAAGCTAAAAGTGCATGGTTTTGGAGTAAAATTCTAATACTAAGACATATTGCATTTCCGGTATTACCATTTAAGGGAATAAAAGGGAAATTAGCGCATGCAGTTTGTGCTGTTGCACATGGCACTTTAGTATTGTTTCATATTTCACCAAGATGGATATATAACAGATGTAAAAATGCAAGCTGTAAATATAATAATATAGAGACAAGAAGAATAGCATATTTTTGTGATACAAGTCCATACATTAATATGCTTGATAAAGAAAAGTCATTACCTGTAATTGAATTGGATTTTGAAGATATTAAACTTAATTTTCCAAAAGATTTACATGAAATGCTTACTTTTGTTTATGGTGACTATATGCAGTTACCGCCTGTTGAAAAAAGAAAAAATCATTATCCATATTGTTTAGAGTTTAAGGAAAGCGAATAAAAATGAATAAATTAATAGATAAATATATTATTAAGAATGGTCTGTCTGACACAAAAGCAAATTATCTATGGTATTCGATGGGAAGCGGGATTTTTGCATTATCTACTCTGATAATGACTATACTCGTAACCAGAGCAGTTGGAGAGCAAATTGGGGGGATGTTTTCAATTGGGTTGTCAATTGCTCAGATATTTATGACGGCAGCAATGTTTGAGGTAAGGACATATCAGGTGACAGACGTTAAGAATGAGTTTAGTTTTTCAGACTATTTTACATTTAGAGTTTTATTATGTTTTTTAGCGTTTGCTATATCTGTTGTGTATGTTAATATTAACGGATATTCAAGCTTTAAATTAGGAGTAGTTTTACTTCTTTGTTTATATAAGATATTAGAAGCTTTGGCAGATATATTTGAAGGGGAATTTCAGAAGGAAAACAGAATAGATATATCCGGGAAATCAATGTTTTTCAGAACTTTTTTTGCGATGATATGTTTAACGGTTGCTCTTGTTATAACAAAGAATATATTGATTTCTTTGATTGTAATGAATGTTGTAGCAATAATAAGTTTGGTTTTTATTAATATATCACCTGTAAAATATTTTGCAAAAATAAAAATAACATCTGAGATTAAAAAATTAGGAACAGTTTTTATATATTGTGCTCCGTTAGCACTTAGTAATTTTATTAATACTTATATAATTAATTCTTCTAAGCTTGCAATTGACAAGACTATGTCGGACGAATATCAATTATATTATTCAGCAGTATTTATGCCTAATATGGTTATTAATTTGTTTAGTGGAATAATATTTAAGCCTATGCAGACATCTATGGCAAAGGCATATAATGATGGAGAACTAAAAAAATTCAGTAAAGTAATTTTTAAAATGATAGGAATTATTTTAGGATTTACTACAGTTTGTATTATTGGTGCTTACTTAATTGGTATTCCGGTACTTTCATTATTGTATGGAGTAGAGTTAAAACCATATAAGATGGTTTTAATTGTGTTGTTAATTGCCGGCGGAGTTAATGCAATAAATATTATTTTATATTATGTATTAACGGTTATGAGAAAACAAAATATTATGGTTTTTTTCTATTCGATAGTTGCAATAGTTTCATTGCTATTCATTAATAGAATAACAAAAATGTATGAATTAATGGGGGCTGCAATCGGTTATTTAGGGCTGGTTACTTTGTTAATGCTTCTATTAACAGGCTACATTTTGGTTATTATAGGAAAAAGGAAAGGAAATTCATAGGTATAAAGATGAGTAAACAATATGATCCAAAGGTTTTAAGAAAACTACAACTTGCTCAGTGTGTAATACTTGAAGATTTTATGAAGATATGTGAAGAGCATAATCTTGATTACTTTATTTTTGCAGGATGTGCTATTGGTGTTGAACGTCATAGAGGATTTATTCCATGGGATGACGATATTGATATTGGAATGTTAAGAAAAGACTATAATAAATTTATGAAAATTGCTAAGAGAGATTATGCTGATAAGTATGAGATATTGGAGATTTCACAGGATGCAAATTTTCCATTCTTTAATATGGAATTTAAGAGGAAGGGGACAAGAAATGTTCCTGAAATCTTTAAGAATGCAGATGTAGATATGGGAATAGATGTGGCGATATATCCTTTTGATAATGTCGCAGATGATAAATGGAAAAGAAAATGGCAGTTATGGTCAGTATTTTTCTGGCATAAAATTAAGATTTTGAGAGAGTTTGGTCATCCTGTATTGTTTATATCAGGTTGGAAGAAAAAAGTTGTATCTGCAATTTGTATATTAGCTAATAAAGTTTTAAAGTTTTTCCATATATCTCATAAATTTATAAATAAAAGATATATGAAAAGTGCAACAAAGTATAATAATAAAGAGACAAAATGGGTATCATGTTTCTTTGGGACAACCCCTATGGAAAATTCCATGAAGCGTTCGGAAATATTTCCACTTAAAAAGAAGAAGTTTGAATATCTTATGGTAAATGTTCCTGGCAAGAATCATGAGTGTCTTACAAGAAAATTTGGGAATTATATGCAGATTCCGCCAAAGGAAAAGCAGAAAAATCATGTACCATATATTCTTGAATTTGGACCATTTGAGAACTTAGAAATCGATAAATAAATTCGCATTGATTTAGATATGTATTCGATGTAATGTGGATTTTTACACAGTGAAATGAGGATTATTATATAATGAAAATAAATCACACATTTGCTATTTGTGCATATAAAGAAAGTAAATATTTAGAGGAATGTATTAAATCATTAAAAAAACAGACGGTTCAGTCTGATATCATTATGGCAACTTCTACACCTAATGAGTATATTGAAAATTTATGCAAAAAATATGAAATTCCTTTGTTTATAAATAATGGTGAAAAAGGTATAACACAAGATTGGAATTTTGCATATAATATGGCTCAAACTAAATATATTACAATTGCTCATCAGGATGACAAATATAGTAAGCGATATGCAGAAAAAATGTACAAGTATATGGAAGGTGAGAAAAAGCCTTTGATATTTTTTACAGATTATTATGAGATAAGAAATGGCAAGGTTACAAAAACAAATAAATTACTTAAGGTAAAAAGGATATTGTTATTTCCATTAAGACCGAAGTGGACCTGGAGGAGCAAATTCATAAGAAGAAGAGTTTTATCGCTTGGTTCACCAATTTGTTGTCCTTCTGTAACTTTTGCCAGATATAATGTTCCTAATCCGGTATTTAAAAATCATTTTAGAACGAATGAGGATTGGGAAGCATGGGAAATGTTATCAAAGCTTGATGGAAGTTTTGTTTTTTGTAAAGATGCTTTAACTTATCACAGAATTCATGAAGAATCAGAAACCTCTGCTTCAATAAAGGAAACAGGAAGAGGTGCTGAAGATATTGAAATGTTTAATAAGTTTTGGCCTAAACCAATTGCAAAGCTTATTGCTAAAGTATATGGAACAAGTGAGAAATCAAATGAGTTATAAACAAAGCTGGAAAGGTTGAAAGACTTTATGAAAACATTAAAGAAATTGGTAATTATACCTGCATATAATGAATCGGCAAGCATTGTATCTACAGTTAATGATATAAAAGAAAATGCACCGGATTTTGATTATATAATAATAAATGACAGATCAAAAGATAATACTTATGAAATATGTATTGAAAATAAAATGAATGTTATTAATCTTCCGCTTAATTTAGGTATTGGAGGAGCAGTTCAGACAGGATATTGGTATGCATATGAAAATAATTATGATATAGCTGTACAATTTGATGGAGATGGACAGCATGATGCAAAGTATCTTGACGAAATGTCGAAGTATCTTGTAGATAATGAGTGTGATATGGTTATCGGTTCAAGATTTATAACAAAGGAAGGATTTCAGTCTTCGTCAATGAGAAGATTAGGAATACGATATTTTACAGTTTTAATTAAACTTATGACAGGTACTAAAATAACTGACCCTACATCAGGTTACAGAATGTGCAATAGAAAAATAATAGAAATATTTGCAAATTCTTATCCTAAAGATTACCCGGAGCCTGAAACAGCGGTAGGAATTTTAAGAAGGAAAATGAAGGTATCAGAGATACCTGTAATTATGAGGGCAAGAACAGAGGGAGTTTCTTCAATTTCTCCAAGAAAATCTATATACTATATGTTCAAGGTGACATTAGCTATATTTATGGAAAGGTTAAGGAGGTAGTGTTATGTCTCTTCGATTACAGATTTTAATAATAATAATTGTAATATTAGGTTTGTTATATATTTTGAATCTGATAAGGAAAAATAAGTTGGATTTAAAATATGCATTGTCATGGCTTATTGTGGGAGTATTTGTAATTATTCTTGCATTATTACCAAAGACAATTGGTACTATTTCGAATTTTTTAGGAATAGCAGACCCGATGAATATGATATTTTTCTTGGGATTTATATTTGTACTTATAATTGTATTGTCTCTTACAGTAGCACTTTCAATCGTATCAAACAGTGCTAAAAGGCTTAATCAAAAAATTGGTATGTTAGATAAAAGAATTAGAGAGTTAGAGGAAAAAGAATAATGTTGAAGAAGTTAAAGTTTCATCCTGGAGTATGGATAATTTTTTTTGTAATTTTATCTATATTAGGAACTTTGGTTGTCAGAGGAAATAAGTATTGTGAACTTGTAGGCGAATATAATTCATATGATTATAAAAAATGTTTTATCGGTAGTGATGAGTATAACGTAAAAAATAATCAATTTGAAGCTATAGGCGAAGATCCAAAATTGATTTTTGATTTTACCAAAATTGATAATACAGGGGTAAGTGGAATAGTTTTAAAATTAAAAGATGAAATAAAATTATCTGATGTTCAGGTATATTATGGATTTGATGGGCAAAATTATTCTGAGGCTACATCAAGACAGTTTTCTAAAGGCAAAAGTAAAAATATTGAAATAACATCTTTGCAAAAATTTCAATTTTTAAGAATAGATATAGATACAGATTTTGAAATTACAGGATTAGAAATCAGCAAAGATGTAACTGTAAAAAAAGTAAGCAATATAGAAAATTATATATTGGTTTTTGTATGTAGTTTGATAATAGCGTTTCTTCTTTCGTTAATAAATAATATTAATGATTTTATTACAAGAATAATAAAAGTAATTAATTTATATTGCGGAAAGATAAAGAAAAAGAAATGGCTCATAATGGGAACTGTTTTTCTTGTGGTTATTGAATTTGTGGCAGTGGTTATATTTGAAAAATTAATGTCATCAGGTCATGAGCATATTAATGAACCAAGATTATTGTCTGTGTTTGGAATGATTTTTGTAGTTTCAGTTTCAGTGTTATATAGAAAATATATATTAAAATATATTCATTTGTATTTTTTGGTAATATTAATGGTAATAGGTTCTGTACACATTATAGCTACCCCTCCCATTACAGGAACCTCATTTGATGATGAAATTCATTATAGCAGAAGTGCATATGTATCGTGGTTATGCAGTGGTGAGTTTTCAAATGCAGATTATATGATTCAGAATTATTATGGTGCACTTTATGAAAGAGAAGTGTATTCGTTTGAAGGAAGAAGTGAATGGGTGAAGGATATTAATGGAAGATATGACTCTTATGGAAATGGTGTGTTAATAACTGATGTTAAAAGTGGAAATGAATTTTCATGGTGTTATGTGGCATATGTTCCTACTGCTATGGCACTTGCTATAGGAAGAGGCTTAGGTTTATCATTTACTTATACATTTATGCTTGGCAAATTTGCAAATCTGTTGCTTTATGGAATAATGTTTGCAATATCCATATATTTAATTAAAAGCAAAGGTAAAATATTACTTGCTTTAATTGGATTAATACCAACTAGTGTGTTTATGGCATGTTCATATTCATATGATTGGTGGTTGATTGGTTGTGCTGTACTTGGATATTCAATCTTTTTCTCAACTTTACAACAAGGAAAAACTTTTAGTGTTAAGAAATACCTGTTGATAACAGGTATATTGGTTTTAGGAATATTAACAAAAGCAGTATATTTTCCATTATTACTTCCAATGATGGTACTTAAAAAGGATAAATATCAGAATTCAAAATTATGCAGAATGATTACTGTATTTGCAATAATATTTTTAATAAGCACATTTATCACACCAATTCTATTTGGGACTAAAGAAGGTGATTCAAGAGGTGGAGAAGGCATTGATGCGATGGGACAGGTTAGTTTTATCCTTACGAATCCTTTACAATATTCGAAGATATTACTTAACTTTATAAAAACATATATATCTTTAGAGGAGGCTCATAAGTATTTGACGTATATGGCTTATCTTGGACAATTACAGTATACAAGAATGTGCATATTGATTTTGGGAGTTGCAGGAGTAATTGATAATAGAAAAAATCTTGTAAAAGATAAGTGTTATAAAATAAGAAAGATAATATTTTTCTTTTCAGCATTTGCTACAGTTGTATTAGTAGCAACAGCATTATATGTTTCGTATACTCCTGTAGGCCACCATACAATAAATGGATGTCAGCCAAGATATCTTTTACCTATGTTTTTCCCGCTTATATATTATTTTGGAGATATAGGATTAGATGTTAGCAATCAGATTAAAAATAGTTTTACAAATATTGCAATTTGCATTATGTCACTAATCTTTTTGTATGGAACATATACTCAGTTGGCAATTTTTTATTAAGGTTTAGTTTGACATATAAAAAAAATATGATATATTAAAAGAAAATAAAAAAGGATAGGAGAAGATACTGTTAAGTATCGAGTGAATTTATGAGAACTTATTTGGTAACAGGCGGAGCCGGTTTTATTGGCTCAAATTATATTCATTATATGTTTGAGAAGTATGATAATGAAATTAGAATTATAAATGTTGATGCATTGACATATGCAGGAAATCTTGAGAACCTTAAAGGTGTTGAAGATAGAGAAAATTATACATTTGTTAAAGCAGATATCTGTGATAAAGAAGCAATTGCTAAGATTTTTGCAGAGAATGATATTGACAGAGTAGTACATTTTGCAGCAGAAAGTCATGTTGACAGAAGTATTAAGAATCCTGAGGTATTTGTTCAGACTAATGTTCTTGGTACAGCTGTAATGCTTAACTGTGCAAAGGCAGCATGGGAACTTCCTGACGGAACATTTAAAGAAGGTAAGAAATTCCTTCATGTTTCAACTGACGAAGTATATGGTTCTTTACCTGATGATGAGAACGCATTTTTCTATGAAACTACACCATATGACCCACATAGCCCATATTCAGCAAGTAAGGCATCTTCAGATATGTTAGTTAAGGCATATATGGATACTTATAAGTTCCCTGCTAATATTACTAACTGTAGTAATAACTACGGACCTTATCAGTTCCCTGAGAAGTTAATTCCACTTATTATCAATAATGCATTACAGGGAAAGAAGCTTCCTGTATATGGCGATGGAAAGAATGTTCGTGACTGGTTATATGTTGCAGACCATGCAAAGGCTATTGACATGGTTCAGGAACAGGGTAAATTGTTTGAAACATATAACGTTGGTGGACATAACGAGAAACAGAATATCGAGATTATCGAGATTATATTAGATACACTTCAGGAGATGTTGCCTGAAGGAGACCCAAGAAAAACATATATTAATAAAGATTTAATCACATATGTGGAAGACAGAAAAGGTCATGACAGAAGATATGCTATCGCACCTGATAAGATTAAGGCTGATTTGGGTTGGTATCCTGAAACAATGTTTAAAGATGGTATCAAGCTTACAATCAAATGGTTCTTTGAAAATGAAGAATGGATGAAGAATGTAACAAGCGGTGACTATCAGAAATATTATGAAGAAATGTACAAATAAAAAGAAATAGACTACTTAAAAAATGGGAATATTTATATGTTCCCATTTTGGTCTGTAAAAAAATAATTATTATAGTTGTGTAACAATTCAAGATTTAAATTATGTTGATTGAATTGTTATATGCAGAATGGAGGAATTAGAGATGAAAGGAATTATATTAGCAGGCGGTTCAGGAACACGTCTTTATCCATTAACAAAAGCAGTTTCAAAGCAGATTATGCCGGTTTATGACAAACCTATGATTTATTATCCATTGTCAACTTTAATGCTTGCAGGAATAAGAGAAGTATTAATTATTTCAACACCAAGAGATTTGCCGGTATTTGAAGAATTATTTGGTACAGGTGAACAACTTGGAATGAAATTTGAATATGCAATTCAGGAAGAACCAAGAGGACTTGCTGATGCATTTATTATTGGTGCAGACTTTATAGGTAGTGATAGTGTTGCATTAGTATTAGGTGATAATATTTTCTATGGACAGAGTTTTTCAAAGGTTCTTAAAAACGCTGCTTCAAGAGAAAAAGGAGCAACTATTTTCGGATACTATGTAAAAGACCCAAGAGAATATGGTGTTGTTGAATTTGATGAGAACGGAAAGGCATTATCAATAGAAGAGAAACCTGAGAATCCTAAATCAAATTATGCTGTTCCAGGACTTTATTTTTATGACAATGATGTTGTTGAAATTGCTAAGAATGTTAAGCCTTCAGCAAGAGGTGAGATAGAAATTACTTCTATTAATAATGAGTATCTTAGAAGAGGAACTCTTATGGTTGAAACATTAGGTCGTGGATTTGCATGGCTTGATACAGGTAATCATGATATGTTACTTGATGCAGCAGATTTTGTATGTGCTTTCCAGAAGAGACAGGGATTATATATTTCTTGTATAGAAGAAATTGCATACAAGAGAGGATTTATTACAAAAGAACAGTTATTAGAATTAGCTGAGCCTCTTATGAAGACTGCTTACGGACAGTATTTAGTAGATGTGGCTAACGGATTATAAGATTATATATAATTTGCAATGTATAATAAGTTTATTGATTAAAACAGATTAAACGTTATGTTTTTATATTTGATAGAAAGGAATAATATAAAATGGGAAAAATTACAGTTGAAACATGTGAAATAGAAGGATTAAAAGTTATTACACCTCAGGTATTCGGTGATGAAAGAGGTTATTTTATGGAAACTTATAATTATAATGATTATAAGGCAGCAGGAATAGATGAGGAATTTGTTCAGGACAATCAGTCAAGTTCTAAGAAAGGTGTTCTTAGAGGACTTCATTTTCAGATTAATTTTCCACAAGATAAATTAGTAAGAGTAGTAAGTGGAGAAGTATTTGATGTTGCAGTTGATTTAAGACCTGATTCTAAAACTTATGGAAAATGGTATGGAGTATTATTATCAGCGGAGAATAAAAAACAGTTCTTTATACCAAAAAACTTTGCGCATGGATTTATAGTATTATCAGAATCAGCAGAATTTGCATATAAATGTACTGATTTTTATCATGCAAATGATGAAGGCGGACTTAAATGGGATGATGCAGAAATTGGTGTTGAATGGCCATTACCGGAAGGTTTTAGCAAAGAAGATTTAATTATTTCAGAAAAAGACCAAAATTGGGGTGGAATTAAAGAATATACAGCCTTAAAGAATAAATAGGAGTTCATAAAATATTATGCATTTCGTAAAAGAATTATTTGACAATAGAAAATTAATAATGAATTTGGCAAAGAGTGATTTTAAGACAAAATATGCAGGTTCTTTTTTAGGAATAATTTGGGCATTTGTACAGCCGGTAATTACTGTAATTGTTTACAGTGTAGTATTTCAGTGTGTATTTGCACAACCTGATATAGGAAACGTACCATATGTATTATGGTTAATTACAGGTCTGGTTCCATGGTTCTTTTTTAATGATGCTTTGAATGGTGGAACTAATGCTTTACTTGAATATAATTATCTTGTAAAAAAGGTTGTATTTAAGATTAGTATACTTCCAATTGTTAAGATGATATCTGCATTATTTGTACATTTATTCTTTATAGGATTCACTGTTTTGATTTATGCAATTTGTGGAGTTATACCTGGATTTACTGCATTACAAATCTTATACTATATGCTTTGTTCATTTGTATTTACATTAGGAATTACTTATATAACTTCAGCAATAGTAATATTTTTCAGAGACTTGACTCAGATTATCAGTATTGTATTGCAGGTTGGAATGTGGTTTACTCCTATTTTATGGAATATAGATAATCCTGCTTTTAATTTGCCGGAATCTGTAAGGAAAATCTTAATGCTCAATCCGATGTATTATATTGTATGCGGATACAGAGATTCTTTGATAAATGAAGTTTGGTTTTGGGAAAGACCAACACTTACTTTGTATTTTTGGTGTTTTACCGGTTTAACATTTGTGGTAGGTATTTTTGTATTTAAGAGACTCAGGGTTCATTTTGCAGATGTGTTATAAAGCAAATATAGTATAAATTGGAAAATACAGATATGAATAAACAGAAATGAGGAATGATATGTCAGATTATGCAATTAGTGTAGAACATATAGATAAAATGTATAAATTGTATGATAAACCATCAGACCGTTTTAAAGAAGCTTTTGGATTTAGTAAGAAGAAAAGATATACAGAACATTATGCGTTACATGATGTTAATTTTCAGGTAAAAAAGGGTGAAACCGTAGGTATTATAGGTACAAATGGTTCGGGTAAATCTACCATTCTTAAGATAATTACAGGAGTACTTAATCCTACTAATGGAGAAGTTAAGGTAAACGGCAGAATTTCTGCGTTACTTGAACTTGGAGCAGGATTTAATATGGAATATACAGGAATTGAGAATGTATATTTGAATGGAACAATGATTGGTTTTACTAAAGAGGAAATAGATGCAAAGTTAGATTCGATTTTAGAATTTGCTGATATAGGAGATTTTGTACATCAACCTGTAAAAACATACTCAAGTGGTATGTTTGTAAGATTAGCATTTGCGGTTGCAATCAATATTGACCCGGAGATACTTATAGTAGATGAAGCTTTATCTGTTGGTGATGTATTCTTTCAGGCTAAGTGTTATCACAAATTTGAGGAATTTAAAAAGCTTGGAAAAACAATTTTATTTGTAAGTCATGATTTGGGTAGTATAGGAAAATACTGTGACAGAGTTGTTTTACTTAATCAAGGTGTTAAGTTAAATGAAGGACAACCAAAAGAGATGATTGACATATATAAAAAGTTGTTGGTTAATCAGTATACGGAAGATGAAGATACAGAAGATAAAAATAATAAACAGGATGTAGTAAGTTCAGAAGGCAAAATGTGGAAAGATATGACAAGTACTAATCCTGATATAGTTGAGTATGGAAATAATATGGCAAACATAATTGATTATGGAATTATGGATGCACAGGGAAATATGACTAATGCTATAGAAAAAGAGTCAG
>JAFQCK010000056.1 GCA_017416465.1 Lachnospiraceae bacterium | reverse complement strand
TACTTTTTCAACTTTACTGTCCACTTTGTAACCCGAGGGCGCGACAAGCTCTTTAATATACAAAACTGTTCCGGGACTGTACTCTTTTGTGTATGCACAACCTTTAGAATCTGTTGTCAGTTCTTCAAGCTTTACAGTACAACTCGCATTACTAAACACACCAAACTTAACGCCACTCAAGGGACTCTGAGTATCCTTTGCCACCTTGTAAATACATACCTTTGTGGGGTACTTTACGTTGGTTGCTGTTACTTCAACAACATTATCTACGTTTGCTGTTGGTACAACCTTTACGGTATATACCTCATCGCTTAACTGACAGTTGGCAGGAGGGGTGATTTCCTGACAGTAATATGTACCTGTGCTGTACTTGTTCTTGGTTTTACCTTCACCATTATTATCCGTAGTTACAGTTTCAAGCAGAGAGGTACATTCCTCATCAAAGTAAATTCCAAATACTGCACCTGACAAAGCAGAGCCTGTCTTACTGTCTGTTTTCTTGATTTTAATGTAGGAAGATACTGTGTTGGTTACACACGCAAATATAGTTTCGTAGCCTTCTTCTTGAGCTGCTTTGAAGGCATCGGCATTGATAGATACCTCTACATCTGTAGGAGTATCATAGTACGCAGGCACCTGATAATCGTTCTCATAGTCCCTGCCTGATTCACCTGTCTTAAGCGTACCTAACTCATGAATTAAATACTCACCTTCGGGTAAGTACAACACCTTTGATTTTGTGCTATCGCTGTTAAGGTAAGCATAGCCGTCTTTTGCAGTTCTTAAAAGATATACTGCGCCAGACTGTTTGTGTGTTGCTGTAAAGTAAAGGTTTGCAACAGATGCACCGCATTCGCTCACTTTCTTAAACTGGAAAGGAATTCGATAGATGTTTGTTGCGTGACCAATATTGCTAAGACTCTTTGACTCTACTTCAATTCGAATTGAGCCAGAAGGATATCCACTGCTATATGAGCCGCCATTTGGTCTACAACCATTAGGAAAATAATAGTCATTATCTAAGTCCTTTCCGGACTTGCCATCCTTAAGTTTACCAAGCTCATAGAACTGATAAATACCGGCAGGCACATCGTGTGTCAGACCATCATCAATATTCTTAATGATGTACTCTGATAAGCTCTGTGTGAATCCTGCTTTATCGGTGGGGCCGAGTATAAAGCTATTTACTTTGTAGTCCTTTATGAACTGAGCTGATGATTCTACATAGAAATACCAACCCTGAAGGTTTTCGGCTGTCGAGAGTGTTCCTTCGCCTTCCATAGTAGTATCATCTTTACTTTCGCTATAAGTCCAACAAGATTTCTGGATTCTGCCATCCCTTGTGAGAGTACCTGTTCTCTTGATATTAACCTTAACATTCATATATGCATACGGAGGGTCAATAGTACCGCCTGTAATGGTATCCTGTGCATAGGGAGAACCGTATGCTACCAAGACTCCTCTATTTGTTGTGGGTACTCCTGTTTTATTCGATTGAGCAGAAATCGATTTACTTGTTCCATTAAGTTTTCCTGATGAACAACTGAGAGTCAGCTTGTTTCCACTCTGTTTAATAGTCACGGTAGCATTACCTACATCATATGTGCCTGCGAGACTAAAATCAGAAAGCACTCCATTTGAGTCGTTAAGAGTCATTGAACTGTATGTCCAAGTACCTTTTATTTCATTGTAGACCGCATCAAGTGCATAGGTGGGTGCTTTACTCTTAAATGCATGAGTCATAGAAGGAATTTTCCAATACTTGTCAAGACCAGTTACAATACGATTGTATGCAGTGCGTATATTCGGATTTGCATTGCCTGCACAATACAAGGAGAGATATCCGTTCTTTCCTGATTTAAGAGAGAAAGGAGCAATAGCGTTTCTTTCTCCGTCTACAACTTCCCAAATAAGAAGCTGTGTAGCAATGTAAGCTTCATCTGAATTAACAGCTCCAGCTGTGACTGTTGATGCACTACCTTCAAGACCATAGCAAAGTATGGTATTTATAGCCTTTCTCTGATCAAGCGAAAGGCTGTTCCATACCTCTGATGAGTCAGCGGTCAGATTTATACCGCCTGCAAGGTAAACACCGGGTTCTATGCAATATGCATTCGAGCCATCTGCATTTGCTTTCAGTCTATACTGCACCATTCCTGCTGAATGAAAGTAGGTTGACTGTACGGCAGTTATCTGATTACCGTTACTGTCATAACAAGGGGTAAGTGTTATGGTGGTTGTCGCTGCCCTTGAGAATGTCGAAGGACTGTTAAGAACAGCTTCAAGCTGCTTCTTCGTAATGATACCTGATGTACTGATATTAAAGCCAAGTTCCTCGTTGGTGATTACATCACCATAGTCGTCAAGGTTGATTGTACTGAGGTCATAAGCTTCTTCGGCTGACACCGAAGGTATTAACGAAGTGAGACAGATTAACAATACAATAAGCGCTGATGTAATTTGTTTAAATATTTTTTTCTTCATATAAAACTCCTTTTGATTTAGTGTTTGGATATTGCCTACTAAGGTCGGTCACGGATACGCATTGTTATCACCCTTTCTGTTTTTAATTTAAGATTGTGTGTGAAAGCAAAAAAGGGCAGGACTCCTAATTGGAATCCTGCCCTTCTGCTTAAAATATGAAAAAAGCAGAGGATTAAACCTCTGCTCTCATCCCTATGATATTAACTTTTTACTTGTAACAGTAGTAGATGTTATACTCACCATCACTTTGAAGTTCTGCATAGCAGTTGAATTTCACTCCTGTGCTATCTACTCCGTATATATCGTTCATAGCGTCAACTTGTTCATCCATTCCGATAATAATTCGGTTAAGGTGTTCGTTGTATGACCTTGTCGCTGTTTTATCTATTGCTCCTTGGTAAGCGAACATCCATCCACTGTTATCTATGGTAAGGGAATTATCAAGTACCATACCTCTGTCAACGAAGTGAGCATTAAGTGCTGATGATATTCTCTGCATATTTTCTGCTGTACTGAACTGCTCATGAGTCAGCTTTGTATCATCTGTCACGGTTTGACTGGTGTTGTTACTTGGCTTATTGTTATTACTTGTATTGTTGTTTGTATCCTGAGCAGGTTTTTGTGAGGAGGTTGTATTTCCACCACTATTGGTATTACTGCTCGGTTTGTTTGTTTCAGGTTTCTCGGTTTCAATCTTTGGTTCTTCAGCCTGAGGTTCTGTATCCTGTGGCTCGGTTTCTGCTACTGTTGTTTCGTTCTCCGTTGTGGGAGCTACAGCCGTTACCGTAGCCTGAGTTGTAGGGGCAACCGTTGTCACTACAGCAGAAGTTGTTGTCGCAGGTTCAGTCTCATTTGATGTAACCTCTGTGTTGTTACATCCACTCAATATGGTCGCACATATCATTGCTGATAAGATTGCTACATAGATTATTCGTTTTTTCATAGCTGACACCTCTTTCAGTATTTGTCAAACACATCTTACTACACAAAACTTCAGATATCAACTAATTTTTTGTCGAATAACATAAGATTGTTACAAATCAATCATAAGGTGGTATTCAGACTGTGCATCTTATAGGGAGTATCGATCATAAGGAAACCTGTCAAACTCAGACACTTCGGGTGTGAACTCAAAGGAAAAATCAAAGCTTTCAATATTATCACATTCAGTTTCAAGAAAATTATCATGATTCTTACATTTTTCCTCAAGCCACAGTATGTCATCGCCTGATGCTATACATGATTCGCCTTCACCATAAAGATATGCTTCAACATGTACTGAGATTTCTTCATCTCTCACTATCAACTCAAGGAAGTCTTCTAAGTCTAAATCACATGAAAGATCATCATAATCTCTCGGTATACCACCTGTCAAATAAGATGTGTCATATTCCCCACCTTCTAAGGTTACTTTTGAAAATAAATAAGCCATTATTCGAACTCCTTTCTTAACTTACTAATTAATAATTCCGGATCAATGGAAGTAAGCACTTTAAAATAATCGGATCTGAAAAATGCTATAACTTCTTTAGTAGTATGCATCGCATCTCCATCCTTGGGTCTGATTTTTAATGTTTTGCGTGCGTTTCTGTAATCTGTAACAGCTTGCAGTACAATTGCATTTGCAAGCCTTTCATAAGGGTTTAAGTTCATTTGAATGTTCCTTTCTTGAAAATAAAAAAGCCCGATACTATAAAAGTATCGGGCATCGATAATAAAAAATAATATAAAAGTTAATCTGAATGCATTGCCTTAATCATTTGTAAAGCAGCATTTTTCTGTTCAGGAGTAAGTATACTCCAACTATCAAATAATTCTTGCAATTCCGGTGTGAGTTCGACCATATTTGATTCACAAAAGAATTGCGACAATGTAATGCCAAAAGCTTTACAGATAGCTTCAAGTGTTATCACAGAAGGTACTGTATTTCGTCTAAATATATTACCTACGGTTGACTCTGATAAGCCTGACATTTTTGAAAGTTTATATTCAGTCCATCCACGCTCTGTCAGCATTTGCTTTAATCGTTCATTTGTATCCATAATACGTTACACCTCACATGTATATATTTTACATCTAAGTTGAAACTTATAATACTTTCGAGTTGTAACGAATTTACATCCATGTTAAAATGTATTTACCACTCATTAAGGATGTGACATTATGACAGAAAATGAAAAACGTAAAAAAAGAGTATGTTTTACAGGGCATCGTCCTGAAAAATTAAACGATTCAGAAGAAACAATAAAGAAAGAGTTACGAGCTGAGATTCTTAACTCTATTAATGAAGGTTTCAATGTATTTATTTCCGGAATGGCAAGAGGAGTTGATATATGGGCAGCAGAAATAATAATAGAATTAAAAAATAAAGGATATGACTTAAAACTAATATGCGCTATACCGTATGACGGATTTGAAAGCAAATGGAGTAAAGAATGGCAAATACGATATAACAATATAATTTGCAACTCTGACCTAATTAGATACATCTCCCCTAAATATTCATTTGAATGCTTTCAAATACGAAACGAATGGATGGTAAACCATTCAGCTAAAGTAATAGCAGTTTTCAACGGAGAAAAAGGTGGCACGTATAATACAATAAAATATGCAACTAAAGAAAATTTAAGAATTAAGATAATTGAATAATCTAACATAATGAAAGACCATATCTTTCGATATGGTCTTTCATTTGGCTCCCCCAGTTGGACTCGAACCAACGACAACTCGGTTAACAGCCGAGTGCTCTACCGACTGAGCTATGGAGGAATATATATTGGTCAATATCAATAAAGAAGTTGACTAATTTCACGTTAGGCCTCCATAATTCAGTAATAGTGTCGGGTACTTAAGTGTACGTAGCCACTACCGACTGAGCTATGGAGGAATATATATTGGTCAATATCAATAAAGAAGTTGACTAATTTTCACGTTAGGCCTCCATAATTCAGTAATAGTGTCGGGTACTTAAGTGTACGTAGCCACTACCGACTGAGCTATGGAGGAATATTAAGTTGTATATTCTCAATCATAACTCAGCAATAGTGTCGGGTACTTAAGTGTACGTAGCCACTACCAACTGAGCTATAGAGGAATATCAAGTTGTATGCTCTAAATCCAAACCTATCAATAGTATTGCTACTCATAGTTAGCAACAAGTTAGCAAATCTTATTCAATTAAAAACAATCCAGTGTCGCTATTTCTTACGCATCTAAAAAACTTATTAAGTGTGATTAATATTTATCATGTTATATGGTAAATTCGAGGTACAAATCTCAACGTTTCTCAACCAATACTTACTTTTACAAAATATTTCTAATTTTTTTCTTTGTAATTCTCTATCATTAGTTGGTGCAAGAGTTATCTTTGTAATCGGAAGATGTCCTTGGCATATAATAACAATTCGATTTGCAGCCGACTTGTCCTTGTTATATTTGAGGACTTGCTTTTCTACCGCATTAAACACCTCTTCTTGATTATATCCCTGAGGTATAATAATTGGAACCGATGGGTTTCTTTGCAAAAGCCCTAAACTCTCAACATAGCTTTCAGCTTTTTCGTCAAGAGTTTTTCCTTTATATTTTTCAAGCATATCACAAGGTTCCAAATTGGAATCTTGATTACCAAACCTTAAACATATATATGGTACTTTACCATCTCCTATAAACCTAATACACTTAGATAACATATTATCCTTATTAATAAAAGCCAAACGTGCTTCTTGTTCTTGCTTAAATCCTTTATACTTAATGTATGGAGCAAAATGAGAAATATCAATTTCGTCAAGATTGTTATTTCTGCAAATCTTATTAACTTTACATATATTTGAAGTTAATTTTGCATAGTAAGTGCTCGAAATATTTAAATCACAAGAACCATCCACCGCATGTTGGTAATAACTAACTGGAAAAGGATATTGAGGATACCGTATGTACTTACTACTATCACATTCGCTTACCATAATACTATAATTGAACACCGAAGAAGAGTTGCCATTACTCCCATTTACTAATTCTGAAACACTTTTAGCAAATGAATCATCATCAGTTTTGTCAAGGGTTTTGAAAACTAAATTTTGACCAAAATAAAATTCAATAGCTGTTCCTCCACCATGACAATAACTGGTCCATTGGCTATATACATCACCAGGTTTATTTACATCGTAATCGCAATAAAAGCATGTAATATATATATCGTTTCTATCTTGTAGTTTTAAAATTTTATTTTCAGACCAATCATTAGAAAGTTCACTATTGAATGCATATAACGAATCGGAGGATAAAATTTTATAGACCTGATCACCATATGAATATTTAACATAGCGAAGCTGTGAACCGTTTTCTAAATAGGTATACGGATTCTTATTAACATTTGTATCGAACATCTTATTGAGTAAAAACAAAGACTGCAAATTATCAGTTTTTTTCTTGCTTAACATCCTATACACCTCCTTTAAGATAAAATTATATTCAATAAATTTGTGTTGTGACCATTAATTTCTTTTCCACTTCTACTAAAAATTTCTATTTCTTCATTAGAATTATATATTTCATGATAATTATCTATCCAATTCTTTGTGAAATCAATCGGTTCCGTATAAGAAGAATATAAATAAACTTTCGGTCCATTACTTTCTTCATTAACCTTATTCACATAATTATAAATAACCATTGATAGCAATGGTTTTTTGATAGATTCGTTTTTTAATTCTTCATTGTAAAAAGAATTATATATATTATTATCAGCATCAGTTAGGCGCAAATCAAGCAAAACTATATCATATTTATGAAAATGTAGTAAGTCATAAACTTGTTTTCCTATTGTTTCAAAGTCATTTTCTAACTTACCATAAGATTCTTTTATTTTATAATAATCTTCTTGAAAGTGTGTTACAATATCCGAACTTGGATTAACAATAAACTCTTCATAGTTTTTCTTACTTATAAGCCCAATATATTCTTTGATCTTTTCATCATCTACATTTGGTTTACCTAAAAGAAATGCTATAAATTCAGTATATGTTGCTACTAATAATTCCTCTACTTTATTTTTAACAACG
This sequence comes from Lachnospiraceae bacterium, assembly GCA_017416465.1. Lineage (GTDB taxonomy): Bacteria > Bacillota > Clostridia > Lachnospirales > Lachnospiraceae > Bovifimicola. The sequence goes on along the minus strand of JAFQCK010000056.1, from coordinate 10,980 downwards.
ATATCATTATACTTATCTTCTTCTTTAGCTGAATCACCGAAAATTGCAATTTCAGATCTAACTTTTTCATTCCATAACTTGTGAAAAATATTTGGTAACATACACCTCATTGCATCCGGCCAATCATCAACCCAAAGAATTGTTTTATTATGCTCCATATTATATATCCTTTCTAATAATTGGTAGTTTTGTTACAAATTTATTCTCTTTAATATAAAACATATCCTTTATTGGAAAATCATACATTCCGTGTAATTTACAAACATATTCATTAGATGCAACCATAGAAATATGCCCATCATTGTAGTCTATTGGATCTTCCAATTTCCTGTAGATATCTTCCATTTTATATTTCACATCAATACCTAATGTATTCTCAATTACAAGCCAATGAAAATCGCTGTTTTCATTTCTTTCCATATAAAAAGACACTTTACATTTCTCAAATAATTTTCTGTCATGTTTCGCTAATAAATTCAGCACATTATTGTTTCCCTGCGAGCCAAGAAGTAATGAATAATTCTTATTTCTGTAATGATTACTTATATTCTCAATAAATTTAGTATTGTGAATATCTGGACTGTTAGATAATGCATCAAAAATAATTCTATAAATAATTCCCTTAATGTACTCAGTATTATATGTGATCATTTCTCCCCCATATTTACAGGAGTACACTAAAGCATCATTAAGCTCTTCTGATACGTCAAAATCAACAATTTGCCAAAATAACGAATACATATAGTCCGAATTCTCCTCCCTATTATCAGGAATCAAATCTATTATCTTTTCGGCTGCTACGCTTATTCCATCATTATATTTTTCTTTGATGTACAATCTTGATGACATAGGATCTATTGATTTGTCTTTAATAATACCACTCACATTGCTATTTATGTATATTAACATATGATTGTATAGTTTTGCTATGGATGTATTAGTAAAATTCTTTGCATACGCCCATTCAAGAGCTAGTTCTTTAGTAAAGGCAGTCAACTCTTCTTTACCACTGCCTATTACTGATTCGCCATTATGTTCTTGAAAAAACATTTTACTATCTGTCCCTAACAATTTATGTAGCTCTTTCCTATCACTAACCATTGATGTATGACTAATTGCTCTTTCAGCATTGAATATAGCTTCCGTTAAAGTTAAACGAGCATACTCAGATAGAACATCACTCGTAAAATCATCTTCCAAATATGCAAGAATGCTATCTCTATACGAAAGAATATCCCTCATTGCAAACCAAAGCAATTCCTTATTAAGTATATGCATTTCAACATATAAATATACCGGACAGATTTTCCTCACAGAACGTCCTACATTCAGCTCAGACTCAGTATCATCTGTAAGAGTATTATCAAAATAAACAATAAAATACGGATCATTATCATAATCAAGAACAACCGAGTAGCCATAATTTTTAAGCTCGCTATTCTCCTCCCCATCTAATATCTTCTTCTTGGTTTCGTATTTAAACCGAGCTTGCTCTATGGTATTTGACTTTGCATAAATCATTTCAATAACTTGCAAACTACTCATTCTTTTTTTTGTGCCTTCATATGAAGTTAAAATAGCAATTTTCAAATCCTCGTCTTTAATACCATATCTACAAGATAGCATAGTTTTAATTTTCATAAGAAGTTGTTCATACCTTATTTTAATAGATGCTGAATCATCTTTCTTTTGGCACAACAACTTGTATAAATCACATTCTCCATCAAGAAGTTGTGAATTGGTTTCTTGATTGTTGTTTATCTCTAAGTAGAAATCATCCATCTTTCTTATCTTTTTCATTCTATCGATATAATATTCATTTTGTTCCATTTCTCGTCCAATACTTTTTACACTTGAACTTATATCACAAATCCTTTTAATTTCGTCAAAATACAAATGTCCATTAAGCAAAAACAGCTCCTTGTAGAAATTATTTTTGAATCTTTCGGTTATACGTTTATTATTAAATTCTTCACATAAACACTCCGAATACTCATCAATATCACTTAGCAAAAGATGTTCAAAGCGAACTGTTCTTGTTTCATCAGAGCTACCTTGAATAATCCTTTGAACATTTGCTACATATGAATTCCACACACTATCGCAAGAACTCGGAACTACATCGATTAAATTGTCTATAGTTTGCTTACGAATAAGATACGTACTTTGCAAATCTGAAAACACATCAAATATAACATTCTCTAGAAAATCCATTTTAACACGTTTGTTCTCATACAACTTTGCTACTCGATTTACTACCCCTCTTATAGTTTCGTCCAAATCAAATTTATAAAACTCAGTGTTTATTAATTTTTCGCTTAATAATATCATAAACTTTAATATAGCACTCTTAAAATCATACTCATATATAAAAAAGGGCCTTGTTAATACCTTTATTAAATTTTCAATAACTTTAGCTTTATTAAAAAATATGCTTTCACCATTTGAATCAACTTGTAATAATTGCAACCAATAATCGTATAAATCCGTATACTCTGTATTTTTTGCAAGCCAAAAAGACCTTTCTGTCTCATCGCTGACAAAAAAGTCAAATATATTCATTATCGTATTTAGTTTGCTTTCTGATGATTTAGACTTCAGTATATTTTTTACTATATGTAAAAGTGCCACTCTCAAATATGAAATATCATTTTTGAGGCTATTATTCTGTATCTTATCAAAAGAAATCTCTTGCAGATTTATTGACTTGCCTCTCCAATATTTAGCTAAACTATTTGTAGCACTTTTTCTAAATAAACTCTTAGCCTCTTCCTTGAATTTACAACACGAACACGAATCGCCTTGTTTTCTCATATTGGAAATATCAATATGACAATATGCATGATAACCATCGTCTGTTGACACATAGGATCTTTGACTATCCTTAGATAATCGATTGACTAAAATAAAACATCTTTCAAAAACATTAGAATCATAAATAGACCTATAGTTGTCTGGAATCAATGACTGCAAAAAACTATTTGCTTTATAATACGTACTTCCAGATATTATAGTATCATCAACGAAAAAAAATCTAACAGGTTTATTTATATAACGTCCACTATTTTTATACAGCTTAGAATAATCATTCCATAATCTTTCGATATTCTTCTTTAAGTCAGCATATTCACAAACAAAATTTGTACGAAACTGTTTATCCTCATTTATAGATACTATTTCGGCATTCCCATTAAAATAAAAAGTATTCACATATTGAGAAAATCCTACATTAGTGTTGTGCTCAGGAGAAAAAATAATATTAAGACACGGGTAATTAGTGCTTCCTTCTTTATTTTTTATTCTGAGTTTTATTAACCACTCTTTGATTTTATAAGAATACTCTGTAAAATATTTCTGTGTTTCTACATATATTTGATAGTGATTCTTACCTCTAAAATAGTGCCCATAATGGACAAATCCACTTAAATCTTTAATCCTTTCATTATTGCTACTATCTACTTTATGTAATCCACCTAAATCATTTTTTCTAATATATATTTGTTGAGAAGGTACAGTAGAAGTAGGGTCTGTTTCAATAAGCGGAACCTCATTAATTATCTCCTGTGGATAACACTTCGTGCAATATTCGGGACTCTCCCATTTTGCAAAGCCAAACATAATATACTGCACACGAATAGGATTTTGTAATTTGCCAAAGCACTTACAAATTATAGTATTTTCTGCGTTTTTATCTTCAGTATAAAATTTAGCGGTATCTATTTCACTATCTTCCGAAGCTTTAGCCCAAAACGCTGTATAATTACATAATAGTATAGGATTTCTCCTATCATTTTTTTCGCAATCTAAAACAAATGCATTCCATATTTTTTCAAATGTTGTCATTGTAGAACTAATAGGTACAATTTGAACAACATTTATATCTTCCATACAATTGTATTCTTTACTCATTTGAATCTCTATTTCATCAGATTCAGACTCTGTCCTTAAGTTATACTGGTAAATACAATATTCTAAATACCGATTAGGCAAGTTTTTATTCACTCTGTAACTCCTTAGTATAGAAGTTATAGATATCAAAATAGCTTCTGAATATGAAGCATAACCAAAGAAAAGGATATTGCCACTTTTGACAATTTCATTTACTCTTGCCTTATCAGTAATCATCATTCTTAGTATTTCAAACGCTACACGATTTGCTACAATAGTTCTATGAAACACAAATGACATTTCATAAAACGCATCAATATGCACCTTATTCCCCAACCTTGTATGCGAATGAGGCAATTTATAGCCGTTACCATCAATTATATTTTGCTCTGCATATCTACTTAAATCATAAAAGAACAAATTCATCCCTTCATTTGATTTGATAAAAGAGGTAAAGGGGAAAACATACTTTGTTGCAACACTGTCACACTTAAGTTTATTATCTGAAAAATTTAAAAATGGTTTCATTAGCTGTACTACATTATAATAATCGGTATCATCATAGCTTTTGCTTCCATTTTCTATAGACAAATTAAAACAATTACAGATAGATTCACCATATGATGAGCCTATCAAATGTGTATACGAATTCATTTTCTCTCTTTTATTTTTGCAAACAAAAAACAATTGAACATTTTCTGGAAAGTTTTTAAGTGAAAGCGAAACAGTAATATTTTTTAATATCTTATAAAACTTATGGTCCAAATTCACAAATGCAAATAGTATATTTATCTCTTTGTTTTCAAACTTCTTTTTAATATATTTAGCATATATATCTATTGCATTTATTAATCCCTTAACAATCATTTCATTATATGCGTCATTTGAAAAAATAAAACCTCCTTTAAATATAACCTCCAAATCAAAACAATATGCTCTATCAGTAATCTCAAGGTTACAAAAGGCATTTAACCAAAATCTAGTCCATACAAATTGATTTACAAACTTTTCAATTGGGCATACCAAATTAAACTTTTCTTGTAAACTAAATATAGCATCTATAAATTCTTTTTTTATATAGCCGCTAGCATCATGCATAGAGTAATCTAAAAATTCAGCATATGACTGATAATTGCCTGCTATATCTTCGCTATATGAAATTTTGGTAACAGCTGAGAATTCGATATTGCTAATTGGTTTTATAGGTAATGTGATATCATAATCTGTGCCGTAAAAATTATCTTTAGTACTATAAACATCATTCCCAAATGATTGTTTATGCTCGTCTTTTACATTTACCTTAAAAACCCCATCACATTTTTTGATAATTTGCGCAAACAATGCCAATCCAATATGAGCTGAAGAATCTATTTCTCTAAATTTTCTCCACAAAGCGTTTCCTTCCACATTTTCCAAATCAAACTCATTGTAAAACATTTTATGTGAAATTTTCTCTTTACTTTTTTCAAATTGATTGTAAAAATCAACAATACTCCTATATGCTTCTTTTAAATCACAGATATTGTACTTTTCATTATTAGTATTAAGTATTTTACTTTCTACATAACTCTTTTCATTTATAATATTTTCAAAAAAAGTATCACATATATCACTACAGCTAATATCTGAAACTTTTATTTTAAGGCTATCAACTCCGTTAAGACTTTTTTCAACAAACAGCGAAACTGCACAGAAGTGTGAACTTGAATGCTGTAGAGAATTCTGAATAAGCTGAGCTATCCCAGTTGTGATTTCTTTTGCAAGATTAGCAAAACTTTCAATACTCTCCTCTATATTCATTGGATCAATAACAAGCAGATAAGAAAATACTAAAAAACAAAATATGTTACTATTTCCCATCGAACACTTAATAGCATCAATATAATCATTTATTTTTGAACCAATGTTACCAATTTTTCCTCTAACTATTTTATATGCTGTCTCAAAAATATAGTCAGCTAAGGCTAGTTTTGCGTTTTTACTTTTAGAAAATCCAAATCTGTAATGAGATTTCAAATCAATGATCTTATCAATATATTTATCTATTATATTATTTGTAAATACCAATCGGAAATTATCAAGTAATTCCGGATTTATCTCCTTTTCATTAACTTTCGTTGGATACTTATCGGCCTCTACATATTTTATTATTGAATCTTCTACTACCGAATTTTGAAATGGTGCATCATCTATACCAACACTTAAATTGTTAATTCTCTTAAAAACCATAAGTGGAGAATAGTTATATGTTATAATACTCCTATTAATATCGAGTGACTCAACTATAGTATCCTTTTCATCTTTTTTAATATGGCTAACAGAATATATCACCCCATACAAGTCTTCACGAATTATCAACCTTAAATACGAAGATAATTCTAAATAGTCCTTTTTTATATCACTTTCACTGCTATTTAAAGCATAGAATGGGTACTGATCAACTCCTGTAGTAGGCATCAAAAAAACACTTAATCTTTTATTAATAACTAAATCACTATAATCACCTAAAAGCAACGCTAAGTAATGCAACTGCTCATAACGTTTAATTCCAGCTTCTTCTCCAAAATTTACTCTAATATGAAAATGAATATTCTCGTATGTATCCCGACTTATACAGCTAATATTTTCTAAGGAAGATGATATAAATTCATTATCCAAAGGCTCTTCTAGTTTCGCTGGAACAATATTATTACCTAAATATTTCTTCAGTTCTATAATTAGCCCATTTTCGTTTTCTTGGATTGATTCTAATGACTTTTTTTCTAATACTATTTTAATATAGTTTATACACCTATAATAATCCTCCTTGATATTATTAATTGTAATAAACGCAACATTATTTTTTCCCATCTAAATCACCCTTTTATCTGAAATACTATGATGTAATTGCCCTATATTTAAATAAGTATTATTAATTACCCTAACCATCAACCACTTACCTATCATCATCTTTTCACTTGAACTCAAGACATTTTTATAGTAAAATATATTGCATAAAAAACGATTAACATCCGAATGTATAATAATATATTATTGAATTTTCTTTTATCTGAATACATCTATATTTTTCTTATTAACACTCTAATAAAAAAAGGTATCCTAAAAGCTATAATATAACTATCCAGAACACCTCACTCTATTAACTTTATTTCGAATATCAAGTATTCTCTATGTACATAATATCACACATAGAAGCACCATACATTACCCTGATTATCAAATTATAGATGTTAATAATTCAAATTACATATATGTAAAACATACCAACCACTTATATTCTTGTTGAATCTTAGTTATTATAATAACATCCCCTAGGAAATATAAATATTTATTAATGATATAAAATAAATATTATACAAACTAACCTTAAAACAAACATTATCTCACAACATACAAAGTTCTCATTTAAAATTTATGCTTTCGTTATATATTTATTTCTTCCTATATAAATTTAAACTTGTTCATTGCAACTCAAAACACATAAACATCCACTTTAACATTTCTTTATATTAAATTCAAAATCACTATTTATCAAACTATAATCCACTATTACTTTTATATCAATAGTATATCAGTTTAAAAAGTATTTGTCAACAATATTTTTTACCACGTAATATTGATGTTTGCAATTATTGGTTTAAACACTATTATGAAAACTTCCGTCTTACATTTTACTCTTTTATAAGTTAATCTTTCATTTTAATATCAAACAACCTCTATTAACAATCACAATTAACTTTTATTTATACAAAACTAATTGCTGTCACTTTAGTATTCTATGTACACTCAACCCTAATTAGCAATCTAAAAAAAATTCACCTTCACTTAAATAACAGTCATCATTTAGCTCAGTATAAAAAAGAAATTTAGAGTTTAAAATTATTATATACCAACATATTAAACTAGGATGTAGATTTATATGAGCAACACAAAAAATAAAGTTTGTTTCACAGGACATCGCCCGGAAAAACTCAACACATCAGAACATACAATTAAAACTAAGCTAACGCAAGAAATAGAAAAATGCATCCACGAAGGATATAATGTGTTCATCTCTGGAATGTCAAGAGGTGTGGACATTTGGGCTGCTGAAACTGTTTTACAGTTAAAAACAAAAGGACATGATATTAAACTTGTATGTGCTTTACCATATAAAGGATTCAAAAAGAATTGGAGCACTGAATGGAAATCAAGATATAAAGCAATTCTTTTAAATTCCGATCTGATAAAGTGCACCTCACAATACTATTCATATAAATCCTTTAAAATACGAAACGAGTGGATGGTCAATCACTCTGCAAAAATCATCGCGGTTTATGACGGAAAACCTGGGGGGTACTAAAAGCACAATTTCATATGCACAAAACAAGAATCTACAAATTACTTTGATTAATTTGACATAAATTCAAATATATTGTACCTCTTTTATCTCTATACTTTTAGTAGTAAGCACCCACTCAACGGTAGCATTTCTTTTATGCTCACTCTAGATAAACATAGGATTTACCAGTTGCAACCTAATTACTAAAAGTTTAATTTTCAATACTACCGCAGAGATCTTTCTATCTGGCAGTTAAGTTGACGCTAACGATATTCCACCTAACAAGCGAATTTAGATAAACAAATTCAGTGATTGGTGAGACATAATCATTAAGTCTGTTAGCAAGTAAATTGTGGTTGTTTAGATATCAATCTAAACAACCACGCTATATAAACATCTTTTGTTATGAGGATCTTACGATTGAATAATTATGGAAAACATTTATATCTTACTTATCATTATTCACTGGTGACAGACACATAACTTATGTAAAAATCTAACACAAAAAGAGCAACCTCAACTGGCAGACGCGAAACCTTACTGAAATACTGATTATTTGAATTACAAAAACTGCTATAATTATCTGAAAATATCAAAAAACTAGTATTTATGCTATGTTTAAGTTTTATGGTATACGCATCACAATATGTTCTATTACCACCTTTTAATCTGATCGTTTTTTCAAAGGTTGTGCGTATGCCAACAAGTCATACTTTTCGTTCATTAATCACAACACAACCTAAAAGTGTCTTATGTGTAATTCTTATAACCTCATAAATACCTCAAACCCCTGATAAGCGCTCTGATTTCGAGGCAACTCTATCGTTGTGACTCAATGTTCTCCAAGGTTGCATTACAATTAGGTTCTGGTGGTTCCCCCGTGCAGGTTAAAATCCTGTCACCCGCACCATATCGAGTGTTCATAACGGATTTGAGTTATGGACACTCGATTTTTTGTAATTTCGAGTTTCTTCGTTATGTATGGAGCAGGTTTTAAAGCCTGCTCTTTTGTTTTATGCGGATTTAGTAATATACTCGACTGCTACACCTTTTCGGGTATCTGCCTTGTAATTACTTCCGCATTCGGGTATCTCAATATACCCAATGAATTTGTAATGGATCATAATCCGTTGACTGCGGTTTTTACCAACACCTTCGGTTTCATAAACCGTTATCTCGTCTATGAGTTCCCGAAGAAGTGGTGCAGTCAGTTTTTGCATTTCCATAAATCTTCGGATAGCGTTGATAAATCGGTCCTTGTTCTGTTGCATCGTGCCAAGATTGTTAATTCTCTCGTTTAGGGATACAATCTTGCTTTTCAGCTCCATACGCTCCACTTCATATTTGTGGGATAACTGCATAAACCATTCATCCGTTACCTTGCCCGAAACATTATCCTCATAGAGTTTTTCATAAAGCTCAGCAACCTTTTGGTTTCGTGCCGTACATCGTTGCAATTCGCCTTGTAAGGCTTTTTGCTCGTTGATAATATCCTTTTGTGTCTTCTGCGCAAGTAGGTCTGCAAAGGCTTCCTCGTCACTCTGCAAGAACCTTGCCATTCGCTTAAGTTCAAGCATTACCACTTGTTCTATGGCATCGGCTCGGATATAATGCCGTGTTTCACAAGTTCCTCTTGTATCGACCTTATAGTTGGAGCAACTGAAATACTGAATATCCTTGTTTATGGTATTTACGTGCGACCATAACTTGCTACCGCAATCAGCACAGTAAAGCAAATCGCAAAACATATTCTTTTCGGCATTATCCGCTTTCGGTGCTCGGCGTTTGGTTTTCTTGGTGAGCTTCTGTACCGCTTCAAAGGTTTCACGGTCAATAATCGGCTCGTGAACATCCTTGAACACCGCCCAATTTTCTTCAGGGTTAGGGATACGGGCTTTGTTCTTAAACGACTTTGAATAGGTCTTGAAATTGATTACATCACCACAATATTCCTGCTGAGCAAGTATCTTGGCTATGGTGGATTTGCACCATTTATAAGGATTGGGTTGTGCTTTCTTTCCACCTCTGCCAAGGCCTTTTTCTCTCCAATACGCCATCGGTATTAACACCTTTCGCTCTTGCAGGATTCTGGCAATGGTTTCGTTGCCTTTGCCCTCTAAACACATATGGAATATATCTTGCACCACTTGTGCGGCTTCGGGATCTATAACCCATTTCTTTTTGTTTTCGGGTGACTTCAAATATCCGTATGGTGGCTGAGATAACGGTTCTCCTGCGTTGCCACGAAGTCTGTGGGAGCTTCTGACCTTACGGCTGATATCTCTTGCGTACATTTCGTTCATAACGTTACGAAAGGGTGCAAGCTCGTTTTCGCCGTCTGCACTGTCCACACAGTCATTTACTGCTATGAAGCGGATATTTCTGTCGGGAAAGTAGGTATCGGTGTAAAATCCCACTTGCAGATAATCTCTGCCGAGTCGGGACATATCTTTTACGATAATCACGCTTACGTATCCCATTTCAATATCCTCAAGCAGTTTTTGAAATCCGGGTCGGTTAAAGTTTGTTCCCGTATAGCCGTCATCCACATAACTGCGGGTGTTGGAAAAGCCGTGTTCCTTTGCATATTTCTGCAACAGTTTCTTCTGATTAACGATAGAATTGCTATCATTATCCGTTCCGTCATCACGGGAAAGTCGGCAGTATAAAGCAGTTATGCCGACATTGTCTTTTTTCTTCGACTGCATTTAGTCCTCCTTTCCGGCAGTCGAACACACATATTCTACTGCCATTTTACTCGGTGGTGATTC
>JAFQCK010000055.1 GCA_017416465.1 Lachnospiraceae bacterium | reverse complement strand
TGGAGAAAATTATATATTGGCTTAGATTTAAAAGAAGAAAAGAAATGAAAAAGTGCGGAAAATGTTGTTTGATTTGTCCTTTTTATGTGGAATGCATATCTGATGGAGATATATAGATAAAATAATGCGATTTGCTGAATAAGCACATATTGGGTATGTCTTGGAGTGCATGAGAAAGAATACTACGAAAGTGAAAAACATTAAAAAATATCTGTTGGCTGCGTTATTCAATGCATCCACAACAATGGGAAGCTACTATCAGGCAGAAGTGAATCACGATTTTCCACAATATGCCATTATGAGATAAGGGAGAGTATGAGAATGAGAATGTTAAAAAAAGTGTTATTATTTCCGATAAAATTGGTGTTGATGTTCATAAATCTGTTATTAGATTTATTTATGCGAGTAGAGAGCTTAATTGCCGGGATAGGTGGGCTGTTTTTACTGGCGTGTTTAATTTACTCTCTTATTAACAGGATATGGATTCATGTGGGGATACTTTCTGGTATCATTGCTGTTGGAGTGATATTTGTATTACTTACCGCGGAGATCAAAGTTGGGATTGAGATTCTACTGGAGAAATTGGTGTAAGTAAACATGGAGTATATGGTGTAAGCGAGGACTTTTAATAATGGAACTATGTTTTATAATGAGTAAGGAGTTTTAGACTATAACTATTATACAAACGGAGCTTTTTAGATATTCGGAATTAAGTGACATATGAGTGCTATTTGGATAAGAGAGTTGTTACATCAGAGAAAAATATGAATAAAAATACTAATGTAGATTGAAATATTTGCATGAAATTTCGGTATAGGAAGAACTTATATTGATTAAATATAAGCTCTTCCTGCAAAGAATTAAGATTTCACACTGTATGTAGTAATGACCGTATACTGTTTTAAAGACATATTGACATGATTGTTCTTTTTATATTCATCAAGATCCGCAAATGCATAAATATCACAAGGTTGAGCATCAATAATCGCAGGACGACAACGCCAACAAGGTGCCCATCTAGAGTATATTTCGACGGCTTGGGAATAGCCAGAATATGCTAATAATTTTCTCTCACAACAGCCATAGGTGTTGCTAATTTCAGCGTTTGTGTGGATTCGGCCTGCAGATATATCATCATCATAAGTTTCAGGGAAACCAATATACTTTGTTGGGTCTTCTGAGCCATGTTCTAAAAGTTCGGTATATCGCCGTGCTTTAATGTTGTCATATAGATAACACCAATTATAGGGATAGACATGAGCGTATACATCAGATACATTTTTTATATGGAATACATTTTCCATAACTATTTTCACCAAATTTTTCATTTTTTCTTTATCTTTATTACTGATTTCTTTGGCTGAGCTAAATGCAAAATAACGTTCACCATTTACTGTTTTGAGTAAAGCAAAGCAGCCATCGTTTGTATGATAATTCTTTTTCCCGAATGTAGGTGCATCGTTGGAGAAAAAATGATTCATATCATCAATATTTGAGGGGTAGGTAGAAGCAGTGCCTATTGCTTCTACATTATATATAAAGCGGTTAATTTTCTCGGAAAATATCTTATTGATAAGTTTTGTTTTAGTGTCATGATAATAGGGGTCATTAATACATTTCCAGTTTTCTAGAACGTCATCATGTTTTTTTCGCACTTGTTTTTCAAATTGTAATGCATGTAACGCAGCAAGTGTATTTGTACGTTCAGAATACATAGGATGAAATATTTGTAGTGACTCTTCTAACAGCTTTACAATGATTTTTTTGTATTCTTTATATTTAACATTACCCAAATGACTATCTCTCAGTTCGATAACCAAGCTGCATATTTCTGAAATGTTTTTTTGGAGGTAAGGGTGATTGGAAAAATGCGATTCCTGATAGCGTTCGATTTCATATATTGAATGATAGTCGTCGTATATAAGGAAATTACAAACATTTTTACAGAATTGCCATAAATCTTCATCGGTTTCCTCGAAATAATAATTAGGTCCATCGTCATTGAAAGGAACAAGAGTTTCAACGGGGTTATAATCATCATCCATGTATATTAACAATGAAAGAATAATTTTAAGATAATAAAAATCTAACCTACTGTTATATGTTGCTGTGGCAAGTGAATTTAGGTAAGAGATATTATCGAAACGGAACGCTTCTGCAGGAGCAATAGCTATAGCGTCTGCTAAAAAATCCCACAAGGAAAGTTCAGAGATGTTATTTATATCATTTATCCAATTAGGAGAGCCTGAACCTATTGGGATTTCGTTCATTATGCGAATATTAGGATGATTTTCAAGATTATATTTTTCAACAAATGTATCTAGGTTTTTTCTTTGATATTTAGATTCTTCTAAGCGTTGACGAAGAATTTTGTCAGTGATAATTTCCAAAAGCGCATCTTGCGTGTAAGGAAGAAAGTATTCTGTTATAGGTTGCGAATCGTAAAAAGGTTTGTAGTTAAAGGCTATAACATATGTATTCATTAGTAAAACTCCTTAGTAAGTTAATTATATTTAGATATATTATAATAGATGGTAAAACATGTGAAAAGAGAAAAATACTTTTAAACTGGTATAGATATCGCAAAATGTCCACCAAATGTCTACCAAATGTCCACCAAGTGTCCATTTTCAAATGATTTTACCTGTGTTATATTTATAATGGACAATCGAACGGGGAACACGAAAAGCCTCCAAACGATTGTCCTTATCTTTTGCAAAAGTGAATATTGGAATTCAAAAATGAGTTTGTGGATGCTGTAAAGGAAAAGTTTTACGAAAGAGGTAGTGATGTGGACATCAAAATCAACACTGTTGAAAAGATGAACGATAGTTATGAAGCAATGACTGTTACGCCGGAGGGAAGCAATATCGGGATGAATATGAACCTGAAAGTAATTGAGGCAATCATGGGACATCGTAATATTGAGACTACGATGGACATTTACGCAGAGGCAACGGAGCGTAAGAAACAAGAATCATTTGAGATTTTAGCTTCAAAATTGGATAGCATTTTTTGAGAAAGGACCCGGCTGGAGTCTGACAACAAAAATCAGTAAATGCAACAATTTGACAACGAATTGGTTTTTATAATAAGTTATGGCAAGCTATCACAACTTGGTGGAAATACAGCAAAAACGTGATAACAAGCGACTTCAAGGGATAGCAAGCAGATAACCTGTGGCGTCCCAACGATGAAGTCATTAGACAAATAAATGGCTTAAAATCAAGCTTTGTGAGGTCTTGAGTTAGAAAACCAAACAAAAACCAAACGTTTTTGCTAATATTCAATGAGGTTTTATGAGCCTCGAATATTAATTTTAGTTCAATTAAATAGATTTTGTACAAGGACACTTTCTTAGAAAACAAAAGGAAGTGTCCTTTTGTTATGGTCAAAAATCGAAAGGAGTTAATATGCAGAGCGTTAAAGATTATGAAGTTGAGAGAGAATTATTAGATGTAAATGATTTGTGTGTATGCCTTGGTATCGGGAAAACAACAGCTTACAAGTTATTGAATAGTGAGGATTTTCCCACCGTAAGGATTGGCAGAAGAATATATGCTAATCGTTCAGAAATTAATAAATGGATTAGTTGTCGAGTGAAAGCGGAAGAAAAAGGCATTCAGAACAGACAGTTACTATGGTATGTTATGGATGTCTTTTCTAATTGGTGGAAAAGCGGTACTTCCCTTTCTTCTCTTCCTCTTCCAAGAGAAAAAAGAGAAAGAGAAAAACAGAAAAGAAAGAACCAAAGAAAAGAAAAAAAGATAAAGATTAAAAAGAGATATACCATCTCTATCTTATCTTATCCCATCTATCCCATCGCCTGCTTTTGGCAGGCTTATTATTAGGCAGTAAAAAGGGGAATCAAGAATCGTAGAAAATACGAGACAAGGAGAAAGGAGTGAATTTATGGGAAGTTTATCCAAGAATGAACAGGAAACAATAATCAATTTTAATGCAGGGGAGCAGTCAGCAACAGTATATATCAGAGATAAGGCAGTTATGAGGAAACTGGACGCATTAGTTATTGAGTTTCCAGAGGTTTATAAACTGGTAGAAGAAACAGATATAGATAAGACTTATTCCATGCCTAAATCATGCGTGAATTATCGTAAGCCAAGAAAGCTAGATGATAAATGCAGAGAACTAAAAAGAGTGCAGATGATGAAGTACAATATGCAGAGGTAAATCGTTGAAAAATTGTGTGTTCAATGATACAATTGATTTGCTTGATGAGAGTGAAATTTTGAGGTTGGTGGTGGAAAAAGATGTTGGAAACATATACTTATATAAATTATTCATGCTCTGACAATAATATTGCTAAAAAGATAGAATTATTATTTTTAGCAAACAACCAGCAGAAAAGGTATGAACATATCTGTTCGGTTGTCAAACGAATTGATACGATTGCTATACAGTATGAATTGAATAGAGAAAAGTGTCGTCTTTCTGCAATGTTGCATGATATAAGTACTTTGATAAAATGGGAGGATATGCTTCTTTATGCAAAAGATAATGATTGGAAATTGTGTGATGCTGAAATATCACATCCATTTCTATTACATCAACGAATTTCAGAAGTAGTTGCACGTGAAGATTTTGGTATAACTGATTGTGACGTATTAGAATCAATAGCATTTCATACTTCTTTATGTGAGAATGCATCACAGTACCAAATGGCGTTATTTATTGCAGATAAGTTAGATTGGAGTATTGGTGGATATCCCCCTTATTATGAACAGATGTTAATGGCATTAAATATTTCTTTAGAAGCAGCTTGCTACGAATATATAAAATATGTTGAAGGTGACGGGAAAATGGCAAGTATTCATTCTGATTGGGCAAAGGCAGTTCGGTGGTTAAAAAGTATTTTTAAGTCATAAATTTCAACATAATGAGAACAGAATTTGAATTTGTCTAATTAAGTTAATCGTGCCATATGGCTTGATTATAAATACAAAGATAAAAACGCAATGTACACCTAAAAATGTACTAGAGCTGGTAGGTAGCCCAGCCGTCCTATTTCTAATAGGGTAAGTAACCTGCCCCTCCGGGTTGTCCATTCTTTGTTCAACTATTATTTAGGAGGGATTCTTATGGACAAAGTAAGTGGAAAGCTGACAGTGTATTTTGAAGAACCATTTTGGGTAGGAATATTTGAACGTATCGAAGATGGTAAATTATCTGTGGCAAAAGTGACTTTTGGTGCAGAGCCAAAAGATTACGAAGTGCAGGAATATGTTCAAAAATACTATTTCAGTTTGAAATTCAGTCCGGCTGTTGATACTGTTGCAAAGGATATAAAAAGAAATCCGAAAAGGATGCAGCGTGAAGCGAAAAAGCAGATGCAGGAAATAGGCATTGGCACAAAATCGCAACGGGCCTTGAAATTACAACAGGAACAGAACAAGCAAGAGCGCAAGGTAAGAAGCCAAGAAAAAAAAGAAGCGGAAAAACTGCGAATGTTTGAACTGAAACAGCAAAAGAAGAGAGAAAAGCATAAGGGACATTAATGTCCCTTGGGCTTTTTGTTCAAATCGGCTTTTTTGGAGGTACCTAACGATGAGAAAATGTATTCGTTGTAATGTGGAAATGCTTGAAGATTATGATGTAAAAGTTGAGGGAGGTGCATACGGATTA
>JAFQCK010000054.1 GCA_017416465.1 Lachnospiraceae bacterium | reverse complement strand
TAATCAGGGGTATGCGTTAATCCCAAACAAATTTGAACCAAAGATGATACACGTGTCCACGCCCACCCCTCGGGCACTTCAAACGGTATCTCATCCTCAATACATTTTACCGTTCCATCCTGGAACTTCTCATAATGCAAATTATCCTCACCCTTATATATAATCGTATCGTTCTTAATATCCTTTGCTTTAAGCTTTCCTTCCTTAACCATCTGTTGTTTTTCAGCTCTAATTCTTTCCAATAAAACAGATGCCGGTTCATCATTAGGATCTTGTGGCACTAATTTACCTCTAATCGCTAAATCTAATATTTTTTGTCTCAACGCCTTTGTATCCATATCTACTTCTCCTTCGCTTCTATTTCAAGAATTAATCTGTCAAAATCAGAAACATACTCCTGTTCTCTAATTACTCTATATTTTTCAAATTCATCTTCAGCAAATTTCTTTGCCAACTGATGTGTTATTTTTCCCTTATCTTTTAAAATCTCTTCTTCATTAAATTCCAAAAAAGCATCCAGCTTATCAATCCAATCTGACATATACATTACAATACCTTTTTTTGCTTGTCTTTCAGCATAATCAAGATACATTGACACAATATCATTTAATCCTTCCATTTCTTCTTTACTCAAATAATTTTTTGCAATAGACACATCAGATTTCCTAATCATTCCGTCAGGTGCATTTTTCCATGTTGTCAGTCCCATATTTTTCTTATTACTATCCGCACGTTCATAAACAATTTCTGCTGCTGTTTTTCTTGCAGCTGCGTAATGCAATTTATTTTGAACCGTAGCAAAAAATTCTCTTGTTATCTCAGCATTTACATCATAATCAGCACTACATTGCGAATAAATATCTGTAATCTTTTGATAAAATCTTCTTTCACTTGAGCGAATATCCTTAATTCGTTCTAACTGTTCATCAAAATAATCCTTTCCAAAAATATTGTTAGGATTCTTTAAACGTTTATCATCCATTACAAATCCTTTTATCAAATATTCTTTCAGAACTTGGCTTGCAAATATTCTAAATAATGTGGCTTGTTTACTATTAACACGATATCCAACAGACAAAATTGCATCTAAATTATAATACTTTACATTATACTTTTTTCCATCAGATGCAGTTCGTTCCAAAATGGAACATACTGCATCTTCTTTAAGCTCACCACTCTCAAAAATATTTTTTAAATGTTTCGTAATAGCAGGGCGTTGAACCCCAAACAACACTGCCATCCTATCCTGCGTAAGCCACAAAGTCTCATCCTGTACCAATATTTCTACATTTACACTTCCGTCTTCCCTCTTATACATAATAATATCTGATAACGGATTAACTATTTCATTTCCCAAATCTACTCCTCCAAATCTCCAATTAATTCCTTAAGTGCCGAAACAGCAGTATTAATATTTAATGCTTTCTCTTCTATTTCCTGTAACAATTCAGCAAGCGTTCTATCATCATTTACATCTCCCGAACGTATCCATGATATATCCAAACTTGTCTTATCCCTTTCAAGAATCTCTTCGTATGTATACCTTCTCCATCTGCCATCTTGATTATCAGAAGAATAAGTTTCTTTTCTGTCTTCTAATTTTCCTTTGCAATAACACTCAACAAACTCGTCAAAATGTTTTCTCTGCAAAGGATTTGTCTTACCAAATGACGGCATATTTGTACGCAAATCATAAATCCACACTTCTTTTGTATTTCCTGAATCTGTCTTTCCTCTTTCAAAAAATAATACATTTGTCTTTACACCCTGTGCATAAAAAATACCGGTTGGCAATCTTAATATAGTATGAAGATTACACTTTTCCATCAAATCCTTACGGATATTTTCTCCATCTCCGTCTGCAAACAAAACGTTATCCGGAAGAACTACTGCTGCACGTGCTGTTCCTGTATCTGTTCTGAGCGAACGATAAATATGCTGTAAAAAATTCAACTGCTTATTACTTGTAAGGTATGTTAAATCATCTCTGCTTGCACGTTCTCCACCTTTCTTTGTTCCAAATGGAGGATTAGTAAGTACTACATCATAGCCTTTCATAGATTTTCCTGCATTAGATAAAGTATCTCCTAATTGAATATCTCCATTTATATCATGAAGCATTGCATTCATTAACGCCAACCTATGTGTTTCATGTACTAACTCTCCGCCCGTAAATGCTTCATTTCTTTGAAATGCCTGTTCTTCAACTGACAAATCAAATAAATCATCTGTATTATCTTTTACAAATCTGTCTGCTGCAATCATAAAACCAAATGTTCCACACGCTGGGTCATTACATTTCTCTCCCGGTTGTGGTGCAATAAGTTCAGTCATTACATCAATTAAGACACGAGGTGTAAAATATTGTCCTGCACCTGATTTCTTTTCACTGGCATTTTTCTCTAACAATCCTTCATATAAATTTCCAAGCCCTTCTTCTTTAGCAGAGTACCAATCAAGAGCATTGATATTAGTTATAATTTTCTTTAAATTTGCAGGCTCTTCAATATTAGAACGTGCTCCCGAATATATCTCCTGTACTCTTCCTGTTCCAATTTCTCCTAAATCATTAAGCAAATCATTATAGAACTTTTTAAGTTCAATACCATCTTTTTTAATCAATTCATCCCATCTGTACTTTTCAGGTATCGCATCTTCAACTTCAGTTTCCTTGGCCATTTTTAAAAATAAAATATAGGTAAGTTCTGTAACATACTGATGATATGTAATTCCGTCATCTCTTAACACATTACAAAGATTCCACAATTTTGATACTATTTCACTGTTATTCATTTAAAACTTCCTCCACTATTAAGCACTATACAATGCATCATTTATTTCATCTATAATTAAATCCAATTTATTACTAAATGCAGCATTTACTTTTTTAAATCCACCTGAATTTTTGAATGCTTCCGATTCAAATGTTTCTCTATTTAAAATATTTTCATTTAATAACTGATTCTGTATTCTATCAAGCCATTTAATTTGAATAGCATTTAATTCCGGATGATTAATCTTTACTTTTGCGACAGCTTTTTTTATTCGCTCTTCATGACTTATCAACGTATCACCCAAGGCCTGTTGTCTGATAAAACTAATAATATCAGCAGCCATATCTTCATTAGTCATTTCTTTCCAAGCAGAATTAAGCATTTTTTCCGTAAAGGAATTTCTCTCTAACTCCAGTTTCAAACTTCTAAGTGCTGCCCTTGTAAGCATTTTAGGTCTTTGACAGACAATAGTTAAAGCTTCAATCTTATTCATATTATTAATTATAAAGTTTTTAAACTCATCCATATAATCCTCAGGTTTAGATGCATTTCCATACCCTCTTGAATTACTAACAATAAAATCTTCATGCATACTATAAACTTTAGAATTTGAATTATTAGTATATTTATTAAATACTTCAAATGCACTTTTTCTAGCCTGAATATACTTAACAGCCTCACTCGTTTCCATTTGCTTAACTTTACGCAAAAACTCTTCCGGTGTATCGCCTGTCATATCTGTAAAATGCTCTTTTTCTTCTCTTGTTATCTTCTTTTTTTGTCTATGCAACTTCGCAACTAATATATCAATCTGACTTTGTTTCTGCTCATCAGTTTCAAGTTCATTTAATCCATCAATTATTTCTTCATATCTTACTTTTGTATTAACAACTACAGGTTTCATAGAGCTTACAGGTTCTAATGCCTCATATACGCCTACTGCGTCATATATTTCAAAATGGTCTTTTGAAAGCTCATCACATAGACGTGTCGCTCTTCCTAACATTTGTTCAAATAAGATTCTTGATTTAACCCTTCTTAAAAAAACCAATCTTGTTATTTCTTCAACATCAATACCCGTTGTAAGTAAATCTACTGTAACTACTATGCTAGGTTTAGAATCATTCTTAAAAGTTCTAATAACCTCTAAGATTTTCTTTTTATTTTTACCCTCAATAGAACCTGTAATTTTTCTGATACAATCTTCATCCACACCTATCTCAGAATACATTTTCTTTAAAATGTCTACAATCATATCAGCATGCGAATCATCTACTGCAAATATCAAAGTTTTTCCCTGACTCTTATCTTCCGGATCAATACCTCTATTATCTTTAGTAGGGTTCTTTGGCAAAAATATCTCTCTTAATACCGTTTCATTAAATGAAGGAACTATAACCTGTTTATTAAAATTCTCTACTTCAAAATCCAATTCGTCCTCCAGTTCAGCACTATTCTGAAGCTCCCCTGTTTCCGGATTATAAATTGGTACCACTTCACCTTTATGAAATTTTATCCCATCACGACTTAGCTTAGTTTCAATTATATGAGGTGCATCATGGTCAACAAGATACCCGTCAACAACCGCATCTCTATAACTATAAGTATACACCGGTGCTCCAAATATCTGTGTAGTATGTAATGCAGGTGTTGCTGTTAATGCTACCTTTACAGCATCAAAATATTCAATAACCGCACGATATTTACTCATAAAATCTTTTTGATTTCTATAAATAATTTCCGCATCATCCATTTCTTTGTCGAGGACAAATCCTCTGTGTGCCTCATCTACTACTATAAGGTCATAATCTGATACAGCAGGCTTAGAATCATATTCATTATAAATAATTCTCTTAACCATACTCTGAACTGTTGATACCTGTATCCTTGTTTCTAAATTAAATTCTTTATCTTCAAGTTCATTAACATTAAATATTTTATTTAAAGACATTAATTTTTCTAACTTAACTTCTTTAAATGTATCTAATGCCTGTTCTCCCAAAGCTGTTCTATCTACTAAAAACAAGATTCTACGGAATCTTTTAGCTTTTAAAAATCTGTATATCATTCCTAACACAGTTCTAGTTTTTCCGGTTCCTGTTGCCATCGAAAGTAAAGCTTCTCTCTTACCTTCTAAAATTGCCTTTTCAACAGCTTCAATAGCCTCAATCTGGTAATACCTTAAATTCAAACCATTCTCATCTGTAAGAATTGAATAATCTGTTGTTTCTAATTCTCTTTCAGCCTCTTCGATATCATGTTGTAACTCCTCAATTAATCCTTCCGGCCTTTTCCAACCTGCTAATGCTTTTGGTGCTTCTCCATTTCTAACATCCAAAAACCATATTCCCGATTTCGTCTCTAATTGCTTTAAGTAAGGTCTTCCATTTGTTGCAAACAAAAACGGAACATAATATTGTCCAAACTTTTTTATACAATATTTTTCTTGATCCTCTTTCTTTATAAGTCGTGCATATCGTTTACATTGTCCATCAATTTCAGCCGAAACATTTAAACTATCCTTTTTAGCCTCTATAATTCCAACCATTTTTTCGTCCACAAATAAAGCGTAATCAACATATCCTCTAACACCTGTATCTGAATCTGTCTGCCATTCAGCAATCGCTATATTTCTTCCTTTTTGCGGCTTCGTTCCTTTTGATTGTCTTAAATTTTGGAAATCCGCCTCCCAACCCACTTCTCGCAATTGCTTATCAATAAGAAGTCTTGTATCATGTTCAGTTAATGGATATTTTTTTGCATTTATATAAGCTTTATCTCTTCTTTCTGATGATGCTTTCCCCACCTTTTGCAATTCATCCAATCTGTCCTTTAAATCAATAATATACGCTTCCTGCTCTTTATTTTTTTCTTCTAATTCTTCAACAGTAATACAGACATTTTTAGGCTCTACATATGGTATTGGCTCATATGCATAATCTCCATATGTCTGCATAAACCACGATGCTAAATCATAACATAACTCCAAATTATCTTTTGCTTTATCAACCGACTCTAATCCATTATGAGCAGCATCATTTCTTGATTTTCTTAAAACATAAAGTATATTATCAATTTCATTAGGTAGTAAATCATTCTTTCTTAATAAATTAATCCTATTTGCATGCGTATTATCACGTTCCGGTTCTTTTATTCCATCATACGCAAGCATATATTTCACAATATGCTCAGCCAACAATCCCATCTTTATAAAACATGTATTAGAATCTGTAAACAGATACTTCTCTGCCAATTCTCCCATCTTGGATAGTTCAGCCCATTTTTCATTTAAAAATTTAAAATTTCCCATAAGTTTTCTCCTTCGCATAATTATTTATTATCAGAAGTTATTTATCAATTTTATCACGCCACAAACACATTTTCAATTTTCACTTCCTACTCAACACAATCTATTTTTGCATATTTAATCAAACAATCAATCCAGCATTTTCTCAATAATTCTATTCATCTCATCATAAGACTGCCATTCTTTCTCCGTAACTCGAATTTTTGCTGCGACAACCATACTCTTAATCAAACTAAAAATTTTATTAATCTGAATAGGCATATCTAAAAGTTTACTAAGTTTTTCATCTGTAATCGATACAATCTCATGTGCAGCAATATTGCGTACTTTTTCCTCTATATTTCTCAAAACAACGACATTATTAATCAATCTTTCATCTTTCAAATAATGCTCTAATAATGGTTTTAAATTACTTGCATATATAATTGTTTTATCCCTCAATCCACCTTTATTAGAAAATTCATTATTTAGTATTTTTAATATTTCTTTTCCTTTATCATCTTTATTTAATTTATCAATACTCCATGACCAAATACCTTTCTTAAAATTACAATAATCATGAACATTAATTTTGCATTGCTCCTTTAGTATAAGTTCAAACAAATCTGTAATTATCGGAGATATAGCTCTTATAAAATCACCATATTGTCTATGCTCAATTTTTATTTTCATAGCCAATGCATATTCAAAAATTTCCACATGATTACTTTCTTTTACCGGAATTATATCAACTCCAATTTTGTTTGTAATAGCCATAGCTTTAGGTAGATCCAGTTGTAATCTTTTTACTGCTGCAACTAAGAGCTGATAACTTTCATTCGATATATTTTCTTTAATCTCCTCAGCAACACTAAGTGCTGCTGCATAATCATATGAGTTAATATGTTTTTTTATAATATCTTTCTTTAAGAGTGTAACCAAATTAGGACAAACTATCTCTTTACATCTATTTTCCCAACCAACTTCATTATCCTTATTAATTTCCCAATAATATTCTACATCGTAATCTAAATCTTTTCCCTTATGCTCCATAATTGATTTTGATGGTGTACTTACCTGAATAGGCAAAAACTTATAGTTTGAAATGGTCGCCAGAAAAAGAAGAGCACTTTTCATCGCTGGCGTTCCTGAAGCTATATTAGCTAACAAAATATCTTCTGATTCCATTTCTTTTTCAATCTCTCTTACAATATTTCTAAAATCCTCATAGTAATAATCATAATCCTGAACTTCAATCAGATTTTCCCTTTCTATCAATCGTATTTCAAAAGTATGATTCAAAATCTCCCCCAATTTATTAATACAATATCTGTATCTGTCATCTTGTCTATGTCTATCAACCATCTCTTTAGATAAATATAAATATACAATATCAGGCTTATATACTCTGCAAATATGCAACATTGAACCATCGCTTTCTGTTGTTGACGAAACCGGGTCATTACCTCCAATAGATGAAAATAATATCTTTTTACTCATTACTAATCCTCCAACTCATTCATAAATATTATTTATAATCGATTAGCAAATAATTACTTCCTCTTCTGCCGATGTAATTGATTTACCAAAATTCTTAACTTGCCCTTTTCCGATAATTTTATATACTCTAATGTTATCTTCTTCAGATGCAAACTTGCCAATTCCACTAATCATTTTTCTATAAACATCTTTTTTTATCAACGCTTCAAATGCTGATTTTTGTATTCGAAATCCAAATCCCTGCAAATATTTTGCTAATTTTAACCTTTTACTGTTATCTACTATATCATAAATAATCAAGACAAACACTCTATCATCTTGTATATCTTCACGTATTTCAAATAAATAGTTTTCCATAGTTATCCTCTTACTATCTAATTCTTACCGGCTCGTAAATCGTAGCATCTTCTGCTTCTATAGCCTTCACCAATTGCCCTACTTGTAACTCAATAGCTCTTCTAAAATTCACTGAATAATCAATATATGTAAGATATCTTGTATCTGTACGTTCTTTAGCCTCAAGTTTATTTATAAATATCTTCATTCCATCTTTATTTAAAAAATATCCGGGCTCATCAATATCATGATAAAAATGTTCAAGCAAAATCTCATGACCATTCACCAAACTCATTACTACGGAGTCAACAATTACCGCTCTCCATTCTTCTATTAAATCACTTGCTAAGGTTGGATGCTTTTCTCTATCTTTATGAATAAATCCAAAATAAGGATTTAATCCTTTACTTTGTATTTTACCATAAAGTTCGTTCATTAATATTGCATACCCTAAACTAAGCATAGAATTAAATTCATCTCTAGGAGGTCGCTTACTTCTTCCATTAAACTTAAACTTTTCATCAACTAATTTACTAAGCCCTTTAAAATAATATTTTGCTGCTGTCCCTTCATATCCCATCATTTGCTCAACACTACTACTGACCTGAAGTTTATGTGCAAAAATCTCTATCATTTTTATTTCTTCCATAACATCTTCTGACTTATTTCTTGCATAACGTCTAAGCACAACTTCCTGATTTTTAATCTTTGCAAATAATATTTTCTTACCAAGTTCAAAAGCAAATTCTGATTCATACAATTTATCCTGTTTTCTTTGCCTTTCAACCATTATATGTCCCGTTGATTCTAATCTTCCAAAATAGCTACCGGCTTTTGAATAATAAGAAACCGGTATTCCCTTTTGCAAACATTCTACAGTACATTGAGTAGTCATTTGTGAACGCCCAAAAATACTTATACTCTCTAAGGTTTCAATAGGAACTTTTCTGACATATTCATCCTTACATCTAACTTCTACATAACCATCTTTAATTCCTACCTGTGCACCATTCTCAGTAACATACAAAAAGCTCATAGTTTCAACCCTCCAATCTACTAAACTTTACAAATATTCGTCCTTTCAATTCCGATTCAGATATATAACAATTTTTCTGTCTTTACTCAAACTTTACTTATACATATCTTCTAAGGATACCAGCCTAACCTCACCTTTCTTCGCAAGCTCCCTTAGACCTTTTGTAAAACCACTCTTTGAAAAAATGTAATAATAGTATTTTTTCCCTTTTCCAAACACTTCTGCGTACTCCTTGATGAGTTTCAATTCATCTATACCGACCGACTCATTCTTATACTTGCACGAACCAATAATATATTCATTTCCTTCTGCCGGAGTACCAACAATATCTATCTCCACTTCTTTTCTGCTTTTAGAATCGGTCCCCCACCACTGACCAATATCCGACAACAAAACAGGTACATCTTATGCATATAAAACCAAATACTCTCTACACATCTGTTCAAAAATATGTCCCATATAATCCGCATAGTGCTTTTTAATAACAGAATCATAAATATGTTCTATTCTTCTGGCACTAATCGAGGATATGTTATGAGGCACAAAACGATACCAGAATCTAAAAAAATTATCTCTTATCGCATACACCGTTTTCTTTCCCGGTTTCTCAGTAATCGGTGTTTTCTTTATCATAATATTTAGGTCTAATAATACCTTTAAATACTTCGCACAAATTGGTGCTTCTATTCCGATTTTAGTAGCAATTTCATTAGAATGTGATGCTCCACCTGCAACTGCCGTAATAACTGAATTATAGATTGCAGGCTCTCGAAGTTCCTGCTTCAACAGATTTTCAGGTTCCTCGAACAGATAGCTTGATGCATTAAAAAGATTATCTTTTAAAGCATCATCCACGTCATTTACAACAGCAAGTTTATTGATATAATGTGGAATTCCTCCAGTAATACCATAGACGAATGCCTGTTGTTCTGATGTAAGTGTCGGATTAAAATCTCTAATTTCCTTATACGATAATGCCTGAATCTTAAACTGTCCTGTACGTCGTCCATACAAGGGACTTTCATAGCCTAAAACCTGATATTCCATAAAACTCATAGATGAACCACATAAATTAAAAATAACTGTCCATTTTTCCATGTATGGTCTATGATATGCTGCAAACGTGATGAAATGGATTTACTCGTCTTTGCTAAATACGGATACTCATCAATTACAAGCACTAATCTCTCATTTTCTGCCATTTGCGTAATTTTAGTAAACGCCGCATCAAACGATGGATAAACCGGCGCTAAATCTGTTCCCGGATTCTCTTTTTCAAACATTGCCTTTGAAAACGCCTCAAGGTTTTCTTGTGTCGAAGCATTAAGGGCAGAAAAGAAAATAGTAGGCTTATCCTTACAAAATTCATTAATGAGGGCGGTCTTACCCACGCGACGGCGTCCATAAATTACAATACATTCAAATTCTCCTCTATTGTATCTTTTATTCAAATCTCGAAGTTCTCGTTCTCTACAATAAAACATAAAATCACCTATTTATAAACTCGTAAGTTTTAAACTCATAAGTTTATGATATTACATTCCCTTTTATTAAACAATATGAAATATCATATTCTCTGCTGAAAATTCAGTCTATATTTCGACTAAATTGTGAACATAAACAAGTATATACCACTTCTACTCTTTTCCTACTTATGCAGTTCCACCTCCAAGGAAAGCTTCTTCTACTTACCAATCATTGAATCTAGGTACAACTTATACTTTCCACAAAATTTACAATTAATATATTGAAATTGTTTTCCGTCCCCTATCGGGGTTATTACTTCTATAACACTATTCAAAATCATTATCAATATGCTTGACAGGTTTGTTTCCGTCCCCTATCGGGGTTATTACTTCTATAACTAATCGTTCTTTTCATCAATGACTATACCTTCCATAGTTTCCGTCCCCTATCGGGGTTATTACTTCTATAACCCGTCGCTCCAAATTGTGTCTCCTTTCTCAAACTTCAAATGTTTCCGTCCCCTATCGGGGTTATTACTTCTATAACGAGCGTTCCAAGTCGCTAAAAAGCAGAGGACAGAAAAAGTTTCCGTCCCCTATCGGGGTTATTACTTCTATAACTCTTGAATCAATGGTAAACAGACTAAACTCAATCGCAGTTTCCGTCCCCTATCGGGGTTATTACTTCTATAACAGAGTGTGGAGATACGCTTAAAGGAAAGCGAATTGGTTTCCGTCCCCTATCGGGGTTATTACTTCTATAACAAATTGCTTTATTTTTTTACACAAAAAAGGATTGTTGTTTCCGTCCCCTATCGGGGTTATTACTTCTATAACCGAGAGATTGGGAACAATACAGCTGGGGCGGTTCTGTTTCCGTCCCCTATCGGGGTTATTACTTCTATAACAAAAAGGATTGTTAATTTTGGGTTCGGTTAGTGTTGTTTCCGTCCCCTATCGGGGTTATTACTTCTATAACTGTTTGCTACTAAACTATTAAAGGGTACTAATTTAGTTTCCGTCCCCTATCGGGGTTATTACTTCTATAACTCCAACTAATTTATTTGCAAGTTCATATAAAATAGTTTCCGTCCCCTATCGGGGTTATTACTTCTATAACGATGCAAATATAAACGCTACTAAATTGAATATTGAGTTTCCGTCCCCTATCGGGGTTATTACTTCTATAACTTACAAGGACATTTCAGACAAGAAAAGAGGTTGCGTTTCCGTCCCCTATCGGGGTTATTACTTCTATAACTAGGAAGCGAAATTTTAAATACTTACCATAAAAG
>JAFQCK010000053.1 GCA_017416465.1 Lachnospiraceae bacterium | reverse complement strand
TTATTAATAATTTCAGACGTTTATTGGTTGAAAATGGCTATGAAGACAAGGTTATTGTTAATAATTCATCTTGTAACTGTATTTTAAAGATGTTAAAAAACGATTATTCTTTTATGGAAAAATCCGAGTCCAGCAGCCGCCAACAATCACAAAGAGACCTTATTACAGCATTCAAACGATACCATAATCCAAATTTAAAGTCCAATTATCCAAGATTGTCGGATAAGTCGGAGTGATTACTCACTCCTCCTCTCCTCAGAACGGCTCGTGTCAGTTTTCCGACAAGCCGCTCAAGCATATTGTTTACCTAAAGCAAATAATACCAAATATTAACCATACAAACACTTAAAAGCGGATTTAAACTTAGTTTTCTCAAAATATTCATCAAAAGACTTATTATATGGGGTCGCCATATATTTAATTGGAAAAGCATATTTAATGTGGGTCCAAACCATTCTTCTCAATTGTAAACCCGTATTTGGATCAGTGAGAATATACCTATCCTTACTTTTACCTCTACGGTCAGGTTTATAATGTTTACCTTTAATCCACTTATGGGATTTGGATGGGTACCACCTATGCAACAACCTGCGAGTCTTTTGAATCAAATAGAAGTCCATTTTACGGAAGGTTCTTGAAGCAGAAGATATTCTCCAATAATTGGCAGTACCGATTATTAAACTATTTAATGAAGAAATAAAAGTCACTATATCTCCACCAATAGCATCACGATAAATAACATCTGCTTTTTCCTTAAAAGCCTTAATACTATCCTTTGATGGTTTTGTAAATACTTTCTCACCTGAGCGAGTATTAAAACTACGAATATTAAAACCCAAAAAGTCAAATCCTTTCTGAATAGTTGTAATTTTAGTTTTATCCGCCGCTAATGTGAGACCACGTTCTAATAAGTAATCATTTAAAAGTTCAGGCACATTCTCAGCATCTTCTTTTGTTTTGCATAAAACTAGAAAATCATCGGCATACCTCACCATTACATATTTGGAACGATTTATGTGAGTTATAGAACCATCCTTACGTTTAGTAGAATTATATTTTATATTCAAGGCCTCTTCCATACCATGAAGTGCTATATTTGCCAGTAATGGAGATATGATTCCTCCTTGTGGAGTTCCAGATTCAGTTTCATTAAACTGATTGTTATGAATATAACCTGCTTTGAGCCAATCATGAATTAGATTCTTTAAAGGGAAATTTCCCAGTTGATTAAGAATGTGTTCATGATTTAGGGTATCAAAACAAGATTTGTCGGATAAGTCGGGAGGATTACTCCCCCCTTCTCTCCTAAGAACCTATCGTGTACCTTTCGATACAATAGGCTCAAGTATGCATTTATCCAGTAAAATAAGAGTATCTTCTATCGCGCATATCAAAATAATCGGTTTTATCCTTATCGTAAGGACTATAATCATGTTTTATCATAATATGTCGCCTAATAGGAGTCCATTTCATTTTAATTAGATAATCACCAGTCAATGGATCAGTCAAAATCCAATTGCCAGTATATCTACCGTTATTGAAATAAGGGAAATATCTTTGTTTAATCCACTTTTTACCTTTGTTTCCATGTAGTCTTCGCAAGAACTTATATATTTTATTCCAAATATAATCATCCATAGCACAGAATACTTTCTTTGAAACAACATGTCTCCAATAATTAGCAGTACCTCGAATGACTGGATTCAGTCGCCTTATTAAAACTCCCACATTATTTCCATAACAAGATTTACATATATCATCAATTTTCATTTTAAACTTATTTATACTATCCTTAGAAGGTTTATTTAAGCATAATAAACCGTCTTTGGTTTTATATTGTCTAAAATTGTCGGATAAAAGGATTAGATTGCTCTAATCCCCTCTCCTAAGAACCGTGCTTATGCCTTTCAACATACATCGGCTCAAGCAGACTTTTATCCAAATATAACAACTTTATTATCATTGTTAGTGGCGTTGATTGAAAT
>JAFQCK010000052.1 GCA_017416465.1 Lachnospiraceae bacterium | reverse complement strand
TATATTCTATTATATACCGTTCTATTATATACAAATATCAACTATATTTACACTAAAAAAGTGTACTATTGGGAATTAGCTTTTCCCAAACAGTACACTTTCTTACCTACTGCGCTGTAAACTTAACTGTATCAGAATCTGCAATCGTACTAAACGAATCTGCATCATAAATATGGAATTTAAGTTCTACATCCTGTATTGTTTCAATACCATTATCTTCTAAATCACTCTCAAATATTGTTATATCTCCAATAGCCATTTTTCCACTATAAACCGTTTCTGAGAATAGTGGCTCCATCATAAATCCGTTTATTGACATATCCTCAACCGTAATTCCTACATTTTTATCGGTAGTATTCTCACAGTATAAGAGAATTGCACTTCCCCAAAAACTATCTTCATCAACTGTTTTTCCTACTATTCGAATTCCACCTGCATTATATAGCTCTGTTCCCGCATCATCAGGAGTTGTATCCATATTTTCAAATGCTGAAGTTTTAATTGTTACACAATCCGAATCAAATATAGTATCATAGGAAGCAGAATCGTATACATGGAAATAGATTTCAACCTGTCCAACCGTTTCTATTCCTGCCGCTTTTAATGCTGAACTTGACAAATACATTGTTTCGTTAGACTTTTTTCCGGAAGCAACATCTGCTACAAATAAATCGGAAATCATATAATTATTTACAATAAGAGCTTTACAACCAACAGTCACATCTTTATCAGAATTATTTTCCACAAGAAGCTTTATACCTTCTCCCCAAATACTATCATCAACATACTCCTCGGCAGTAACCTTTATACCACTGTTATCAAGAATAACCTGATTCTCAATTGTTACAAGTTCCTTCTTACTTTCACTGTTATCTCCAACAATTTCCTTTCCTTCACCCGAATCTGATGAAGTACTTCCGAGTGCCATCAACCCAAATGCCGATAAACACATTGCTACCATTAATACTTTAACTTTCTTTCTCATCTATATTTCCTCCTTCATAGTAAGTCTTCTAATAATAAAGACAGCTGCTACCTCTGCAAAGAACATAAAGACAATGTCAAACATATCAAAAGTCCCCTTACAGGCTGGTAAAAGTTGAAGAATCTCCATAACGACCGAGAAAGCAAATGCTATTACAAAACCCTTCATTATATCTGCTTTATTATTACCTAAAACAAAAAATACAGAAAAGACTAATGCATATCCCCACAGCATGTCCAAAAGATAATTTCTTAAAAATATAATAATCACATTCTTAGTAGATAAATAATTAATATGAAAACCTATTCCAAAAAAATCATCTATATACCTTACAAATATTACATTAGGAGCTGTTAAATAATAAATAGTTGCCCCTATAATTATTGGTATTATTATGTTCGCTACTATAGATTTGATATTATTGCCCTCCATTTATTGTTTTTTGTTTATGTAAAAACTATATCACATTACTCCCTGCTTCGTTGCCACCTTAGCGGTGGCAAAATGTAAATTACATCCATTTTTATACTTTATTCCTGAACACCACTTGTTCTAAGAGGCACCATTCCATTTGCAATAAGAAGCTCATTAACATCTATAATACTTCCAGGTCTCTCATTAAAAATTATCATCAAAAGTGCATCTCTTGGAATTTTGGCATATAACTTTGGCATTTCATATTTACTAAGTGCCCTTTGTGTTTCTTCCAAAGAAAATTCCGCAGCATAACAAATTCTTAAAATTATGTCTCTTTGCTTTGTTCGCTTTTCACCTGACATTAATTTATATCCATATCTCTCCGGTATGTCCGCTTTCAAAAAAACAACCTGTTGTGTTAAACCCTTTTTCCTAAATAATTCTTTAAAATATACCGTAAACGCCTTATCATCTGTTAATATACTTTCTTTATTTTCCTTGCAATATTTTTCAAAATTATTTATATGTGTACTTCCAAGCACGCTTTCCAATTCAAAAGTATCTTTCTCGTTCATATTTACCTCCATTTTCAAATCATTATATTAAAATGATATTATCTTAATCACTTTTATTTTCACAAATAATTTGTTATAATACAACATTATATTTTAAATTATATTTTACTAAGGGAAAGGATTGATATTGTGGATTATACCATACGCTTAGCCTTATCATATTATAAGACAATAGCTACTTTAAATGAACCTCATAAGATTTATCTGGTTCAGCATCAGGAAACAAACAAAATCTATGTAAAAAAAGTTCTTGATATCTATAATAAAGAAATCTTTATTCGACTATATAACAATCCCATCACCGGGATTACAAAAATAATTGACTTATTTGAAATTGATAACCAACTAATTGTTATAGAAAACTATATATCCGGCTCTTCTTTACAGGAAATTATAGATTCCGGTAAATTAACAAAAGAAACCATCTATGAATATATGGATGAATTGTGTTCCATTTTAGAAAAGTTACATAACTTCAGTCCACCAATTATTCATAGAGATATAAAACCATCTAACATAATTATAACTGAACATAATCATTTAATGTTACTCGATTTTAATGCAGCTAAATATATGACAAACAAAAACGAAAATGATACAGTATTACTTGGTACTAAAGGATACGCTGCACCTGAGCAGTACGGATTCGGTTCTTCCACTGAAAAAACTGATATCTATGCACTTGGCATCCTGCTTAAAGAAATGGTTTCTTCTATTTCTTCAAATACATATGAATTTAATAACATTATTTTAAAATGTAGTCAGATTAATCCTGAAGACAGATACTATTCTGTCACACAACTTAAATATACTTTAAAAAAAGTCAGATATCCCAATCCTCAAAGAAAACCTATTACTTTAAAGGATTTAATCTTGCCTGGATATAGGACTTTAAAACCTTGGAAAATGATTATTGCAACACTCGGATATTTATGCATAATCTCACTAACCCCATCATTAAATATAGATTCTGCAAATAAAGCAGTACTTTACATTGATAGATTTTTTTTCTTTTTAATGATGATTTCAATAGTGTTTTGCTGCTTCAATTATATAGATATACGAAGTTACTTTCCATTGTCTAAACATAAAAATCGTTTTTTGAGATATTTAGGTGTTTTTATACTTAATGTTTTAATTATATTTAGTTTATTACTGGCTATGACATTTGTTTCTGATATGTTTTCTTAATTTATTGTTCAAAGTCAAGCAGATTATAACATTATACTTCACTAAAAATTGCCACCATAACGGTGGCATTTTATAGTTACTTAAGTTTTGTTATCCCATCAATAGCCAAAGCAAAATGTATTACCATAAAAGCTATCATTCCAATATTTAAAAATAACTGTCTATATTTTCTCTTATCTTCCTTATTATTTATAAAATATTCTTTAACTTCTTTTCTCTGCTTATACATTACAATAGCTGCTATTATAAAGAATATAATCTGAACCACCCAAACTAATATCTCCTGAACATTTTCAGAAAATCCGGCCGTCAGATAACTAAACACATCTCCAAAAATACAATTATTAAATATGTGTAGTGCAACAGCCCATTTTAATGAATACTCCATCGCAACATAACCAAGTACAAGACCCACCAATATAGCAAAAAAGATTTGATGAATATTAGCATGCATTATTCCGAATATTATAGCTGAACAGACAATAGCAAAATGTTTCCCATAAGGCTTTAATATATTCATAACAAACCCACGATATACAATTTCTTCAGCTATTGGACCTATAATTCCTGCATACAAAAACATAGAAACTGTGGAACTAACCTCCGTTGCAGTAGCCATTTCTTCCATTGAAGTATATCCTATAAGATTCAATCCTTTTTCCATTCCCATAGCAATCAATGAAAAAAATAACTGTCCTGCCATAAATACTGATAATAATTTAAAGAAATCTGCTTTATTCATATTTTTATTGACTGACCACATTTGTTTGAATTTAAGATTCTTCATAAAGAATAATATTAAAAACAATACTCCTATCGTGACCGCAATAATTGAAGAAGTTCCACTTAAAAGTACCTCATCCATCACTTCATTAAAAATAACTTCAAACGCTTCATCACTCATATCTTCAGTATTTTCTTTAATTGATTTCGTTAACAATCTAACAAACATATCAATAAAGACTATAACAAACAATATTATATTATATATTAAAATTCCCCATCCTATTTTATTCCCTATTTTTCTAATCTTTTTATTATTTTTCTGTTCACTCATATTTTTTATTCTCCTTTTATTAAGATAAACGAAGTATATCATTGTTCCAAAAGAATAAATAAAAACTGTCGTAAACAGTATCTGCATTGTCGTGAAATGCAAATTAAATATTTTAACATAACAAAAAAACTCATATTTAAACATTAATATGTACTGGGCACTATCAGATTCAAAACGAAATGATTATCTACACACTCTGTACTAACAGTTCCACCATATTTATTAACCGTTCTACAGATATTCTCAAGCCCAAACCCATGTAAAGCCTTATCTTCTTTAGTAGTAAATCTCTTTTCTAACTTAAACTTATCCGTAACTAAAACCATACTATTTTTTATCTCTATAGAATAAAAACTGTTTGTTTTTTTCAAATGCATATATATTTCTTTTTCTTCTTCCACTTTTTCACACGCTTCTATCGCATTATCAAGTGCATTTGCAAACACTCCACAGATATCGATAGCTTCCCACTTTAAACCTTTATCTAAAACTCCTTCCAAATAAAAGTTTATATTTTTCTTTTTCATAGTTTCCCATTTCTGTGAAACTATACAATCAAGCATTTCGTCACCCGTTACTACACCCTGAGATAATTCGCTAACCTCTGACAACAAAGAACCTACATATTCTTTAGCTTTTTCTGTCTTATCAGTCTTAATAAGACTTTCAATGGCGTTTAGGTGATTTAATATATCGTGCCTAAATCTCCTTGTTTCTTCTTGTTGCTCTTTATATTTAGAAAAATGTTCAAGCTCTAATTCTAACAATTCTTTATGATGTTTCTGACCTTTTTCATACCATTCTGACACCCTGTTCTTTACAAAAAATGCAGGCACAAAAATATACATAAAGCATATGGCAATTATAAAATAACATCTAAATTCTAACGGAATATCTATATAATCTTTTACAACTATGTAATTAGAAATTCTGGCCGAAATAAGCCATATATAAATGCTAAATATCATTATTACCCATTTTTGCCACTTTGAAAACTGTAAAAAAATCCCCTTTTTATATACTTTGAAATATAAATATGAACCATAGACGGACAAAATCATTATAGCTATCAAATAATCATAATTAGATATATCCCAAGCATCATCCATAATTTCTACTAATGCTTCATTTGGATTAATCATCTGTACAAGAAGTGCAGAAAAAAACATAATTGACATTCCTAAAGAAATAAACACTTGCAAAAATGTCCCTAAACGCTTTAATTTACCTTTCCCACCACGAGTAAAAATAACTACAAGTAATGTCATTTCCACGATGAGAATTAAATCATCTATATTTCCGGACTTTTTTTCAAAAAACACAAAAAAGACTTCCAAAATTCCATTTAACAATAAAATTATTCCGGTTACTTTATCAATTTTTATTGAATCATCATATATAGTTTTTGCAGACAATAACATTACCAATATCAAAAGCAAATCTGATAGGAATATAAGAAAAGATTCCATCACAATGCCTCCCTCTTAACATATTCACACAAAGCTTCCTTTATTTTCTTTTCCTTGGTTCTGCTAAGCGGTATATTATCTGAATTATCCATTATAATTTCTTTCCCTGAAATTCTCATAATATGCGAGATATTAACCAGATAACTTCTGTGACATCTTATAAAATTATATTCTTTTAGCTCTTCTTCATAATCTTTAAGATTATAACGATTACAATATTTTTCATCCTTTGTCACAATAATGATATCCTGATTCTGTGCCTCCATATAAACTATATGATTTACATTAATCATAACTGTATCTTCTTTTGATTTCACTAGTAATTGTTTTATCTTCTTTTGACTCTCAATCAAATGATTAATTATTTCTCTAATCTGCTCCACTTTTGCCGGTTTCAATAAATACCTTAAAGCATTCACTTCGTAGCCTTTTAATGCATATTCCACATGAGAAGTTAAAAAAACTATAGCTGTTTCATCACCATTTTTTCGAAGCTGCTTAGCTATTTCAATCCCATCAATCAGAGGCATCTCAACATCTAAAAAAATTAAGTCATATTTATATGTCTTACTCACTTCAATAAGTTTATTTCCATTAGAATAAATATCAACTATTAAATCAATACTCTTATATGCTGTTTCAAGTGTTTCTTTTGTCCTAATTAGAGCTAACTGTTCATCATCACAAATCGCAATTCTCATCGTTAATCCACCAAATATTCTGCTGAAAATTCTGCATTTATCTCGCTAATTTCTTTTTTTCCATCTATGTAATCTTTATACATATCCCATAAATCAATATCACAATCCTCTAATCCATCTTCATTAGGAATCCATTGCCTGATAACCTCAATTCTTTCCTCTTTTGTTGTATCTTTAATCAATGTACTTTTCATTTTAATCCGAATCCCTTTCATTTTTATTTTACATCATTTCTCTAACATTTGCTTTAACAATTTCACTAGTTTATCTCTATTTTTACCTAGCTTCATAAAGGTAGGTAGTTCATCCGCTTGTGTTCGCCTGCCTAAAACAGGGTCCTCTCGTAGATCTGCACTTAAATATTCTATTAGATAATCCAAATGTTCTCTGTTTAAAGCCCACACCGGTTTACCATCAAAAGAAAATAAAAACCAAAGTTCTAAACCGAATATGGATTCACATCCTTCTTGAACTTGCTCGTAATACCCACTATACCCTTTTTTCTTTTTTTGAACCTTTCCCGGCATTCTATGCCCACAATAAGAACACTTCACCCAAAGAGCAGGATAATTCTTTTCTGTTTCCTCTTTAATATCCACTCTATAATACCTTCCACAAGCTTCACACTGATTTTGAACATCATACTCATAATGAAACTGCTCTGTCTTCATGTTTTTATTACAGCCTGTACATACAAATTGGTACCTCCATTCTTGCCTCGTTACAATACCTCGTTTGTTACAATTAGGACATTTCACATCAATACCTTTTTGCATAGCCATATGAACTGAATATTTACCATATTCTTCATCAGTAAAACGTTTCATTAATTTATTCCTTCCAGTATTATCTGATTACATCTAAAATTCAAAGTTTTAGATCCTTCATATCCTTTACCATTATACCATACTCAACCACTCATTACACCAATAAACATCATAAAACTCCGTGCTATACTTTTACGCATAGTCCGGAGTTTATTAAACTAATATATTTTCAATATTAAGTTTTACAGTATACTACTTGTTATTGATAGCTGCCTGTTATGACTAAATATTCCATTTGCTATTATTCTCTGATAACCAAACACATAATTAATACAATTTGTCACAAGCATAAAACATAGTTTTCCATTTTAACTATTCAATCACCTTGCTCATTGTATGTAATAATTCCTACAATGTATCTTCCCATTTTCACCATTGTAAATCTCCAAACAAAAAAGTTCTTTTTTCTAAACTGTTCCCTCATTATAAATAAATGTTTATCATTTCGAATTTTTGATAAAGTATCTTCTATTTCCTCTTTAGGATAAATAGTTTCTCTCTTTTTACAAGTTGCTTGAAAAGCTTCAATCAACAAATCAAAATCTATTTTCTCTGCAAGTAAAGTTTCTGTATTATAACTAAGCAATGATATCGTTCTATCCTCAAACATTAATTTATTCATTTAATGGAAGCGACTTAACTGTAGTATCTATATCCATTGATGCTCTCATATCTATTATTTTCATAAAAATAATAGATAATCGTATTAAATAAATATAAATTGGAATTTGCATTATCACAAATGATAAAGCATAACATATTCTTCTTCATGCTCATCCATAATATCAAAACCTACATTTAAATACATTTGAACAGCATAATTTGCCTTTTGCACAGATAACGAAGTTTTCTTATATCCTCTCTGCTTAAGTTCGCAAAGCATCCTTTTCATCAAGGCAGTACCTATTCTGTAACCTCTATATTCCTTATACAAAGAAATTGCAAAAGATGGCACACCATCTTCAACATGACCATAATCATTCATTTCACGAACCCAAACAGCACCTATTACTTTGCCATTCACTTCTGCCAGAAAGCAGATGTCATCCTTCTTTTTACCAAAATCAGCAACATATACTTGAAGTTCTGGTAAATTAATTATATTCTTTTCTGGTGGTTGTACTCCATCTGGTATAAAAATAGCCTCATAAAGAAAATCATCTAATAATTTATATTCTGTTTTTTCCATTTCACGAATAATATATTCCATGCTTTTTACCTCGTCAAATTCAAATTCATCTCTCTAAACTACTAATACATTTTATTTTCATAATCTTGTAACTCATGAAAAATATTATCTATAATCACCACATCGTCTTCAATGCGGTATAACATAAAATATCTATGATTCTAACTGATGCAATCTTGGATTATCACACAATTTTAAACTTCCTGCCACATGTCTTAAACTTTCAATTGTCGCCTCATAATCATTCATCACATTTTCTGCCGCCTGCAAGCTTTTCTTCTCCAAAATCAGATACTTGATAAAGTTCTCCAAATCCTCTTCAGCATCTCTTGTTACTACCACTTTATAATCCATACTTTGCCCTCATATCACGTGATACATCATAAGCATCTCTATACATCCCTTGTGTTGCATGTTCACGTGCTTTCTCTAGTTTTTCAAGCATTTCAATCTCTGATAATGCCTTATACGGATTTTCACTTACCTTTTTTATCTCAAACGGAAATCCATTTACAGCTAATGCCTGTGTTAAAAATATACGGATTGCAGTTGTTGTATCTGTACCTAAATCTTTAAATAATTCATCTGATTTTGCTTTTAAATCATCATCCACTCTTACTTGAATTGTACTTGCCATTTTTGACACCTCCTATTTCTTTCTTGTAGAATATCACATATTCATTACATTTGCAATACATTTGCAATGAATGTGCATTTTCATTTTTCGTTCGTACGTAATGTGACCGTAATTTGACGTTATATAAATTTGACCGTTGTTTTCTGCTTATGATATATATTTCCGATGTAACAACTTTACATTATTTTGATTTACCATAGCATATCTAAGTGTTGTATCTATCTGTTCATGCCCCAATATTTTCTGTACCTGTTCAATTAGCATGCCTTTCTCAATCGCCCTATTGCGAAGATTGTCGCAATTATCTCTAAGTATTTCAACTTTCTCATCCGGAATGGTCTCTTTCACAACAACAGTCGTCTTTACCTTATGAATTCTTTTCATTGGACTTTTAATAATATACTCTTCTTCCTCCAACCATAAAAAGAAAGTGGAAAGGCTTCTACGAATATTATCAATAGTTACCTTTCCACAATTATTTATCATTTGATACTCTACAAGATAAACAGACCGTATTACTGAAAGTTTTCTCACACTTTACAACACTATTTTTCAATTTCTTCCAAACTGTAAATATATCTAATACCAAATTAATTATTCATTTTTTACCAAAATATCTAAAGCATGATTGGTTGCACCAATCAAATCCATTCTCTCACAAATTGAAAAATGATATTTCATCCACATATCAAAAGTTGCATCATCCATTGCATCAATGCATTCTCTCATATAATTTGTCGCTCCATCTGCTGCAACTATCTTTAATCTTTTTACATTTTCAAAGCAAGCATTCAATTCATCAATTTCTTCTAATCTAACCATTTCAAATAAGTCTTTTTCCTCTGATATGCATCTGAAATCATCGGTTAACATATGATTATTAACAACATCCCATATCTTTCCTGCTTTAAAAGTAAACTGAATCATGGTAGCTTCATTCATACAATATGCCACAAAAATATGTCCTTGCTTTTTGGTAACACGAATTGCCTCCTCTAATACCTTCTGCTTATTCTCTTTTGTATACATGTGATACATTGGACCTAATACTAGTGTAATATCAAACGATTCATCTGCAAACTCTGACAAATCCAGAGCCGTACCCTGACAAGTTCTTATATTACTTATACCTGTAATTTTAGAATTCATAATTTCCAAATTGTGCGTAGTATATTCCAATGCATCCACTTCATGACCTTCCAATGCAAGTGCAATGCTATACCTTCCGGTCCCAGCTCCGACCTCAAGTATCTTTTTCTTTTCTGTACCACCAATAAATTCTTTAATATACTTCATAGTAGTCAAAAATTCCACTTGACCATGTTTGCTATCTAATCTTCCTTCTTCATCATAATTTGCATAATAATTTTCTAAATAATTCATTCCTTGTTTACCTCCAATTCTATACATTTCCATTTTTCTCCAAGTATTTCAAATACCATATCTTCTTTCATGGGGATTTCTTTAAATCCGGCTGCTTTGTAGCAATAATATGCCGAAGGGTTGTTATCAAAAACACCCAAGGTTATTTTTTCTGCTTTCAGCATATCAAATGCATACCTCATAGCCATCTGTATCATTCTTTTTCCATAGCCCATACCTCGTTTACTGTCATCAACAATAATAAATCCTAAACGAATTATTGTCTTTGCTTTATTCGTATATCGCAATATCAAATGACCAACCGGACCATTTGCATCCACAGCTGTTACCGGATAAAAATTATCCGGCTCCTCGCAATCACCATTACATTTCAGATATTTATAATTAATATCCTCGGCTGTTACTGGGTATGCACCATATCTGTCAGAACTCCATTTACGAAGAGCCCTTTCATCTTTAATCCAGCTTACTATCGCCTCTGCATCTTTTGGCTTATATGGTCTTATGACTAACTGCTCTAATGATTCATTTATCAATTGTTTTTTCATAATTTCATAAACCTGTATTACACCATTTTTACATTCCCAGATTCCATGATCTACTGTTCGATAACCTAAATGAGTATATAATGTGCAAGCCGGTAACGAGGCATCTATATCAACATAATCATACTTTTTCTTTATCATTTCTTCCAACTGATTCATAATAAAAGTTCCATAGCCTCTTTTTTGATACCCCGTCAAAACATAAACTCTTGTAATATGATTTCCATTCTTTGTTCCGGTGCCAATTATCTTTTCATTTTCTACCAAAATATATGTATTTCCGGCTTCAATATCCTTTTTAATATTTTCACGACTGTGAAACTCACAAAACATATCTACGATTTCTTTCAAGTAGTACTTTGGATAGACCACCTTGATAGTCTCCTGTACAAGTGCATATACCTTTTCTTCATCACATTTCTTAGCTAATTTGAACTCCATATCCTTTTCCTCCTTGTAAAAATAATAAAAGCACCATCAAACAATATTCCTATCATCTGATGGTGCAAAATCACTTGTAATATATCTATTATAAAAAACTTTCCCAATATCAATCTTATCTCAATCTATTGGAAATCAAATTCTCACAATGCAATATTTTTCCATCAGTAATAAATCCCAACTGCCATTGATAGACGGGATTGACAACATAATTATTTGGTTGTGGAAATCTATAACTATTCTGCATCGTACTAATTCCTTTCATAATTTTCAAATAATTGCTATTGATAATACTCCCGTTAACTAATATTGTCAACAAGTTTTTTATTGTATCTATAAATACATATTCCTTAAATCTAACTCTTTGTTAATGCTGCAACTATATTTTTTTCAATATATTCTACCCTATCAAAAATCATAGGTTTAAAGTGTGCAGTTATGGCTACTACAATTTGATTTTTTTTATCAATATATATAATATTACCACCATCACCAATAGCAGCAATCACCTCTCTTGTTCTGTGAGGAAGCCACCACAAAAAACCATAATCCTGATTTCCAAATTTTTCATCGGTTGATATGTAGGATTTAGTCATCATCTCAATCCAATTTTCACTTACAATACGTGTATTGTTATATTCTCCGTTATTGAGCACCATCAAACCTATCTGTGCCATTTCATAAGCAGAAAGAGATAATCCCCAACCTGCAGTCGGCATACCTGTTGGGTCCAAAAACCAAACCTTTCCATGGTCATTTTTGTTCATCAAATACTCAAACTGTTCTTCTTTGTTCTCACAACCGGCATTGCTTCTTGGCGTAATCCCTAGAGGCTTAAAAAGATATTCATTAGC
Source organism: Lachnospiraceae bacterium (assembly GCA_017416465.1). GTDB lineage: Bacteria > Bacillota > Clostridia > Lachnospirales > Lachnospiraceae > Bovifimicola. The sequence continues at coordinate 2,200 of JAFQCK010000052.1, read as the reverse complement.
AAAATCAAGCACATTCATACCACTTGTAATTCTGATAATTCCCAAAAGGATTTGAACACCAAGAGTGTGATATCTGAATTCATTAGTGATACCTTTGCGACCTCCCAAAACATCTAGTGTTGTCATTGTCCAATCCTGTGATGTGCAAACCTTTGTCCAAGGCTCGCTCTTTCCCTTATAGGGTGCAGTCATTGTAAGCAAATGTTTGATTGTAACTTTAAATATAGTTTGCTCTCCCCTTTTAGGAGTATAAATTCCCTTGTAATAATCCATTACAAAGTCATCTACACTTTTTATCAAACCTTGGTCAATAGCAATACCTACCAGCAATGATGTTACAGATTTTGTTACACTCATAACATTCATTGTATCATCTTTTTTAAATCCATCTTTATACTCTTCAATTTCAAGAATGTTATCTTTATATGCTACAATCTGTTTTATATTAATATCATTTTTACTTGAATATATCTCTAAAACTTTCTTCATCAAAACCTCCTGTGAAACGTTAAAATTTCATATTATTGGGACGTCCATAAATAAGACTAATCTAATTAGAAATTAAAATCAATAGTTATTATAAAAAAAAGATGTATAAGTTAATACACATCTTTTTTAACATATAATTCAATTATTTCTCTCATTTTTACCTTCAAAAAATACAATCTTCTGCATTAACTCCTAATTTCTCAATTGTTAATAAGAATTTCTCCAATATCCGCCTTAAACCAAGGAATATGTATCTCTTCAATACTTAGTTCAGGAAATGTTTGTTGTACATAAGGAACAAAATCATCTCCAGTTTGCTTAACTATTACACCATACATATCTAAAACTATAGCTTTCATATTCAAATATCCTTTCAACAAATTATAATTTATAGAATTAGTGTTGCTTCATATAATCAATAAATTCCTGAGTTTTCGACCAATATTTTATTCCCCAATTTTCAAAATTCCACTCCTCCATATAATTATTACATTCATAATCAATATAGAAAATCAATTCGTCTTGCACAATAAAATTAGTTGGAAAATAATCTATATTTAATTCAGCTTCATAGACTATTTTTGCCATTTCTTGCATTTGTCTTAAATACATATCTTTCATTGAATCAGTTTTAACCAAGTCATATATAGATGGTCCATCAATATATTCCTTTAATATTCTTTCATTTACTATATCAATATCCAACATCTTAGGAATTCTGATTCCCGTTTGTAGAAGTTTGTTATAATCATTTTGTTCCGCTTCAATTTTATTTCCAAATGTATAATATTCACATGGTTCATGGTGTATTTGCTTTAATACATAAAAATCTCCATCTCTCTCTGCTAAATAAGAATAGCCACCCTTTCCATGTCCTAACAACTTTACAATTTTATATTTAATTCCATTAACCATCATAAAATCTTGCATTAATTTCACCTCATCAAACTTTCATTTTTTTACTCTTAACAATAAGAAATCCGACTTATGAAACAAATCCTTGTAATCCGGATATTTTTCGAGTATTTCATCTGTTGGTAAGGGTTCAATCATTCTTTCGTCATTTATGATGTAACAAATTTCTCTACCCATAAAAGTACCTATAAAACGTTAAACCCTCATATTATTTACAATGTTTTCCACCAAAAACCTTATTTTACCTGTTTAAGTAAGTTCATAATTTCTTGAATATCATTCTCAAATTCTTCATCAGAAATAGGATGTCCACCTGCTTCTAAATATCTAATTGCAAATTTTAATTTAATAATCCTCCATCACACCACCAAAATTCAATTCTTCTAATTCTTTTTTTCATATCATAAAATGATTATAGTAATTTTATTCTTGTACGTCAATTTCAAAAAATTTGTTAATAATATTTCTTTGACTTTTTCTGATAGCCAGATAAATAACCTCTTAGCTGAATATCTTGAACCTAAAGAAGATAATACAGATACTGTTTCTCCCGATATATCTGTTGATTATGACACTATTATTAATGATTTGATAATTAATATTGATATGATGAAATAGAGCGAGAGCCTTTCGGCTCTCGTTAATTGTCTCTATGAAACTGAAATTTCACTTCACTTTTTAATTAAATATAGCTTCTATTTTCTTCCTCGCAATATGCTCATTGCAATACACAAAATTAAATTCTCCACTTATCTGAAAATCTGAAACCGTAAACGTTGTAATATCATCACGACAT
>JAFQCK010000006.1 GCA_017416465.1 Lachnospiraceae bacterium | reverse complement strand
TAATTCTGGGTTCACCTACCTATGCAAGTAATGTATCCGGACAGATGAAAGTGATTATAGATCGAGGACATTTTGTCATGGAACAACTGCTTTATGGGAAGTATGTGATAAGTGTAACTACTTATGAAAATTATGGGGGAATGGATTCGGCAAAGATATTAAATCGGCTGTTATCTTATTCCGGGGCAAAAATAAGTGGAACGATAGTACTCCAAAATAAATTTAATTTAAATCCGTTGGAAGCAATTCGATTAAAAGAAAGAATAGAAAAAGTAGTTTATAGATTCCATCGTGATGTTGTTGCAAAGCGTAAATATATGTTTCAAAGTATTAAGCATTTAATTATATTTCGGATAGGGATTCAACCATTTGTTATGAAAAAGGGTTCACAATATGATGGTGTAATCACACACTGGAAAAAGAGAAATATTGCGGGAGGGCATAAGTGATGAGAGATGAGTTTCTTTGCAAGATTAAATGGAAACATATTTTTCTGCTCTTATTTTGCTTTTTATGTATGATGGCAATCATGCGATATACTGCGTTGAAAGTAAAAGTGATTTCTGGCGGAATAAGCGTACTTGATTTGAGTTTGAGTAATTCAGTTGAATATATTAGGCAGACATTGATTGGACTAGGGTATGATGGACGAATGTATTATCTAAATCATTTTTTAGTTGTTGACTGTATATATGCCATGGTTTATGCAATGTTTTACTTTTGTTCAATTGTATTCTTGTTACATAAGAATGATATTAGAAGGAAGAGAGTATATATTTTTTCCGTGTTGCCTATAGCAGGCATGTTTTTTGATTGGTTAGAAAATCTTTCTTTAAGGTTTCTGTTAGTGAATGGCACAACGGAATCGGTAGCTTGGTGTATGTTATTTAGAGTAAGCAATATTGTGAAGTTTTTATTTGTATATTTATCGTTATTATTAGTTGCTTTAGGTATCCTGTATTATTTTTTGTAAAAAGTAAGAGTACGAAATGTAAAGAAATAGTGTTGGGAATATTTAAGTAATACAATTTGTAAATGAAGAGGTTGATATGAAAATTTATGCTTTATACTTTAGTCCCACCGGTGGAACGAAAAAAGTGCTGGATATTTTAATTTCAGCATGGGACTGTGAGAAAGAATATATTGATTTATCAGATAGAAATAATGCATCAATAAGTATTTCATTTGCCAGTAATGATATTTGTGTTGTTGCAGTACCTAGCTTTAGTGGTCGTGTACCGCAATTTATCATTCCAAAACTCCGTAAAATTCAAGGTAAGGGAATAAGAGCAGTGTTAGTAACGGCGTATGGAAATAGGGCATTTGATGATACTCTGTTGGAATTAAAAGATACGATGGAAGGTTGTGGATTTATATGTAGTTGTGCAATAGCGGCTGTTACGAGACATTCAGTATTGCCGAGGTATGGTGAAGGAAGACCGGATTTTGCCGATATAGAGGAACTGAAGCAATTTTCTAGAAAATGTAAAGAAATTATGGAGAAATCTTCTTTAACAGTAACTGTTCCCGGTAATAGACCATATCGAAAATATGTATTGATTCCTATAAATCCAAAAGGAAATAAGCAATGTATAAACTGTGGGTTGTGT
>JAFQCK010000051.1 GCA_017416465.1 Lachnospiraceae bacterium | reverse complement strand
GTTCAGAAGGCAAAATGTGGAAAGATATGACAAGTACTAATCCTGATATAGTTGAGTATGGAAATAATATGGCAAACATAATTGATTATGGAATTATGGATGCACAGGGAAATATGACTAATGCTATAGAAAAAGAGTCAGAGTTCTCTATTTTATTTAAAGTTAAATTTAATCAGAAAATCTCTGAACCGATTTTCGCAATTACTATAAAAGATTTAAAAGGAACAGAGATTACGGGAACAAACACAATGTTTGAGAAAGTAAGTACAGGAGAGGTGCTTGCAGGAGAAGAAAGAACTGTAAAGTTTACACAGAAAATGAATTTACAGGGTGGAGATTATTTAGTTTCACTAGGATGTACAGGATATAAGGATGGAGATTTTACAGTATATCACAGACTATATGATGTGTTTAATATTACAGTAGTATCTCAAAAGAATACAGTAGGATACTTTGATATGAATAGTAAGATTAAAGTGAAGTAATAGTGCAGTATAAAGATGTAATATAAAAATGCGATAAGAAAATGAAATAGAAAAGAGGAGAAAAGGTGAGTCAGATAGAGTTAATTGGAAAAGTAAAACTTAACTTAAAGCATTATTCCGGAAAAGATTTGTATTCGGATGGTGCAATAGAAGATGAACTTTTGGATATTGTAAAAAATAATTCTAAAGATGAATTTAATAAGATTATTGAACAGAAGAAAGAATGGACTATTATGTATCACCTTTCTCGTATCAGACAAAATATTGTAGGGTCTGCACATTTAAACAAAGAAATGAGTGTGTTAGAGATTGGTGCAGGATGTGGTGCTATTACAGGTGCATTAGCTAAAAAAGCTTCTAAGGTAACATGTATAGAGTTATCAAAAAAGCGTAGTATGATAAATGCTTATAGAAATAGTGACTGTGATAATGTAGAAATTCTTGTTGGTAATTTTCAGGATATAGAAAAGGATATAGATAAGTTTGATTGTATAACTTTAATTGGAGTGTTTGAATATGCAGATGCTTATATTAAGTCGGAAAATCCTTATACGGAATTTTTAAATATTATCAAAAAACATCTTAAGCCAAACGGAAGAATCCTAATAGCTATTGAAAATAAATTTGGATTAAAGTATTTTGCAGGATGTAGAGAAGATCACTTTGGAACATTTTTTGAGGGAATAGAGAACTACACTAATTCAAGCGGTGTTAAAACATTTACTAAAAGAGAATTAGAAGAGATGTTTGATGAAACCGGTCTTGTAGGATATTCATTTTATTATCCATATCCGGATTATAAATTTACTACAAGATTATATTCTGATGAATATTTACCAAAGATAGGGGAGCTTAATACAAATCTTCAGAATTTTGACAGAGACAGATTATTACTTTTTGATGAGGCGAAGGTTTTTGATACTGTAATAAATGAAGGTATGTTTGGGGCGTATTCTAATTCTTTCTTTGTAGAAGTAGGGTTTAATTATATACCGGTTGAAGAAAACATTATCTTTACAAAATATTCAAATGACAGAGATGAACAGTTTTGTATTTGCACAGATATAGTGAAGAATTCTTTTGGTGATAAATATATCAGAAAATATGGTGTAAGTGAAAAGAGTAAAGCACATATTGAGAATATCGTGAAATGGTCTGATGAACTTAATAAACAATATTCGGGTTCTAAGCTTAGTGTTTGTGAAAGTTATATGGATGGTAAGAGTGCTAAAAGTGCATTTTTATCGGGTAAGACTTTGGAAGAAATCGCAGATGATTATATATGCGGTGGCAGAGTAGATAAAGCAGAGGCCTTGATAAAAGATTATATAGAAATAATACAGGAAAGGAATGCTAATGAAGCTTTTAAAATTACACCACAGTTTAAAGAAATTTTTGGTGATGTTGAATTTGAAGTTGAGATGCATTCGGGCAAGATTAATGACATTGATATGGTGTTAAATAATGTTATTGATGATGGAGAAAAGTGGAGACTAATTGATTATGAGTGGACATTTGATTTTCCTATTCCTGTAGAATATATTATTTATCGAATTTTACATTATTATATTGCAACAAATAATAGCAGAAGAAAAATAAAGCTTGAAAATTTTATTAAAATATCTGAAAAAGATTTGAATATTTTTAAACAGATGGAAGTAAATTTCCAAAAATATGTTAAAGGTTCGCATACACCACTTTATGAGTTATATAAAGAAATTGGAAAAGAAGCTGTAAATGTATGTTCAGTATTAGGTGATATCGGACAAAATATTACCATTTACAGAGATTTTGGAGAGGGCTATTCACAGGAAAAAGCTTTAATGATGAGAAAGATACCAAAGTCAGGTAATAATTATGAAGTTAGCTGGAAAGTAGAAAGTGGCGTAAAGAAATATAGATTTGACCCATGTGAACATGGTTGTGGAATAAAGATAGAAAAAGTACTTGCAAATGGAAGAATACAGATACCATACAGTACTAATGGTAAACAGATTAGAGAAAATATTTATATGTATGTCGATGACCCATGGATTGAAGTGGATATTGAAGGAACTATTATAGAAGAATTGTGTATTATGTATACGATTTATACAGGTGAAAAAGAATATTTTGAAACTATTGTAAATTCTATGAATGTTTCGGAAAATATTACAAGTAATCAGCAGGCGGTTATTGAGAATTTGCAAAATCAATTAAATGCAGCTAATATGCAGTTAGCAGAATTTAACAGAGAGAGGGAATCATTGTTGACATCTAGATCATGGAAAGTAACTAAACCTATTCGTGCCATGAAAAATGGAACAAAAAAGGTATTAAAATCAAATAAATTAACATATGCAGCATGCAGAAAGATAAAACATGCCATAAAAGGACAACCACAGCAACCGGATATTCCTAAGGAAATAGAGTCAGTTGAGGAAATAACATATATTCTTTGTGATAAGGAGTTATGGCAGAAACAAAGAGCAACTAAATTTGATAAGAATATTAAGTTTAGTATACTTGTTCCTTTGTATAACACTCCTGAAAGATATTTACGTGAAATGATTGAATCCGTACAATATCAGTCATATGAAAATTGGGAATTATGTCTTGCTGATGGAAGTGACGATGAACATAAGCAGGTTGGAAAAATCTGTCTTGAATATTCTGAAAAAGATAACAGAATTAAATATGAGAAATTAACAGAAAATCTTGGGATTTCAGGTAATACAAATGCTTGTATTGATATGGCTACAGGAGAGTATATCGCTTTATTTGATCATGATGATTATTTACATCCATCAGTTTTATTTGAAAATATGAAAGCTATTTGTGAGCATAATGCAGATTATGTATATACAGATGAAGCTACATTTGAAGGAACTAATATATTCAATATTATTACAAGACACTGTAAACCGGATTTTGCTATAGATAATTTACGTGCTAATAATTATATATGTCATTTTTCAGTGTTTAAAGCAGAGCTTTTGGAAAAAGCAGGAAGATTTCGTTCGGAATATGATGGAAGTCAGGACCACGATTTGATTTTACGTTTGACAGAAAAGGCTAACAAGGTATTTCATATTCGTAAGATATTATATTTCTGGCGTTCACATCCGGCTTCAGTAGCAGCAGATATTAATGCTAAGACATATGCGATTGATGCAGCTAAACGTGCAGTCGAGGCACATATGGAAAGAACAGGGATGAAAGCGGAAGTGATGAGTAGTAAAGCTTTTCCGACCATATTCAGATTTAAGTATGAGCTTTTGGGTACTCCAAAGGTATCAATTCTTATTCCGAATAAAGACCATAAGCATGATTTGAAAGTATGTATTGATTCTATTTTAAAGAAGACAACATATCCGAATTATGAGATTATTGTTATTGAAAATAACAGTATAAATGAAGAAACCTTTGCTTATTATGAAAAAATAAAGAAAAATGAAAAAATTAAAGTTGTTCATTATGAGGATGAGTTTAATTATTCAAAGATAAATAATTTTGGTGCAAAATATGCTACAGGTGAGTATCTTCTTTTATTAAATAATGATACAGAAGTTATCAGTAAAAATTGGATAGAAGAACTTATGATGTATGGACAAAGAGAAGATGTTGGTGTTGTAGGTGCGAAGTTATATTATGGTGATGATACTATTCAGCATGCAGGTATTGTAATCGGACTTGGTGCTGACAGGGCAGCAGGTCATACTCATTATGGTGTTGACAGAGAAAATGTCGGATATATGGGTAGATTATATTATGCCCAGAATGTAACAGCTGTTACAGGAGCATGTATGTTGGTTAAGACTTCTCTTTATAATGAGCTTGGTGGATTAGATGAAGAATTTAAAGTAGCATTTAATGATGTTGATTTCTGTCTTCGTGTAAGAGAAAAAGGTTATCTTAATATATTTACTCCATATTGTGAGCTATATCATTATGAGTCAAAATCAAGAGGATTTGAAGATACGGAATCAAAGAGAGAACGCTTTAAGAGTGAAGTTGTATTATTTAGAGACAGATGGAAAGATGCATTAGAATCAGGAGACCCATATTATAATCCTAATTTCTCATTAGACCGCTCTGATTTTTATATTCCAGATTAATATTCTTGTAACTGTTCAGAATCAGGCTTGGTAGTATATTTGTTTAAAGTTACTTGGCTCTGAACAGTTACATATTTTTCAAATGAAAGGACATTAAGGGATGAAGGTAACAGTTGTAATACCAAATTATAACGGAATGAAGTTTATGAAAACCTGTCTTGATTCATTACGACTTCAAAATTATAAAGAATTTAAAACGCTTGTAATTGATAATGCATCAGTAGACGGAAGCTATGAATATGTAAAAGAAAACTATCCTGAAGTAGAGGTAGTAAGATTAAAGAAAAATTATGGTTTTAGTGGCGCTGTTAATAAAGGGATTGATTTATCGGATACGCCTTATGTACTGCTTTTAAATAATGATACTGAATCAGATGAAGATTTTGTAGGTGAGATGGTAAAGGCAATTGAAAAGGAAGATGAAATATTTGCTTGTAGCAGTAAAATGATTAACTTTAATGACAGAAGTATAATGGATGATGCAGGTGATTTGTATTCACTACCGGGATGGGCATTTCAACGTGGTGTAGGAAGAAGTGTAGATGATTATTGTGAGGATGCGGAAGTATTTTCGGCATGTGCAGGTGCAGCTATTTACAGAAAAGAAGTGTTTGATAAAATCGGTAAATTCGATTTAAAACATTTTGCATATCTTGAGGATATTGATGTTTGTTACAGAGCAAAGATATACGGATATAAGAATGTATATTGCAGTAGTGCAATAGTGTATCATGTCGGAAGTGGAACAAGCGGTTCTAAATATAATTCGTTTAAAGTAAGGTTGGCTGCAAGAAATAATATCTATGTTATTTATAAAAATATGCCGTTTTTACAGCAAGTAGTAAATATGCCATTTATACTTGCAGGATTTTTAGTTAAATATATGTTCTTCAATAAAATTGGATTTGCAAAGGATTATAGAGAAGGTATGATAGAAGGCATAAAGACAATGCATAAACTTAAAAAAGTTGAGTATGATGAGAATAATTTATACAACTACTTTATAATTCAAAAAGAATTAATTGTTAATGGCTTAATCTATGTTAAAGAATATCTAAATAGACATATATAGAGTATTATAAAAAAGAAATCATTATGTGGTTTCTTTTTTTACTTCCGTGTATTGTGGAAAATGTTCAGAGCTAAGCTCGAAAACACTAAATGTTTCCTCGCTGTGGCGTATTCGCTAAATAGCTAAAAAAATATACTTATTTAAGCAAGCTAGATTAAGTATATTTTTTTAGCTGCTTGGCTCTGAACATTTTCCAATTGTGAATATTTTTTGAAAAAATTGTAAAATATAAAATTATAGATTGCTATTTTTAATTTTTAGAGTTATTATGGGTAGAGTTTAGTTACCAATTTTTGAAAAGTAGAATAACAATAAGAAAAGGTTTTTATTATGATAAAAGATAATCAGAAGTATTTTAATAGAATTCAGATGTTATTGGATATACTGGTTTTAGAGATATCTTATATTCTGTCGTGGTTTTTAAAGTTTAAGACAGATTTGTTTGACCATAGTGGTAACAGATTATCATTTGAATTATATATGACAGCAATGTGGGGGATTGTTCCTCTTTATTTTATATTATATTTGGCTTTTAAGATGTATGTTCCGAGAAGAGTAATGGGAAGACGAGTAGAGATTGGTAATATTTTAAAAGCCAATATATTAGGTGTAATGATAATTCTTGCTGTATTGTATATTACAAAGGAACATAACTTTTCAAGAGAGATGTTATTCATATTCCTTGTAATTAATATAGTATTAGAGATTATTGTAAGATACTTGATAAGAATGTGCTTGCACTTTATGAGAAAAAGCGGTTTTAATATGAAACACATTTTATTGGTTGGATATAGTCGTGCTGCTGAAGCTTACATTGACAGAATAAGAACGTTTCCTCACTGGGGATACCAGATTGAAGGTATTCTGGATGATAACGTTAAGCCGGGAACAAATTATAACGGAGCTATTGTTTTGGGTAAAATTGAATCATTACCGGAATTATTGGAAAAAAACAGTCTTGATGAGATTGCCATTACATTGGGGCTTAGTGAATATAGTAAATTAGAAAAACTTGTTAATATGTGTGAGAAATCCGGAGTACATACCCAATTTGTACCGGATTATAATAATATTATTCCGTCTAAACCTTATACGGAGGATTTGATGGGCTTGCCGGTTGTAAATATTCGATATGTTCCATTATCTAATACATTTAACATGATGATTAAGAGATTGGTGGATATAGTTGGTTCGTTTTGTGGAATTGTAGTATTATCTCCTATATTGCTTATAATAGCTATTCTTGTTAAACTCACCTCGAAGGGACCGCTTATTTTTAAGCAGGAGAGAGTTGGACTTAGAAATGAAACATTTATGATGTATAAGTTTAGAACAATGAAAGTTCAGGATGAGAAAGAAGAAAAGAAAGCATGGACAGTAAAGAACGATCCAAGAGTTACTGCGATAGGCAAGATTTTAAGAAAGACAAGTTTGGATGAGTTGCCACAGCTTTTTAATATTTTAAAAGGTGAGATGAGTATTGTTGGTCCAAGACCGGAAAGACCGTTCTTTGTAGATAAATTTAAAGAAGAGATACCAAGATATATGATAAAACATCAGGTTAGACCGGGACTTACAGGTTGGGCTCAGGTTAACGGATATAGAGGAGATACGTCTATTAGGAAGAGGATAGAATGTGATTTATATTACATTGAGAACTGGACACTTGGTTTTGATATAAAGATAATGTTTTTAACTATATTCAAAGGATTTATTAATAAAAATGCATATTAAAGGATAAACTGCTTTGTATGAAAGGAAAGTAAGATGAAAAAAATAAACGATAATAAAGTACCGATATGGAAAAAAATTCTTTTGGCATTTGAATCAATTGTGATTCTTATGTATGTTGTGGTATCTGTATTTTTTGTATGGTTTAAGGTTGACAGAAATGGATTTATTACATCTATGTCATCTAATCCTGCTGTAAGATATTATTTAGATAAAACTGCAAAAAAAGATTATGAAGAAAATGTACAGGATACAGAGTATGATGAAGATAAAGTTATCGTTAATGAAGGGGTAAAAGAGGAACTTGAAACATACAGAAATATCGTTTTATTTGGTATTGATTCAAGAGGAGATGAGTTTGATTATGCGGCTCATAGTGATACAATAATTATTGTAAGTATTAATAACAAAACAGGCGAAGTAAGAATGTCATCTTTATATAGAGATACAATGCTTAAGATTGTAGACGAAGATGGAGATGTCAGCTATACAAAGTGTAATTCAGCATTCTTTAAAGATGGACCTGAATGTGCGATTAATATGTTAAATACTAATCTTGATTTGAATATAACAGATTACGCAATTGTTAATTTTAATGGTCTTGCTAATATTATAGATGCACTTGGTGGTATAGAGGTAAATCTTACTTATGATGAAATGTTCTATGTAAACGGTTATCTTACTGAAACAAGAAAGATTACAGGAATGGATGCACCGGACCTTACAACTTATGGTGAGAATATTCATCTCTCTGGTTTACAGGCTACAGCTTATTGTCGTATCAGATATGTAGCTTTCCATGATGATGATGGAACTGTATATAATAATGATATGGGTAGAACAGCCAGACAGCGTTCAGTAATTAAAAAGATTGTTGAAAAATCAAAAGCAGCAGGAGTATCTCAGGTTCTTTCTATAGCAAGATCTATACTAGGAAGTAATACTGAAGAAGATAGATTTATTGGAACAAGTTTAAGTTTTGATGAGATAATGGACTTAATACCTGTTATGCTTGAGTTTACATTAGGTGAAAGCAGAGGTTTCCCATTTACTTTGGAAACACCAACAATTAATAAAGCAAGTATGGTAGTTGCAGGAGGATTATCATACAATGTTTCGAAATTACATGAATTTTTATTTGATGAAGAGAATTATGTGCCAAGCGATGAAGTTATGGAGATAAGTGATTATCTTGAAAATTATACGGGTATACCTACAATTAAGTTACCGGAAGATGAAGAGGATGAATTGTCAGGATATGAAGAATAATTAAATATTTGAGTCCATTTTCGAGGTTGTTGAAAATGGACTTTTTTAAATCAATGTTTAAACACATTTTGAACACATTTAACTGATAATATACTAAATATAAAAAATAAGTCTTTTAGGAGGTATAATAATGACAGACAATTTTGATAATAATGAAAAGAATAATATTATGGAAAATGACACTATAGAAAATGAAATTATGGAAAATAATATTATAGAAAATAATATTATAGAAAATAATACTGTGGAAATTAGTTATGAAGAAGTTAACAATGAGGAAGTTATTAATATTGATATTCCGGATAGTAATTTAGATGAGGAAACAATAAGTTCTGAACCTTATAGTCAATCATATCAGTCATATATGTCATATCAGGATTCTGAATTAAAGAAAAAACTTGATAAAGAAAAAGCTAAATTTGAAAAAAAACAAAATAAAAAAGCTAAGAGATTAGAAAAGAAAAAAGCTAAGAAAGAAAAAGGAATTTCGTTAGGTGGAAAGATAGTTGGTTTTGTAACGTGTGCTATGGCTTTTGGTGTTATTGCACTTGGAACGATGTATTTTTTAGGAGATGCACTTGGAATACTTAATGTGAATAAAAATAATGATACGAAATATGATAAGATTTCGTATACTTCTGTTTCTGATAATAATGAAAAGGAAACTGTTGTAAGTGATGAGAATGTTGAGAATGATAAGATAGTTGCACAAGTGATGGATGTTTCAGGAGTGGTTAAGAACGTAATGCCATCAGTAGTTTCTATTACCAGTACACAAAAGGTTCAGTCAGGAATGAACTTCTGGTATGATTATTATTTCAATGGTGGTGATGAATATGAGGAGCAAACAGGTGCAGGTTCAGGAATAATAATTGGACAAAATGATTCGGAATTATTGATAGTAACAAATAATCATGTTGTTGAAGGTGCAGACTCTTTACAGGTTCAGTTTATTGATGATGAATCAGTAGAGGCATATATTAAGGGAACGGATTCAGAAAAGGATTTAGCTATAGTTGTAGTTAAATTAGAAGATATTAAAGATAAAACAATGAGCAATATTAAGATTGCGACAATGGGTAATTCGGATGAATTAGAAGTTGGTGAAGGTACGATTGCTATAGGTAATGCGTTAGGTTATGGTCAGTCGGTTACAGTTGGTGTAGTAAGTGCACTCAACAAAGAAGTTGTAATTGATAACAAAACTATGGAGCTTATACAGACTGATGCAGCTATTAATCCTGGAAATAGTGGAGGAGCTTTATTAAATACAGAGGGAGAACTTATTGGTATTAATGTAGCTAAATATTCTTCGTCTTCAGTAGAAGGAATGGGATTTGCTATACCGGTAACAAGTGTAAGTGAAATAATTGATGGACTTATGAATATGGAAACTCGTGAAAAGGTTGATCCTAAGGACCAGGGATATTTGAATATCTATGGAAGAGATGTAACAGAAGAACTTTCAGAAATTTATAATGCTCCATCAGGAGTTCTTGTGGTAGATGTAATAGAAGATGGTGCAGCTGATAAAGCGGGTATTCAAAAGGGTGACATTATTACAAAGATAGATGGTGTAAAAGTAGCTTCTATGGAAGAACTTAGTACAAGACTTCAGTATTACGAAAAAGGTGAAAAAGTTGTATTTACTATCGAATATCTTGAAGATAGAGAGTATGCCCAAAAAGAAGTTACTGTAGTTTTAAGCGAAAATAAAGAATAAATTGTATGGACTGTTTGCAAGGTGCAGGCAGTCCATTTTTTAAAATATTAGTTATCTATTTACACAAAGCTTTTATGTCCTTTATGTCATACTACAAATATAAGTTTTTCTAAGTGCTTTGAAAGTTGAATTTTGAAATCATTACGTAACCGGCGTATATTCGCCATCGTGGCTCAGATACGCCTTTGACCGACATCGTGTCGGTCAATTACTGAATTTTTAAGCAAAGCACTAAGAAAAACTAATATTTTCCGCAATACAATAAAGGACATAAAAGCTTTGTGCAAATTGGTAGTACAATACTTAAAAATAGTCTTTTAACATCTTAATATTAGTAGAAAAATGTACTAGATTAATGTTAGAAAAAATGATATACTCTTAATTTGGAAAATTATATTTATTTATATATAAATTTTATCATAGTTAATTGTGAAATTAATTAGAATTTTGCAAGCACCTAAAATTCAAGTATAGAAAGGATTTTTGAAAATGACAAAGAAGATTAATATTGCAGTTGGACAAAGTGGAGGCCCTACAACAGTTATTAATTCTAGTTTATATGGAGTTGTAAAGGAAGCTATTTTAAATCATGAAATTATTGATAAAGTATATGGAATGATTAATGGTATTCAAGGATTTATAGATGGTAAAGTAGTAGACATGGAGGAGGTTTTACCGGGAGAAGAATTAGAGCTTTTAAAAAATACTCCGGCAGCATATTTAGGTTCTTGCAGATATAAATTACCTGAGAATCAGGAAGATGAAGTGTATGAAAAGATTTTTAAAAGATTTGAAGAATTTAATATAGGATATTTTATATACATTGGTGGAAATGATTCCATGGATACTGTAGATAAACTTTCAAGATATGCTAAAAAGATTAACAGTGAAGTAAGGGTTATCGGTGTTCCAAAAACAATTGATAACGATTTGACTTTAACAGACCATTCGCCTGGATTTGGTAGTGCTGCAAAATATGTTGCAACAACTGTTAGAGATATTGTTATGGATGCAAATGTTTATGATACACATTCGGTTACAATAGTAGAGCTTATGGGTAGACATGCAGGTTGGATTACAGCAGCAAGTGTACTTGCAAGAAAATTTGAAAATGATAATCCTGTTTTAATATATTTACCTGAAGTAGCATTTGAAGTAGAAGAGTTTGTTAAACGAGTTGATGCAGAACTTAAGGTTAAGAATAATCTTATCATCTGTGTATCGGAAGGTATTAAGGATAAAGACGGTACATTTATATGTGAGTATGCAAGTGAAGCAGGAGTAGATAATTTTGGACATAAGATGCTTACAGGTTGTGGTAAATATCTTGAAAATGTTATTAAGGATAAATTAGGTGTAAAAGTTCGTTCTGTTGAGCTTAATGTAAATCAGAGATGTAAAGCTGCTTTAGCATCTCTTACAGATATCAATGAAGCTGCAATGGCAGGAAGTTATGGTGTTAAAGCATGTATTAATGGTGAGACCGGAAAGATGGTGGCATTTGTGAGAAAGTCAAATGAGCCATATGAACTTGTTTGTGAAACAGTAGATTGTTCTTTGGTATGTAATCAGGAAAAGGTTGTTCCAAGAGAATGGATAAGCGAGGATGGAACAGATATTAAAAAAGAATTTATTGATTACGTTATGCCATTAATTCAAGGAGAGCCTGAAAAGGTGCTTGAAAATGGTTTACCAAAATATTGTTATAGAAAATAATGTATTAGTGGATAGTGGAGGAAGAAATGTCAGATAATTATACAAACGACGATGAATATGAAAGTATTTGTTTTTTATGTAGAAGACCTGAAAGCAAAACGGGTAGACAGGTTACTATGCCGGGGGGAATAACAATTTGTCCCGATTGTATGCAAAGGACTTTTGATGCTATTGAGCAAAATGGACTCGACCTTGGTGGTGGAGATATAAGTATTGACGGAATGAATTTGAATGGAGTTGATTTGAATTCTTTACTTTATGGATTTCCGAGTGCGGCAAAAAAAGAAAGAAAAGTGGATTTGAATAAAGAAGAAGCTTCTGATAATAAAGATACAGAAGTATCAAAGGATTCGGAAAGTACAGAAGAACCTGATAAAAAAGATGATGATAAGAAGGCAACCATAAGTGATGCTATTAATAATTTAGAAGGAAGATTTCCTAATATCAGGTTTGTAAATCTTGCAGATTTAAATGGAGATTTGGGAAGAAGACAAAAGATTAAAAAGAAAAAGGCTGGTGAAAAGAAAGAGCCTTTAATTGATATAAAGAAGCTTCCGGCACCACATAAGATTAAAGCACAGTTAGATGAATATGTTGTCGGACAGGAATATGCGAAGAAAGTAATTTCAGTAGGTGTATATAACCATTACAAACGTATTGCTTCAGAGATTAAGGATGATATAGAAATAGAAAAGTCTAATATGTTAATGATTGGACCAACAGGCTCGGGAAAAACATTTTTAGTAAAAACACTTGCTAAATTATTAGATGTACCTTTGGCTATAGCGGATGCAACATCATTGACTGAAGCAGGATATATTGGTGATGATATTGAAAGTGTTGTTTCAAAATTACTTACGGCAGCAGATAATGATGTGGACAAAGCTGAGATGGGAATAATCTTTATCGACGAAATTGATAAGATAGCAAAGAAGAAAAATGCTCACTCCAGAGATGTTAGTGGTGAAAGTGTCCAGCAGGGATTATTAAAGCTTCTTGAAGGTAGTGAGATTGAAGTACCTGTTGGTGCTAACAGTAAAAATGCTATGGTACCTTTAACTACAATCAATACAAAAAATATTTTATTTATTTGTGGTGGAGCATTCCCTGAATTAGAAGAGATAATAAAAGAAAGATTAAATAAACAGGCATCAATCGGTTTTATTGCAGATCTCAAAGATAAATATGATGATGTGAATGATTTGATTAAAAATGTAACTGTTGAAGATTTAAGAACTTATGGAATGATACCTGAATTTTTAGGCCGACTTCCAATTCTGTTTACTTTAGACGGACTTACAGAGGAAATGCTTGCGAAAGTATTAAAAGAGCCAAAAAATGCAATTCTTAAGCAATATGAAAAGCTTTTGGAAATAGATGAAGTAAAATTAGAATTTACTGATGAAGCTATTTTGGAAATAGCGAAAAAAGCTATTGAAAAGAAAACCGGTGCAAGAGCTTTAAGGTCGATATTAGAAGATTATATGTTAGATATAATGTATGAGATACCAAAAGACGATAATATAGGTACGGTGATTATTACTAAAGAATATATTGATAAAACAGGTGGTCCTGTTATAAAGCTTAGAGGTGTTGAATAATATTTTAAACCCTATTAAAATATTATTAAGTGTTGGAATAATATGTTCTGAATGGATTTTTGTAATAATATAATTTAACAATGCTTATTTGTTTTGTATAGAGGTTGTTTAATGCCATGCAGGGAAAATATTGTATCTGAAGATTATGAAGATTTAATAGTTGAAATTGATACAGATTATGGAACGTTTTTGGAAAATAACAAAGATTATTGTCCTATTCTTACATCAGTTAATTATGGGATTATTTATAAACAGATGCAAGGTAGGCTAAAAGATAGGATTGAAGATTACAGCTATCTTGAGATACCTAAGTTATATGGGCTTATGGATTTGTCAGCAATCGAAGAAACAGGTTCAATAGCATTGCAGAACCTTCCTAATTCAGGATTAAAAGGTCAGGGGGTAATTATTGGTTTTATTGAAGATGGAATTGATGTTTATAATGATGTATTCAGATATTCAAATGGTAATACAAGATTAATTGGTGCTTGGGACCAGACTAATCAAACTCTTACACCACCTTTTAATCTTAAATATGGTAGTTACCTTACTAATGATATAATTAATGATGAGCTTATGAAAGAAGATTCACAGATACTTAATAGTCTTTCGAGTGACAGTTCACATGGAACATTTGTTGCAGGAATTGCTGCAGGTAATCCAAATAGAGAGGCTGGATTTGCAAGTGCTGCACCATTTGCTGATATTGCAGTGGTAAAACTTAAACCTGCAAAAAGATATCTTAGAGATTTTTTTGCAATTAATGATAGCGCAAAAGCTTATCAGGAGAATGATATTCTTACAGGAATAAACTTTCTTACAATGCTTGCAATAGAAAAAAGAAAGCCATTGATAATATGTATAACACTAGGAAGTAGTTATGGAGCACACAATGGTTTCAGTATTCTTGGAAATTTATTAAACGAATTAGGAGAAAGAACCGGAATTGGAGTGTGTGTGGCTAACGGAAATGAAGGTAATGCAAGGCATCATTTCCTTGGTCAGATTTCAAATGAGGGTGCTACGGAAGATGTTGAGATAAGAGTTCCTGAAAACTCTAAAGGATTTGTGTTGGGTTTGTGGGGGGAAGCTCCGGATTCTTATTCAATAGAAATAATTTCACCATCAGGTGATAGAATTGAAAGATTTGGAAACCGAATCAGAGGAAGCATGGATTTTGATTTTATTCTTGACTCTACGAAAATTTCAGCACAGTATGAATTGGTTGAGAGAAAGTCAGGTTCACAGGTTATCAGAATCAGATTTGAAACTCCGATAGCAGGGATATGGACAATCAGGGTATATGGAGATGTAATTGTAAGAGGAAATTATAATGTATGGCTTCCTATATCGGAATTTGTAGGAGATGAAACATATTTTCTAAGACCGAATCCGTTTAATACACTTACTATACCGGCAGATTCACAAGTGCCTGTATCGGTAGGAGCTTATGATGATAATATGTCAGGGATTTTTATAGAATCAGGAAGAGGATATCCTACAAATAATTTGGTAAAGCCTGAAATAGTAGCTCCGGGAGTAGGTGTATACGGACCTGATTTGAATAATATATTTGTAAGTAAAAGTGGCACGAGTGTTTCTGCCGGGATAACAGCAGGAATAATGGCACAGATAATGGAATGGGGATATGTGAGGAAGAATAGTGAAAGTATTAATACTATTGAGATAAAAAATTATTTAATCAGGGGAGCAAGAAGAAGACCACAAATAGAATATCCTAATAGAGAATGGGGATATGGCGAGGTGGATGTTTATGAAGCCTTTGAAAGGTTAAGGGGAATAATATAAGTTTTATATTATTCAATAAAGATATATGTTTGATATTAATCTATTTAGAGAAAGGAATCGATGAAAATGGGAATTTTGGCAGAGGCATTGAGCTTACAGCTTAAAGAAAAAGGAATTAAACATTCAGTTCATGGTGATAACAAGGAAGGAATCATTATGGCACAACAGTTACCTAATGTAAAGATTCCGGTAACTATTTTATTTCTTACAGATGATAAGACTAACTCGGTATCTATAAGATTTTATAATCTGTATAAGATGGAAGATGATGAGATTAATGGTAATTTATTCTTCCTTCTTAATCAGATGAATTTAAGATACAGATGGGGAAAGGTTATCTTAGATGAAAAGGATATAGTTTTAGCTATGGATGCAATGGTAACACCATTTAGTATCACAGAGACTTGTATACAGATGTCGGTATATGGTGCTCAGATGGCAGATGAGATATATACATCTTTGGAAAAGTTGAAATATAAGTTATAGAATAAAGATATATATGATATATGATTTAACTGTTACTAAAAGAAAAATTTGAAGTGTGCGAGATATGGTGTCAAAGAAAGGTAAAAGAAAAATTTAGAATATCCTCCATTTGATTCGGAAGTGCCTGTAACGCCATCATATATCAGTCAACTTTTGAATGAATATTTTTCAAAATGAAGGAGAGAAAGCTTTAAATTTTCAGGAGGTATAAAATGCAAGATAAGTACCTACGGAGGAATTGTAATGGAAAACAAATGTGAAAATTGTGGCGGAGAATTAATAAATGGACAAATGGCAGGGATGCATGGAATGTTTTTTTATCCGGAAGGAGAGATAAAAAAATTAAAACCAAAGAGAAGTTCTGTAGCTTGCTATTGCTGTAAGAGTTGTGGACTTGTTCAGAAGTTTACAGTTAAAGAGGTTGAGAAATTATTGTAGAATAGAATGCGAAGCTTTGAAGTTTACAGTGAGGTGGTTGTAATGAAAAAACAAGCAATTTCATATATTGCAAGAGTCCTTGTGCAGAAGATAATAGGGGTGTTCTTATATATGCTTGGGGCAAAATTTACCTTGACATATGCAGGAAGTATCTACTTTATTTACCTTTTTATAGCAACCATTATTATCTCTTTGGTATTATTCAAATCAAATGAAGAAACGCTCGCACAAAGAGGAAAAACAGATACAGATTCGCCAGTATGGGATAAAGTGCTTTTAACTATATTTTGGTTATTGAATTATTTTGTTGTTTATTGGTTTGGAGGTGTATCTGAAAAGGAAGAACTTAAATTTGACGAGGTGTTAGTTTATGAATAAAGATTGGGCAGAGCTGAATAAAACTATACAGTTGCAGATAAAGAAAAAAGATACATTTGAATTAAGCATAGATACACTAATCAAACTCCGTAAGGAACTTATGGCACAGATTATGCAATTTAAGAAGGAATTATCGATAGATGATTTTAGTGCTATGCCATATATGAACGCGAAAGGTTATCATAATAAAACGATTGCCTATTCTCTCTGGCATATTTTTCGTATTGAAGATATTGTTGCACATTCACTTATTGCAGATGATGAGCAAGTTTTCTTTAAGGGAGATTATCAAAGTCGCATAAATTCGCCGATTATTACAACTGCAAACGAACTTGTAAAAGAAGAAATAAGTGAGTTTTCAAAAAAATTGTCTATTGAAGAATTATATAATTACATAATTGATGTTGATACATCTACGACACAAGTTTTAAAAGCTCTTGCATATAGT
>JAFQCK010000050.1 GCA_017416465.1 Lachnospiraceae bacterium | reverse complement strand
GTATTGACTCCTGCAATTAACCTAATTTACTTTTTCAATAATGTAAGCTTTTCCATCTGCTGTATCTCTTACAATATAATCTCCTGCCATATCTCCTACCAATTTACAGATTTCAATTCCAGAATAAAGGCACCTCTTCATCCATTCATTGTATAAATCAGTAATCATTATTCTTAAATCCATTGTTACTATGATGTTAGGATTGAATCTCTGTAAATCTCTGATTGCATCGCTAACTAAACTTTTGTTAATATCATACTTCTGAAATGGTGCACCACTTAAATCCGTAATAATTCCAGCATAAAGTTTGAAGTTCTCCATAATCATCATCATGTAACTCTTAATTTGAGGTGTTTGTAAAATACCATTGCAATAGAATTTTGTTTTCTTATCATAATACTTCTCACAGTCTTTAAACATATCCTTTGCGATACCTAAAATCATATACTCGCTGTCTTTTAATTTTTTGTTCTTCTCTTCCATTCTCTTTTCTTCTAAAATCATTTTATCTTCCATGTTCTTTTCCTTTCTGCCGTAGGCTTTATCAGCCTACGGACTTAACTAAATTGTTACTTGTAAATACTCATTTTTCTTTTACTGTTGATTTTTTTCTCTAATACTTTTTTATAAAAATCATAGCGTACTATGAGTTTTCATACTTATTGCATACTTTGCTTGTTCTGGTAATTCATAATTGACCCAGATGTATTCTTTTCCTTTATCCTTTTTTTCTTTTATCTGACATGTCTTTGTTAGTTCTGCCAACTTGTAGCATTTCCAACCATAAGGTAACAAATAACGGTCATACAAATCCTCACCATTTTCACTTTTATAACCGCAAAGCATAATCTTACATTTTGCATGACGAATTGTTTCAAGTAATTTCACTTGGTCTTCATGAGATAACTCGCATTTATATGCTTTACCGGCATTTTTTGCTCGCAACTCCAATCTATAAGGTGGGTCAACAAATGCAAATGTATCCACATCATCCTTAATTTCACTAAGTAAATCAATTCCATCCATATTAAGTACCCGTACATCTCTTAATCTTTCATATACCCTAGGTATGTTTTTTCTAATTCTTTTTTGATACGCTCTTGCATCCTTGTACAATTTTTCTGAGAAATTTTTTCTTTTACAATCAAAGCTCTGGGTAATCAATATGTACACCATAACTGATTTTTCAATGTCATCTAACCCTTTGAAATTTCTTTTTTCATTTTCAAGCGCATTATCAAATACCTCCTTGCCAAACGTAAGGTTGCAAAGTTTCTCTACCAGTATCTTTCCTTGCTCTCTGTCAGCCAATGTTCTCATAAAACATGCAACTTCTGAATCTTTATCATTAAAAATCTCTATTTTGCTACGAGCATGATTTAATCCCACAGAAGCGGCTCCCATAAAAGGTTCATTATAAACTGAATGTTCAGGTATTAAAAATTTAATTTTATTTACAATACGATACTTACCACCATACCATCCATAAGGTCTTTTTCTCATAATTCAATCACCTCATCTTCCACTTCTTCCTGCTCTTCTGCTAATGCAACTTTATAATAATGAACTTTTTCGCCACCTATGCTGACGAGCATATCATAAGGTCGATTTTTAGCATTTTTAAGTACACCCATCACTTTTAGCAATTTGAGAATGTCAAGACGTTTACTATAACCTGTAATCTCTTTTGTATTACTAATGAACTTTTCTAATAACGTGGTTTTCATGTAACCATATCCATCTTTTATAAAAACACTATAGTCATCCTCTTTATTTTCTTCTTCATTTCCTACTGTCTCCACTTTTTCTGCATTTTCCCTTTCTATATTTCTAATATACTGACTGAACATAATATGTAATTCTTCTTGCGTTGCCTTATTTTGCACATCATGAAACGCTTTTACAGTCAGCATAGCTCTTAATTTATCTAGGATTATTTCTATATCCTCACTATCAAAATCACCCTCATAGTCATATAACACATCAACAACTGATTCTTTGTTCATAATATCTTGACGTTTAAAATTAATCATTTCTGACATCTTATTTTGGGGATTTACAATGTAAACCTCTATTGATACGCGCATACTATCTTTTTCACGTAATATTACTGCATAAACCTTATATCCATACTTATTTTTATAAATCTCTTCGCCTAATCTGTCTGCAATTACCTGCTCTGCTACTTTCTTTGCCATTTTTCTCTTTCTCCTTTTTAATTGTAATTTTCCCTTTCCACTGCTAGCTCCACTACCTGCTGTGTCATTCACAGTAGGAACAGGGGTTGTATACAATCCTTACAGGTTTAGGATTTTGTTGTTTCGTGAGTTTAACCTCACAAAAGTGGTAATATTACTGATTTGAAAACTTTGTACTTCGAAGTCGTTGTCCTCTTGACAATTGTATCTTCTCACACTTGTGTTTTCTTGTATTGTACACATCTAAAAAAATATAAAAAAAGTCTGAAACGCTTTATTTTTAAGCATTTCAGACTACATCTAATTTTTTAACGCCTTTTATACACT
>JAFQCK010000049.1 GCA_017416465.1 Lachnospiraceae bacterium | reverse complement strand
GTATAGAGGAATTGTTTTTGGTAATATCACGGGTTCCCGAAACTTTATTTTAATTTTGTTGAATGGGTTTAGGTCTATGAAATCTTTATATTCGAGGAAGTGATAAAAAGATTTTATCGACGCAAGCTTTCTTTTGGCTGTATTGGGTTTGAAATTTTGGTGCAGGTATCCTATATATTTTTCAATATCAGGTATGGATATAGTATTTATGTAAGTATTGTTAAAAAAAGAAATAAATTGCTCTAAATCAGTGCGATACGCCTTTAGTGTTTTCTTATCAAGCCTTTTTTGTGTTTCGCAGTATTTCAGATAGCTTTCTGTGATGGTAAATAATGTATTCATATGTAAGAATCTCCTTTTCTAAATCTTTTGTTCACATTAATGTATCGGAGGAAATATAGATGTTAATGCATCGGGATACAAGATACGACAATTTAAAAAATGTAACACAGAGCTTACATTTTTGTCTGCAATAGGTGGTGGTTTAAGAAAATTTATTTTGATATAATAACAGCAAAATTAAAGAGAGGTATTTTCATGGAATTGAAGGATAAATTACAACTTTTGAGAAAACAGAATGGCTATTCACAGGAACAGCTTGCGGATAAACTGGGTATTGCTCGCCAGACACTTAGCAAATGGGAAAACGGACAGGCCGTGCCAGAATTGGGTAACTTGATTTCTTTGAGTAATCTGTATGGCATAACTATAGACCGAATAGTAAAAGAAGATGATGAATGCAATATTTCTTTGTGTAAAAATGCAAGTATGGATATCAATAAGATTATTGAGTTTCTTCTTGTGGCAAAAAAGAATACTTATGCAGCGGCAAACAACAAAGTAGATTCATGTAGAATGAACTCTCATGATTATCGTTATCAGGATAAGAATGGATTTATCTATCTTGATTCATATTTCGGGGGAGAATGTTTTGTCGGTGAGGAAGTGGTATGGTTATATGAAAATCCGGTTTGGAGCATGAATTATGTAGGGCGTGTGATAGGAGAGAACTTTAGTGGCGATTTTTTGAAAGAGGTGCTTATGCAAGTTCCGGCAGAGTTGCCTTTTCGTGGTCCGGAGATTTATACAAAAGGAGATTACCATTATCACTGCAAAGTAGATGGCGAGTTTGTATGGTTTCAGGGATATGAAGAAATATTTTACATGGATGAAAAAATATATGAGTGCTATTTTCATGGAGGAGCTATTCGATAATGAATATAATTGAAAAGGAAATTGAGGTAAAGAATTATCTGACAAAATCCAATCTCCCTGCCAGTGATTATGTTATTAATCCGTATGTGGGCTGTCCCCATGGATGTAAATACTGTTATGCCAGTTTTATGAAAAGATTTACAGGGCACAAGGAAGAATGGGGCACATTTATAGATGTTAAAAGATGTACAAAACCAATAAGCAAAAAGAAATTAAAAGGAAAGACGGTCTTTCTGGCATCTGTTACAGATTGTTATAATTCTTATGAGGAAAAATATTGTATAACGCAAAGTATATTAAAGCAGCTTTTGAATGTAGAATGTACAGTTAGTATTTCAACAAAGTCATCGTTGATTTTAAGAGATGTGGATTTGCTAAAGCAATTTAAGGATATATCGGTAGCTATGTCTGTTAATACACTGGATGAAAGTTTTAAGAATGATATGGATAATGCAAGTGGCATTGAGGCTCGCATGAATACACTTAAAGTATTGCATGAAAACGGAATTCATACGGTGTTATTTATGTCGCCGATGTTTCCGGCAATAACAGAATATAAGGAAATTATAGAAAAAAGTAGGCTATTTGTTGATGAATATTGGTTTGAAAATCTGAATCTTAGAGGGAAATATAAGGCTCAGATACTTAGATATATAAATGAAAAATATCCTCAATATGCTGATTTGTACAAACAGATATATGTGGATGGTGATAAAAGTTATTGGAATGAATTGGCAGAAGAGATAGAAG
>JAFQCK010000048.1 GCA_017416465.1 Lachnospiraceae bacterium | reverse complement strand
TCATCATCATTCATTGTTATCACACCCTGCATCTGTTAAAATTCTTATATATATTTTACCATATTTTTCTGATTTAAGCAATATAAAATGCTATATTTCTGCTATTTTACCGATTATATTCTATAAAATGACCTTGTTCCGAGTTGGAACAAGGTCACTTCAACATATTAGCCTAATTTATTCTTGCCATATTACCTCATAATTCAAGAACTCTCCGGCAATCCTTAAAGGAATATATGTGCGATTATTGATAATCCTTGCAGCAGTATCCATAGGATATTCTTTCCCGTTTTTGGAATATTTATTTTCTCCGATAACAAACTGAATACTGTCACCGCCAGCACCGCCACCGTTAGTATTATCCAAGTCTGCCGGAACTGTTGAAATCGCAACTCTCTGTGGATTTTCAAACCAATAAACTCTTTTATTTAAAAACTCACATAATTCTCTTACAGGAACTTGTGTTCTTCCATTTTCGTCAATGAATGGTGCATCCCTAAATTGTACAATTACATTATTTATAGAAATTAACATATCTCCATTCTTTAAAGATACAATCATTGTTCCATTTAATTTTAGTTTTTCACTTACCACATTTTCTGTATTATTCCATATATAAGATGTTCCAGTTGATAAATATTCTCTTGTATAGAAATAATATTTATGATTTTCTCTTTCTTTTTCAGCAAATTTCAAATTCATAACAAGGCAGTAATCATAGCAAGATATATAAATCTCGTTATCAATTTTAATTGAGAGAGGCTTCGAAGTTGGATATTCAAGTGTCAATAAATCCTCTTTAAAACCATATTCTATTGAATCGCCACCTATAAAAAATTTAACTTGATATTCCTGTTCTGCATTTGTAATTTCAACAAAATTATCATTAACCTTAACATCAAAACTTAGTAGGTTTGAAATATATTTAACGGGAACCATTTCTATATCATTTACGGTTATGTTGGTTATGTCATCAAACCCGACCATCACATCATCAATGTAAATTGCATAACTACTTTGCGATATATCTAATATCGCATTATCGGTTGCTGCATAAGTAATACCAAACAATGAATTTAATATTATAATAATAAAAACAAAAAAGGATATTGCACTTTTTTTCATTGTTTTCACCTCGATTTTTTAATAAATTTTGACCTCTCCAACTTCTTTTAACTTTATTACAAATTCCTCTATTACTTGTCTTTTCTTTTCATCTTGTAATTTTTCGACAATCATATCTTTATGTTTAGAAAAATTAGTTAAATCTGTATCTATGTTTTCTTTATACCACGAAAGAGCTTCGTTTTCATCAACCGTTATTCGGTCATCACATTGAGATAAAACATTTTCTATCGTTTTATCATACACAATTAGATTTTCTAAATTATCTCGATATTTATCTAAATTTCCACTTTCCAATAGTTCAATATATTTATCATGAAAACTATTTTTAAAATAAGACAATCTCTCATCAATCTCATTAACAGATGCTTCTATACCAATCCGCTTTCCGTATTGAACAATCAACAGTTCGTCAATGCTATTATTTAATATGCTTTCAAATGAAATGTTTTCATTATCTTTATATTCCTCTAAAATACGATTTATATCGGATACATATATGTGTTCGCCGTTGATAATCGCAGCAATTTCATCATGGGAATCAAATTTATCATCATTCGAGTTGTAAACTACAACTATAATTCCTATAGCAAGAACAAAAACTAAAAATACAAAAAATATTCTTTTCATTCCATTCACCCCATAAAGGGGGATATTAGTCAAATATCCCCCTTTAACCAAACTAATTCTGAGGATAATCGTTTTTATGAGCTATCCATAAATCTAAACAGTCATCACAAATTAAATCATATCTGTTGTTGGTGTACATATCATCATTCATTACACATTCCTCATAACAATCACTATCTATATTTCCAACAACTTTTACATTATACATATGTCCCGTTTCGTGTATTCCTACCTGCCATGTCCTATTATATGTCTGTAAAAACAAGGCCGATTTAGGCAGTCCAAAATACGCCCATCCTCCAAAACCTGATTCTTGTGGTCGTACTCCATAAAAAGCAATCATTAAATCTCGTGTACCTTTGCCATATTCGTCCCACGCTTCATCAACATACTTTTGCCCACCAGCGCCTGACTCATTAAGTGTAGTGCCTCTCACGGCATAACCATATAAATGCACACCTACCCAATTTTCTGTCCTTTCACTTATCTCATCAATTATAAACTCTGCATCATCAAGTCCTCCGAGTCCTTCTTCGCTCATAACATCAATCCATTCTTGGTCACAAACAGCATTAACTGTGACGGTAACATATGACCTCATTAAACTTATAGCATCTCTATCTCTATGTGGCAAATTTCGTGCAATTACATAAGATTCTTTGATTTCTTCAAGTGTTAGAGAATCATCCCCTGCATATCCCGAACCACCAGAACCAACAAGGCTTTCTGTCGCAAAAGATACTGTACTCATTGAAAGCAATAATGAAATTGAAAGTATAATAGATAATAATTTTTTCATAAGATATTCCTCCTAAAATCAACGGTGTTTTACCTTCTTACTGCAATAAATCTCTCCACATGACACATTATCACACCTAACACATTAAATTTCTAAAAAACAGTCTTTAGAACAGCTTACAGCTTAAATATCATTTTCGCTTAAATGAGTAATTCCTGACGATTTTTCAAGCTCAGTTCTTTTTTCAAAAAGTGCATTTCTTGCTGTTTCAAATTCATCGAGTGTCTTAATTTCAGCGTTTTCGATTTCTTTTAATATATTGTCGACATCATTAGATATAACATTTAAAACAAGCAACATGCTTTCGTTGTCCTCATTTATTGATTTTTCCCACTCAATTTGTTCTCTCAATGCAGTAGCTTTTTTAACAATTTCTTCCTTCTCATTTAAAGGATATAACTCTGTACGAATTTGTCCAAGTCTAATATATTCATCTTTTATATATTCTTCCTGAACCTTTTTTTCTTCTTGTTCAGTTTTAGATGATGCTACTTGATTCTGTAATTCTTCAGTCATAGCATCAAGTAAAGCTTCTGCGTTTTTTAATGCAGTTTGTTTCTGAACAACTGAACTTCTTGAATCAATTTTCTTCATTTCAACATCATATTCACTTTTAATTTCTGTGAAGATGCTGGCATCCCATTTCTTTTGCGAGTGATTTCCATGTTCGTTTCTGATAACAACACCATCATTATATGTGTAATTTTTTATTGCTATATTAGCAGCATAAGCAATTCCTGTAGCAACAACTGTAATAACCATTACACCAGATAGACAAAAACCTAATAGTTTCTTTTTCATAATTACGCACTCCTTTCAATAATCAATATCAAATTACGAACCATTTTTAATTCTTAGCAAGGTAATCCAGTCAGAGTTAGAAAGATTGTCTATGAAATCCTCCAAGGATGTACTCGCTGTATTTAAATATCCTTCGGCGTTTCTATAGGCAACTTGTAAATCTCCGCCTGAATAACCAACAACAACCATAGAATGTCTTGTTTGTCCATCATGCCCTGTAGTCCATTGAACAATATCACCTTCCCAAGCATCATAATATATGGATGAAAAATCCGATTTTAAATTAGCGACAGAATATTTTTCCATAGCATAAGCATGATTATGTCCAACACCATTTACATTACCAAAATAACCCCTAAAATAATGTGCATCTGTCCAAGATGGGGTTCTGTCGGGCCAATTGGCACCATGATAATACCAATCAGCCGTATTATCCGGGTTTGATTTTCTTGAAGTCATAGAAATTCCACCGTATCTTAAAACCTGTGAAGCGAAATTTGTGCAATCTCCTCCAACACTTGAATAATTATAATATGCTGGATTGGGAGATGTAGCATAATTCCCTGCATACCAAGCCGCATTATTTCTGTTAAAGTTTGTGTTTGAGTCAGCGAATGCGGTAAAAGTTGTTGCTAACATTACAACTGTCAATATTAACGAAAATATTTTTTTGGATTTTAACATTAAACTTCCTCCTTTACTACATTGCCAAACTTTTTATTCTTTATTTTACATGATCTGTCATTGACAAAACAGCTTGTTTTGTATATACTTATAAGCGGAGATTCCACCAACAAATTATTAAGTTTCCGTCAAGTTGCTTATGTTATTTGAAAAGTGGTTTCTCTTTTTGTTTATAAAGAATTTATAGTTTAGCGTTACTATTGTCGATTTTTGGAATTAACCCCTAATACATATCAACCGTCATTAAGTCTGTTATCGCACACCTGAGTATATTCCGTTGCCATCGTCCGATTGCGTTCTCGTTGTGATAGCCTCACCAAGCTGAATTTTCAGAAGCATTTTAACTGATTATCGACAGTTTCTACATATAGTGATAAATCCTTTTTATCCTTCGGGGCAAAAGCCCGTTAGAATAAACTTTAGTTAGAGTATTGTTGATGATATGTAATACATATCATCACAGGTATATACCTGTGCAAACCTTTTCTATTTCATACCATCACCAATTATTTGTTGAATTTCTTAAAATTCTTCAAGCCTTTTGGTTCTTCCGGCTCATAAAAAGGCAACGCACAAGAAGTATTTGCGGAAATAGCTACGAAAGCAAATGCACATGATGCAATAGCTGCTCCATACTTAACCACGAATTTCTTTGCTGTTTCTCTGAACTTTCTCATTCCACACACCTCCTTCCACTTTTTAAGCCCTTTTATTTATTATCAGCTATTTTACCTTTTATAATTGCCGCAATCATTGATACTGTTACGGCAGCCTGTCCTATCGCTAATGAAACGATGTAGGGACTTTGTGGCAAAACAACTGTTAATATTAAAATAATGATAGATTCTATCAAACAAATTGATATGCTGAGTTTTCGATAATATTTCCTTTCAATTTCACAAACAGATTTGTTTTTATGAATTACAGGGGACGATGTTAAAACAGTTACAAGTGCGGTTAAAGTAAGTATAATACTTACTGTTGCATACACTTTTGGGGAAATCACCGATGTAAACAATGTTAAAAAAGCATAAACACCAACAGATATTAAATAGCATTTCACCCTTGTGTCTGCGTGATACCCTCCGGCGTAAATTCTTAAAGGTATAAATGCTGTAAAAAGCAATACCGCCTGAAAAAAATTACCGACAAAAGCTGCTATTATTAAAATGCTTGCAATTTCAAGTGCAGAGGATATAAAAATATCTAACCCATATCGGCAAGTGTCAATATCTTCTTCCTGAATGATACCTTGAGTCCATAAAGTATTTGCTATAGTGCCGGATATACTTTTCATATCGTACCCCCTTTCTATGCTGTAATTATAACATATAAATTGATGAAAAATATCATTTCTTCGTGAAATGCAATCTAATCAACGAAACTTGTAACCGACAAAAGAAAAAAGCCTGAACTTTTACATTCAGACTTTTCTCAAATTTCTTATTCTTTTGTGAAAATTACAAATTTTAATGTAAACTCTGTATCTGTTCTTTCAATGGTAGGATTTGCATTATACTTAGCAAGTGCAGTTTTTATGTTTTCTAAACCAAATCCGTGATTTTGTTTATCCGCCTTTGATGTATCAAGCAAAGAATTTACAGGCTTTGGCGCAGTATTGACAACTTTACATAAAACAGCTTTATCCTTGCAAATAATCGTTATACCTATTTTCTTATCCGTTGCCGCTACTCTGTCACAGGCTTCTATAGCATTATCAAGAGCGTTGCCAAAAATAATACACATATCAATCGGATCAACCGATATATCTTCGGGAATTTGAATTTTTGTGCTTACAACAATGTTTTTACTTTCCGCAATAGCAATTTTGGTGCTTAAAATTGCATCAAGTGCAGTATTTCCTGTTTCAATAATATCTTCACCATGATTAAACTTTTCCTGTAATTCATTGATGTAGTTACTTGCTCCCTGAAAATCACCATCTTTTATGTAGGCTTGCAGTCCGATAACATAATTATTAAAATCATGCTTGAACTTTTTGATTTGTTTCTGTGTTATCAGAATATCGTCAAGATGTTTTAACTGTGTTTTTAAATGCTGTTCGTACTGTTCCTGATTTCTGATTGTTTCAGCTTGCTTTGTAAGGTGTTCGTATAGGTATAATGCGAAAACTGTACTAAATAACAGTCCGAAACAACACAGCACCGACAGATTATACATATATGCCCCTTCTATATCATAAGAGAGCTTGAATATCAAAAACATTGTTGCAACTGAACTTAGGAAAATCATAAAGAATAATATCCAATATGATGTACTCATATAACGGTTGCCTCTGTACTTATAACGAACAATATTTATTACCAAGAAAGCAAGCATTTTTGATGCAATTATTCCAAGTAATCTATACGAATTAGTATTAACTACTGTTGAAACAGTTACATCATATATCAGAGTTATAACAAACAACACTAAAACCTCTGTAATAACCAATATCAAATACTGTAGCACAGCAAGTATTGCCCTTGTTGCAACCTTGCTTTTGTATAAGAAAGACATTGCAAAAAATGATAATATCATTATTACCACATTCAACATACCAAAGTTAAACATCGCATTGCTTATATTTATTGTGGCAGCAACAGCCACTACTCCGATAACATAAGCTCCCATAGGAAGATTATCTCTTTTTTTGCAAAAAGTTCCGCAAAGTATAATCATCATAACGGCTTCTACAAGCCCTGTCAGTATATCGGCAATATTATATATCGTCATACTCTAAAATCCCTTTCAAGAAAATTTGTATATTCTGCAAGCACTTCCTTTTTGTATGAACGGCTTATCGGTATAGGCTTGTCACAATGATAAAGCTCTGCATCATTGTCTTTTATGGTCTTTACATACAATAAATTTATTATATATGATTTATGTACCCTGCAAAACATTTCTTTGTCAAGCTGACTGTGAAGCTCTGTTAAGGATTTGCAGATTTTATATGTTTTTTCTTTTGTATGAATCCATATCCAATGGTCTTGACTTTCACAGAAGATTATATCATCACAATATAACCTGACCTTTGCCTTGTTCTCCGTAAATGCAAAAACCTTACGCTGTTTTGATAGCTTCTTGTTTATATCATAAAAAACTGTTTCAAATTCTGCATCATCAACAGGCTTAACCAAAAACCTGAACGGCGCACATTTAAAACTGTCACGCATATACTCTGTATGACTTGTAACAAACACTATTATTACATGCTCGTCAAACTCTCTTATGTGATTTGCCGTTTCTATTCCGTTAAGTTGTTCCATTTCCATATCAAGAAAAATCACATCATACCGTTCCTCGTTTTCCCGATAGGCATAAACCAATTCTTCGCCGCTTATATAAGCATCACACTCTACAGCAGTTTTCTTGAATTTATCAATGTAATTTTCAATGATGTTGATGTAATTCATATTATCATCGCATATAGCTATTCTCATATTTGCATCCTTTCCTTGTTGCCAAACCTACATCTGCCATCACTACCGACCTTGTTCCAATTTGGAATAAGGTTATTTTGATATTTATTACTTAAAGCTCCAGACTGTTATCTGTGAGCAGAAATTCTTTCACGCCCATAGTAACATATCCCTTATCGTCCCTGCGTGGTTTCATACTGCGTTCCACAATAACGATTTTCTTAAATGAATCGTTGGTCTTATCAAAGGAACGGGTTTCCTGCTCCCACTTTGCATTATCGGGAATATCATAAGCCGACTGAATATAATATCTTTTACTGCCCTGATTTGCAACAAAATCTATCTCTAACTGTTTTCTGATTTCCTTACCATCTTTGTCCTTTTCACGGGATTCCACAACGCCCACATCCACACGGTAGCCCCTGTAACGAAGCTCATTATATATAATGTTCTCCATAATGTGTGTAGGTTCAATCTGTCTGAAATTCAGTCTTGCATTACGCAATCCCAAATCCTCAAAATAAATCTTATATGGCGTTTCTATATACTTTTTGCCCTTTACATTGTATCTCTTGGCAATGCTTACAAGAAAAGAATCAATATAATATGAAATATACTTTGCAACGGTTACATCACTAATCGTTGATTTCTTCTTTTCGCTTCGGAATGTTGCTGCCAGCTTTTTAGGATTGCACAAAGAAGATATACCTGATGCAATAATATCAAGAAGTTCGCTGATATTTTCATCGCTGTTCAGGTTATATCTTTTTACAATATCTTTCAGATAAACATTTTCAATCTGCGTTATAAGGTAATTTGCTTTCTGTTCATCAGTCTGCATCAATGCAACAGCCGGAAGTCCACCATATACCATATAATCATCAAATGCTTCTTCTTTAGTTCCGTCATAGGCACTATAAAATTCCGAAAAAGACAGAGGTAAAACATGAACCTCGTCACCCCGTCCTTCAAATTCGGTCAAAATATCACTTGATAAAAACTTGGAGTTACTACCCGTAACATATATATCCATATTGCTTTTTCTTAAATATCCGTTCAATACAGACTCAAAGCTGCCGAGCTTCTGAACTTCATCAAGAAGAAGGTAATACATTTTGTCATCTGAAATTTTACTGCTGATATAGTCCATAAATTTTGCCGGATCAACTTTTCTGTTATCTGCATCAATTTCAGTTAAATCCTCTCCGATAAGTCTGAGGTCATCCGCTGAATCAAAAGCAAACTTAATAATATGCTCCTTATCAACACCTTCAGCAACTAAATGATTATAGAAAATTGTATTTAAAAGATAGGACTTTCCGCATCTTCTTATTCCGGTTATGACCTTTACAAAGCTATTGTGCTTACGAACAATAAGCCTATCGAGGTATATATCTCTTTTAATCTCCATAACAGCCTCCGTTTAATTTTTTTGCCACTAACGGCATTTTTGCAAATTCATTATATCACATATTTAATATTTTTTCAAGTGGTTTTGAAAACATTAAATATTTTTTCCACTTTCGGCAAAAAAATTCATTATAAAAGAGAAAAGACAGCGATAATCACAAACAAATACGCTGTCTTTTTAGCACATTATACTTATCTATCCAAATAATACCCCTGCAAGAGAAACAATTAATCCAAAAACTTTTCCAACAACATTTTCGTCCTGAACAATGTCTGTAGCCAATGGCTCTGCTCCAACAAATAAATAAAGTGCATCAACTCTTGTTGCTGTATGGAAAAATTTACTTAACTTCTTGTTTTCGTATCTCAATCGAAAGCATAATAAGAATTTTCTGTACCATCTCACTTTTTCAAAATATACAGCAACAAGACCAGCATTTCTAATATATCTGTCTATATCCATTCTCGAAACATCTTCGATCTTACATGATTTACACAATTCTTTACATTTTAAATTTATAAATCTTTTTACCCTTAATGAACTCAGTATTTTTTTTAATTCCTTAATTCTTGTTTTAATATACTTATCATCAACATTCGAATATTCATTTTCTATCGTTTTATATATTTTAGAAAAAACTTGCAAAAGAACGCTAACATCTTCATCAAAAAGTCCCTCAAAATCTTTTTTTTCAATTTCTCGAAACCACGATATTAAAACTCTCCATATACCACTAAGTTCGCTATCAAACAATTTATACTTTAAATTCAAATGCAAAATACCATTTAGTAAATCATTGTATCTTTCATTCATGTTAAGAACACTTTCTTCAAGTTCTTCTCTTGCTTCTGACAACCAATTTTTTTGAATTGTATTTGAAACAATTATACAATCATCATAAAACTGTTTATTTCTCCCTATGTAATTATTCAATGGCTTTTTATCAGCATTTGCTAAAATAAAATAAGCTATAT
Source organism: Lachnospiraceae bacterium (assembly GCA_017416465.1). Taxonomy (GTDB): domain Bacteria; phylum Bacillota; class Clostridia; order Lachnospirales; family Lachnospiraceae; genus Bovifimicola. The sequence continues at coordinate 7,899 of JAFQCK010000048.1, read as the reverse complement.
TTCCTTGCAGATGTTTCTTTTTATAAAAGATTTCTTCTAAACTATAGCACAAATTGAAAAGTATCTTTGAACTTATTCTATCTGAATACTCGGAAATTATTCCCAATATAACTCTAATAGCATCGGTGTTATGATGTTCAATAGCATATTTATCCAACTGACTAAGTTTTTCTTCTACATTTTTCTTGACATTATCCCAAGTTTGCCTTTCAAAACATATCATACACCATTTGAGCAAATCATGCACTAAACAATAAATATCAACAATCGCTAATGAATAAATAAATGCTCGAATTCCAAATACAATACCATTATTTAAGTGAGGTGTTAATAAGCCATCTATTACATAAAAATCCAGCAAAAATAAGCCAATCCCGACTAATATTAGGATTATTGCTTTTTTAGGTTTCATTACAAATAATTCCATATATTACTCCTATCCGAATTTTATTTCACATATTTTTTTGAAATATGGACAACTTTTTATTAAGTCGTCATATTTCCCATGGTCAACCAATTTCCCTTTATCCATGACAAGAATTTCATCATAAAGACGCACAAGTTTCCCTGAAAAATTATGTGAAATAAATATAACCGTTTTTTCATCAAATTCAAGAGCCATTTTTTCAATTTCATAAGCAGTTTCAATATCCAATGTAGAAACAACCTCATCGAATATTAAGCCACCAACTGACTTTAACAAGCTTCTTGCAATTTCAATGCGGCGTTGCTCTCCACTTGATATATTTCTACTTTCATCTTTAATTTCATGATGAAGATTAAGTTCAATATGCGCTGCTGCTATTGCATTATTTAACATTTCAGTTTCGTACTTTCTGTATAACGATATATTTTCTCCAACTGTTCCTGAAAAAAGTGAAACACTTTCACTTAGATATGATATTTCACGACTGATTTCTTCATTTTTCAGCGAATCAACTTTACATCCATTTATCAAAATGTCGCCTGAACAATTTTTAAACCACTTTTTTAACGCTTTAAATAAAGAACTTTTGCCTGAACCATTCACCCCAACAATTAAATACTTTTTTCCACCTTCAAATTTAAATGTAAAATTGTCTATGATTACTTGATTATTTATTTTTAAATTAACTTTATCAAACATTATTTCGCAAGCATTTGGAAAACATGATAATTTTTCAGTAATAACAATCCCTTTATTTTCACCTTTATCTTCACCTTTTTCTTCGCTCGATAAACGCTCTATCCTATTTGCAATTTCCTTAACAGATCGGATAGAGTTAATGTTCGTAATTATATTTTGTAGTGGTAATCCCAGATCATTTGCAAAAGATTGTGCAGCAATAACTGTACCAATTAAGATCTCTCCATTTAAAACAAGCATTATCCCATATCCTACACCAACAAACTGCATAAACCACGAAAAAAGTGCCCCCACATTGTTTGCAAAAACCAACTCATAATCCGAATCAAATTTTCTATTCTCTGCCTCTTTATTTGCTTCCTCGAATTTTTGCAATATAGTTCTTTCAATGGCATAATTCTTTATTGTTGGGTATGCCACAATATATTCTTTAACCTTTTGAGTAAATTTTGATATAGATTTCGAATACATCAAATTCTTATTGTTTAACCTCTTTGAAAATATAACGGGTACAAACATTGACATAACACCAAATATTAAAATCGCACATGCTAATTTAACATTTAACGCAAAGAATGAAGTTCCCAAAATAAGAACCGAAAATATGCTCGAAATCAAACCCATAACCTGATTATAAAACCTGTTTTCCAAAATAGTTATATCATTCACAAATAATGAAATATATTCTCCACTTGTTGCCTCATTCAATACATTAGAAGTATCTAATCCAATTAAATTAGAAAATAATTTGTGTTTTATATCTTGTTTAGCATTGCATATAAACCTTGTTTTTAGTACAGCAGATGAAAATACAGCAATTCTCTTTAACATCCAAAGTAAAAAGCCTATTGTTAGCAAACGCAACACATAAAATTTTTCTTCTCCGGGAATTGCGTTATTAAAAAGTCGCTGCAACCAAAAATTAAGAATAGAATTCATCAACGGCTCTACTATTATTAAAACCAATATTATCGCAATATACCACTTGTATTTTAACAACTGCCTTATCATCGCAATACCTACTATCTATTATTTACTCAAGTTTTTTTCAAGTTCCCACACATAGCCTGTATCCGTTTCAACAAGTATTATTCTATTTTCCGATAAAGGCGTTAAAATCATATCTTTTGACCACGATTTGGCTATAAGATGCTTTCCGTTTTTTATCGAATATTCAGATGATGAAATAGGTTCTTCACTACCATTTCTATAATCATATATCCGTTCTTCTTTAAACACTAAATATTCATTATGTATTATTTCGTCTGTGTTACGGTAAACAACATTCCATCGACCATTTATATTCGCTACATCAAACGGAATATCTGCCATATTAACACCAGAGTATTTAATCAAATTCATATATATTGTTTTACTTTCATATAATCTGATAATATTATTAGATAACTTTCTCACAGCATATTGGCGTGAAAGTTCTGATAATTTCAAATTAAGGTTCTTATCAATAGTATATTCACTTTTCGCAAAGGGACTATCTGTTTTTCCTCTGTAAACAATCGCATTCTCATTCTCAAAAATTATGTAATTATTTTCAGGCAAAGAAACTGTGTTATTATCAACAACACTAACAACTTTCCATGTTCCTTTTAAACTAATACCGCTATCACCCTCTATTATTTTATTTCCTGAAAATATAAATATCAACATTGCTGTCACAGATACAACAATAAATGTGCAACAAGCTACTATACCAAATTTCTTTCTCATTCACTAAACCTCTCCAATCTATTTAAATTACTATCATTATAAGAAACAGCATCGCATATAGAATAATACCTGTAATTAATATTAATCCAATACCTAAAATTATTTTTTTGAAGATAGCATTTTTCATAATAATTCCCTACTTGATTTGTATTTTTAGCATTTATTTGTTTTAAAGAACTTGCTGCTTATATCGCTTAAAAAAATTCCATCTCATAACTCTAACCTTATTTCAAATTGGAACAAGGTCATTATTTTCAAAGGTGGTATCAGCCGCCAATTCATTCTTCATAATTCTCTGCGTTAATTACAGCACTCACTTCATCCATAAAAAACTGCCAATCTTCTTCCGCACATTCGGGTTCATAATCACCAACAAGGTTAAATGTAGGATGCCGGAAAGAATTTGACTCGCCTTCCCATATACTTCGTATTTTATAATCATCGGTTATGTATAAGTCAACCTGTTCTGCCATATTTCTGTAGGTTCTCTTGTTTTCATAACTTATATTAACCTCTAAAATTCTGCGATTCAGCATAACGGAATAGGTTTCGTCAAGCTCTGCTCTTTTAAGCCAATACCATTCTTTAAAATTCTTGACATCATATATCTCTCCACCGTGCTGATTTGGAATACTGAAGTCTATATAAACATTGTTTAAATTCGGTTTTGGTTCGTCAAAATCAAATCTTGCGTAGTTTAATGTTGCCAAATTAAACAAATGATTTTTTTCAATCCTTAATTGGTCATATCCTGTAACATATATTTCTTTTATCTCAAAAAGTTCAGGATAATTATTTATTATCCTCAGACCATTTTCGTCCAATTCATATATTGGTTGTAATTTATAATTTTCAATTTCACTTTCATATGCTATATGTGAATATCTTAATGCTATTACAGTAAGAAAAACACCTATAATTGAAACTATAAGTGCGACAAATGCTATGCTGTTTCCTGTTTTATCGCTCGTTCTACCACTCATCTTAAATTCCTTACTTTCATTCAACCTTATTCCAAATTGGAACAAGGTAAATTTATCTAAAAGACGGGTGAAATTCCGTCTGTTATTTTCAAAGTTATGTTATTTAATTTGTGTTACGCAACCACCCACAAACCCCCGTAAAATGGCTTGTAAAGCCCTATTTTTCGGGGGGGGGGTAACGCTTCGCTTATTTTTAATAGCGTTAAAAACGCCCTTTTTAGAGCCTGTTTTAATAGGTTCATAGAAGTGACATTTACCGTCTTTCAGACAGCCGATATATGGGCAAATGTCTGAATGTTTGTCAAGCTCATAGCTTCTTTTCCCTACTGCACATTTGGGGCATAATTGTTTCTTAAAAAACATATCGTCATCTCCTCCGTTGTTATTATCCTTGTTGTTATATTCTTCGTCAGAGCGACCAGCGACAATTATCGCACAATACATTGCGACAACGCAAAATGCTAATATTAAAATTGTAAGCGTTCCAAGTAGTATTTTCATAGTTCTTTTGCCTCATTTCGCCGGGGGGATTAAAACAAACAACGGAGATACGGCAAGCCGTACCTCCGCCGAATGTGTTTAGCCTGATAACATCAAGCCATTTTCAAATATTAGTTACCGTAGGATACCTGAACAAGAGCAAGATCCATACTATTGATTTTACCATCTCTATTCAAATCCTGTGCAATATACTTGTCACCAACCTGAATGTCTTTTGTACCATAGTAAGAAAGAACAGCAGAAATGTCATAGATGTCAACAATGTTATCCATATAGATGTCACCAACGAGGAATGTTACATCTTTCATAATTGTATCTTCACCTTCAATAACAGCTTTGTCAAATGGAACTTCTTCGCCGTTAGCGTTATAAGCTGTTTCAGCATAAGTCCAAAGATTTACTGTTTTAGGTGTGTCAAGAAGAACATTGCCTCTAAAGGTTCTGTAGCCCACACCTGATACCTCAAATTCATATCTGTCATTTGCAGGAAGTTCAATGCTACCCAATGCAGTAGCAGTATCTGCACTTGTAAGAGTAAGACCAACAACTCCTGCTGCAGCATCTTCATCAGAAATCGTACCAACCTTAGCTGTGTATTCCTTATCGCTGTTAATTCCTTTAATAGCAATAGTCATACCAATATAATCAGCATCTTCACTAACAATTACATTCTTACCAAAGTCAACCTTAAATGTAAGTGCTAATTTCTTTTCAGGAATATCAAATACAGCAGATGTCTTTTCGATAACTGTGGCCACTTCCACCTGATTATCTTCTACTGTTTCAGCATACATTTTCATATCAGAATCATCAATAGAAGTTGATTTCACCCAGAATTTACCATTGCCTTTAATAGTGATTTCAGCGATTTTAATCGACTGTCCAACACCAGCTGTAAGTAAATTCTCATCGTCTGCTGCCTTAGCAACAAAACTAATTATCCCAGCTGTTGAAGTTGCTTTATCTCCAGCAATATCTTCTCTAAGTTCTATATCTATGCCATCAGCCTCAACAATTTCATAGGAAAATGTATCCATAGCTTCGCCATCAGCTATATCATTGTGATTTGTATTGAAAGTAAACTTCATCGGAGCGTTAGCAAATCTAACTATTTGACCATTATCCTGCGGAACAATAGAAAGAATAAATTTATTAGGATTGTCACTATCCTGAGTGATTTCATATCCAACAACTTTAGTTCTTGATGTATCATCACTATCATCGACAACTGTTCCTGTAACAGAGAACTCACTAAATGAATTGGTAAAGAAAGAAACTGCACCATTTGCAACTGTAGATTCAAGTTTCTCTTCGCCATGCTTTACAGTAATAGCTTCTCCGCTATTTAAATCAGTAGGAAGTGTGAGTACAACTTTCTGTTTTACCGCAAGACTTGCCAAAGCATTTGCTTCTAAACCATCAATACTCGCTTTTAGTTTAATATCATAATTGTAAGTCTTTGTACTATTTTGAGCATCACTTGTTGAACCTTTTTCTTCTAATACAGGGGTATATACAGTTGAAGTTACACCAGGAACAGCCGCTAAAGCTGCATACGGCATTTCAATACCATCCACATTTTCAACAGAAATATTTGTATATACATCTGTTAATGCTTTTCTAAGAATAACCATATTTGAATCATTAAGGGCTTCGTTAAGTTCTGATCTGTCTGTTGCATCTGTTGATTCTTGCAAAGCAGCAACAACATCAGAAGCCTCTATTGGTTTTCCAAATTGAATATTTGTAAGAACCTTTGAAAAATCATTTAATCCGCCTATATTAATAGGCTTTTTGAATGTATGAGAAAGTGTTGCAAATTCAACGCCTTCAATAAATTCAAGATACGGTTCTTCATCCAATTCTCTAATAGTAACCTCTTTAAGGCTAACGGTGAAAGTAACCTCTGATGTTATTTCTAATGGATTCTGTAAAGCAAGTGCAAAATATAGAGGAAGAACCTTTTTCGCATTACTGAGAGTTGTAATTTCTATCGAACCATTCGCAGGAATGGTCAAGGTTGTCCAATCTTTAACTTTTGTATCTTCAGAATTCAAATTAGCACCATTAAGTTTTTTCATCTCATCGTCATACAAACCAACACATACATTGAGATCAGAACTATAATTTGATGAAATCACATATTTAAAGTTATTATCTACTGCATTATCAGCTGTGAATTCTCCCAAAAAGAAGTAATTTTCATTAAACTCATAACCATTTTCAGTCGCATAGTCTTTAAAAGCCATAGCTTTTCCGTCTGCTAAATTTGCAAGATTTTCGGACGCAAAAACTGAAAGACCGCTAAAAACAGAACAACTTATAACGACAGAAAGTATTATTGATAAAAATTTTTTCACTTATACCGCCTCCCGTCAATTATTCGGTTACAAGGATTGTACTCAAAGTTGCTTTATATCCATTTAAAACCGCTTTTTCATCACTAGTAAGCATACTTCCGAGGAATGGAATTGTTTTTGAAACCATATCGTCAATCATAGTCACAAATGTAGCTGCAAGAGCAGTGTCATTGGCAGTTACAATATCATTAACCATACCTGTTGCAGTAGCTTTGTTAGCATCTGATGTTAAAACAGAAGCATAGTTTTTAACTGCAAGAGCACTCACATTACCATTGAGGTAGTTTTCAGCTAAATGTTCTGGTGTAGTATAAATCATATCGTCACTATATACGAATCCATACAATCCAGCAACGCTGATTGTTTTCGTAGTTCCATTTTCGCAGAGTACATAACCATTAACAACACCACTGTTATAATTGAGTGTGCTTGCATTTGTAACTTCTACATCTGCATAAGTATGAGCAGATGTTACTGTTTTTGCGTCCGCCTCGATTGTGAGGTTGTTAGCATTAACCGTTGCACTTGAAGAAGAAGTACCAATCATCAAAAGTGTTCTTTTTGAACCGGTGATTGTAACATTATTAAATGTTGTTGTACCAGATGTTACACGAACAGGCTTAAAGTCAACTGTAATAGCCTGATTATCACCATATAAGCTACCATCGAAGGTAATGTCATTGACAACAACATTTTCTCCAGCAATGTTCAAAAGACCTTTCCAGTTAGTTGTACTGTTTGTTGAACCATAAGATGCTGAAGGAACGATTGTTGCATCATTTACACCCTGTAATGTAACGCTTGAGTTTACAGCAAGTCTTGAGCTAAATGCACATTCGCCTGAAACAATAACAGTGCCGCCGTTAGCTGCTGAAACTGCTGCCATAAAATCTGTGTACTGAACACCGTTTACATAGTAGTAACCCTCTGCGTAATCTACATCATTTGCAGAAACCACCATAGCCATAGAACTGAGAACCATAACTACTGCTAAAATTGTTGATAAGAATTTTTTCATGAATAATTACCTCTTTTCTTAAAATTTTTGTTTTTTCTTATTCTGATTTTTACAACTTATCTGTTGTTTTTGATGATTTATATATTTCTATGTCCAAACCATCGGAATCACCCTTTCTTTAATTAGAACGCAATCGCCTATATTTTAGTCTTTTATTTGAAGATGCCAAGGATTCTCGGTATC
>JAFQCK010000047.1 GCA_017416465.1 Lachnospiraceae bacterium | reverse complement strand
TAATGAAATCAAAAAGTTTGAAGGAAAACAGGAAGAAATCGCATCATAGCAAGAAGTATGGTTAAAAATAAAATGACCTTTTTTTAGTATGCTCAAAAATAAAGATATATTTTAAATAAATACAAATAAAAAGATACCCTAACAGAAATTTTATCACCAAAAGGCTTGTATTTCTGTAGGATATCAATTTTTGTTAGAATTGGGGCGAAAATCGTTATTAACCGACTACCCCATATATTTCTTAAACTATTAATTCTAAAGGCTTTTTATTAACCGAAGTATCTCTTAAGAAGTCCTTCGAAAGCTTTACCATGTCTAGCTTCGTCTCTAGCCATTTCATGCACGGTATCGTGGATAGCATCCAGATTAGCAGCTTTTGCACGTTTTGCAAGCTAGCCACGGAAAAGCATTTGAAGGACTTTATAATAGATATTGCATTCCCACTTTATGGGTTTTCACATCTGTTCTTTAAGGGGAGATTACCACCTCATTCCCACTTTTTAGTCATGTAATATGGTTGTAGTGTTTTAATAATTTTATGTTGTTAGCACCACCTTTCTTTGATATGTAAGTGTATAGAAAAAGAGATACCGAAGTACCTCTTAATTCTTATGTTTATTGTATATCATCTATTTTATTCAATTCATCATCTGAAATGTTTCTGCCTAGTTGCTGTTCATTTTCCAGTTGTTCATTATAAGAATTAACAATATCAACAAGATTAGGCAAAGCACATTCAGAGATAATGTTTCCGGTTAGAATATTTACCAGTTCAGAATCAGCAATACTGTTTTTCATGTTTCGTGAAATGGTTACTGGATTGATACCTAGTTTTTGGATTTCACGAATATATGATAGAACAGTAGAAAGTTTTCCCAGTTCAGTAATTGTTCCGTTTTCTACTTTTTCCAAAAATCTTTTTACACCATGATATTGAGCAATTAGGAATAACACTTTTTTCAGTTTCTCTTTTTGTTTATAGGTACAATTAGAACTATCAATAATTTTTTTGCTCTGTCATGTGTTACATATAAACCAGTTCCGGTTAGTTGATTGATATAGTAAGACAGTATTTCTGATTCGTATTCCGGTATAGGCATTTTGTGAAATGTTCTGCCACTAATATTATGTTTTTGATTTAAAGCATTTAGTTTGCTTTTCTTAATCTGAAATTCTAATCGCAAAAAGTTATAAGAGGTATTATAAGGAGAAATAAGATTTTCCTTTTTTAACTGTTCCCCTTTGAGGTAAATGTTTATGTTTACGGATTTGGATTTGATATAAATGTATTTTGTATCAGAAGAATATTTATCAAATAATTCTTGCATATCATCAAAATCCGGTTCATCATCTTCTACGAGGTTATCAACATCTTCCTCAATTAAATCATCTACCTCATCATCAAAATATTGTCTTTCAAATGATTTTCTGCGAATAGATTTCCCCCCACTCTAATAACTGCATATATTGTTCGGGGGAAGTCAAAATATCAAAAGTGTAATCAATACGTCTTAGTTTAAAAGAATTTATGTCGTAATACATTTTTAGTATTTCGGGAGATTTCCCGGTATTCCAAAGTTTTTTATAGCCTTGTTCTCTGTATTCGGGATAAAGTTCCAATTCGGGAAATTGTTCAAATATTTTATCGTAGATAGCTTTGGCGAAGTCGGGTGTAAAAGACAATACATTATTTGACAAATATCCGTCACCACCAAACATGATGCCGGTGTTGATTGATAAAACAACCATGTATATATATGGTTCTGAATCAAAAATAACATATTCTCCTTTATCGTTTTTTCTTTTAGGTTTAAATTTGCGTAAACAAAACATAGGGATTCCGGTTGTTTCATAGGCTCTAGTATAAAAAGTAAATCCGTTGAATTTTAGTCCTTTACAAGAGGTAATTAAAGATTCAAAGGATTCTTGACTAATTACTTTTGATAATTCTAATGTATGTACCATTGTTTTTTCCAACTAGATTTATTAGGTATATTATACCAGTTTTACAGAAAGAAAGCACCGATTATATCAACTATATATCTGTTGAAACCGTTAGTGTTTTTGAAGGACTAAGACCTAATTTATTCAGTATTTACGAGGGTTTCCGGGGATTCAATACCTTACAACCCCTCTCTGAAATCTAGGTGTTTTGAGGTGGTTGAGTGTCTTATTATACTGCCATAGATAATGTGCCGAATGGTCTTGTTATCTTAGATTCTATACCCGGTATTATTTTTTCTAAGATTATTAGGCAGTTATTTGCAAAAGGCTGTTTTACTAGGGTATATCATTTAAGCAAACTGGCTCTTGTGGTGTGAAATGGGTGTTAAAAGCTATCTGAAATTGTCCTCTTGTTCCCTAAGAACAGTAAAAGGAGATACCTCTTTTTTGAAATATCTCCTCATGTTACATTTTATGTTTATTTATTTGAAAATTTATTAGTTATACTTGGTACTTTCGAACTCACTAGAAAAAAATGGTTGAACATTTTAACTGAAATGCTATTATATATATTAGATTTTTATCTTATTTAGGAGAAATTATGAGAACTGCATTTTTTAATAGTTGTATCTCTTTGGGGTGGTTTTGCGGAACAGCTTCATCCATGTCTTTACATGGCTTAAGATGTGGTAGTGGACCTTTTGATTGGTACTATTCAGATTTAAAGGCTGTTTTAGAGGTTATAGATAATGATTTTTTAGATTTTATGTTAAGAGAAAATTTAAAATTAGTAGATAATAACCCTAAAGAATTTTTTGATACGAAATATGGATTTTATTGTAATCATGATGTAAAAGAAGATTTTGAACAAGAATATCCTTTTATATTCAAAAAATATTCAAAAAGAGCCAAACGTTTTTTAGAGGATACAAAAAGACCTACTTGTTTTTTGCGTACAGTTAGGTCGAACCAAGAAATTTTATATATTAAAGAAAATAAAGAATATATAGAAAGAGTTATTAAGAAAAATAATTGCAAAAATGAAATTATCTTTTTGGTGCCTAGATATATGGATGATTTGCCAGGTGATTTTTTGTGGTTTAAATTAGATATTAATCAATATATTGGACAAGGATTTGAAATGCGAACATTATTTAATTCATCAAAAGATTTTCTAGTTTATTGTAAGGAAAGGATTTTGTCAGAGGAGAAAATAAGAGAAAATATATCTTATGATATTACATTTAGAACTAAAGGTATTCTCATAGATTATTGGATGAATAATATGGATGATTGTATAAAATTGGGATTGGTAGATTACTTTAATTCTATTGATTCTGGAGTGTATATTTGGGGTGCAGGAGCTAAAGGAGTTATTTTACTAAATTACTTATTAGCTAAAGGAATACAAGTGAATGGTATAATAGATAATGATGACAAAAAAGTAGGGGATGTAGTTAATGGAATTCATGTTACAAAATTTTCTCAGTTACACCAGAACAATATAAATATTATTATTGCCATTGTATCAGAACAAGCAATCCAATCCATTTTAAAACAAATTGATGAAAGTGAAAAAAATATTAAAGTAATTTCTTATCGTAATATTTATGGGCTACTTCCTAAATTATCATGGGATTATTATAGATAATAATTTTAAAACTAATAAAAACAGAGAAGAGGTTGGATAAATAAGAGATTTAGTGTTACGTTAATAAGTAAACATTCAATCCAACCTCTGTAATTGAAAATAATAACACAATACGATTAAAGATATGGATAATGTGAAACTGGAAAACCTTATTATTAGTAGCCAAAGTTTTATAATTCTAACATTAACCTCATCATAAGTTTAATTCCATACAAGGTGGCTTCTCGTTCTGCAATATAGCTTAAATTATAAAGAAAAGCATATATCTTTTCCGTTTCTTCTTCCGACAATTTATCTTTATATGGAATTAACATACGTTCCATTTCTGTATTTATTCGGTTTTGCATTTTAACTGCGTCACTATCTCTTTCCATAAGATGATTAAAAAGTTCTATCAATAATTCTGACATGATTAGTTACCTCTCTTTCTGTAATTCCAATAAGTTAAAATATGTATCAGTTCATACATCTGCGAATAATTCAGTTCTCGCCAATCTGATAAATCAAACAGTTGTAGCAATATGAAATCAAAAAACTGTTTTGTAATTCGTTTTTGCCGGATAAGTCGGCATAGAATTTTGTACTGGCTTGTTGTATATGTTGGTGGTATTTCTTTTGTAGTAGACCGAACATTTTGCATAATCAGTTCCCGGTGGTCGTAATTTAGTAACTTCATCTGTTAGTCACTCCTTTCGGTATTTAAGCATATAGAACTGCAACTGCACCACTCACAGTAGCAAAGGTCACATTCTCCAAAGATATATCCGTTTATGATTGCTGGAATACAACTATTGAGATATTCCGGACATTTACCACAAGGAGAATTGTATTCATTTACCGGTTGATGATTCAGTAAGCACATAGATTTTACCCCCTTAATTCAAAGCATATTGTCTTGCTTTATTCTTTACTTTTTGTGAACCATATTTGATTCTAATATCATCTAAAGACACTTCTTTTTTGTTGTGTCTGCGATATTCTCCAAAATGCCAACACCAACATTTTTTCTTTGGTGCATATCTGAAACCTATGGATTTCAACAGTTCCCGGTATTCGTAACCACCATGAATCCATACCCAAAGACCGATAATTTCTATATCTGCATTGATGTTGATAATCTTGCTTATTACCTCTTTAAATGCCTTATTTTCCTCGTCTTTATCGTAGGTATAAGATTGGTTATCTGATGTTTTTTCCTCTTTAAATGAGGCTGATATGCGTTTAAACAACACATCATATTCAATAACCCCAGTAGCCATTATCTAACTGGAATATCCCGGTATCTTTTTTCGTGTTCATAAGCTGTTTTTCCTCCTGTGTAATAGAGGAAATGAGGTGGTTTTATCCATTCCCACTTTATAGAATTTGAAGATAGATGTGGTGTGGTTCATTCCCACTTTATTCCCACTTTTGAAGTGTGAAATCCTTGTTTTTAGGCATAAAAAAGAGGATAGACTTTTTACATCTATCCTCAACAACCCTTATAAATCAAGCATTTTCTTATGCGCCAAAGTATCTCTTTAATAAACCTTCGAAAGCTTTACCGTGTCTAGCTTCGTCTCTAGCCATTTCATGCACTGTGTCATGGATAGCGTCAAGGTTTAATTCTTTAGCACGTTTTGCAAGGTCAACCTTACCGGCTGTTGCACCATTTTCAGCAGCTACTCTGAGTTCAAGATTCTTCTTTGTACTGTTTGTTACAACTTCACCAAGTAATTCAGCGAACTTAGCTGCATGTTCAGCCTCTTCCCATGCTGCTTTTTCATAATATAAACCAACTTCAGGATATCCTTCTCTATGAGCAACTCTAGCCATTGCAAGGTACATACCAACTTCTGTACATTCACCTTCGAAGTTTGCTCTAAGGTCAGCGATGATATCTTCTCTAACGCCCTGTGCAACACCGATTACGTGTTCAGCAGCCCAAGTCATCTCTGCTTCCTGTTTGTTGAACTTATCTGAACCTACATGACATACTGGACATTCGTCCGGTGCCTGATCTCCTTCATGAACATATCCGCATACACTACATACATATTTTGCCATAATTTTAATCTCCTTTTCTTTTCAATAAATTTATAATTTGATTTTTTGTTTTTGTTGTTTACAAGTAGTAATATATCATATGTATTTTTGTTTGTCAACAATAAAATTAATAATTATTACTAATTTTATTTATTGACACATTTTTCACACTTACCTTTGAAATAAACACAATGGGCTTCTACCTGACCATTAAAGTTCTTTGAAGCTAATGTGTTGATAAAGTCGATATTATCCATTTCTAAATCAAGAACACTACCGCACTGAGTACAATAAAAATGATTATGAGGAAGAGGATTTCCGTCAAAATGTTCACAAGCATCACCGCAAGAAATCTTTTGTATTATGCCTAATTCACACAGAAGAGTAAGATTTCTGTAAACTGTTCCAAGGCTTATATTTGGAAAATCTGTCTTGATAGCTTTATATATGGAATCAGCAGTGGGATGGTCTGTTCTGGGGGTAAGATAATTTAAAATAGCATCACGTTGTTTGCTTTTGTTAAGAGTTCGCGTGGTCTCTTTCATTTTATACCTCCTAAAGTTAAAAATAATAATGGTTACTGTTTTATTATAATATTTATATAAAATACAGTCAAGAAATTTTTGATAAATATGAAAGACAAATAAGAATTGTAAATTACGTAAAAGTAATAATCTAACAAAAATTATATAAAAAATAAAAATTGAAGTTCTTTTGCAAGGACAACCTTCATATAATATAGTACACAGTATTTAATAGTAATTTTTAAATTTAAAATTAAAAGTTCAATCTGGTGAATAGAAGCAATTTTTAAATATGAATATAATTTTTTTTACAATATATGGAAATGTTGCACAAAAAAGAATGAATATACTTGTGCATATTTTGAATTTGATAACAATAAAAAATATTTTTTATAATAAAAATGTAAAATTAGTTCACTGTTTTGAGTTTATATGTTATAATATTTGCATAAAAAAATATGTACAGCGAGGTGATAGCGTGATTAAAAAAGAGATGATTGCCATGTTATTGGCAGGAGGACAGGGAAGTCGTTTAGGTGTACTTACATCAAAGGTTGCTAAACCGGCAGTGGCATTTGGTGGAAAGTATAGAATTATTGATTTTCCATTGAGTAACTGTATTAACTCAGGTATTGATACTGTAGGTGTTTTGACTCAGTATCAGCCACTTAGATTAAATGCGCATATTGGAATTGGTGTTCCTTGGGATTTGGATAGAAATATTGGCGGAGTAGCAGTTTTACCACCATATGAGAAGAGTGGTAACAGCGAATGGTATACGGGTACAGCTAATGCTATTTATCAGAACATTGATTACATTGATACTTATAATCCTGAATATGTTCTTATTTTATCAGGAGACCATATTTATAAGATGGATTATGAGGTGATGCTTGATTATCATAAGGCTAATAATGCAGACATTACATTAGCAACTATGCCTGTTCCTTATGAGGAAGCAAGCAGATTCGGTATCGTTCTTACTGACGAAGATAACAGAATAACAGAGTTTGAAGAGAAACCTGAACATCCAAGAGGTAATCTTGCTTCTATGGGTATTTATATCTTCAATTGGTCAGTACTTAAGGAAGCATTAATTAAGATGTCAGACCAGAGCAACTGTGACTTTGGTAAACATATTATTCCATATTGTCATGAGAAGAATGACAGATTATTCGCATATGAATACAATGGATATTGGAAGGATGTTGGAACATTATCTTCATATTGGGAAGCTAATATGGAATTAATTAATATTATTCCGGTATTTAATTTGTACGAAGAATTTTGGAAGATTTATACAAAGAATGATACTTTACCACCACAGTATATTTCGGATAAGGCACATATTGAACGAAGTCTTATAAGTGAAGGTTCGGAGATATATGGTACGGTAAGTAATTCTATAATTGGAGCCGGTGTGACAATTGGTGAAGGAGCGGTTGTAAGAGATTCTATCATTATGAAGAATACTTCTATTGGAAAGAATACAGTAATTGATAGAGCGATTATAGCTGAGAATGTAGAGATTGGTAATGATGTAGTAGTAGGATTTGGCGATGAAGCACCAAGTAAACTTGACCCTAAGATTTATAACAGCGGTCTTGCTACAATAGGAGAGAAGAGTGTAATTCCTAAAGGTGTTAAGATTGGTAAGAATATAGCTATTTCCGGAATAACAACACCTGAGGATTATCCTAACGGAGTTCTTGCTGCAGGTGAATATATTATTAAGGCAGGTGACGCGAGATGAGAGCAATAGGAATTATTTTGGCCGGTGGTAATAACAACAAGATGAAAGAACTTTCATACAAGCGTGCGATTGCTGCCATGCCTATAGCAGGAAGTTATAGAAGTATAGACTTTACATTAAGTAATATGTCTAATTCACATATTCAGAAGGTTGCAGTACTTACACAGTACAACGCATTATCACTTAATGAACATTTAAGTTCTTCTAAGTGGTGGGACTTCGGAAGAAAACAGGGTGGTTTGTTTGTATTTACACCTTCTATTACAGCTGAGAATGGATTTTGGTATCAGGGTACAGCAGATGCTATTTATCAGAATATCAGTTTCCTTAAGAACAGCCATGAGCCATATGTTGTAATTGCTTCAGGTGATGGCATTTACAAGATGGATTATAATAAAGTTCTTGAGTATCATATTGCTAAGAAGGCTGATATTACAGTGGTTTGTAAGGACATGCCGGAAAACACGGATGTTAGCAGATTTGGTTGTATTAAGATGAATGAAGAAAGCAGAATTATTGAATTTGAGGAAAAACCTCTTGTTTCAAGTTCATTTACAGTATCAACCGGTGTGTATGTTATCAGAAGAAGACTTCTTATTGAGCTAATCGAGAAGTGTGCTCAGGAAGACAGATATGATTTTGTTTCAGATATTTTAGTAAGATATAAGAATGTTAAGAGAATATTCGGATATAAACTTAGTAGTTATTGGAGTAATGTTTCTACTGTTGAGGCATATTACAAGACTAATATGGATTTCTTAAAACCTGATGTGAGAAATTATTTCTTTAAACAGTATCCGGATATTTATTCTAAGGTAGATGATTTACCACCTGCTAAGTATAATCCTGGTTCTGTAGTTAAGAACAGTTTGGTAAGTAGCGGTTGTATCATTAATGGTGTAGTTGAGAATTCTATCTTATTTAAGAAGGCTTATATAGGTAATAATTGTACAATTAAGAATTCAATTATTCTTAACAATGTTTATATAGGAGATAATTCGTACATTGAGAATTGTATTGTTGAAAGTCGTGATACGATTAAGGCTAATACAAGATACGTAGGAGAAAATGGAGAAATTAAAATCATAGTAGAAAAGAATGAACGCTATGGTTTATGATTTAGTAACTGTTCAGAACCATACAACTTTATTAAAGTAGGCGATGAATGCTTGCATACGTGAGCATATTTTAGTAAAGTTATATGGCGGATACGTCATAGCGAGGAAATACGTTGTATTTTCGAGATTGGTTCTGAATAGTTACATAATTAATATAATGTATTGGGAAGGTGGACTTAAATGGAGATTACAGACGTAAGAGTTAGAAAAGTAGCAAAAGAAGGCAAGATGAAGGCGGTTGTTTCAATTACTATAGATGATGAATTTGTAGTTCATGATATTAAAGTAATTGAGGGTGAAAAAGGATTATTTATAGCGATGCCAAGTAGAAAAGCATCGGATGGTGAATATAGAGATGTTGCTCATCCTATTAATTCAGCAACAAGAGAAAGAATACAGAATTTAGTTCTTCAGAAATATGAAGAAGCTGAAGATGTAGTCGAATAATATAAGTCGAACAATAGAAGGTTTTTACACAGGAAAGTGCCACGAGTTGCAATGAGAATTGTTGCAAGTGGCACTTTTTTATTATAGAATATGTAATACATAGATTTAATGTGATAAGAAAGGTGAAAGTATGATAGCAATTGTAGGACTTGGAAATCCAACAGATAAATATAAAGGAACAAGACATAATGTAGGTTTTATGGCGATTGATAAGATTGCCGATGAATATGGAATTGACGTATCGGTATATAAGCATAAAGCTTTATGTGGTAAAGGCATTATAGGTGGAGAAAAAGTACTTTTAATGAAACCACAGACTTTTATGAATAATAGTGGGGAATCTGTAAGAGATGCTATGAATTTTTATAAATTTAATCCGGAAGATGAGCTTATTATTATATATGATGATATAAGTCTTGCGGTAGGAAGACTTAGAATTAGGAGTAAAGGAAGTGCAGGAGGGCATAATGGAATTAAGAGCATTATTGCTCACTCAGGTACTGAAAAGTTTAAAAGAATAAGGGTTGGAGTAGGTGAAAAGCCTGTAAAGATGGATTTGGCTGATTATGTTCTGGGAAACTTTTTACCAAGTGAGAAAAAAGTAATTGAAGAGGGAATTGCGTCAGTAGCAGATGCAGTAAAAATTATAATAGAAAAAGATATTAATGCAGCGATGAATGTATACAACTAACAACTTGAATAGATTATTAGGTATTTGTTAATTAAGGTTTATCAAAAACTTAAAATAAATGTAGAAGAGGTAGTTATGAAAACATTTGAGGAACCGTTATATAGTAGCAGTGAGTTTAACAGTATAAAAGAAAGGCTTAAATCTTCTAATGAAGCAATTCAGCTTACAGGAAATATAGATTCACAGCAGGTTAACTTAATGAGTGTGATAACAAAAGAATATAAATATAGTATCGTCGTAACTCACAATGATAAAAGAGCGCGTGAGATTTACGAGGATTATTTGTTGTACGATAAAAATGTTATTTATTATCCGGCAAAGGACTTCATATTCTTTAATGCGGATATTCATGGCAACCTTACTCTAACTGAAAGATTGTCAGCAATTAAAAAGATTATTGAGGGAGAGCATCTTGTAATAGTAACAACTATTGACGGCTTGATGGATAAACTTATTCCTATCGATATTATAAAAGATAATTTAATTACTATAAATATGTCGGATACTATTGATATGAATGATATGCAGGAAAAATTAAGCAATATGTCATATGAAAGAGTATCGCAGGTAGAGATGAGTGGTCAGTATGCGGTGAGAGGTGAGATTATAGATATTTTTCCAATGGGCGAGGAAGTGCCTGTACGAATTGATTTGTGGGATGATGAAATTGATTCTATTAAGACGTTCGATGTAGACAGTCAGAGGTCTATTGAAAATATAGATGAAATAAAAATATATCCTGCAACGGAATTTATTCTTGATAAAACTCAGATAGAGTATGGAATTAAGAAAATAAGAACAGAGGCAAATGAGGTATGGGAAAAGCTTCGTAAGGAAATGAAGACTGAAGAAGCTCATCGTATAAAAAGTATTACAAGTGAATTTTGCGAGCAGTTAGAGCTTGGAAATATGGGCGTGGCAATAGATAGTTATGTTAATTATTTTTATGACGAGATGTCTTCGCTCATAGATTATTTAAAAGATGAGCAGGTTATATATTTGCTTGATGAGCCTTCAAGATTGTTGGATAGAAGTAGTGCAATAGAAAAAGAATTTAGGGAGAGTATGATAAATCGACTTGAAAAAGGATATGTTCTTTCAGGTCAGGTTGATGTTATGAATACTTATGACGAAATACTTGCAAGTATTAATAAAAAACAAATAATAGCATTTACCACGCTTGCGCAAAAAATAAAAGGGATTAAGATTAAAGAAACATTTCATATAGAAGCTAAAAATATTGTTTCTTATAATAGTAGTTTTGAGTTGCTTATTAAGGATTTAAAGGCGTATAAGAAAAAAGGATATAAGATTTTACTTTTAACTAATTCAAAAACTAAGGCAGAACGTTTGGCGGAAAATATTAGAAGCTATGACTTGGAAGCATTTTATGGGGAAAGCTTAGACAGGGTTATTAATCCTAAAGAAATAATGGTTTCCTATGGAAATATTCATCAGGGATTTGAGTATCCTTTGCTTAAATTTGTGGTGATAACACAGTCAGACATTTTAGGAAAAGAAAAGTCTAAAAAGAAACGACTTAAGAAAAAATATACAGGAAAGAAAATTCAAAACTTTTCTCAGCTAAGTATAGGAGATTATGTAGTACATGAAAATCATGGACTTGGTATATATAGAGGTATAGAAAAGATTGAAGTAGACAGAGTAATAAAGGATTATATCAAAATAGAATATGCAGGGAACAGCAATCTGTACATTCTTGCTACTCAGCTTGATATGATTCAAAAATATGCGGGCTCTGATGCTAAAGCACCAAAGATTAATAAACTTGGCACACAGGAATGGTCTAAGACAAAAACAAGAGTAAAAACAGCTGTTAAAGATATTGCTGCAGATTTGGTTAAAATATATGCGGCAAGGCAGAATAAAAACGGATTTCAGTTTAGTGAAGATAATGTATGGCAAAAAGAGTTTGAAGAAATGTTTCCGTTTGAAGAAACGAATGACCAGCTTACAGCTATTGAAGACACTAAAAAAGATATGGAAAGTAAGAAAATTATGGACAGACTCATATGTGGGGATGTCGGTTATGGTAAGACTGAGATTGCAATCAGGGCTGCATTTAAGGCAGTTCAGGATGGTAAACAAGTTGCGGTCCTTGTGCCAACAACAATTCTTGCACAACAGCATTATAATACATTTTCCGAGCGTATGAAGGAATTTCCAATAAGGATAGATATGCTTTCAAGGTTTAGAACACCGTCAGGGGTTAAAAATACAAAAGACGGTTTAAAAACAGGTGTAGTTGACATTGTAATTGGAACACATAAATTGTTGTCGAAAGATATTTCGTATAAAGATTTGGGTCTTTTGATAATTGATGAGGAACAACGTTTTGGCGTAACTCATAAAGAAAAGATTAAAGAACTTAAGAAAGAAATCGATGTTTTAACGCTGACAGCGACTCCTATCCCTAGAACTCTTCATATGAGTTTGGTTGGAATAAGAGATATGAGCGTACTGGAAGAACCTCCTGTTGACAGACTTCCAATTCAGACCTATGTTATGGAATATGATGATGAGATGATAAGAGAAGCTATTAACAGAGAGATGATGCGTGGTGGTCAGGTGTATTATGTATACAACAGGGTGAATGATATTGATGAGGTTACAAACAGGATTGCTAAGCTGGTTCCTGATGCCAATGTTGTATATGCGCATGGACAGATGAGTGAGAGAAAATTAGAGCAGATAATGTATGATTTTATTAAAGGTGAGATAGATGTGCTTGTATCTACGACTATTATAGAAACAGGCCTTGATATTTCTAATGTTAATACAATAATCATACATGATG
The DNA here is from genome assembly GCA_017416465.1 of Lachnospiraceae bacterium. GTDB lineage: Bacteria > Bacillota > Clostridia > Lachnospirales > Lachnospiraceae > Bovifimicola. The sequence goes on along the minus strand of JAFQCK010000047.1, from coordinate 74,845 downwards.
CAGATAATTTCGGACTGTCACAGTTGTATCAGCTAAGAGGAAGAGTAGGGCGTTCAAACAGAACTTCATATGCATTTTTAATGTACAAGCGAGATAAAATGTTGAAGGAAGTTGCAGAAAAGCGATTACAGGCGATTAGAGAATTTACAGAGCTTGGAAGTGGTTTTAAAATTGCTATGCGAGATTTGGAAATCAGAGGTGCAGGAAATGTGCTTGGTGCCGAACAACATGGTCATATGGCAGCAGTTGGATATGATTTGTACTGTAAACTATTAAATGAAGCCGTATCTTTAATGAAGGGTGAAAAGGTAATGGACGAATTTGAAACTAAGATTGATTTGAATATTGATGCTTACATTCCTGCAACCTATATCAAGAATGAAACACAAAAAATCAATGTTTATAAGCAGATTGCAGCTATAGAGAATGAGGAAGATTATAGCGATATGCAGGATGAACTTATGGACAGATTTGGAGAAATGCCGAAAAATGCAATGAATCTTTTGACAATTGCGCTTATTAAATCCTTAGCTCATAAAGTATGGATTACAGAAATAACAGAAAACTGTGGCAAACTTAAGATAGTTCTATATAAAAATGCAGAAATAAATACAGCTAAATTTCCGGAATTTATCGAAAGTTATAAAGGTAAACTTAAATTCATTCCCGATGAAAATCCATATTTACTTTATACATTAGATAATAAAAACTTAAATATGACTGAATACAAGAAAATCATTTTGGACATAATATCAGGTATAGAAAAATGTTCGAAAGTGGTGGATACACTTGAAGTATAAAATAAGATATGTTGTAGCTTATATTTTAGGAGCAGCCTTAGTAGGAGCGCTGATAGTAATAGTGGTTAATAACGTGGCGGGAATCTAAAGAAGAATTTCGTTATATGAGTTTTTAATGTACCGAAGAGTTGAAATTGATTTTACTGTATATTAGTTAGAAAATCGTTATAAGTTTGTTGATAAATATCTCGCCTTGATACTGAGTAAAACTTTATAGATTAATTTTATAAACATTTATGCCCTTTACGCATTGATACAAATATTAGTTTTTCTTAGTGCTTTATAAATAAACCAGTAATTAGCCGACACGATGTCGGCTAAAGGCGTATCTGAGCCACGATGGCGAATATACGCCGGTTACGTCATGGTTTACAAAATCGAACTATAAAGCACTTAGAAAAAACTTATATTTGTAGAACTAAGTAAAGGGCATAATTGTTTTATTAAATTTATTATAAAAACTTACTCCGAATCAGGCGGATACACCCCTGATTCATTTATTATATACTTATCAATTCTATTTACAAGACTTGATGGCGTATAATTTAAATTAGGGAACAGATGCTCATGAAGTCTTACAACATTCTGCTTTAATCCTCTTGGAACTACATAACCATAATAAGGTTCGCCCTGCTCCGGTGTATAAGTATCATAAGGGAATCCAAAGGTCTCTGTAAGGTTACAATCAACCGCAACCGTAAGCAAATCAACAATTCTATTCCATTTTATATTAGTTGAAATGATTTTTTTACCATTAACATTGTTTTCCTTAATTAATGTATCAGCAACATTAATAAGTTCTTTAACACCGGCACTTTTAGCTTTTTCTAAAATCTTATTAAGAATACTTCTTTGTCTTGCAGTTCTACCATAATCGTCATGATATATATTTCCTGCTTCATCAGTATAATTAACATAACGGATACGGCAATAAGCAGTTGCCTGAAGACCTGATAAATGTACAACACCTGTCTGTTTTACATCAGGTGCACTCATGCCTGTAATCTTTCTTGTTTCAGTTAAATATCCGTTTATATAAAAGCGTTCATCTTCTGTGATGTTAACATCAAGACCGCCCAAAGCATCAATGATTTTTGCAAGACCTGAAAAATTAACCATAGCATATTCTGTTATATCTAAATCAAAATTCTCATTTAGCATATTTAAGGCACCGGTTATACCATTTCTAAAGTAAGCAGCATTTGCCTTTTCGTAATCAACATCACCTGAAGAAGTTTCCATTCGAAGAAGTGTATCTCGATATACAGATACAAGCTTAACTTCATGAGTTTTATTATTGATATTTACAATCATAATAGTATCAGTATGTGTGCTGTCTTCAAACTCATCATAACGAGGGTCAATACCAAATAGTGCGATATTAGTATATCCGTCACCTAAGTCAGCAGTAGTGATATCGTCATCATCAATACTGTCATCGTAAACATTGCTATCGTAATCGTCTTTATATAAGGCGTCTATAATTGCCTGACCTACAGCACATTTAGTAAAGGTATTTACAATGAATTTCTTTGAGTTTGGCATTAAGAAAATAACGGCCGCACCAATGGCTACAAGTAAAAATAAAATCTCTATAATAAAAATACACATTTTTATACGTTTTTTGCGTCTTTTTCTTTTGATTCGTTCTTGTTTAGATAATCTTTTATTAGACATATTTTTATCATGTAAATCGTAGAATTACCTACATTACATTTTCCTTTCTATAATAATCTTAGAAGTAAAAGTAAGTATACTTCAATATATTTTTAATGTAAATATATTTTTAAAACTAATCTAAAAAATATGGTTAAACCCGGTAAATTTATTTTCGACAGGGTCATAATAATATACAACCATATCCCTTGTTGACACTAATAAGAACTCACCGTTAGATTCAATTATCTGATATGAATCGCTTGGATTTTTCATTATGTTGAAGGTTAAACCATCAATTCTTGGAACTGCTTGCCCTACATTGCCATTTGTTATGAGCTGGTCTAAAAAAGTATAGCCGTTTGAAATGGCGTCGGTAGTTATATCGATATCTGAATGAACCTTTGTGAATTTAAAGGAGTATAGTTTAAGGTTTCTTCCAAAAGAAAATGAAATATTGTAAGTTTCGTTTTGTATAGATTTATTTTCTGAATAAAAAAAGTACTGCTCACCATCAGAATCCGTATATGTTAAAAGTTTGTCAAAAATATAATCAAAATCAACTATACTGTATAATGTGTCATTATTATTATGAAGATATACAGATAATTCCGGTGAAACTATGTCATTAAAAGTCTTATCTATGGAATCATGGATAGTTAATATATGATTATAATTAAGCGATAGCTGTTCAGGATTTTCTTCGCTTGAAAATTCTTTTGACAAAGGCAGACTTTCTTTGTAATAGTTCCACGGAAATAAGGCTATATCATTGTTTGTTTGTGCAAAAAATATATATGAATTATTATCTGATTTGTTTGAAAATGATATTTTGTTAGAGTCTAAAAAAAAGTAATTACCGGTAATATCAAGGATATTATAGCCTATAAAGATGATTATAAATGAATATAAAAATGTAGTAAAAGTAAAATACAAATTTTTAGAATGATATTTTATATCAGACTTTTTAACGAAAAATTTATCTGTTAATATTTTCATCTTTTAGTTTTTCTCCTTTTAATATTATTGTGACGGTAGTTCCTTTATTTAATACACTGTCAATTTTAAATTCACAGTTATGAATGTTAGCAATATTTTTACAAAGGGCAAGTCCAAGTCCGGCACCGCCTGCTTTTCTTGTGCGTGCTTTATCTATCATATAAAATGGTTCAGTGATTTTTGATAATTCATCTTCGGGGATTCCGATACCTTCATCCTTAATTTTTATTATATAGAACTTTTCTTTTTTTTGAAATTTTGCTTCTAATAATACTGTAGAATTATTAGGCGAAGCTTTAAATGCATTATCAATAACATTATAGATAAGTGAAGCAAACAGTTCTTTATCAATATAAATGTATGCGTTTTCAATATTTGATTGAAAGTTAATATTGTGGTTTCCGGCAATTGAAGTTAGTGATTGTAATAAAGTGTCAAAAAAGTCACTGGCTTTTGTTTTTTTTAGTTCAATTGCTGTTTCACCAATAGTTATTAGTTCCATTAATTTGCTTGAAAGCTGTTTTAATCTGTCGGCTTCATTGAAAATAATATTACTATATTCAACTATTTCTTCAGAAGATAAATTCCAGTCTATTCTCATCATATCTGAAAAACCCAGAATTGAAGTTAAGGGGGTCTTCATTTCATGAGTGAAATTATTTATAAATAAGGAACGGTTTTTAGCAGTTTCTTCTAATAGGATAATGTTCTTTTCAACGGAATCTGCCATAGTGTTCATATTTTTTGCTAATTCTCCAAGCTCATCATAGGAATTTATATTAATTCTTTCGTGATACTCTCCGTTTGCAATCGCTCTTGTTGTATTATTTAATTTTGAAAGTGGTTTTAATAAAAGTTTTAATACAATTACTAAAAGTAAAGCGCCGCCAACTGAAAGAAAAATACACATTTTTTTGATATGTTCAAATTGATTTTGATAGCCGTTGTAAATATTTGTTATATCAGTAGAGGTAACAAAGGTATATTTTTGATTTTCAATCGTTAGAGGAGAGGCAACTAATAATCTATGTCTGTCATCCTGAGTTACTATCTGATTGCAGGTACGATTATTTATTTTGATGCTATTAAAAAATTCCTTGCTTATGGTTAATGGAAAATTATTGTAAATAATTTCGTTTTCGTCATCTATTAATGCAACGATATTAGAGTCGCTCGTAGCATTTCTTAGTAATTCGTCTAAAACAATTGTAATTTCATCTGTTGATAAAAGTACCAAGTTGTTTTGCAAACGTTTTGTAAGGACTTTATTACTTATTATGGATGCCATATAATGGTGTGTTGAAATTGTATTTTCAGTTTGATTTTTTATAGACATATTAAAATCATTTTTCAAAAGTAAGATACCTGTTGAACTTACTGAAATCATCACTATTAACAGTGTCCATAAGAATATTTTTTGCCATAATTTCATTTTTTATTAATTCACTCCTCGTTATGAACGGACATATTAAGACGGTAACCGTATTTAGGAACAGTAACCAGTTTATCTTTTAAATCTAACTTTTTTCTGAGTTGTTGTATGTGTGTATCAACAGTTCTTGTTTCGCCTTCGAAATTAAAACCCCATACCGAAGATAACAGCTGTTTTCTGGTTATTATTACATCAGGATGATTTAAGAAAAAAACAAGTAAATCAAACTCTTTTGGTGTAAGGTAACAGTCATTATTATTATATTTGCAAACATGTTCATTGGTATTTACGTAAATATTTTCATATGTTAGTATTTCTTCTAAATTATTATAACGTCGTAATACGACTTCAATTCTTGCGAGTAATTCCATAATTTCAAAAGGCTTTACTATGTAATCATCAGCGCCTAATTTCAGACCTTTTATTTTATCTGCGACATCCTGTTTTGCGGTAATAAAAATAATAGGTGTCTTTGAAGTCCTTTTCGAAATTATTTTAAAACCATCAAGTTCCGGTAACATTACATCAAGTAATATAAGGTCAAATTCGTTGCTGTTAATTAGTTCAAGACCTTTATTACCTGAATACTCTATATGTGCTGTATATTTCTTCATCTCAACAGCTCTTTTTATCATTTTAGCAATATTAATATCATCTTCAATTATTAGTATTTTTTTCATATTTAATCATTTGCCTCCGATTACCTTGTTTGTTTTTTTTCAATATTAAAAGGTATTTTGATATGAATATCTCTTCATTCATTTTAAAAGTTATTTGAATAAAAGTATATACTTTTAGAAAAATTCTTACAAAAAATTTACAAATAAAATTGTATTAAGAAAAATACTCAAAACTAACGGATTTGAGCGTTGCATTTTTAATTGATTAGTGCTAGTATAAATTTGTTTGAAAAAATTTACAAAAAAATAACTATTTAGAGTCAAGCTATTCAAATCTCCCTGACTCTGAACGGTTACAAAATATATAAAAAGAGGTGCTTACAATGGCAAAAGGATTTGAAGAATTAATTTCAAAAGTAAACAGTTGTTCAATGAAAACAGTATCTGTAGCGGTTGCACAGGATACACCTGTACTTGAGGCAGTTAAGGCTGCAAAAGAAAGAAATATCGCTAATGCAATTTTAGTTGGTGATGAAGACAAAATCAGAGAATTAGCTAAAAGTATCGATATGGATTTAACAGGTTATGAAATTATTGATGAAAAAGATGATTATACTGCAGCACTTAAGGCAGTAGAGCTTGTACATAACGGAAAAGCTGATATGTATATGAAAGGACTCATTGATACAAAGTCTTTCTTAAAGAGTGTGCTTGATAAAGAAGTTGGTCTTAGAAATAACAGACCATTATCTCACGTATGTGTATTCGAGATTGAAGGTGTTGAAAAGTTATTATTCCTTACAGACGTTGCATTTATGACATATCCTACATTAGAGGATAAGGTTAATATTATAGCTAACACAGTTGAAATCTGTAATGCTTGCGGAATTGATATGCCAAAGGTTGCACCATTAGCAGCAGTAGAAGTTGTTAATCCTAAGATGCCTGCAACAGTTGATGCAGCAGAACTTACAAAGATGTGTGAAGAAGGAAAGATTCCGGGATGTATCGTTGACGGACCTCTTTCAATGGACCTTGCAATCTGTCCTGAAGCAGCAGCTCATAAGGGTGCAGAGGGAAGAAAGATTGTTGGAGATGCTGATGTTTTATTATTCCCTGATATTCACGCAGGAAATCTTGTATACAAGACATTAGTTCATACAGCTAAAGTTAAGAATGGTAACATTATCACAGGTACAAAAGCTCCTGTTATCTTAACTTCACGTTCAGATGATTTTGAAACAAAGGTTAATTCAATAGCTCTTGGTTCAGTAGTTGCAGAGGCTATGAGAAATAACTAATGCTGTAATAAATTACTTAGAATTGGAGAAAAATGTGTAGCGCGTAAACGCTTAAGAATTGGAGGAAATTTTATGTCAGTAAAAAGTTTGATTATTAATCCGGGTTCTACATCAACAAAGATTGGTGTGTTTGAGGATGAAACATTATTATTTGAAGAAACCCTTAGACATTCAACAGAAGAAATCAGTCAGTATGCTTCAATTGTTGACCAGAAGTCTTTCAGAAAAGATATTATTGTTAATCTTTTAAAAGAAAAGGATTTTGATATTAAGTCACTTAATATGGTAGTTGGTCGTGGTGGAATGTTAAAACCAATTCCTGGTGGAACATATGCAGTTAGCGATGAATTATTAGAAGATTTAAAGATTGGTAAGCAGGGACAGCATGCTTCTAATTTAGGAGGTATTCTTGCAAGAGAAATCGGTGATGAGATTGGTGTTCCTTCATATATAGTTGACCCTGTTGTAGTTGACGAGCTTATGCCGGAAGCAAGATTATCAGGTGTTCCTGAGATTCCACGAGTTAGTGTATTCCATGCTCTTAATCAGAAAGCAGTAGCAAAGAGATATGCTAAAGAAGCAGGAAAGAATTATGAAGACCTTAATTTAATTGTTGTTCATATGGGTGGTGGTGTATCAGTTGGTGCTCATAAGAATGGAAGAATTGTAGATGTATTTAATGCTCTTGACGGTGATGGTGCATTTTCTCCTGAACGTGCAGGAGGAGTTCCTGTAGGTGGATTAATTAAGATGTGCTTCTCGGGTGAATATACAGAGGCTGAAGTTTACAAAAAGCTTGTTGGTAACGGTGGCTTTAATGCTTATCTTAATACAAATGATATGAGAGATGTTATTAAGATGGCAGAAGATGATGAACATGCAAAACTTGTTAGGGATGCATTTATTTTACAGGTAAGCAAAGATATGGGTTCTATGGCCTCAGTGCTTAAAGGAAAAGTTGATAGAATCATTGTAACAGGCGGAATTGCTTATAATGCATGGGTTATTGATGAATTAAAAGCAGCTTGTGAATGGATTGCACCATTTACAGTATATGCCGGTGAAGATGAACTTCTCGCACTTGTACAAGGTGGACTTAGAGTATTAAACGGAGAAGAAGAAGCTAAAGAATATTAAGATTATAAAGGCTGTGATGCAAATCAAAAGGTTTGTGTACAGCCTTTTGGTTTAAGTATGGATTTTTTTATGAGTTAATAAGCGATGCCTTTTGCAAAAACAATGCAGGCACGCTTTCGCTGCATTCGGCTGGTAGCAGTACATAAGGTGGCAAAATACGCCACCTAAGTACTGACCGCCTCATAGCACCTGCGGTTTGTTTTGTAAAAGGCATCGCTTAATAGTATGCTAATAAAAAATTTTTAATCTAAAATAAAAGTTGTGCGTAATTAGGAGGTTTTTATATAATATGGAAGATTTAAGGTATGTTTTTTTTGATTTGGATGGAACTGTGACTGACCCGAAGGAAGGAATTACCAAGTCAATTCAGTTTTCACTTCGCAAGTTTGGAATTGAGGTTACTGATTTAGATTCGTTATGTCCGTTTATTGGACCACCTCTTAGCCAGTCTTATGAGAAGTTTTATGGTTTTTCTCATGAACAGGCTTTAGAGGCTGTGGATGAATATAGAGTGTATTATAAGGATAGAGGTATTTTTGAATGTTATTTATATGATGGAATTAAAGAACTTGTAAGGGATTTGCATGAAAGTGGTGTTAGGGTAGTGCTTGCAACTTCTAAGCCGGAAGGATATGCAACACAGATTCTTGAGCATTTTGATATACTGAAATATTTTGATGTGGTAGCAGGAAGCACAATGGATGGAAGTCGGGTTGAAAAAGCAGATGTAATAAGATATGCAATTTCAAAGTTAGATGACTTTATACCTAACAAAGCGGTTATGGTTGGTGATAGAAAATTTGATTATTTTGGTGCGAGTGAATGTGGTATTCCTTGTATTTTAATTGGCTATGGATATGGAGAAATACAGGAACTTGTAGATTGCAATCCTTTTAGAATAATTAATACAGTTGAAGAATTGCATAATTTTCTTGACAGTATGAAAAAGCAAGAGTAAACTTTATGTATTCGGTTTATTTGTTATAATAATATGTCAAAATAAATCATATGTGAAAGGAAGTTGATTATTATGGAAAAGAAAAATATTGATTGGTCAAATCTTGGATTTGGATATATGAAGACAGACATGAGATATGTGTCTAATTTCAAAGATGGTAAATGGGACGATGGAGTTTTAACAGAAGACTCTAATATTGTTATCAGTGAATGTGCAGGTGTTTTACAGTATGCTCAGACTTGTTTCGAAGGACTTAAGGCATATACAACAGAAGATGGAAAGATTGTATGTTTCAGACCTGATTTGAATGCTGACAGAATGATTGATTCTGCTAAGAGATTAGAGATGCCTGTATTCCCGAAGGAGAAGTTTATTGATGCAGTAGTTGAGACTGTAAAGGCTAATGCGGCTTATGTACCACCATATGGTTCAGGAGCAACACTTTATATCAGACCATATATGTTTGGTAGTTCACCTGTAATTGGTGTAAAGCCTGCTGATGAGTATCAGTTCAGAATTTTCACTACACCTGTTGGACCATACTTTAAGGGCGGTGCAAAGCCTATAGTTATTAAGGTTAGTGATTTTGACAGAGCTGCTCCAAACGGAACAGGTAATATTAAGGCAGGACTTAACTATGCAATGAGCTTACATGCAATTGTTACAGCTCACGAAGAAGGATATGCTGAGAATATGTATTTGGATCCTAAGACAAGAACTAAGGTTGAAGAGACAGGTGGAGCTAACTTTATCTTTATAACAAAGGATAATAAGCTTGTTACACCTAAGTCTGATAGTATACTTCCTTCTATAACAAGACGTTCATTAGTATATGTTGCTAAAGAATACTTAGGAATGGAAGTAGAAGAAAGAGAAGTATATCTTGATGAGTTAGAGAATTTTGCTGAATGTGGATTATGTGGAACAGCAGCAGTTATATCTCCTGTTGGAAAGATTGTTGACCATGGTAAGGAAATCTGTCTTCCAAGTGGAATGGATGAAATGGGTGAAGTAACTAAGAAGTTATATGACACATTAACAGGAATCCAGATGGGAAGAATTGAAGCACCAAAAGGATGGATTAAGGTTATTGAGTAATTGTTGTTAAAGTGTTAAATGATTATTTCATTAATGTGTGCACCATATGAAAGGGTGATTTGATGTTTTTTAAAAGTAAAGCAAAAAAGAGAAAAGAAGAAATTGATGAATTAAAAGAATTAAAAGGTATAAAGTTACAATCAGTTTTAATTGCTATATTATTTATACTTTTGGGATTAGTGCTTGCAATAAATCCGTTAGGAGTAACAAGGACAATATGCTATACAATTGGTTCTATTATATTATGTGCAGGTGTGGTATTTATAATAATATATTTAGTATCTGATTATAAAGATAATATAAAGAAGAATAAGCTTGTGATAGGTATTGCTTTAACGATAATTGGAATTTTGTTTTTTATTCTTTACAGACTAATTGTATCTGTTATACCAACTGTTATAGGAGTTCTGATTTTTATAAATGGACTTACAAAGCTTCAGACGGCCCTTGATGCCAGAAGAATCAATAAAGATAAAAGCTTATGGATGATTATTATGGCAATAGTTGTAATTTTGGCAGGAGCCTTCGCAATAATCAATCCATTTGGAGTAAGCGGATTGGTGTTAAGAGTTCTTGGAGTAATATTGATGATTAGCGGAATCACAGATTTAGTGAGCTTTGTTATATTGAATAAAAAGATTAAAGACCATATAAAAGATATGGAAGCTTTAGAACAATAAATGAACGATGGAAAACTACAGGTGAAAGTACCTGTAGTTTTTTTATGGCAAAAACCGTGCAAGCGAAGTAATGTTTGTATTTAATAAAAATTTTTCTTGACAACATTACATGTATAATATAAAATAAGCTCAATTAATTTATCTAAAAATATTTAACTAAATTAATTTAAATTTCGACAGGTTGATTATAGCATCATTAATTTTATAAAGAAAGGATTATGCAACTACCTACACGACCTGTTAAGAGGTAGTATCACTTTTTAGTGAATGCATGGGTAAAACAATGACATTTGATAAAGTTAAAGAAATTATTATGGAAACTCTTAGTTGTGGAGAAGATAAGATTACAATGGAAGCTAGTTTGATGGATGACATTGGAGCGGATTCATTAGATGCTGCAGAACTTAGTATGGCATTAGAAGAAGCATTTGATATTACAATTGCTGATGAAGATCTTGCAAAGTTCGTAACTGTTAATGATATTGTTACATATATTGATGAGAATACAAAATAATTGATAAGATAAGATGAAATTTAGGAAGGCTATTTTAGACAAATAAAGGTGTCTGAAATAGCTTCTGATTTTAAGAGATAAGGTTAGAGTATTTAAAAATATTTATTTAAAAAATTAGTTAATAAAAGTTGAAAAATACATTTTTGGTTTTTAAAGAGATTAAACAAAAATGTTTATATAGAGGTAATAAAACTATAAAAAATATTGTTTAAGAAAGGGTGAAAATGATACCATGGGTACTTTGTTTGGAGTAAAGAAAAAAGAATATTTTTCAGTTAAAAATATAAAAGAAGAGACATTTAGTGTTAAGAAAACAGAAGAACTTGGTGAGATGACTTGTTCCGGATGTAAAAATGAATATAGCAAAGCACTTCTTAAAGCAAAGTTATTTATTTGTCCGAATTGTGGAAAGCATCTTACAGTGTCAGCCAGAGACAGAGTAAGACAGCTTGCGGATAAGGGGACATTTAAAGAACAAAATGCAAATATGATTTCGGGTAATCCGCTTAAATTTCCAGGCTATAGAACAAAACTTAAAGAATTAAAGGAAACAACAGGAAAAAGAGATGCAATTATAACAGGTGAAGGTAATATAAACGGACAAAGAGCTGAGATAGTTGTTTTGGACTCTACATTTATGATGGGAAGCATGGGAACTGTTGTAGGAGAAAAACTTACACTAGCAGTTGAGTATGCTATGAAAAATACCCTTCCGTTAGTAATAGTTTCAGCGAGCGGTGGAGCAAGAATGCAGGAAGGTTTATTCTCGCTTATGCAGATGGCTAAGACGAGTGCTGCAATTGAAAAGTTTTCAGAAAATGGAGGCTTTTATATATCAGTTCTTACTAATCCGACTACAGGTGGTGTAAGTGCGAGCTTTGCAATGCTTGGTGATGTTATTTTGGCTGAGCCTGATGCACTTATAGGATTTGCAGGACCTAGAGTAATAGAGCAGACTATTAATGAAAAGTTACCGGAAGGATTTCAGAAATCAGAATTTCAGGAAGAACATGGTTTTGTAGACAAGGTTGTACATAGAAGTGAGTTAAAAGAAGTTATAGGAAAATTATTATATGTACACAAAAAAATTAAATAGGAGGTAATTAGGTTGAGCGAAGTTATGGAAAATAATGTGAATGATAATAGTATTATCACTAATACAGAAGGAAAAAAAGAGTTAACAGCATATGATAGAGTTCATTTGGCAAGAGATACAAAAAGACCTAAGGTAATTGACTTTATAACAGCATTATTTGATGAATTTGTAGAATTAAAGGGCGACAGACTTGGAAAAGAGGATAATGCAATTCTTGGTGGTATTGCATTATTTCATAATATTCCTGTGACAGTTATTGGTCATAGAAAAGGAAAGACTCTTGAAGAAAATATGGCATGTAATTTTGGGATGCCGGGACCTGAAGGATATCGTAAGGCCTTAAGACTTATGAAACAAGCTGAGAAATTTGGTAGACCAATTATTACATTTGTTGATACACCGGGGGCATATCCGGGAATAAAGGCAGAAGAAAACGGTCAGGCAATAGCGATAGCGGATTCGATTGCTAAGATGAGTACATTAAAAGTACCTGTTATTACAGTTATTACGGGAGAAGGAAGTAGTGGTGGTGCTCTTGCAATATCTGTTGCAAATAGTATTATAATGCTTGAAAATGCGGTATATTCAATACTTTCACCGGAAGGATTTGCATCAATCTTATGGAAAGATTCAAGTAAGAGTGCAAAGGCTTGTGATTTGATGAAGATAACAGCGAGAGATTTGAAAAATTATGAATTAATAGATGAGATTGTTTCAGAGCCGGAAGGCGGAATGCAGGCTAATCCATTTGAAGTGTATGATGAATTAGATAAAATTCTTTGTAAAGAATTAAAAAAATATGGGAAAATGACAAGTGATGCTATAGCTAAATCAAGATATCATAAGTTTAGGAAAATGGATAGCATACATGGCATGGTAAGAAAAGAAGCGAGGTAACCTCTATGATAGGTATAGATTTAGTTTCTACGGGACGAGCGATACCGGGAAACATTATAACAAATGATGATTTAAGTAAAATAGTAGATACGAATGACGAATGGATTACATCAAGGACAGGGATTAGGCAAAGAAATTTCTGTAAGGAAGAAAAAAACTGGAATCTTGCGTATGAGGCAGCAAGTAAAGCTATTGAAAAAGCAGGAATAGCTAAGGAAGAAATCGGTCTTTTAATTGTTGCGACATTTACACCGGATTACCAGACACCATCTGTATCTTGTGTATTACAAGAAAAATTGGGACTACCTTCCGGGATAGTAGCATTTGATATAAATGCGGCTTGTTCAGGTTTCTTGTATGGATTAAAGGTTGCAGCTTCGCTAATTGAAGGACAAGATAAGCCTTATGCATTAGTCATTGGTAGTGAACAGATATCCACCAGACTTGATATGACAGACAGAAATACTTGTGTATTATTTGGTGACGGTGCAGGAGCAGCTATAATTAAGAAAAATGACAACAAGAAATTTGTTGGAATATTAGGTAGCGAAGGAAATGTAGAGGCACTTGGTTGTGAAGGGCATGGCTCAGACAAACCATATGTATATATGGATGGAAAAAAAGTGTTCAAATTTGCGGTGCAAAATATTACAAAAGTGGCAAAGCAGGTTTTAGAGGAAGCTGACTTAACAGTAAATGATATAGATTATGTTGTTTGCCATCAGGCAAATGAAAGAATAATAAGAAGTGTTCAGAAATTCTTAGATATTCCGGAAGAAAAGTTATACATAAACATTTATAATTATGGTAATACATCAGCGGCAAGTATTCCAATCGTTTTAGATGAAATGAATGAAAAAGGTTTGTTAAAAGCAAGAGCTAAAGTATTATGCGTAGGTTTCGGTGCAGGATTTACATGGGGTGGTGTGTTGTTAGAGGTATAGTAAAAAGTAACAACTCAGAGCCAAGCGTGAAAACACTACGTGTTTCCTAAGTTATCCAAATCTGCTTAGCTCTGAACCGTTAAAAATAAACTGTAGGAAAGGATAAATTATGAGAATAGATAAAAAGTTAGGTATAAAATATCCATTTATTCAAGGTGGAATGGCTAATATAGCAACAGGAGAATTTGCAGCAGCAGTTTCAAATGCCGGCGGACTTGGTCTTATTGGTGCCGGTGGAATGAATGTTGCGATGTTAGAGGAAAATATTCATAAATGCAGACAACTTACTGATAAGCCTTTCGGTGTAAACATTATGCTTATGAACCCGGAGGCACCTGAGATGGCAGAACTTGTGTATAGAGAAAAAATAACAGTTATAACAACCGGTGCAGGAAATCCTTCTAAATATATTGATAAGTGGAAGGAAAATGGGACAGTAGTTATGCCTGTTATGTCAAGTGTACTTATTGCAAAGAAGCTCGAGAAAGCAGGAGCAGATTATATTATTGCCGAAGGTACTGAAAGCGGTGGACATATCGGTGAAATGACAACAATGTCGATAGTTCCACAGATGGTAGATAACTTAAATATTCCTGTAATTGCAGCAGGTGGTATTGCAGACGGAAGACAGTTGCTTGCAGCATTTGCACTTGGAGCAAGTGGAATACAGCTTGGAACATGTTTACTTGCTAGTGAGGAGTGTCCAATTCATGATAACTACAAGCAGGCAGTTATTAAAGCTAAAGACAATGACACAATCGTAACAGGAAGAATTGGTGGAACACCTGTAAGAATACTTAAAAATCAGATGGCCAGAGAATATGTGCGTAGAGAAAAAGAGGGCGCAGATAAGATGGAACTTGAAAAGTTTACATTAGGTTCTCTTAGAAGAGCAGTATTTGATGGAGATACAGCTACAGGTTCATTAATGGCAGGACAGGTAGCAGGACAGATTAAAGAGATTAAACCGATTGCGAAGATTTTCGAAGAACTTTATGAAGGTGCTTTTAAAACAATGGAAGGAGATAATCTTAAATTATGGTTGAAATCTTAAATAAGACCTTAAATATTCCAATTATTCAAGGCGGAATGGGAGTAGGAGTATCACTTGGAAATCTTGCAGGTAATGTAGCTGCATGTGGTGGAATGGGTGTTATAAGTACTGTAAATGCAGGATATAGAGAAAAAGATTTTATGAAAAATCCTTTTGAAGCAAATATACGAGCATTAAAAGATGAAATAAAAAGAGCTTTTAATATTGCTAAAGGAAAAGGAATGGTGGCAATAAATGCAATGGTAGCAGTAAGTCATTATGAAGAAACTATAAAGGCTGCCATAGAATCAGGGATAGATGCGGTAATATCAGGTGCAGGACTTCCGCTTACACTTCCTAATCTTACAAAAGGAACTGCTACAGCAGCGGCACCTATTGTATCAAGTGCAAAGGCGGCAGCACTCATTTGTAAAAGGTGGGATACAAAGTGTAATGTTGTGCCGGACTTTATGATTATAGAAGGCTCAAAAGCAGGTGGACATTTAGGTTTTAAAAAAGAAGAGATAATTGATGGAACTGCTCCTGCACTTGAACAGATTTTACCGGAAGTATTAACAGCGATTGAACCATACGAGCAGAAATATGGTAGAAAAATTCCCGTATTTGTAGCAGGAGGAGTCTTCGATGGAAAAGATATGGCAAAATTTACTAAGCTGGGTGCAAGTGGAGTACAGATTGCCACAAGATTTATAGCTACAGAGGAATGTGATGCTTCGTTAGAATACAAAAATATGGTGGTAGAAGCAAAGGAAGAAGATATCACTATAGTAAAAAGTCCGGTTGGAATGCCCGGAAGAGCATTGCTCACACCATTAATTAAAAGGCTAAATGCAGGTGAAAAGTTTACACCGGACAGATGTAATCAATGTCTTACAGCATGTCCTCATGGAAATCTTACACCGTATTGTATAAGCAGAGCATTAATAGAAGCGGTAAAAGGAAATAAAGAAGACGGCTTGTTCTTTTGTGGAGCAAATGCCCCAAGAATAGATAAAATAGTGTCAGTAGAAGAACTTATGAAAGAAATAGAAATTGAATGGAGGGAAAACTCTTGAAATTAGCATTTTTATTTGCAGGACAGGGAAGTCAGAAAGTTGGAATGGGAAAAGATTTATATGATAACAATGAAACGTTCAGAAATATAATCGATTCTCTTAAAGCGGATTTTGATATAAAGAAATTAATGTTTGAAGGTCCAATGGAGCAGTTGTCGCAGACGAGATATACACAGCCTTGTATGGCGGCTTTTGCGGCAGGTGTTATTGGGGTGTTAAATGAAAAAGGAATTGTGCCGGATTATGTGGCAGGACTTAGTCTCGGAGAATATAGTGCACTCCATGCATCAGGTGTTTTCGGTTCACAACAGTTACTTGATTTGGTTTCTTTTAGAGGAAAAGCGATGGAAGAGGCAGCAGAAGGAATAAATTGTAAAATGAGTGCTGTAATGGGTCTTGAAAGTCAGGTATTAGATGAAATTTGTAAAGAGGTTACAGGTTCATCAGATGAAAAATATGTAACAGTTTCTAACTTTAACTGCAAAGGTCAGTATGTAATCTGTGGCGATATAAGTGCTGTAGAGGAGGCAGAAGTTAAGGCTAAAGAGGCAGGTGCTAAGAGATGTATTGCGTTAAAGGTTAGTGGACCTTTCCATACAAAATTTATGAAACCGGCAGGCGATAAACTTAAAGAATATTTTGAAAATATTAATTTTGGCGAGATGAAAGTGCCTGTAATCTTTAATACTACAGCTAATGAATTACAATCAGATGAAAATATTAAAGAATTACTTGAAAAACAGGTACAGAGCAGTATCTATATGGAAAATACAATAGAGTTGCTTGAAAAAAACGGTGTAGATACAATTATCGAAATCGGACCGGGTAAAGCGTTAAGTGGATTTGTGAAAAAGACAGCGCCTTCAATTAATACATATGTAATTGAAGATTTAAGTGGCTTAGAACAGGTTTTGGAAAGGATATAAGATATGGAAGGATTAAGTGGACAGGTTGCAGTGGTTACCGGTGCAAGTCGTGGAATTGGTAGAGCTATTGCGCTAGAACTTGCAAAAAGAGGTGCGGATGTTGTTGTAAATTATTCCGGAAATCAGGCGTTAGCAGATGAAACTGTTAAGATTTGCGAAGAGGCAGGAGTAAAAGCAATTGCGGTGAAGGCTAATGTGGCTAAATTAGATGAGTGCCAGGTAATGATTGATGAAGCTGTAAAAGAATTTGGAAAAGTTGATATATTAGTAAATAATGCAGGTATAACAAAAGATAAACTCATTATGGCTATGAGTGAGCAGGATTTTGATGATGTTATAAGTGTTAATTTAAAAGGTGCATTTAACTGTATGAAGCTTGTAACAAAGATGATGATGAAACAGAGGTATGGAAGAATTATTAATATAAGCAGTGTTGTTGGGGTAAGCGGTAATGCAGGACAGGCAAATTACAGTGCTTCGAAAGCAGGAATTATCGGACTTACAAAGTCGGCAGCCAAAGAGCTTGCATCAAGAAATATTACTGTAAATGCAGTGGCACCGGGAATGATAGAAACTGATATGACAGATGTTTTAAATGAAAAAGTTAAGGAAGCAATGCTTAATCAAATACCTGCAAAAAGGACTGGAAAACCTGAGGAAGTAGCGAACACAGTGGCATTTTTTGCTATGAAGGAATCAGCTTATGTAACAGGCCAGGTTATATGTGTTGATGGTGGTATGATATAAAAAATAACGATTAAGTGTTGAGAATTCGTATGTGAATTTGAAACGGAGTACAAATATTGTTAATTGTATTGTCTTCGGAAATAAATTTGTTTTGATAGAAATGGAGATTAGTATGAGAAGAGTTGTAATTACAGGAATGGGAGCAGTAACTCCTATTGGAAATAACGTAGAAGAGACATGGAGAAGTGTAAAAGAAGGAAAATGTGGTATTGATTACATAACACATTATGATACAACAGATAGAAAGGTTAAGGTAGCAGGCGAAGTTAAAAATCTTAATCTTGAAGAGCATATTGATAAAAAAGAATTAAGAAAAATGGATAGATTCGTAGCACTTGCTCTTATTGCAGCTGATGAAGCAGTAAAAGATTCTAAGATAGATTTTTCTAATGAATCAGAAGACTGTGGAGTAATTGTTGCAAGTGGTATTGGCGGTCTTGGAACTATTGAGGAAGAGCATACAAGAGGTGAACATAAAGGATTTGACAGAATTTCGCCTTACTTTATACCTTCAGCTATTGTTAATATGGCAGCAGGAAGAATTGCTATTGAACATGGAATACATGGAATGTGCAGCTCGGTGGTAACAGCGTGTGCAGGTGGTACAAATGCGATTGGTGATGCATTCAGACATATCAGAGACGGATATTCAGATGTAATGTTATGTGGTGGTAGTGAAAGCTGTATAACAGAATTTGGTATCGGTGGATTTACTTCACTCAAAGCATTAGCTCAAGTTGAGGACCCAAATCGTGCATCAATTCCGTTTGACAAAGAAAGAAGTGGATTTGTAATGGGCGAAGGTGCAGGAATTCTTGTATTGGAAGAGTTAGAACATGCTCTTAACAGAAATGCTAAAATTTATGCAGAAGTAGTAGGTTATGGTGCAAACTGTGACGCTTATCATATCACAGCACCATCAGAAGATGGAAGCGGAGCAGCTAAATGTATGCAAAAAGCTATGAAAGATGCAGGCATTACAGCTAAGGAAGTTGAGTATATCAATGCTCATGGAACTTCTACACCTATGAATGATAAGTGTGAGACAATGGCAGTTAAGAAGGCTTTTGGTGAGAATGCAGGTAATCTTATGATGAGTTCTACAAAATCAATGACAGGACATTTGTTAGGTGCAAGTGGAGCAGTTGAAGGTATTATTACAGCGATGGCTGTTAAAGATGGATTTGTTCCTGCAACAATTAATTATAAAGAAGCAGATGAAAACTGTGATTTGGATATAGTTGCAAATGTTGGAAGAGAAAAAGAGATTAAGTATGCAATGTCAAATTCACTTGGATTTGGTGGACATAATGCAAGTGTGATTTTCAAAAAATATTTTGATTAATAGATAATAAAAATCAAACAAAATTAACAACTCAACACAGGCACGTTTGCACTGCATGCTCCTCGTAGCACTACATAAGGCGCTAAAATACAGCGCCTAAGTAGTGACGGGAGCATAAGCACCTGTAGGTTGAGTTGTTAATTTGTCTGATTTCTGTATATAATACATAATCAAAATATTTCATGAGGCAATAGAAACGAAAAGTAGTAAATATAAAAATGTTAGGAAAGTAGGATAAAAGTTATGGAATTGAATTCTAATCAGATACAGGAAATTTTACCACACAGGTATCCATTTTTGATGGTGGATAAGATTGTGGATTTTGAAGCTGGTAAGTGGGCTAAAGGTATTAAGTGTGTGAGTGCTAATGAGATGCAGTTTTTGGGACATTTTCCGAAAAAGCATGTTATGCCGGGCGTGCTTATTATTGAAGCTCTTGCTCAGACAGGGGCAGTTGCCATTTTAGTAGAAGAAGAGAATAAAGGAAAGATTGCATTCTTTGGAGGAATTAAGAAAGCAAGATTTCGTAAACAGGTTGTACCTGGTGATGTACTTGAATTATCATGTGAGATTATAAGCAGAAAAGGTCCTGTTGGAATTGGTAATGCAGTGGCAACTGTAAATGGTGAAGTTGCAGTCAGTGCAGAAATATCTTTTGCTATATCATAAAAAAATATTGAGTGGTTGACATTTTTGATTAACTGTTGTTATACTAGAAAGAATAATATTAATAAATATTAAAGAAATGAAATGGTAGGGATTGAAAATGTTAGAAAAGTCTTTTAGTGAGGTATATATGAAGTTTAAACTTCATTTTTATAAATCGTTATTTGAAAAAATTCAGAATAGAGAAACATCTCTTACTACAGTAGAGACATTTTGTATAGAGATAATATATGCAATGAATAATCCAACAGTGAGTGAGTTTGCACAGTTTATACAGATTTCATCACCTAATGCTGCATATAAGGTTAATTCACTCATCAAAAAAGGTTATTTGAGAAAGGTACAGTCAGAAAGTGATAAGAGAGAATATCACTTAGAAGTTACTGAAAAGTATTTAAATTATTATAATATAAGTTCATCATATGTAACTAATGTTGTTAACAGAATGAAAGATAGATTTGATGATGAGCAACTTAAGGTGTTTGAAGATGTTTTAAGCATTACAGCTAAAGAGCTTATGACAGAACTTGATGAAATATCAGAGATAAAGGTTTAGAATAGTTGATTCGCATTATTTGATGAATAATAAAAATATACGATACCCCCCTTGGAAATGGTATGTTCAAGTGAGTTTGAACTACAGTTTCCAAGGGGGATTTTTGTGGAAAAAAATGTTAATAGATATATGTGTGGACGATTATTGGGTGATTAATATCTGAATAATCCAATATAAAATGAATTATAATATAAATAATACGGAATAAGAAAATAAATTCACACGGAATAAAAGACTTGAATTATACGGACTGGAATAATTAAATTATACGGAATGGAAAATCAAAATCATACGGAATAGAAAATTAAAATCATACGGAATATGATTGTAAAATCATACGGAATGAGTTATTATATAACTAATTGAAAGGATGGTTGGAATGGATAAATCAGAATATCGTTTTCGTATTGTAGACAGCAAAATTAAAGATTATTTATCAGCTTTTGGAGCAATTTGTATTGAAGGTCCGAAATGGTGTGGAAAAACTTGGACATCTTCTTTTCACAGTAATAGTGAAATATATATTGGAAGTCCTGAAGGAAATTTTCAAAACAGAAGATTAGCTGAATTGAGTCCTTTACTTATATTAGAAGGTACACAACCTCGTTTGATAGATGAGTGGCAAGAAGTTCCGCAGTTATGGGACGCAATTAGATTTGAGGTTGATAAAGATAATAAAAAAGGAAAGTATATTATGACAGGTTCTGCTACGCAAAATCATAAAGGGATATTGCATAGTGGAGCCGGAAGAATTGCAAAAATAAGAATGCGACCTATGTCATTATATGAATCGGGTGATTCAAGTGGAAAAATTTCGTTGAAAGACTTATGTTATAATAATTTTAAACAGGCTATGACAGGAGAAGTAGAACTAAAAAAAATCATTTCATATATCATTAGAGGGGGATGGCCGGCTAATATTGATATGGAACTTGAAAAAGCAGCACTTTTACCGATGGAGTATTTAAATGCGGTAATTGATGATGATGTATATAGAATTGATGGAATAAAAAGGGATACTAAAAAGATGAAACTGTTGCTTCGCCCACTTGCAAGAAATGAAAGTACAACAGTTACAAATAAATCTTTGAAGAATGATGTTAAATCAATAGATGATGAAGATATAGACGTTGATACAATTGCTTCATATCTGGATATTTTTGACAGATTATTTATTACAGATAATCAGCAACCATTTTCTACAAAAATTCGTTCATCAGTGCGAGTGAAACAAGCTGAGAAACGACATTTTTCAGATCCATCGCTGGCATGTGCATTATTAAAGGCTACACCGGATATGTTGTTAGGAGATTTAGAAACATTAGGCTTTTTGTTTGAAGCTTTGTGTGAGAGGGATTTAAGAATTTATGCAGATTCATTTGGAGCAACATTGTATCATTATCAGGATTATCAAAATAAAGAGATAGATGCGGTTATTGAGTTGCCGGATGGTGAATGGTGTGCGTTTGAAATTAAACTAGGGGCAAATCAAATAGATGTAGCCGCTGAAAATCTTTTATCAATAAAAAAAGATATAGAAAAAGACGAAAATGGGAAAGCTCCAAAAGTGCTTTGTGTCATTTGTGGTATGTCAAGTGCGGCATATCAAAGAGAAGATGGTGTTTATGTTGTTCCGATTACTGCACTTAGGGAATAATTATAAGCACATCGTGGAAAATTCAGATAATAAAAAAATTGTTGAAATTATAGTGAAAAATGATGCTGAAAATATAGAAGAGATAAATGCAGATAAGGTGTTTGACAGATTTTATAAAGTAGATAAATCCCGTAGTCAGACATCAACAGGATTAGGACTTGCTATTGCGAAGGAAATGAATACTTTGTATACTTGAATATAGGAAAAATTATTGATTTTGGAAAGAAAATTTGCTTGATAAAATACAATGATAAGAAGGACGGAGAAATTAACAGATGAATTGGAGATATTATTTTACCGATGCTATAATACAGAGAGGTGAATCGTACTATAAAAAAGGAAAAGTTACAGATTTTAGAAAAGTAGATTGTGATTATTTTGCAACAGTAATGGGAACTTTACCATATAATGTAGCTATTTGGAAGAAGGCAAATGGGCAATTTGGAATGTCATGTGATTGCATGTATGCATACGAGGGAAATAAATGTAAACATATGGCAGCTGTATTTGTAAAGATAGAAAAAGAAGGAAGAGAATATGAATTGCAAGAACTTCAAAAAAAGGCTGCCAAGAATCCTAATTTACAGGTAACTCCATTTATCAGTCGAAATGTTCCGGGGGCAGAAAACTACACATGTTTTGATTTAGCCACTATAACTGAAAATGTAAAAATAATGTCAAAAGAGTTTAAAGAAGCTCAGAATTTAGTCAAGAAAAACAGTGTTAGATTACAATCTGTAAGAACAGGATTTACTTGTGACCATTATGGAGAGTCTATGCCTGTTATGGATGTTGAAGGCTATTATGAAGATAAAGAGAAGACGTATTTGATTGAAATGAGACTTGGCACAGATGAGATTATAGATACTTCGTGTAGAGTGATAGGGTGTACGAATTTCTTTTATAACTCTTATTATGGATATAATGTGAAATTGTGCAAACATCAGATAGCAACCTTACTTTTATTAGAAGGATTCATTGACAAATATAATCCGGGTGATACAACGGATATGAAAGCCTTTGATTTAATAGAAGATTATCAAATGCTACATAAAGGTGATTTGCAAAAGAAAGGGAATATAGTAGAGTTTGACTTAAAAATAGAAGCACGTATGGAGTCTACAGAATATGGTATTGAAGTATCCTTTAAAACAGGAACACAGAAGCTATATATAGTAAAAGAACTTAGTACATTTATCTGGAATGTAGAAAGTGGAGAGAAACAAAAATTTGGTTCTAAAGCAGAAATAGATTTTGGAAAACATCAAGTGTGTGAGGAATCGAAATCATATTTTGATTTCATTAATAAAATTATTACTGATGAAGAATTAAGATATGAAAGAAATGATTATTACCCGGCAGAATATACTGTTAAAAACAAAATTTTATTATACGGAAGCAGACTTGATGAATTCTTTGATATAGTTAAAAATAATAAAAAGACGATTGCATACAGAGAGTATGGGAAAAAAGAAAGAGAACTCGTATTTGAAGAAAAGAATCCGGATTTAAAGCTTGTAATAAATTCTGAGTATGATAATGAATTATTTAAAGGAATTACTGTATTTTGTGAATTACCTGAAATAATAAAGGGTGAAAAATATCTTTATTGGTTAGAAGATTCGGGGCTTTATCGAATGGAAGAAGAAAATGCAAAGTTTATTATGCCGTTATTAAATAGGTCATATGGTGGAGAGCTTGAATTTAGAATAGGAAGAAAATCTTTGGTTGATTTTTACTATCATACATTACCGATTCTTAGTGAAAATATTTGTGTGATAGATAATGCAAGCGAGGTTGTAGAAAACTATCTTCCGCCTAAAGCCGGTTTTAGGTTTTATTTGGATTCAGAAAAAGGTGAACTTTTATGTAATGCAAAAGCAGTATATGGAGAAGAAGAATTTTCTTTGATGGATATTGGGTCTTACGATTATAGTTTAGATTCTAAAAGAGATGTCTATTCGGAAAGAATAGTACTGGATAAAGTGTTACAGTATTGTCCGAGTGAAGATGATAAAAGGAATGTATTTGTTTGTGAAGGTGACGATAACGTTTGTGAAATGCTTGAAAACGGTATTGATGAGTTGATGACATATGGAGAGGTTTTATGTACAGATAATGTTAAGAGAATAAATATCAGAAAGTATACTAAGGTGACAGTAGGAGTATCTTTAGAAAGTGGTATTATGGAGCTTGACATTTCATCTGATGATTTGTCACAAAAGGAATTGTTAGACTTACTTGCAAGCTATAGAAGAAAGAAGAAATATCATAGACTTACAAATGGTAATTTTGTAAATACAGATGATGAGAATTTAGAAATATTATCGAACGTTATTGATAATTTGCATATCACTGATAAGGAGATATTAAAAGGAAAAATCAAATTACCGGGATATCGTGCTTTATACCTTGATAAAATTCTTGAGAAAAAAGAAAATTTATATGTAGAAAGAGACAAACATTTTAAAAATCTCATTAAAGAATTTAAAACTATGGAGGATTCTGATTTTGAAGCACCTACATCATTAAATAAAATTTTAAGACCATATCAGTTAACAGGATTTAAATGGCTTAAAACATTAGATAATTATGGTTTTGGTGGTATTTTGGCAGATGATATGGGTCTGGGTAAAACTTTACAGGTTATAACAGTATTGTTACATAGTAAGGAAGAGAAAAAGGAAGGAACATCTTTGATTATTGCACCTGCATCACTTATATATAATTGGCGAGAAGAATTTTTACGATTTGCACCGGTATTAAAAACGGAAGTAATAAGCGGTGGACAGGTTGAAAGGAAGAATATTATTGAACATTATGAGGATTATGATGTTCTTATCACTTCTTACGATTTATTAAAAAGAGATATTGCAGAATATGAAGATAAGAAATTTCTATATCAGATTATTGATGAGGCACAGTATATTAAGAATCATACAACTGTAGCTGCAAAAACAGTTAAATGTATTCAAAGCGTAACAAAATATGCACTAACAGGAACACCTATAGAAAATCGTTTAAGTGAATTATGGAGCATTTTTGACTATTTGATGCCTGGTTTTTTATATGGCTATGAAACCTTTCGTAAGGAATTGGAAACACCTATAATGAAGGTTAAGGATGAAGATGCAATGCTTCGCCTTAAACGCATGGTATCTCCATTTATTATACGTCGTTTAAAATATGATGTATTAAAGGAACTTCCTGAAAAATTAGAGGAGATTCAATATACGGTGTTTGATGAGAAGCAACAGCACTTGTATGATGCACAGGTTGTACATATGCGAGAAATATTATCGAGACAAAGTGATGAGGAATTTTTACAGAAAAAACTTCAGATATTGGCAGAGCTTACAAAACTTAGAGAAATCTGTTGTGATCCGTCACTTTTATATGAAAATTATGATGGAGAATCGGCAAAGAGAAGTATGTGCGTTGATTTGGTCAAACGAGCAATAGAAGGAGAACACAGAATACTTATCTTTTCACAATTTACATCAATGTTGTCAATGTTAGAAAAGGATTTGATGAGTGAAGGTATAGAGTTTTATAAAATAACAGGAGCAACAAAAAAAGAAGAAAGAATTAATCTTGTAAAGAAATTTAATGAAGGAAATATACCGGTATTCTTAATATCATTAAAAGCAGGTGGAACGGGATTAAATCTTACAGGAGCAGATATGGTTATTCATTATGACCCATGGTGGAATCAGGCGGCTCAGAATCAGGCGACCGATAGAGCACACAGAATTGGTCAGAAAAAGGTTGTAACAGTTTATAAACTTATTGTTAAGAATAGTATTGAAGAAAAAATTGTAAAAATGCAGGATATGAAGAAAAATTTGGCAGATGAAATATTAAGTGGTGAAAACGGGAACTTAACAAGTATGACCAAGGATGAGTTGATGGAATTACTGGGGTAGTGTTTAGAGTGGTTTATTCTGAAACATGCATTAGAGATGTTGGAAAAGATATGTTTAATTATTCTATGCAGTGTGGTATAATCTATAATATAAAGAGTTCATAATAAGAGCGGAGGAATGAAATGGAGCAATTATTCGTTTCAAATATTAAAATAAATAAAGTACGACATTTGAATAATGTAGTCATAGAATTATCAAAGATGGAAAGAAAACATTTAGTTATAACTGGGAAAAATGGTAGTGGAAAAACCAGTTTGTTAGATGCTATAGCAGTATTTTTGAATTCTATAACAAATTCTAAAGACCCGATGGAGGCGATACGTAATTTAGAAGTGGACAAGAAAAATTTGTTAAGTTTTGAGAATCAAGAGGACGCTGAAATAAAAGTTAGAGAAACAAAGGAGCGTATATCATATTATGAAAAAAGAATTTCTGCATCAACAGGTGGTGTGATGTTAGAAATGAACTGTTTGCTAAATGATGTGCTTCCGGAATTTAAACAAGGGAATTTTGTGGTGGCTTATTATCGCGCAGATAGGGTTTTTGAAGCACAAATCCCTAAATATGTTGAAAAAGTTACATTGAAGAAAGATTACACAATTACAGAGTCTCCGCGTAAGGATTTTATTAAATACTTGTTAGATTTGAAAATGACTCAAGCGTTAGCAGCGTCAAATAATAACAAAGAAAAAGCTCAAAAAATTACACTTTGGTTTGAAAAATTTCAGAATCTATTAAAAGAAATATTTGAAAATGATTCCGTAAGGTTGGTATTTGACGAGGATACTTTTAAGTTCCATATTTTAATGGATGGAAGAGAACCGTTTGAATTCAATACTCTTTCAAGTGGATATGCTGCGGTTTTGGATATTGTTGTGGATCTTATGATAAGAATGGAAAAGCACACAGAGAGAGTATTTGATTTCTCTACTTCAGGAATCGTGCTAATAGATGAAATTGAGACACATCTGCATTTGACATTACAAAGGAAAGTGTTAGATTTATTAACAACGTTTTTTCCTAATATTCAATTTATCGTTTCAACGCATTCGCCATTTATAATAAATAGTCTCGAAAATTCGATAATATATGATTTAGAGAAACAATTGCTTGTAAAAGATGGGTTGTCAGATGTTCCATACAGTGGAATTGTAGAAGGATATTTTAATGCAGATGAGTTGTCAAAGATGTTAAGGGAAAAGTATGAAAGATATAAGGTATTGGCAAATAAAAATGACATAACAGAGGATGATTTAGAAGAAATTGCAGATTTAGAGTTGTATTTAAATGAAATACCTGATTATTTGGCGTTAAATATTACAACAGAATATCAACGTTTAAAAACTGAGTTAAGGTATAGGGAGGATATCTAATGGTAAAGATAGAAAGATCTTTTCCTGCACCCAAATCATTAGCAATTGAGGCAAATAAAGCATTTGGAAGTTATGAAAAAGAAGATGTTGTAGAAAGGTTGATAAAAGATTTTCATAATAAATGCTATATTTGTGAAATGGATAAATTGCAAGATCCACAAGTAGAACATTTATTACCACATAAAGGTAATAAATATCCTGATAGAAAATTTGATTGGAATAATCTTTTTTGGTCATGTGGACATTGTAACGGAATAAAAAATCAAGAAAAATATGATACGGGGATAGTGGATTGTTGTAAAATAGATCCGGAGAAAGTAATGTTTTTTAGATTGAAAGAAGAAATGGTGCAGATTTTGGCTAAGGATGAAAAAGATGCTCGAGCTGTTTTGACAGCTGAATTGATAATGGAAGTATTTGACAAGAGAAATACAGCTATGCGCATATATAAGTGTGATATGAGATTTAGAGAGTTGAATCAGGAGATGAACAAATTATATGATTCAATAGAAGAATTGCAAGATAATCCGGAATCGAAATTTGCTATGAAGAAGTTAAAGGCTTTATTGAGAAAAGAATCTAGGTTTGCTGCATTTAAGAGAAATTATATAAGAGAGAATAAGCAAAAGTACCCTCAATTCTTACAATACATAGAATAGAAATTATATTAATAGGAAGTAAAAAATGTGGTAATAACTTCTGTAAGTTTAGCATACCTTGTATAAACAACTATACAAGGTATTTTTAATGAAACAATATATAGAGGAGCGAACAATAGAAATCGCAAATTACATAATTAATAATAATGCGACAGTACGGCAGGCAGCAAAACAGTTTGGAGTTAGCAAATCAACCGTACATAAAGACGTAACCGAAAGGCTTGAACACATCAACAGTGCTCTTGCGGCAGAAACAAGAAAAGTATTAAATGTTAACAAATCTGAACGACATATAAGAGGGGGGATGGCAACAAGGGAAAAATATTTATCAAATAAGTAAAAATTATTCATATTTACTCAATAAAAAACTCAAGGATTGCAATGTTACAATCCTTGAGTTAACTTTTTTTGGGGGGATGCCTAGTGGCAAAGACCACTAGGCTGAGTTATGAAAATGTTAAGTTGTTAACTACTTGATTAAGTAGTATGCTGTTATTATAGAAGTTAAATGTGTCTAAAATTTGTCCTTAATATGAAAAAAATATAAAAAGGAAATAAATTTTTAAAAATAATAATAATTTTTAACCGATTTACCGATAAATATTTATGCTAATTGTAAAAAAATCAGATTTTCCTAAAAAAGTTCTTTTATATTTAATCGATATTGTATATAATGAGAAATGGTATAGTTTGCTTAGAAGAATAACTTGAATAATTATATATATATAGATTGAAAGATATACATTAAAGAAAGGAAAATGCAAGCGCCCGGTCTTTCAGTCGTTAGTGGGGCGGTTCGTAATCTTATTTATATAAAGATAAGAAATGCGATGCAAGGTGTATTGTATGTTAACAACAGATATCGGAATTGATTTAGGAACTGCAAGTATTTTAGTATATATTAAAGGAAAAGGTGTAGTGTTAAAGGAGCCTTCAGTAGTAGCTTTTGATAGAGATACTAATAAGATTAAAGCTATCGGTGAAGAAGCAAGACTTATGATAGGTAGAACACCGGGTAACATTATTGCGGTAAGACCTTTGAGACAAGGTGTTATTTCGGATTATACGGTAACAGAGAAGATGCTTAAGCATTTTATTCAGAAGGCAATGGGAAGAAGAACTTTCAAAAAACCAAGAATAAGTGTATGTGTGCCAAGTGGAGTTACTGAAGTTGAGAAAAAGGCTGTAGAAGATGCTACATTACAGGCAGGAGCAAGAGAGGTTGCTATTATTGAAGAACCAATCGCTGCAGCTATTGGTGCAGGTATTGATATTACAAGACCTTGTGGAAATATGATAGTAGATATAGGTGGTGGTACTACTGATATCGCAGTTATTTCTCTTGGAGGAACGGTTGTAAGTACATCTGTTAAGATTGCAGGAGATGATTTTGACGAAGCTATCGTAAGATATATGAGAAAGAAACATAATTTACTTATCGGTGAAAGAACTGCTGAAGAGATTAAGATTAAGATTGGTTCGGCATTTAAGAGACCGGAAGTAGTTACATTAGATGTCAGAGGAAGAAACTTAGTTACAGGTCTTCCAAAGACTATTACAGTTACTTCCGATGAGACAGAAGAAGCTTTAAAAGAAACAACTTCACAGATTGTTGAAGCAGTACACAGTGTTCTTGAAAAGACACCACCTGAACTTGCAGCAGATATTGCAGACAGAGGAATAGTTCTTACAGGTGGAGGATGTTTATTGCAGGGACTTGAGGAACTTATTGAAGAGAAAACAGGAATTAACACAATGACAGCTGAAGACCCAATGACAGCAGTTGCTATCGGAACAGGCAAGTTCATTGAATTCCTTAGCGACGGAACAATGGATTAATAATAAATGTATAGCCTTTAAGGCAGAAGGAGAAGGAAATGGTAAGAGGACTTTACACAGCGTATACCGGAATGTTGAATCAGCAGAACAGACTTGATACCATTACTAACAATCTTGCTAATGCATCTACAGTAGGATACAAGCGAGAGGGTGCTACAGCAAAATCATTCGATGATGTTTTGGCTGTAAAGGTAAAAGACAGTTCAGTAGGATACCTTAATCAGGTGATTGGAGATATGACACTTGGTGTTAAGATAGGTGAGAATTATATTGATTACTCACAGGGTGGTTTTAAAGAAACTGAGAATACTTATGATTTGGCAATAGCAGGAAAAGGTTTCTTTGCTATATCGTTTACGAATAAAAACGGTGAAACAACAACTAAATATACAAGAGACGGAAGTTTTATTACGGACGCAGAAGGTGCGCTTAGAACAAAAGATGGAGATTATGTTTTAGGTGAAGGCGGAAGTGAGATTTATATTCCGACAGATGCATCTAAGGTATTGGTAGATGAATTGGGTAATATATATGCAGATGAGGAATATATTGATACTCTCGGAATCATAGATTTTGAAGATTATAACTATTTGAAAAAAGATACAGGCGAGAACTATTATGTAACAGTAGATGGTGCAGTTGAAACTGAATGGTCAGGCAAGGTTAATCAGGGATATCTTGAAATGTCTAACATTAATGTAGTAACAGAGATGGTAGAGATGATAGAAATTCAAAGAACATATGAAGCTAATCAAAAGATGGTTCAGACAGTTGATTCAATGCTTGATAAGTCTGTAAACAGAATAGGAAAAGTATAATTCTATTCAATTAATTATCATAGTTGAAAAATAAGAATTCAAAACATAAGCTTTTGATAGGAAATTTCGAATAATAAATAATATTAAAAAGAAGGAACGGAAAGGGTGTAGGCATATGATGAGATCTTTATGGACTGCGGCATCAGGAATGAGAGCACAGCAGACTAATGTGGATACAATTTCAAACAATTTAGCAAATGTTAATACAATAGGATATAAAAAAGAAACAACAGAATTTAAGTCACTTTTATATCAGACAATACAGGCAAAAACAACAAGTGCAAATGGTGATACAAAGCCGGTTGGAGCACAGATTGGTCTTGGTGTTAAGAATGCATCAATAACATCAATATTTACTCAGGGTAACATCAATCAGACAGAGAATGATACAGATTTTGCTATTCAGGGTGATGGATTTTTCACCTTAATGGACATAGACGGAGAAACTGTTTATTCAAGAAATGGACAGTTTTTATGGACAACTTCGGAAGGCGGAGTAATGCTTGCTAATTCTAATGGTCTTCCAGTATTGGATACAAATGGTAGCTCAATAGAATTTGATACAGAAGAATATGATGTGTCAAAAATTACAATAGATGCAAACGGACAGGTATGTTATCCTGATGAAACTAATAATCCAAAGCCTTTAGGTATTCAGATAGGACTTGTACAGTTTGCTAATCCATCAGGACTTGAAAAACAGGGTGGTTCATTATATAAAATGACAGATGCTTCAGGCGAACCTGTATATGAAATTGATGGCGTTGTAAAGCAAAGTGTTATTAAACAGGGATTTATTGAAAATTCAAATGTTCAGGTTGTAGATGAAATGGTTAATCTTATCGTTGCACAGAGAGCTTATGAGATGAATTCAAAAGCTATAACAACAACAGATGAGATGATGAAACAGGCTAACCAGCTTAAGAGCTAAAGGAGGATTAGATTATGGATATTTCTCTTGACGGATATGCAGGAAGTATTGCAGATTTGTACGGTCAAAGCTCTCAGAATGGTTCTAAGATTTCAGATAAGATTTCGAATACAGATTATACTAAAGCGACAGATGAAGAATTAATGGAGGTCTGTAAGGAATTTGAAGCGTATTTTTTAGAACAGGTATTTAAAGGGATGGAAGCTATGATTCCTAAAAGTGATGATAAAGATTCTACGGCATCTAAGACTGTAGATTACTTTAAAGATACGATGGTGCAGGAATTGGCAGCGCAGTCAACAGAGACTCAAGGTTTAGGTCTTGCACAGATGTTGTACGAATCAATGAAACGAGATTATCAGATATAGATATAAGTTACAAGTAAAATATATTTGGAGTGAGATACATGGAAATTATTAAGGGATACATAGAGAAAATTGTATACAGAAATTCAGAAAATGGCTACACAGTTATGTCAATTAACGCCGATGGTGATGACATAGCCTGTGTAGGCATTTTTCATTTTATTGATGAAGGAGAATATGTAGAGTTAAGAGGAGAGTTTATAGAACACCCTACATATGGAGAACAATTAAAAGTAAGTGACTATGAAGTGGTAGAACCGGAAGATGAACTTGCAATAATAAGATATTTAGGTTCGGGTGCAATCAAAGGAATAAAAGAAGCAACAGCTACTAAGATAGTAAACCGATTTAAAAAGGATACTTTCCGAATAATGGAAGAAGAACCTGAACGACTTGCAGAGATTAAAGGAATCAGTATGAAAAAAGCAATGGAGATTTCTGCGCAGGTTGAAGAAAAAAAGGATATGAGGAAAGCTATGATTTTTCTCGCAGGCTATGGAATTTCAATGAATTTGGCTGTTAAGATATATAACTATTACGGGCCGGGAATATATGAGCTGATAAAGGTTAATCCGTATAAGCTGGCGGATGATATTGATGGAATCGGATTTAAAATAGCTGATGAGATAGCTACATCTGTTGGGATAAGTCCGGATTCGGATTTTAGAATAAAAAGTGGAATATTGTATGCTCTACAACAGGGCGCACTCAATGGATATGTATATCTGCCTAAAGAATTACTTAAAAGACAAGCTTTAGAATTGCTTACTCTTATAGATGCGGATGTGGATAAACATCTTATGGATTTGGCGATTGATAAAAGGGTAATAATAAAAGATGATGAAGTGTACGCAAGTAATTTTTATTATACAGAATTATATATAGCCAGAAAATTAATAGATTTAAACGAAAGAATTAATATAGATGAGAAAAAAATACTTGATAAGTTAAATAAAGTTCAGGATGATGAAGGGATTATTCTTGATGAAATGCAGGAACGTGCAGTAATAGAAGCTGTTAAAAGCGGTTTGCTTATAATTACAGGAGGACCAGGTACAGGAAAGACAACAACTATTAAGACCATAATAAAATATTTTGAAAATGAAGGTCTTGAATTAAGACTTGCAGCGCCAACAGGGAGAGCGGCTAAAAGAATGCAGGAAGCAACAGGCTGTGATGCACAGACAATTCATAGAATGCTTGAACTTAATGGCAATCCTGAAAGTGATAATAAGCTGTCACAGTTTGAAAGAAATGAGCAAAATCCACTTGAAGCAGATGTTATTATAATAGATGAAATGTCGATGGTTGATATTTTCCTTATGCATGCACTACTTAAAGCTATAGTCCCGGGAACAAGACTTATACTGGTAGGTGATACTAATCAGCTTCCATCAGTTGGTCCGGGAAATGTGTTAAGAGATATTATTTCAAGTGCATCATTTAATGTAGTTAAGTTAGAAAAGATTTTCAGACAGGCGGCTACAAGTGATATTGTCATCAACGCACATAAGATAAATAATGGTGAAAAGATAGATTTGGCTAAAAAAAGTTTTGATTTCTTATTTATCAGAAGAGATGATGCAGATGCAATCATATCTGCAATGCTTACATTGATTAAAGAAAAATTACCTAACTATGTAAATGCTGATATGAATGAAATTCAGATACTTACACCGGCAAGAAAAGGTCTGCTTGGTGTAGAAAGATTAAATACTATTTTACAACAATATCTTAATCCGAAAGATAAAAATAAAATAGAAAAAGAAACTGCAAACGGAATCTTTAGAGAAGGAGATAAAGTTATGCAGATAAAAAATGATTATCAGATAGAATGGGAAACAAGAGGAAAATACGGAATAGCCATAGATAAGGGAATGGGTGTATTCAATGGAGATGTTGGAATAATAAGGCGAATTAATACCTATACAGAATACATGGAAGTTGAATTTGAAGATAGAAAATTCGTTACATACACGTTTAAACAGTTAGATGAGCTTGAACTTGCTTATGCGATAACAATACATAAATCTCAGGGAAGTGAATATCCTGCTGTGATAATGCCGATGTTTTCGGGACCTCGAATGTTAATGAACAGAAACTTGTTATATACAGCAGTAACAAGAGCTAAAAAATGCGTATGTATGGTGGGAAATCCTGAAATCTTCTTCATGATGGAAGAAAACGATAAAGAACAAGAAAGATATTCGGGACTTAAGAAGCGAATTAGTGAAATTTTTGAAAACTAAATAAATAACACTTTGTGATTGCTTTCACTCCGTTGTTCGTACAATTTATACTATTTTGTTCGTATGCTACGTACAAAATAGAAAAATTGTTCGCCAAAAGTCGCAATATGCAAATCACAAGGTTATTATTTATGAAGTCTATAAGAATATTTATAAAGGGGAGATATGTATGGATTTAATAAGTATTTTATACCCCAGACGGTGTCCTGTCTGTGATGAGGTATTGAAATTTAATAAGGGGAAAATATGTGATTTGTGTAAAAATAAATTAGACTTCATATCTGAGCCAAGATGTAAAAAATGTGGTAAACAGATTGAAAAATTTGAAGAAGAATATTGTTTTGATTGCAGAAATAAAAAACATTTTTATAAAAAGGGGATAGCGCTATTATCTCATACAAGTATAGTAAGAAAATCCATATATTCCATTAAATATAATAATAAAAGGGAGTATGTGGATTTTTATGTTGAAGAATTAATAAAGAGATATAAAAATGAAATTGATTCATGGAATTGCAGTGTGATAATTCCTGTACCACTTCATAAAAAGAAAAAAATAAAAAGAGGTTTTAATCAGGCGGAAATAATAGCAAAGAGATTGTCAAAAGGTTTAAATATTCCTATGGATACAAATACTCTGATTAGAGTTAAGAATACAAGACCACAAAAGGAGTTTAATGACATTGGAAGAAAGAAAAATTTAAAAGACGCTTTCTTTGTACGAGCAGATAAAATTCAAAAAGATAGAGAAAAGTTTAAGAAAATTATATTAATTGACGATATATATACAACGGGTAGCACAATAGATGAGTGTGCTAAGATATTGCTTAATAATGGTGTGAAAGAAGTATATTATATAAGCATTAGTATCGGAATGGGATATTAAATCTACGTATATAAATGTATGTGCATATGTTTGAGATATATCCTTATACATAAGAAGGAAACTGACAGAAAGGGCTGATAATAATGGATGTAAAGAATTGTAGAACTTGTGGAAGATTATTTAATTATATAAGTGGAAGACAGATGTGTCCGGCATGCAGAGCACAACTTGAAGAGAAGTTTCAAGAAGTTAAAAAGTACGTTGAAGAGAATAAGAATGCAACACTTTCTCAGGTTGCAGAAGAGATGGATGTTCCTGTTAGACAGCTTAAAGATTGGATAAGAGAAGAACGACTTATTTTATCAGATGCTTGGGGTGAAATTGTTTGTGATTCTTGTGGAAAAGCTATTGTGACCGGAAGATTTTGTGTGGATTGTAAGAGAAATATGGCTAACAAATTAGGAGATGTTTACAGGACAGAAAAGAAGTCTAATTCTGGAAATTCACTTAGAAAAGATGCGGGTGCAAGAATGAGATTTTTTGATAATTAGAAAAATACTCTAATGAAAATAAAAAGAATGCCGATATTTTTGATATAACATATAAGATTTGAATTAAAGCAGGGAGGCGAATTGCTATGAGAATAGATGCATATAATCAGGTTGCGCAGATTTATAAGACAAATACTAGGATGAAAACGCAGAAGACAGAAAAAGCAAGTATGCGAGATAAGGTTGAGATATCTGATTTTGGTAAGGTATATCAGACAACTAAAAAGGCTGTTAATGAAGCCTCTGATGTAAGAGAAGATAAGGTTGCTGATATTAAGAGCAGAATCGATAACGGAAGTTACGAAGTAAGTAACGAAGATTTTGCTAATAAATTACTCGAGAGCTATGGAGCATTATATTAATTAACTTAGGATGAGTTAACTAATATAAGAAAGGAAATTAAATTGGCAAGTTTAATAGAAGAATTAATTAATACCTTAGAATCAGAGAATACGGAATATGTAGAACTTGTTAAGATTTCTAAGGAGAAAACTTCAGTTATTATTAAAGGTGATGTTAAGAGGCTTAATGAGATGGTTGCGATGGAACAGATTCATACAGATAAGCTTACAGCATTGGAGAATAAGAGGATTGAAGTAATTAATGATATATCAACAGTATTGAACAGGGACGTTAATACTTTAACAGTTAGGCACATAATCGATTTGTTAAAAGGACAAGACAAGGAACAGCAGAAGCTTGCTGAAGTACACGATAGGTTAAAGCTTACACTTAATGACATGGTGGTCGTAAACAATATAAATAAGCAGTTATTAGAAGAATCACTTGAATTAGTTGACTTTAACATTAATTATATTAATGGACTTAATCAAATGCCTGAAACAGCTAATTATACAAGAGGTGCGTATAATAGCAGTTCAGGCGTTATTAATTCAAGGTTTGATGCGAAGAACTAGGTCAGATTAATGACAGATGGAGGCAGGACGACATGGCTAAGATGACGAGTATATATATTGGAGTGTCAGGACTTAATTCAGCTCAGACAGCTCTCAATACTACAACACATAATTTAGCGAATGTTTATACACCGGGATATACAAGACAGCTTTCATTTACAGCTGATAAGACATATAACACTATTGGACAGAGTTATACAAGTGCAATGCAGGTTGGTCTTGGTGTATCAATGGTAGAGACTAGCAGAGTAAGAGATATATTACTTGATAAGTCATACAGAACAGAGAATGGCAGACAGGGATTCTATGAAGCAGAATATGAGGTTGCGTTAGAGATTCAGACCATAATTGGTGAAACAGAAGGAGTAAGATTTCAACAGACATTAGAAGATGTGTGGACATCTATTAATGAGATGGCTAAGACTCCGGACAGTACTGTTTCAAGGTCGGAGCTTGTAATGAATGCGGAATTATTCATTGACAGAGCTAAGAATATTTATACGGAATTAATTGATTATCAAAAGAATATTGATACTAAGATTGTGAATATTGTTAATAAAATTAATTCGCTCGGTGACGAGATTAATGCTCTTAACTTAAAGATTTCGGGTATAGAAGCACCAAATATTGAAGATGCGAATGACCTTAGAGACAGAAGAGATTTATTATTAGATGAACTTTCGGGAATGGTTAAGATTAATTACAATGAAGATGAGAACAGCTATGTATCAGTAATGGTAGAAGGTGTACCGTTTATTACTGATGGTGGTGTATTCCATATGGGAATTCAGGAACTTGATGGTGACAAAGGTTCGGTTTATTCTACATGTGTATGGCCGTATCTTGACAATCAGGAAGTATTTCATTTAGAAGAACCAATCACCACAGATAATAAGAATGATATAGGTAATATAAAAGGATATCTTCTTGCGAGAGGTGATTTTGTAGGTTCTTATACAGATGTGCCGGAAGTATCAGATTATGATGTGTCTACACCTGAAGGATATAATGAATATATGGAAGCGGTTGCTACATATAACAAGACAGTTGAATGTTGTTCGATAGTGAAGACGCAGGCATTGTTTGACAAATTAATTCATAATGTTGTAACTGCAATTAATGATGTACTTAGCCCTACTACAAGTGAAGTACCGGCCGGAGTTACACAGTATACAGATGCTAATGGTAATGTGTATAATGCCTCAGATGTAAAGATACTTGATATGACTACATCTACAGGTAATGATGGCAAGATGCCGCCTGAAGAATTATTTTCAAGAAAATATACAGAACGTTATATAGAAGTAACAGGTGATGATGGCAATACATATTATATGTTTAATAATACCAACACTTTAGACGATGAATCATTATATACTCTTAATAATATTGAGATGAATCAGGTAATTCTTGAAGATTATTCGAAGTTGCCGTTTAAGACAAAACAGCAGGATAATGATTTGGCAAAGGGTGAAGAACTTGTGGCATTATGGGGCAAACAGGGAATGACACTTGACCCTAATAACATGTCAAGATACACATTTAAACAGTTCTATGCACAGTTGGTATATGTAATCGGTAATGAAGGTGATTTACATAATTCAATTGCAAGTAACCAAAAGATTGCAAGAGACCAGATTGATGATAGAAGAACAGAGATTACAGGTGTATCTTCGGAAGATGAATTAACCAATATGATAAAATATCAAAGTGCTTATAATGCAGCATCCAGATATGTTACAACTATAGCAGATATGTTACAGTACGTTATAGAGAAATTAGGATAGAAAGGAGTAGAAGAATAGATGGCATCAACATTTTTTGGACTTAATATAGCTACATCAGGAATATATGCGTCTCAGGCAGCACTTACTACAACAGGTCATAATATTGCTAATGAGAATACAGAAGG
This sequence comes from Lachnospiraceae bacterium, assembly GCA_017416465.1. GTDB lineage: Bacteria > Bacillota > Clostridia > Lachnospirales > Lachnospiraceae > Bovifimicola. Next base: position 36,341 of record JAFQCK010000047.1, on the reverse strand, counting down.
CTATACAAGGCAGGTTACTAATCAGTCGGCCAGTGAACCACTTAAATTCTTTGCTCCATATGGTCAGATTGGTACAGGTGTTACAGTTACATCGATTGAACAGATTAGAGATTCTTATTACGATGTAAAGTATAGATTGAATGAAGGAAAATTAGGTGAAAACAATATTAAATACACCTACAATATTCAGATAGAAGATTATTTTAATGAGATTGATACAGACGGATTTGCAAAAGAATATGCGAATATGTTTGATATTTTAAAATCAATGCAGGGTAATCCGTCAGAGCTCACATACAGAGCAGAATTTCTTAACTTTGGTCAGAGTATATCGGATTATTTTAATGATATACAGACAAAATTATCAGGTTTACAACAGCAGTGTAATACAGAAGTCAGTAACATGGTAGAACGAATCAATGTTTTATCGGAACAGATTGCTTCTGTAACTAAGCAGATTAACACTGTTGAGCAGACAGGTGTTAAAGCGAATGACTTAAGAGATAAAAGAGAGTTAATGCTTGATGAACTTTCAGGAATTATACCTATTACAGTAAAAGAGAATATTGGTAGAAACGGAAGTACAACTTTTAATGTAAGTGTTCAGGGATTTTCTTTAGTTGATACATACAATGCTTCGAGTTTAGTATTGGTTGAAAGAGAAAATCGCGTTAATGATATGGACGTAGTCGGTTTATACGATATTTATTACTACTATGATGGTAAAGGTCAGAAAGGTACAAAGTTTGATGTACAGAGTATGGGACTTACCGGTTCGTTAAGAGCTACATTGGATGTAAGAGATGGTAATAACGGAATGCCGGATGAAGACAGTGCATATGCAAAAGCTGTTGATTACAAGGGAGTTCCATTCTATGTAGAAAAGATACAGGATTTTAAGGAAACTATTGCACAGTTGTTTAATGATATTCATCAGAAGGCAACAAGAATTGATGAAGATGGTAACGAAGTTCCGGCTAACTACAATTTATATGGTGATACTACAGAAGATATCCCTATATTTATGTTTGATTCAGTTGGAAGAATGTATGTAAACAAAGATTTGATTTACGACCCATCACTACTTGCAGCATCTTCGTATCCTATACATGATGGTGTGGATGATGCAGGCGTAATCGAGAAGTTCATTGCAATAGAGGATGAAGAGGCATTCAGAGGCGCTAATGCAAAAGAATATCTTAACAGTATTGTTACAGAGATTTCTATAGACGTTAAGAAGTCAGAGATGTTTGAACTTAATTATCAGAATATTAAGACAAGTATAACTAATCAGAAATTATCGTATTCAGGCGTAGATGGTGATGAAGAGGCGATGAACCTTGTGAAATATCAGGAAGCGTTTGAATTGTCATCTAAGATGATATCGGTAATGCAGCAGATTTATAATAAGCTCATTAATGAAATGGGTGTTGTATAAAATGAGTTGAAGTGATAATCCCTATTAACATTTTCCTTTTTATTGCTAGCACTCCGTTGTGCGCCTAAAGGCGCAATACGCAATAAACAAGGAAAATGTTAATAAGGATATCACGAACGACTATTTTATACAAATGATGTAATAGTTCAATGTTAAACACTGAAATATTAGGAACTTCTAAACAGTAGTGTATTTGTTAAATAGATTTGAACTGTTACTAAAGAAAAGAAAGGAAAAGTGGATTATGAGAGTAACGAATAGAATGTTAATTAATAATTCTTTGTATAGTATTAACTCGAATAAAGCAAGTATGGATAAGCTTAATACTCAGCTTGCATCAGAGAAGAATATACAACGTCCGTCAGATGATCCGATTATTGCAATCAGAGCATTAAGATTTCGTTCAACACTTTCTGAAATAGACCAGTATCTTAATAAGAATATACAGGATGCAAGGTCATGGATGGAGACAACGGAAGAAGTACTTGGAAGTATTGTAGGTATCGTAGGTGATGTGACTACATATTGCAACCAGGCAGTAAATGGTTACTATGATGAAACAAATAAAAAGACAATCGTTGATGAGTTAAAGGCGTTAAGAGACCAAGTATATCATAATGCTAATTCTGACTGTGCAGGAAGAACAATTTTCACAGGATTTAAGACAGACGGAATGCTTACATATACAGAGGAATGTGATAAAACATATGAGATAACACAGAAGATGACTCCTGATAATATTGAGACACTAAAGAAGGTAGTTAATTCTCTTGATATTTCGACTGTAAATGATGCAACAATAGACAGTGTAGATATTAATTCCATAAAATTACCTACACAGGAGAATGTATACAGATTAAGACTTGCGTATACAGAACTTGATGCTGATAAAGGTATTTCTATTGATGTTGATGGTGAAGCAATTACTTCAATGGTAAAAGAGTCTAAAGATACAGATGCATATGTACCTGGAGATGATGAAGTTTATTTTATTGCAGACACAGGTGAGTTGGTTCTTGGAAAGAATGTATATGCTAAGATGATGAAAGCAGAAGAATATAATATAACATATACAAAGACAGGATTTGATAAAGGTGAGTTAGACCCTACACAGTTCTTTGACTGTATTGATAAGACAAGTGATGATTCTTCTGAGTGGATAGAATATGTTAATAGAAAACAGGAGATTAATTATGAGATTAATTTCAATCAGACAATGACTATTAACACACAGGGAAAAGACATATTTACACCTGATATGACAAGAGATATTGATGATATTATTGATGTTGTAAATGTTGCAATACATGCAGGTGAAAAGAAAGATAAACTTGAAAAGATGTATGCATCAGCTGTTGATGGCAGTGATGCCCAGAAGAAATACAAACAGCTCTTAGATTTATGTGAAAGAGAGATAGATTTTGCTAAAGCTAATATGGAAGATGCATTTGCGTCAGGTCTTGATAAGTTTACAGCTCATCAGGACAGAGTGAGTCTTGCAAGAGCAGAGGTTGGTACTAAGCTTAACAGACTTGATTTAAATGAAAGCAGATTACAGGCACAGAAGGTTACGGTTGATAATCTTAAGAGTACTAATGAAGATGTTAACCTTACAGAAGTGGCAGTTGAGCTTGACGAAGCAAGTGCGATATATGATGCATCATTGGCAGCAGCTTCAAAGGTAGTACAGAAGAAATTGTTGGATTTCTTATAGGATTTATAATGTGAAAATTAGTTTAGGCGGGAATTTTTATTCCCGCCAAATTAAAAATATGGAGATGGAAGCTTCGGTAGAAAAGGGACAATATGAAAAATAAGTCTGATGACCTTATTTTTCATACAAGAATTTGTGACGGAGCACAAATTCTAATAATTGCAGTGGCAAATTTGAGATTTGCCACGCAGTACCTACGCAAAAGCTTCGGTAGAAAGGAAAGGTGGAAAACTATGACAATTAAAACAAGAATTTTTGGTGAGATAGACATAGACACAAGTAAAATCATTAATTTTAGCAGTGGTATGATTGGTTTTGATAATCTTAAACAGTTTATGCTTATGCATGATGTGGAGGACGAAAGTCCTAAGATTATGTGGCTTCAGTCAATTGATGATACTGATATAGCATTTCCGGTTGCGGACCCACTTCTTTTTAAAGAGGATTATGACCCTATAGTAGAGGATGAATTATTTAAAAATATTGGTGAAATTGAAGGGGAAGAAATGTTAGTGCTTACTACAGTTACAGTTCCTTCGGATATTGAAAAAATGAGCGTGAACCTAAAAGCACCTATAGTTATTAATTCGGGTACTATGAAAGGTTGCCAGATAATTGTGGATAATGAAGATTATCCTGTTAAATACTATGTGTATGATATTCTTAAGGCTGGGAAAGGAGCGTAGTATACTATGTTAGCATTATCAAGAAAAAAAGATGAAGCAATTGTTATTAATAATAATATAGAAGTTACAATTTTAGAAGTAAAAGGTGACCATGTAAAGATTGGTATTACAGCACCAAAATCAGTTCCTGTATACAGAAAAGAAGTATTCTTACAGATACAGGAATCTAATAAAGATGCAACTAATTTAGAAAATGTAGAAGCACTTAAGAATTTACTTGGTTAACTATAAACATTTTGAGAAAAATTGCCGATAAAAAGGTATAAAAAAATATGTAAATACACATGGAGGTGGAAAATATGGCAATAGAAGGAATTACAGGAGCAGTAGGAACATATCAGGCTCCGGTACAGACAAAGACGGCCAGAAAGGTAGAGGCACCTGTAGCAACTGAGACAAGTTCAGCACAGGTAGTAAGTGATATTAGCATGGACACAAGGATAGTGAATGGAGCTAATGCCTCACAGGGAGACAGTAATCAGAATCAGAACGGTAGACAGCCATCTGAAGAGACAATGAAGCAGGCAATCAGTGATATTAACAAACAGCTTAGTAATACAGAATGCGTGTTTGGCGTACATGAAGCAACTAACAGAGTAACTATTAGAATCGTTGATAAGAGTTCAAAAGAAGTTATTAAAGAGCTTCCACCGGAAAAGACATTAGATATGATAGCTAAGGTTTGGGAACTTGCAGGACTCTTAGTGGATGAGAAATTGTAATAATTGATGAATTCTTCACGGTAAAATTATTCAGAGAAGGAGGACAGTGTTAAAAATAAGTCTGATGACCTTATTTTTAACACGACTATTTGTACAGCAGGTGGTACAAATAGATATTATCGCAGAGCTGAATCTGAAATTCAACTCGCGGTTCCTTCGGCATTTATGATGCCTGCGGAATGGAGGAAAGATTATGGCTAGTAATAGAGTAGCATTATCAGGTATGAATTCCGGTCTTGATACTGATTCTATCGTAACTGCGCTTGTATCAGGATATAAAGCTAAGAAAGATAATTATGTTAAAGCGCAGACTAAGTTAGAGTGGACTCAGGATGCATGGAAAGATTTGAATTCAAAAATATATGGTTTTTACAGTTCGACATTATCTCCAATGAGATTTTCAAGTGCATTTTCTGTAAAGAAGGCACAGTCGGCTAGTTCAAAAGCTACTGTATCTGCAAGTAGTGATGCAGTATCAGGAACACAGTCTTTAAAGATTAAGAATCTTGCTACATCAGGATATCTTACAGGTGGTGTGGTTAAAACGACATCAGGTGATAAGATAAAAGGAAGTACTAAACTTTCTGAACTTGGTATAACTGATGGAAGTAGTTTATCATTAACTGTAGATGGTAAAGAGACTAACTTTACAGTTGATGGAGATACAACAATTAATCAGTTTGTAGTTAAGTTAAAAGAAGCAGGAGTTAATGCAAGTTTTGATGAAGCTAATCAGAGATTCTTTGTAAGTTCTAAAAAAAGTGGCGCAGCAGGAGATTTCTCTTTGAAAGCTAACAATGCAGCAGGTAATACACTTTTACAGAATTTAAAGCTTAATACAACTACAGTGGCAGATGTTGCTGATTTAAGAAAGAAAGCAGCATTAACAGATGATGAAATTAATTCTTTGATTCAGACAGAGTATACAAAGAAAAAGAAAGCTTTGTATGATATTACTGATTCGACAGCTATGGATAAGGTTAAGCAGTCTTTAACAAGTGCTAAAGAAAATGCTGAGAAGTCTAATGAAGCATTGAATAAGTCAAATGCTGATATAGATGTTAAACTTGGTGCGTTGTCAGAAGTTTCAGGGAAAACATTTGAAGAAAAATCTGCACTTCTTGAAGCAGCAGATGCAAGAATCAAGGAACTTGGTGAGATAAAAGAACCTACAGAAGAAGAGAAAGCAGAATTAGAAGAATTAAAGCTTAAGAGAGAAGTATATCTTGCATCAACTAATGGTACATTTAGTGAAGAAGGATATCTTACAGAATTAAATGATACTAAAGAAACTAATAATGAAAAAATTGCTGAGAATCAGGCGATAATAGATAAAAATTCTGCAGCATTAGCGGATGATGCAGGTTTTGCGGCATACATAAATGAAGAGAATGCCAAAATTACTACACAAAATGAAGAGTTATTAGCAGAAATTACAGAGTTCTATAATGAGCAGAGAGCATATGCAGATAAGTATGTTAAGGCATATGATATTGTGAATGATAAGAATGCAGATAAGACCAGTCAGGAATATTTGGATGCTGTTAGTGTAGTAGGTGCAACATCTACAGGTGGAGATGGAGCAGTAAGAATTGTAGGAGAAGATGCTGTAATTGAGTTAAATGGAGCAACATTCACATCTAATACGAATAACTTCCAAATTAATGGTCTTACAATTACTGCTAATGCAGAAACAGTGGGCGATGAGACTATCTCTATCACGACTGAGACTGATGTTGATGGAATCTATGATATGATAGTAGGTTTCTTTGATAAATACAATGAACTTATTAAAGAGATGGATTCGTTATATAATGCACCATCAGCTAAAGGTTATGAGCCTCTTATAGATGAAGAAAAAGAGGAAATGACAGATGATGAGATAGATAAATGGGAGAAGAAAGTTAAAGATTCACTCCTTAGAAGAGATGGTACATTACAAGGTGTATCAGACGCAATTAAGACAGCATTTCAGAAATCTTATGTTATTGATGGAAAGAGTTATTCATTATCAAGTTTTGGAATAAAGACAGCAGGATATTTCTCTTCAGGAGATAATGAGAAGTCATTATATCATGTAGATGGTAATAAAGATGATGATATATCTTCAGGTAATATTGATAAGCTTAGAGCTGCTATAGCATCAGACCCTGAAGCTGTATGTAGTTTCTTTAATCAACTTGCTCAAGGTGTATATGAAAAGCTTAGTGGTAAGATGAGAGGTACAACGCTTAGTAGTGCATATACAGTATATAATGATAAGAAGATGAAGAATGATTATAATGAGTATACTAAGACTATTAAGAAATGGGAAGAAAGAATAGAAGCTTATGAAGAAAAATACAGAAAACAGTTTACAGCTATGGAGAAAGCATTAGCTACACTTAATTCACAGTCTTCATATTTTTCGGGAATGACAGGAATGTAAAGTTATAAACAAAGATTTATGCAGTTAATAAAGTATTTAGAAGGAGCAATAAGGAATGGCAATAGGTAATCCATATGCAAATTATGCTAATACCAAAATTCAGACAGCTACTCCGGCACAACTTACTCTTATGTTATATGATGGTGCGATAAAGTTCTGTAATCTTGCAATTGAAGCAATTGATGCGAATGATATTGAAAAAGCACATTTGAATATAAGAAAAGTTGAAAAGATTATTGAGGAATTTAGAGCAACACTTAATTTTAAGTATCCGGTAGCACAGGATTTTGAAAACGTATATGAATATATTGCAAGAAGGCTCGTTGAAGCAAATTTAAAAAAGGATAAAGAGATACTGGAGGAAGTTAATGAACATCTTCGTGTACTAAGAGATACATGGAAGGAAGTAATGAGACTTTCAAAACAGAAATAGTATCTGATTAAGAATTAAAAGCTTGAAAATTTTGATGATTTTCGAGCTTTTAATTTAATATAAAGAAGTTGGTAAAAATAATATAAGTAGTTTTTTGTTAATTATTTTTATTAATTATTTTGTTAAGTAAAGAAAGGACTGGTGAATTAATGGATAACACTGTTAATTATATATCTATTTTAAAAGAGAGTCTTTATAAAAAAGTAGAAGTTCTTGATGAAATATTAAGACTTAATGAGCTTCAAAAGGAAAGTGTATCAGAAGATAAATTTAATGAGGATAAATTTGAGGAATCTATTGAGAAAAAGGATGTATGTATAGCAGAACTTAATAAATTAGACAGTGGTTTTGAATCAGTATTTAAACATGTCAAGGAAAAAATAGATGAGAATCCGGAATTGTATAAGAAGGATGTAGAGGAGTTTCAAAAACTTATATCTGAGATAACGGAAAAATCTATGGAAGTACAGTTGTCAGAAAAAAGAAATGAAAAGTTGGTGTTTGGGAAATTATCTGAAGAGAGAACTAAGATAAGACAATCAAAGAATGCTAATAGGGTGGCTACTGATTATTATAAAAATATGAGTAAGGTAAATGTGGTGGAACCTCAGTTTTTGGATAAGAAGAAGTAGAGATGTAGAGAAGGCTATGAAAAAGCACTAATCATGGGAGTGGTGTTATAAGGTTACTCTCGGAAAGGAAGTAAATATGTTGCCGGACAATAATGAGTACAAAGATCTGATTGAAGAAATAAAGAGTAAAGTTCGAGAGGCTCAATATCGAGCTATGGTTAAAGCTAATGGTGAAATGATTCAACTATATTGGAGTATTGGAAGAGAATTAAATGAAAAAGTGCAATATGGTAATGCATTTATTGATACATTGGCTAAGGAAATTAAGTTAGAGTCGCCTAAAGTAAAGGGTTTTTCTGCAAGGAATCTTCGTTATATGAAAAAATTTGCAAAGGAAATAACCGATTTAAACTTTTTGCAGACGGTGTCTGCAAAATTAACTTGGTCTCATAATTTGGTTCTTTTGGAAAAATTGCATACTATGGATGAGAGATTTTGGTATGGTTTAAAAACTATTGAAAATGCTTGGTCGGTAGATGTATTAGAGTTTCAGATAGCTGGAAGGCTCATGGAACGACAAAATAATCTTAATAAAGTGCAGAATTTTGAGTTGAGACTTCCGAAACCACAGAGTGAATTGGCAATTCAAACAATGAAAGACCCATATATTTTTGATTTTGTTGAAGTTCGCGAAGGAATGTTAGAACGCGATGTTGAGAATGAATTGATTAATCATATAACCAATTTTTTGCTCGAGATGGGGTCTGGTTTTGCATATATGGGGCATCAAAAATTACTGAGGGTAGAAGATGAAGAGTTTTTTCCGGATTTACTGTTTTATAATACAATTCTTCATTGTTATGTAGTGATTGATTTAAAAATGAAGAAATTTAGGCCGGAATATGCTGGAAAAATGAATTTCTATTTATCAATTGTGGATGAGCAGTTGAAAACAGAAGGAGATAATCCGTCAATAGGTTTAATTTTGTGTAGAGACAAGAACAAAGTGGTTGCAGAGTATTCATTGAAGGATATGAGTAAACCTATTGGTGTTAGTGAATACAAGCTTACTCAAGAAATACCGGAAGCATTTAAGAAAGCTCTTCCAGACGCAGAGGCATGGGAAAAACATATTAAGTTGCCTATTGAAGATGGTACAGATGAAGAGTAATCAATATTGCAGATGGTATCTGCAATATTGAAGCTTCGAGAGGGAGATTATCTGAAGAAAGAAATATAGTAAGACAGTCAAAGAATGCTAACAGGGTGGCTACTGATTATTATAAAAATATGAGTAAGGTAAATGTGGTGGAACCTCAGTTTTTGGATAAGAAAAAGTGATAAGTGAGTTTTTGGGACTAAGCTCGAAAATTCTATAAATTTTCTTGCGTTAGGATGTTCATCCTATGGTCCTAAAAAATGGTCCTAAAAAAATTAAAAAAATTTAAATTTAGGTATAAAGTATTTAAAATAAGAGCCGATAATATATACAAGTAAAACAAATGTAATTTACTTACATAGTAACGGATGACTGAAGCGTACGGTCGGTCACAGTTGCAACTAATAAATTTAATCACCAATGGCAAGGATGCCATTGTATATTCAAGGAGGAATTATTATGATAGTACAACACAATCTTTCAGCAATGAACACTAACAGACAGTTAGGAATTATTACAGGTTCTCAGGGTAAAGTTACAGAGAAGTTAGCTTCAGGTTACAGAATCAACCGTGCAGGTGATGATGCAGCTGGTTTATCAATTTCAGAGAAGATGAGAAGCCAGATTAGAGGTCTTAACAAAGCTTCTACAAACGCAGAAGATGGTGTATCTTTAATTCAGACAGCTGAAGGTGCTTTAAATGAAGCTCATTCAATTCTTCAGAGAATGAACGAACTTGCTACACAGGCAGCAAACGATACTAATACATCAGTAGATAGAAATGCTCTTCAGGCAGAAGTTGATCAGCTTACAACAGAGCTTAACAGAATTGCAAGTACAACACAGTTCAATACAATGAACTTACTTGATGGTACTTTCTCAGGAAAACAGCTTCAGGTAGGTGCACTTAATGGACAGACAATTACAATTTCTATTGGTTCAATGAATGCTGGAACTCTTGGAGTATCAGGTTTGAAGGTTTCTAGTAATGCATCAGCTGGTACAACAATGTCAAAAGTTCAGGCAGCTATTGATAAAGTGTCAACTCAGCGTTCAACACTTGGTGCTATCCAGAACAGATTAGAGCATACAATTGCTAACTTAGATACAACATCTGAGAATACAAGTGCAGCTGAATCTCGTATCCGTGATACAGATATGGCAGCTACAATGGTAGAATACAGCAAGAACAACATTCTTGCACAGGCAGGACAGTCAATGCTTGCTCAGGCTAACCAGTCTACACAGGGTGTTCTTTCATTATTACAGTAATTTAATACTATCGTATTTAAGGATCATCACAGATTTCTGTGGTGATTCTTTTTTTGTTGTTAAATATTATATATATTAAAAAAAAACCGATAAATATATGAGAAAGTTTTTGGAGGAAGGTTAAGTGGATAATAATATATTTAAAAAAAATATGAGTGTGCTTAAAAAAGAACATATAGATATCTATAACGAATTATTAGATTATAAATCAGAAACTGATAGAGTCTTAATAGATGAATCAATTAATGGAGAGAAAATATTAGCTATAAAGTCTAATGAACATTTATATTATTTAAATAGTAGATACAGTGATATGGAATTTGCTGATGTATGGGTAAAAGATTTTGAAAAGATAAAATACAAAGAAGTTTTTTTATTATTTGGTTTATCGAATTTTTCTTGTGCAAAAAGATTAGTAGAAGTTGTTGAAGGGAAAAATATTATATTATTATATGAACCGGATGTTGAAGTATTTTATAATGCTTTACATATAGTGGATTTATCAGACATACTTTTACAAAAGAACGTTTTATTGTGTATAAAGGGTATAAATGACGGATGTTTTCAGGAGTTTTTACTTTTCGTTATGGAATACTCTAATATGAGATTGTTAAATTATTTCTGTATGCCTAATTATGGAGTATTGTATGTTAATGAATGGAAAGAAGTAATTAATACGATAAAATCAAGGTATGAAGGATTAATAGCATCAAGAAATACATATATAAAATATTCTGAAGAATTCATAAATAATGAATTGGATAATTGTAAGGATATGATTTCACAATATGTTCTTAATCAATTAAGAGATGACTTTAGAAGAAATGAACAAATACAATCAATTCCTGCAATAGTTGTTGCTGCCGGACCATCTTTAAATAAAAATATAGATGATATAAAGTTAGGTGAAAAAAAAGCATATATAATTGCTGTTGATACAGCATTGACGGCATTGCTTAATCATAATATTAAGCCGGATTTAGTGGTAACAATTGACGGACATAAACCTCCTATATTATTTGCACATAAAGATTTTTTTGAAATACCTTTAGTAGTATGTGGTATTTCTAATAGTAAACTTTTGCATATTCATAGTGGAAAAAGATTTTATTTTTACGGTGGTAGTTCATATATGCCTTATTTATATGATAAAGTAAAGAATGAAGATATGCAGATATTAGAAAGTGGTGGTTCTGTTGCAAATGATGCTTTTTCTTTAGCCCAGGTATTAGGTTTTAAAAATATTATTCTTGTAGGACAAGATTTAGCTTATCCAAATAATAAAGAACATGTTTCGGATGCTTACGCAGGAACTGAAAAGGACATAGTAAAGGAAGAGAATAAATATTTTGAAGTTGAAGATGTATATGGGAATAAGGTACTTACAGAAACTAATATGAATATATACAGAATATGGTTTGAAAATCAATTAGAGCGATATACATATTTGAATGTGATAGATGCAACAGAGGGAGGTGCAAAAATAAAGGGAACGGAAATAATGACATTACGAGAGGCTATAGAGAGAGAATGTGCAATAAATGTAGACAAAAACATAATTGATAATATTAGTAAAACATTTGATGAAGATGAAATGAGATTTCTTGAAAAAGAATTGAATGAAATAACTTTCAAGTTAGAAAATTTCAAGAGAATGATGCAAAAAGGAATAAGAAAATATGAAAAATTGTCTGAGTTGGCAAGAAAAGGTAAGATACAATCAAATGAATTTAAAAAAGTTATGGGAGAAATTGATGAAATTGTAAAAGAAACAGAAGAGGGAAAAATAATGGCCATTGTTTCTCTGTATAATAAAACGGAAGAATATGAAGTATTAGGCGTTGTTAATGATGTAAAAGATGATCTTAAACAAGAAATAGAAGAAGTTGTAAAAAATGGGATAAAGATGTTTAATGCTCATAAAAAAGGAATTGAGTCTTTTGAGAAGGATTTAATAAATAGAAAAAAATTAAATAAAGAGGAATTTGCAGATTTATTTGAAAAACTCAAAAATAATATAATGAATATGGAAAAAGAAAACTTTGAAGAAAATATAATAAATGTAAATGCATTAATGAAAGAATTTATGGTATTGGCATTAGATTTAATAGATATTTTATATAAAATAAATTCAGAGAACTATTATGAGTCAGTAAAAATTTTAAAGAAGATTATTGTCAAGTTTTCTGATAAAGAATATAACAGTATGATAAATATAATGAAAACAGATTTTATGGAAGTAGTATCAAATTTATCTAAGGAATAAAATATTGAGGTATTAAGACATGTATGACAAAAATAAAGTTATAAAATTAATGGAAGATAATCTAGGTATATGTGAGAAGATATATAAAGGTGAGGATAGTAAGGCTTTCTCAGAAAGTCAGGAAACCATAAACAATAATATTGTTTTTACGGAGTTTATTGAAATGATACCTAAATTACAACAATTAGGAGTAGATATTCCTATAGAGGTTATTTTGCAACAATTAAAAAATCTGGTTGATGCTTATGAATATCGAGATAGTATGCTTTTAGCAGATACTTTAAGATATGAGATTAATGATAGCTTGCAAGTATATTTAGAGATATTAGAACAGTTGGAAAAAGAAAATATTATGCTATAATATAGTAGGATTTTAAATAAGAATTTATGTTAATTACATACGAAAGGATTTTTGATAAATATGTTAAATAATAAATCAATATTAATTACAGGTGGAACAGGTTCATTTGGAAATGCATTTACAAAATATGTATTAGAGAATTATAATCCGAAGAAAATAGTAATTTATTCAAGAGATGAGTATAAACAGTTTTTAATGGCTGAAAAATTTAAAGAATACTCTGATAAATTGAGATTTTTTATTGGTGATGTAAGGGATGAGAATAGATTAGAGAGAGCTTTTAATGGGATTGATTATGTTATTCATGCTGCTGCTATGAAACAGGTTCCGGCGTGTGAATATAATCCTATTGAAGCTATTAAGACTAATATTGATGGTGCGACTAATATTATTAATGCAGCATTGAATAAGGGAGTAAAAAAGGTAGTTGCACTTTCTACAGATAAAGCGGTTAATCCGGTTAACCTTTATGGTGGAACAAAATTAGTTTCTGATAAATTATTTATATCAGCTAACGCATACGCAGGAACTCAGGACATTAATTTTTCAATTGTAAGGTATGGAAATGTTGCAGGAAGTAGAGGGTCTGTAATTCCATTTTTTGACAATTTAATTAATAAAGGAGAAACTAAGCTTCCAATTACAGATTTTAGAATGACAAGATTTTGGATAAGCTTGGAAGAAGGGGTAAAACTTGTAATTAAGGCTTTAGAAGAGGCAAGAGGAGGAGAAACGTTTATTTCTAAGATTCCTTCATTTAAAGTTACTGATTTGGCTAAAGCTATGTTACCGGATTGTGAATTAGATGAAGTTGGAATAAGACCGGGAGAAAAACTTCATGAGATAATGGTTACAAGAGAAGATTCATTAAATACATATGAATATGAGAATCATTTTATTATATATCCACAAGTGAATTGGTGGAATGAAAGTAAGGTAATTCCGGGTGGAAAGAGAATAGAGGACGGATTTATGTATAGTTCTGATAATAATACAGAATGGTATTTGGTTGAAGATTTGAAGAAATTACTTGATGAACAATATTATAATAAAGAGAAATAATTAGGTGGAGGAAGTATGCATTATATACCATATGGAAGACAGGATATAAATGAAGATGATATAAATGCTGTTATAGAAGTCTTAAAGTCAGACTTTTTAACAACAGGACCAAAAGTTTTGGAATTTGAGGAGAAATTTGCTAAGTATGTTGGTGCAAAATATGCAGTTGCTATGGCTAACGGAACGGCTGCCCTTCATATTGCATGTCTTGCAGCAGGGATTAAAGAGGGGGATGAAGTAATAACTTCACCAATTACTTTTGCTGCTTCGGCAAATTGTGTATTATATTGTGGTGCTAAACCGGTGTTTGCTGATATTGACCCTATTACGTATAATATTGATTGCAAATCTGTTGAAAGTTTGATTACTGATAAGACTAAAGCTATTATTCCTGTTCATTATACAGGACAACCTTGTGATATGGATGAAATACATAGGATTGCAAAAAAATATAATCTCATAGTAATTGAAGATGCTGCACATGCTGTTGGAGCAGAATATAAAGGAAAAAAGATTGGTGCACTATCAGATATGACAGAGTTTAGTTTTCATCCGGTGAAACATATTACGAGTGGTGAGGGTGGCATTGTAACCACTAATGACGAAAAATTATATGAGAAATTAAAGCTATATAGAACTCATGGAATTACTAGAAATCCAGATGAAATGAGTAAGTATGATGGTCCTTGGTATTATGAACAGATTGGGCTCGGATATAATTATAGAATTACGGATTTTCAGTGTGCACTTGGAATGAGTCAGTTAAAAAGAATTGATAAATTTTTAAAAAGACGTAGAGAAATTGCCAAAAAATATAATGAAGCATTTGAAAAAGTTGATGGAATTACTATTCCGGCACAAATGGAAGGTACTAATAGTGCATATCATCTTTATGTAATAAAAGTAGATAAGAGTATAAGAAGACAGTTATTTGAATTCTTGAGAGAAAATAATATTGGAGTTAATGTTCATTATATTCCTGTATATACATTTCCATATTATAGAGAAAATGGATATAAGGATGTGAGATGTGAGAATGCTGAAGAGTTATATGAGTCTATTATTAGTTTGCCAATGTATTATGGATTAACTGATGAAGAACAGGATTATGTAATAGAGAAAGTAAAATCTTTTTTATAAAGAAAGTTGATTAATAATTAATATATAATGAGTTTTATAAATTGATATATATTTTATGAATGAATTATATGTTAGGAGAGTGAATTTTAGATATGAATAAAAAAATAAAAATTGGAAATAGAATTGTAGGAGATAATAGTTCTGTTTTTATCATCGCAGAAATGTCTGCAAATCATAATATGGATTTTGAACGTGCAAAGAGAATTGTTTATGAGGTTGCTAATACGGGTGCAGATGCAATAAAGTTACAAACATATAGACCGGATACGATAACAATAGATTGTGATAAGGAATGGTTTAAAACACAAAAAGGATTATGGGAAGGAATGACATTATATGAGCTTTACAGCAAAGCATATACTCCTTGGGAATGGCATAAGGAGTTAAAAGAATATGCTGAAAGCTTAGGCTTAGAATTCTTTTCGTCTCCTTTTGATTTGACTTCAATTGATTTTTTGGAGAAATTAAATGTGCCAGCATATAAGGTTGCATCTTTTGAAATAAATGATATACCATTTATTAGAAAAATAGCTAAAACTGGAAAGCCAATAATTATATCTACAGGGATTGCATATCTTGAAGATATTGATTTAGCAATGAGAGTTTGTAAAGAAGAAGGCAATAATAATGTTATTTTGCTAAAATGTGTTTCAGCTTATCCTACACCATTTGAGCAAATGAATTTAAATGTTATACCAAATATGAAGAATACATTTGATTGTTTAGTAGGTTTATCAGATCATTCATTAGGTTCGGAAACTGCTATTGCAAGCGTTGCATTGGGGGCAAAAGTAATAGAGAAACATTTTACTCTTAGCAGAGAAGATGGAGGAGTTGATTCTGCGTTTTCTATGGAACCAAGTGAATTTAAGAATATGGTTAATCAGATTAGAAATGTTGAAAAAGCATTAGGTATGGCAAGTTTTGAACTTACGGAAAAACAGATTGTTAGTAGAGAAGGTTCAAGGTCATTGTTTATTGTAAAAGATATGATTGAAGGGGAAACATTTACAGAAGAAAATGTTAAATCTATAAGACCGGGAATTGGAATGCATACAAAGTATTATAATGACATTTTAGGTAAAAAATGTAGATGTGATTTGGAAAAAGGAACGCCAATGGATTGGAAGTTTGTAGAGTAGAGGATTTTGATATGTTAGAAAAAAGAATTGCAATTATTACAGCGCGAGGTGGAAGTAAAAGAATACCTAAAAAAAACATAAAAGAATTTTGTGGGAAACCGATTATTGCATATTCAATTGAAGCAGCATTAGATAGTGGAATTTTTGATGAAGTGATGGTTTCAACTGACAGTGAGGAAATTGCAAAAATAGCGAGAAACTATGGGGCAAGTGTCCCTTTTATGAGAAGTGAAGAAACATCGAATGATTTTGCAACAACACGAGATGTAATTATGGAGGTTATTGATAAGTATAAATCATTAGGAAGAACTTTTGAATATATTTTCTGTATTTACCCAACAGCTCCGTTTATTACATCTGAAAAGTTAATAAAAGTTTCAAAAATAATGGAAGAAAAACAGCCGATTGAAATAATTCCTGTTGTTCAGTTTTCATTTCCACCGCAAAGGTGTTTTGTGATTGATGAGAATAATTTTATGAGTTATAAATATAAAGAATTTGCAAAATCAAGATCACAGGATTTAGAAAAATGCTATCACGACGCAGGACAATTCTATGTGTATAATACAAAAAAATATCTGGAATTGGACGGGAATATTGTTGATGGAATAATGCCAATAATTGTACCTGAAATGGAAGTGCAAGATATTGATAATGAGGAAGATTGGAAGATAGCAGAGTTGAAATATAGAATTATGCAGGAGAATTAAGAATGGAAAAAAAAATTGGAGTTGTGATAGGTGCTAGTAGAGATGCCATTCATACAATAGAGCAAGCAAAAGATGAAGGCGTATATGTTGTAGCTTTAGATGGAAATCCCAATGCTGCAGGATTTGAATATGCAGATAAGTCCATCAATGTTGATATATCTAATCTTGAAAAGGTATGTGAAGAGATTGAAAAAATAAAGCCGGATTTTGTTATTCCGGTGCCAATAGGAAGATATTTAACAACTACAGGTTATGTTAATGAGAAGTATGGATTAAAAGGAATAAAGTATCAGGCAACTGTTAATAGTACTGATAAATATTTTTTCCATAAAAAATTGAAAGATAATGGTTTAAGAAATATTGAAGCATTTTTAATTAATGAAAATACTGAAATAGATAAAATTAATATTCCGTATCCTGCTATTATTAAACCCAGATATGGTTCAGGAAGTAGGGATGTATATTATGTGAATAATGATATGGAGAAAGAAGAAGCTTTTCATAAGATAAAAGTTTTAAAAGAAGATTTTATTATTGAACAGGCTGTACAAGGAGAAGAATATGGATTTGATGGTGCTGTTATAAATAATGAATTGAAAACTATAATATTGAGAAAAAAAGTTATAACGTCTTTGCCGGAAAGACAAGCAGTGGCATATATTTCAATTAAAAAAAAAGAATATGATAATGATATATATATTAGGATAAATAATTTAATTAAGAAAGTTTTAGAAATAATGGAGTATAATAATTGCTTAATTCATGCAGATTTGATTATTACTAATGAAGAAATTTTTGTTATAGAAATTTCACCTAGACCTAGCGGACATAATTTACATAATGCTTTTATTCCAATATGCAGTGGGATAGATATGGCAAGAGAATATATAAAATTTTTACTAAACAGAGAATGTTGCTTTGAAAGCGATTCTATAAAAAAAATGCAAATAAAATTTTTTGATTTTAATAATGTGAGAATTTTAAAAGTTCCAACTGAAGAAGAAGTGAGACTAAATAGTAAAGTAAATTTGATTTTATGGAATTGTAATATTGCTCCAAATGATATTTTGGGAAAAGTTACAAATGGTGCATCTATAATGGGAAGAGGATTTTTTATTGTAGAAGGGGTGGATGAAGAGGATTTGATAAAACAGAGCAATATGGTTTTGCAACAATTTCAATATGAAAGTGTAGAAAGTTGAACATAATATATGATAGGAATTAGAGTAGATGCTAATGATAAGATTGCAATGGGACATTTAATGAGATGTTTATCAATTGCTAAAAGTTTAAGAAAAAAAGGTGAAGAAGTAGTTTTTATTTCATCAGAGAGTAATATTAAAGATGTTGTGTGCAAAGAGAATTTTAATTTTATTGCTTTAAATAACAGATATGATGATAAAGAATCAGAAATAGAACAATTATTAGAGATAATAAGATTAAGTAAAATAGAGATAATTTTATTAGATTCATATGAAGTGACTGAATTATATATGCAAAAGCTTTATACAAGTGTTAAAATTGTATATATAGACGATTTAAATCTTTTTAAATATTCAGCAGATGTTATTGTAAATTATACATATAATGCCAATTCTTCTATTTATGAAAAATGGAAGTATTCAAATGAAACTCAATTTTATTTCGGAATTAAATATATTCCATTGAGAAGTGAGTTTGGTTTTGAATGTATAGATTTTAATGATGAAGTTAGCAATATTTTTTTAACAACAGGTGGAACCGATAATTATGATATGATAATTTCAATATTGAAACAATTGAGAAAGAAAGAATTGCATAATATTAATATAAATGTAGTAGTAGGCAAGTTTTATAATAAGATTGATGAATTAAGAAAAATGGAAAGTGATTCAATCAGAATATATCAGAATATTTCGAATATGTATGAAATAATGAAACAAAATGATATAGCAATATCTGCAGGTGGGACAACTGTTGCAGAATTATGTTCTATTGGAATTCCAACAATTGCATTTTCGATTGCAGATAATCAAATGGAAGGTGTAAAAGCGTATAGTGAAGACGGAATAATAATATATGCTGGTGATGTTAGAGAGAATAAGGGAGAAGTAATTAGTAATATAGTACATAATGTTGAGAAGTTGATTACAAATGATTCGTATCGAAGTGAATTATCTTTAAAATCAATGACTAAAATTGATGGAAAAGGAGCGGTAAGAATTGCTGAATTAATTATTAAGCTAAAATATAATCAAAAAAGTTTATAGATGGAGGATAGTGTGAAAAAGTTTGAAGAACGTATTATTTCACAACGAATAGTAAGTTAATTACTAAAAGAATAGAGAAATTAAAAAAATATTTACCCAATTAGTCAGAAAAAGCTACCTCACATTGAAAAATATATTCAATGTGAGGTAGCTTTTTGAATACAAATCAATATTTGTTAAATGTTTTTAATGTGTTGATGGTTGTATTTGTTATGTTCAATATTTCAATAAATTTCGAATAAAAATAACAATGTAACATTGGATTTTAGTGTAAAGTTATGATATGATATTTATATTGTAAAAATGTAAGATTTATCATGTTTTTAGACGATATACATATAGAATAAAAAGGAAAAGATATAGTAATGAAAGCAAAGCAAAAGGAAAAATTATTAGAGAGTGTAGAAGTTTTATCTGAAGCACATAAATCATATTTTGGCTATTTGACGGATAACCAATACGAATTAGCTACTAATATATTAATCGATTGTCAACAAGTAGCTATAAATATGGGAGGATATATTGAGAATCTGATTGGCGAAGGAAATAAAGCGGTAGGTTATTTAGAAGAGTATTGTGAAGGACTATATGTTATTAGTCAACAGATGATGAATATGGATATAATAAAGCAAATAGATTTATTAAATGCCTCTGTTATAAAGATAGAAAAAGGTATAAAGGATGACATACCTAATTCTAAGCCTGAAATGATATTTTTGCCTTATAAGGCATCTATGTGGGATTCAATGGAAAGTATATGGATGGCAGCTAAAGAACATGGAGAATATGATTGTAGAGTTATTCCTATTCCATATTTTGATAAGAATATGGATGGCAGTCTTGGAGATATTCATTATGAAGGAGATAGATTTCCGGAATATGTATCTGTTGAACCATGGGAGAATTATATTGTAGAGGTAAGTAATCCGGAAGTAGTTATAATACATAATCCATATGATAATACTAACAGAGCTACAAGCGTTCATCCAAGATTTTATTCAAAAATAATGAAAGAGCATATTGGCAAGTTGATATATTGTCCGTACTTTTTATCAAAAGAAACTGTGCAGGAACATTTTTGTGTAAATCCCGGAACAATGTATGCAGATTATGTATTTGTACAATCTGAGCATATTAGGAAACAATATATAAAATATTATAAAGCTTTTGAAAAAGAGTATAATATTGAGGGAAGATTAGGAAGTGCAGAAGAAAAGTTTATTGCTTTGGGTTCACCTAAAATTGATAAAGTTCGATTTTTTGATAAGAGTAAATGTGTGTTGCCAAAAGAATGGAAAGAGATAATTGGTGATAAGAAAATAGTATTATATAATACACATTTATTAGATATGCCTAGATATGTAGAGTCTTTTTTTGAAAAACTGGAGTGGGTCTTCAGTTGGTTTGAAAATAATGATAAATATGTTCTTTGGTGGAGACCACATCCACTAAGTGAACAGGCTGTAAAATCAATGGCAAAAGAATATATTGAAAGATATAAGAGTTTGGTAGAAGAATATAAACGTAAGAAAATAGGTATTTATGATGATACTGAAGATTTACATAGGGCAATAGGAATTGCGGATGTATATTATGGAAGTGCTAGTTCTTTAGTTCCAATGTTTGGAGTTACTGATAAGCCGGTTATACTTCAAAATATTTTGTGTATAGGTAAGAATCAGGAAATTATAGAAAACGAATTATTATTTAAGACAGAATGTCATAATAGGACATATGGGGTGGTAAAACACACTAATATGTTAATAAGTAAAAAAAAGGATGAAACTGAGTGGTCCATAGAGTGTGAGTTACCACCTGAATTTATGGTTATGAATTCGGAAACAGGGGAAGTGCATGTTGATGGCGAAAATATATATTTTTGTTCAATGATTATGGGGGTGGTAATGATTTACAATGTTACAAGCAAAGTCTTTAAAAAAGTACAGTTTGAAGTGTATGAAAAAGATATGGATAATATATTTTGGAGAGATATGCCAATAATAGGTAAATTTTTTATAAATAATGATTATATTATAGCAGTGCCACATAGAAGATCTGTGATAGGTGTGTATTCAATAAAGGAAGAAAGAATTACTTATTATACGAAATGGTATGAGCAGATAGAGAATAATCTAATAAGTAATGGAAATGCATATAATTGTATTCGTATTTATAGTGCTTGCATTGTGGGAGAATATTTATATTTTGTAGTATCAGGTAATAAAGATGATGTTGTGTGTTGTATTTCATTAAAGAATATGGAGCTGATAAATATATATAGTCCCATGAATGGTGGGAATTTGTTTTATATGGAGGCTATAACTGAAGGAATGTGGTTACAATGGTTTAGTGGTACAAAGAGTTCGTTGATATTATGGAATGTTGAAAGGGGAATATTAAAAAATCATGATATCTCAGAGCATATTGAGAGAAGTGATAAGAGAGCCAGATTGTTCGTGGAAAGAGATATGATATATGTGTGTCCGTTAGGTGGAGATGTTGACTTTTATGTAAGCATTAATGATGGTGAGATAAAGAGAATATGTGAAAATAATGTTAATATTAAATATGAGGATAATTATGATGATGTATTAACAGGAATGAATAAATCTGAGTTAAATGATAAGATAAAGAAAAATTATTTAAGTTTAATAGATAGTTTTGGTAAGGATTTTTATGAAGAAAGAACATTTTTATTACCGGACATTTTAGAGATTATTGAAATGTATTCAGAAGAAAATCAGTCAGATTATAAAAATAAATATCAGAAACTATTTTATATGAGTGACGAGACAGCAGGCAGTATGATTTATAAGAAAATAGTTGGATTGATATAATGGAGGTCAATGGATAGGCATGAATGAAGTTATATGCTTAAGTAATGAAGAATTAAGAAGACTTCAGATGATAGAGTTAGAACTGTTAATAGAAGCAGATCGTATTTGCAGAAAGTGTAATATTCATTACAATATAATTGCAGGAACTTTATTAGGAGCAGTCAGACATGGAGGTTTTATACCATGGGATGATGATGCAGATATTGCATTGTTACGTTCGGAATATGAGAGGTTTAGAGAAGCGTGTAAAACAGAGCTGAATCATGAAAAGTATTATTTTCAGGATCATACCAATACAGAGGGGTACAGATGGGGTTATGGAAAATTAAGAAAAAAGGGAACATTATTTTTAATTAAGGATAGAGAAAAGATGCCTTATGAACAAGGTGTATGTATTGATGTTTTTCCTTTAGATAAAGTTTCTGATGGGAAAATAGGCAGAAATATTGATAATTTTCATTGTTTCTGTGTAAGGAAGGTACTTTGGTCAGAGGTTGGAAAGTCTGCAGAAAAGAATATATTTAAGAGAAATATTTACCAATTGATAAATATGATACCGGTTAAAAGTATTTTTACTTATTATGAAAAAATGGTAAAGAGATTTAACAATAAAAAATCAAGATGGGTCAGAATACTTATGTTTCCGACTCCTAATAAAGAATATGGATATAGAAGAGAATGGTATACAAAAAGTGCTAAAATAGAGTTTGAAGGACATAAATTCGTAGGGATAAAAAATTATGATGATTATCTTACTTTTAAATTTGGTAATTATATGAAACTGCCACCAAAAAGTCAAAGAAAAGGTCATCCTTTAACGACACTTAAGTTGTAAAATTAATTTAATGTAGTATTGCGAAAGTTGGTTGATATAAATTCGTTATATACAAAAATCTATTAATCAAGTTTGGTGAATGACTAAATTAGTTTGAAGAAGAGAGGTATGCAGATGAAGAAGGTTATTACATATGGTTCGTTTGATTTGTTTCATGAAGGTCATTACAGGCTGTTAAAACGAGCAAAAGAGCTTGGAGATTATCTGATTGTAGGTATAACAACAGAACAGTATGATAACCAGCGCGGTAAGTTGAATGTGGTAGATTCTCTTATGGATAGAATAGAGCATGTAAAACAAACCGGACTAGTGGATGAGATTATCATTGAAGACCATATTGGACAGAAGACAGAGGATATTATTAAATACAATATTGATGTGTTTACTGTGGGTTCTGATTGGACAGGTGTATTTGATTATCTGAAGGAATATTGTGAGGTTGTATACCTTGAAAGAACTAGAGGGGTGTCTAGTACTATGAAACGAGCCCAAAATTATTCAATCATTAGGTTAGGGATAGTTGGAACCGGGAGAATTGCAAAAAGATTTATTCCTGAAGCTAAGTATGTTAGTGGAATTAATGTGGAGGCAGTATATAATCCTAATATTGATAGTGCACGTAATTTTGCAGAACAATTTGAATTAGAACGATTTACAGAGGAGTTTGAGCAATTTATGGATGGAATAGATGCTATATATATAGCATCTCCACATGAAACTCATTATGAATATATTAAACGAGCTTTAACTGAGCATAAACATGTTCTTTGTGAAAAACCAATGGTTCTGAATGAAAATGAAGCGAAGGAATTGTATGCATTAGCTAAAGATAATGATTGCATATTGATGGAAGGAATAAAGACGGCATATTGCCCGGGATTTCAGCAAGTATTGTCAGTTGTAAGGAGTGGTCTTATTGGAAAAGTATGTGATGTAGAGGCGTGCTTTACGAAACTTGAAAATCCATTGAGTAGAGAATTAACAGATGTAAAATATGGAGGAAGCTTTACGGAACTTGGCAGTTATGCATTACTTCCTATTATAAAAATTTTGGGAAAAAATTATAAAAATGTATTCTTTCAATCTATCTATGCTGAAAATGGTATAGATATGTATACAAAAGTACATTTTGAATATGAAAAGGCTATGGCAACAGCGAAAGTTGGTTTACAAGCTAAGTCAGAGGGGCAGATGATAATATCAGGTACAAAAGGCTATGTAATTGTTGATGCTCCATGGTGGAAAACAAGTTCTTTTGAGATAAGGTATGAGGATTCAACATATAATGAAAAATACTTTTCGAAGTTCTTGGGGGATGGGCTTAGATATGAGATTAGTGATTTTGTATCGGCTGTAAATGGAAATGAAAAGAATGGTTGGAAACTTACGAGAGAGGAAAGTATAGCGATAGCAAGGTTGATGGAATGTTTTTTGAGTAGGAAAGGATTAGAAAATGATACGATTTTGTGATAAAGAAGTTTTTGTGATACATAAAGGGGAATTGACACGTTCACAGCTGATTTCATTCTTTTTGAAAAGTGATATTAATAGAAGTTCTGTTATTGTATATTTTGATGAGAAAGAAAAATATGAAGGAATGACTACTTATAAAAGAGTATTGGCTAATGAGGATGAAGATAAATATATATGTAAAGATATATTAATTATAGATGATAATTTTTGGATAAACGCTAAAAATTTTTTAAAAAATAAGGATTCAGAATTATATCCTGTGATAAATAATAGAGGAGAAATATTAGGATTTTGTTGGGAGGATAATAAACTTCCTGATATTTTTGCCAGATCACTTTCCGAATTGGAAGATACAGACTTAAGTAATATACCATTTACCTTAAGAGATTGGAATGAAAGAATTGAGTTAATATGCATTAGTGATTTGAATGAATGGGCATGGAGAAGTTATCTTTTGTTTAAGAAGATGGGCTATCCTGTGTGTGTTATTGGTGAAAAGTGGGAGTGGTTTGGTTTAAAGCAAATGGAAGGATATATGGAATATCCAGAATATGCAAAGCTATACATATATGCAGAGGGTACAGGATATTTTAGAGGATATGAGGATGATTTATATCGAATAAATAGTGATGAGATAATTAATGCATTTAATTTTTTTGTTGATTGGTTAGAGAAAATCCAAAATAAAATTTATGAAGAAGAAATAAAACGATTATCATGTTTAGGAGTAACAATGTGTAAGTGTATTATTCCTAAATTGTCAGAAGTAGAAGTTATTACAAAAGATGAAAGAAAAAGTATATTATTAAAAGCTGATATTGGGGATTATTTATTATTTAGGGGAAAATATCCAAAAGAAAAACTTGATATTCTAATTTCTCAATTTGGGGAGGACGTATATAAAGAATTATTATTAAATGAAACTGATAATGACTCTAGGGGATGGAAAATGTTATTAAGTAATATAGGGGGAGACTATTTAGAAAATGAAAATATCGCACAAAAGCGAATATATATTGTAGGACCGTGTATTGTAGGAGGATATGGATGCTTGACAAAAGATACTTTAGTATCTAGAATTCAGGATTTGGTTAGCGATGAAGGATATGTTGTAGTGAGATTAGGACATAGTCAGGTTATGCTAACGAAGAAAATATTACAAGAATTGCCTATAAAAAAAGGAGATATTATTCTATTTGTTAATACGAAAGATAGATTAGGTAAAACAAAAGTCGATGAATGTAAATTAAAGAGTATTTACAACAATGAAAGTAGGAAAAGTTGGTTTTCTGGAGGGAATCCATTTCATGTTAATGGTATTGGTTCAAAAGAAATAGCTGAATATATCTATAATGAATATTTGAAGGATAAAATAAAACAATTAAATGAATCTTCGGATAAGGAAAACATATATTTACAGAAAGGTGAAATAGTTGATTATGCATTAAGGAACGAAATAAGAGCCTATGCACAAAGTATAAGAGATGGTAGTATAGGAGATGAAGGGAAGATTGGAGCAATTGTTATGAATTGTAATCCCTTTACTTTGGGGCATCAATATCTTATAGAATTTGCCTCAAGTTTAGTAGATTACTTGTATGTATTTGTAGTAGAAGAAGATAAATCTGTATTTAAGTTTAAAGATAGGTTTAGGATGGTAAAAGATGGAACAAAACATATAAGAAATGTAAGGGTAGTTGCAAGTGGCAAATGGGTACTATCATATGACACATTACCTTTATATTTTGGAAAGTCAGAACATCAGGAAGAAGAAATAGATGCGACATTAGATTTAGAAATTTTTGCAAGGTATATTGCTCCGGAACTTAATATTTCTTGTAGATTTGTTGGTGAAGAACCACATGATAGGATAACAAGACAATATAATGAGCAAATGAAAAACATATTAGGAGAGTTAGGAATTAACGTAATAGAGATAAAAAGAAAGGAATATAATAACTATCCAATTAGTGCATCGCTCGTTAGAAAGTATATAAATGATGGTATGTATGAACAAATTAGTGAGTATGTTCCTAATTCAACATATCAGATATTGAGGGAATTGGGAAGAATATAGTAGTTATGCAATAAATGAGAATGTACAGAAATTATGTTTTTAAGAAAGGATAAAAATGATAACTATATATGATAAAGATGTTATTAATTTAGATTATGAATATGATAGAAATGAGATATTGAAATACTGTTGGAGTATAACAAATAGTGAAAAACTTCGATTTGTAGTATATAAAGAGGGGAAGATATGTAAAGCATTATCTTATTATGACATATTATATGATAGAAATGTGAGAGATAAATGCATACAATTTGAAAGAAACGTATTTATAGAGTCGAGAAAATATTTTTTAGAAGAAGGTTTAGATGATTATAGATGCGTTCCAGTATGTAACGATATGGGTAATTTGATGTACATATTAGAATACCATAAGAATGTAATGTTAGGAATTAACAAGAACGGATGGAATTATGAAGGATTAGAGAAATATATTATTAATGAGGATATAGATACTTTAGATTATACATTATTTAATAATATACATATGGTAGTAATTGAGGAGCTTGAGGAGTATACATATGCTATTGTAAAGTTATTAAAGAATAAGTATAAAGATATGAATATTATTTTTATAGATAAAAAAGCAGAGCTATTTTTTGAAAATAGTGAAGTAACTGTAATAGATAATATATGTGATGCAGATCTTATTATAGACGAGAGAAATGCTATATATATAGTTTCAAAGTTGTTCTTTGAGCAAATAAATGGCAGTAAGAAATTCCTTAAAGTATATAATAGTGTAAATGTTATGGTGAGTTTTTTATGGTGTGCTAATAGAAATATTATTGGAAGTGAAAGGCAAATTATTTTGAAAATTGATTTCTCAGCAGATAAAGCTGGGCTGGTAGATATTGTAAGTAGTGTCGCAAATTGGGTATATATAGCTGAAAAAAGAGGTTGGATACCATATGTTGATTTATGTCATTTTCCTAATCAGTATTTAGAAACGGAAGAAGATAATATGTGGGAATATTTATTTGAACCTATAGTTGATTTGCCGAAAAATCTTAATGAATATAACATTATAAGTATATGGGAAAACAGAGAGGTGACCAATGGTATATATGCATCAACAGTACAAATTAATCCATATACATTTGAACACTCAAAAAAAAATTATTTAAGATATATTGCAAAAAGAATGAAGATTAAAGAAACGGTAAAAAATGAAATAAAACAATTAATTCCAAAAGAAATGTTTGAAAATAAAAAAATATTGGGTGTTATTATGCGTGGGAGCGATATGAGAAAAGAACAGATGGAGAGTAGTGGAGTTGTTCTCAAAAATTGGGGAGCTGCTTGTGAAATTGATAAGATGATAAAAGTAGTACATGATAAATGTAGAATATGGGGATTTGATAAAATTTTTTTGGCAACAGAAGAGGTTTTATATTTAAAAAAATTTCAGGAAGTATACGGAGAAGATAATGTCGTTTTTGTAAATCAACCAAGAATTGAATGGGATATAGAACGAGACAAAGAGACAAGTTTATATGATAAATATTTAGGTGTTGATCGTAAAGTGTTTTTAAAGAAATATTATGCAGTGTTATGTACATTAATGGAATGTGATGCGTTGCTATCTTCAGCATCATGTGGAGCTTATTTGTATGTAAATGCAATAATGGATGAAAAATATTTATTTAGTGAAATAGTATATTAAATAGGGGGATTTTATCGAACAAGTTAAGATATCTGTGATAGTTCCGATATATAACATTGAAAAATATCTTAAGCGATGTATAGAAAGTATTATTAATCAAACATATAAAAACTTAGAAATAATATTAATTAATGATGGCTTGAATGATGTTAGTGGATATATAGTGGATGAATATGTAAAAAGATATTCAAAAATTATTTCAATACATCAAAAAAATTGTGGAGTGAGTAGTGCTAGAAAAAGAGGGATGAAAGTAGCTATTGGTGAATAGATTCGATTCGTATATAGTGAAACGATTGAAGCAGAAGTAAAGAATAATAAAAGTATTTCTCCGGAAATATTTGGAAAAGAAGAAATGCTTAGATACATATTTTATAGGGAAAATTGTAGGGTGTTTGTAGCATATTTGTGGAATAAAAAGGATGCGTGTTGTTTAAAATGATAAAGATATATGATGGAGATGTAATAAGTGTTCAATATTAATATTACAGGATAGAACTATTGAGATTTTGTCAGGAAAATTCTGATTATGAAAAGTTGAGATTTGTTGTGTATAAGGATGGTAATATTATTGGGGCATTATCGTACAATGATATACTTAATAATAGAACTGTTAAAGAAAAATGTATCAATGCGTCTTGTGAAGATTTTAGGATGGCTATAGCTTATTTTGGTGAGAGTGGTTTGATAGAAAATGCGTGTGTACCGGTATGTAATGCTAATGAAAAATTGATGTTTTTACTTGAATATCATCAAAATAGGATGTTTGGAATACACAATGATGGATGGGTATATGAGGGGAAGTGATATTCGTATTCAAAGTATGAAAAAGAGAAATTGTGGTGTAAAAAGATGGTTTGCTACATGTGATGTAGAAAAAATGATAAAAAAGATATCAGATAAGTGTAAATCAGAGCAATTTGATTATATTTTTGTTGCGACAGAGGGAGAAGGATATTTGGATAAAATAGTTAATAAGTTTGGTGATGATAAGGTAATATTTGTACAACAAAAAAGAGTACGATGGAATGTGGATGAGGATACTGAAAAAAGTATTAGTGAAAAATTGTGTGTAGAAGATACTGTTGATTTTTTGAAAAGATATTATGTTGTGTTGATGAATTTGCTAAAAGTGATGAATTATTATCGTCTGCCAATTGTGGTGCATATACATTTGCAAAAGCTTGGAGCGAGAAAGAAAAATTATTTTGTGAGATCGTGAAATAAGGGAGATGTGATGAACATGTATAAAATATCTGTTATTGTACCAATATATAATACGGAAATGTATTTGAATAGATGCATAGATAGTATTATTAATCAAACCTACGATAATTTGGAAATAATTTTAGTTAATGATGGTTCGAATGATAGTAGTGGACATATAATTGATGAATACGCAAAAAAAGATTCAAGAGTTATTCCTATACATAAAAAAAATGGTGGAGTTAGCAGTGCAAGAAATGTTGGGATGAAAGTAGCCACTGGTGAATATATTGGATTTGTGGATAGTGACGATTGGATAGAAGCAGATATGTATGAAAAAATGGCTAATGAAATAAAATATGAGTCGTTAGATATGGTTATTTGTGGTTTTTTTAAGGATAATGGGATGAATGTATCAGAAGTGAGGAATAATAAAAGTATTTCGTCAAAAGTATTTGGAGGAGAGGAAATGCTTAAATATGTATTTTATAGGGAAGATTATAGGGCTTTTGCAGCGTATTCATGGAATAAAATTGTAAAAAAGAAATTACTAGGATTATCAAAATATTGCGAGTTTAACGAAAATATTTCGATAGGAGAAGATGTTCTGTGGTTGGTTAATATATCACAACATATAAAAAAGGTTAAATATATTAATAACACTCTATATCATTATGTACAAAATGAAGATTCTGTTATGCATTCAGCAGATGCAAGAAAAAAAGTTGATTTAATAAAGGTATATTTAAATGTTATTGATATTTTAGAGAAACAAGATATACCAAAGGATGTTTTGATATTTGTAAAGAGATTTTTGGTATATCATTCTATGAATGTTGCGAAAAGTGCAATGATTGAAGATGATATGCAGTGTATGAGATGTGCACAGGATGTTATGAAAAAATATAAACAAGAGTATTTACAAACAAATCTTAATAATGATAAAAGAATAAAGGAGTTTGAATTTCTTATTAATCTATAAATAGAAATTGAATAATGAATATATGAATAAAAGAAAAATAAGTATAATATGTCCTTTGTATTGTGGAAATAAGTATGTATCCAAAATCGTGGGTATGATTAACAAGTGTGTAAAAATAAGTAACAATAGTTATGATTTTGAGTTGATATTTGTTAATGACTATCCTTTAGAAAGAATATATATTGAGGATATAGAAAAAGAGTGTAATATATTTGTAATTAATAATGATATCAATGTGGGTATTCATCAAAGTCGAATAAATGGATTGAAAATTGCAAATGGTGACTATATTTTATTTTTAGATCAAGATGATGAAATAAAAGAAAACTATTTTATCAGTCAGTTGGAAAAGATGAAGGATGCTGATGCAGTTGTATGTAATGGTATTTGGAGAAAAAACAAGAAAATATATGAGAATGAAGAAATGCAGAGAAAAGGAGTTTTAGAAAAGTATTTTTTTTCGTATATTATTTCACCAGGACAAGTTTTAATGAAAAATAATGTTCCAATAACGTGGAAAGAAAATGTAATAAGTGTAAATGGGTGTGATGATGCATATTTATGGAATCTTATGAAGATAAATAAGATGAAGTTTGAAATTAATCAAGAAGTTTTGTATATACATAATGAAGTTGATAACACCAATGCATCTTGTGATTTTTTAAAAATGTATGAATCGTTTGAGGAAGTCTGTGCATTTTTGGAAAAAGAGGATTTAAATAACCTAAAAAAAGATGAACTTTTAATTGTTAAGAAAAATGAATTAAGGAGATATAGTTCATATATATTGTTACAAAAATCATTGGATATAGGAATGCAACAAATAGAACAATTATTAAATAAAATTAATAAAATGAAAATAAAAAATATTGCAATATATGGATATGGATATTTTGGGAAAAAATTACATTGTTTTTTGAGAGAAAATTCAATAGAGATTTTATATGCTATTGATGAAAAAAAAGATAATTATATTTCAACAGAAACGTTGATTTATAAACCAAATGAGTTATTGCCTGTATGTGATATTGTAATAGTTACACCTATAATGGAATATGATACAATTGTTTCAAAATATAAGTCGGATAGTACTGGTATATGGATTGCTATGAACGATTTTCTAGAAATGAATTTTTAACGAGATAAAAATTTAAAAATATTTATTAAAGAATGAATAATGAGAAAGAAGTAATGTATATATGAAAAATATTTATTTTATATTAGGAATGCATAGATCGGGAACATCATTAACAGCACAAATATTGGAAAAAATGGGAGTATGGTTTGGAGAGGAAGAATGGCTGTTACCAGCCAATAAGGGGAATCCAAGAGGATATTATGAATTAAAAAGATTGGTTGAAATCAATGATTTATGGCTAGCTGAAAATAATTTAACATGGAAATCCATAGGGAAAATTGAAAATACATCTATTATAGTTAAAGAATCGATTAATGATTTCAAAAAAGATTATTTGAATAATGATAATATGGCTATAAAGGATCCAAGATTATCATTGTTGTGGAAAAAATGGGGAGAGTTGATTGA
Organism: Lachnospiraceae bacterium; assembly: GCA_017416465.1. Taxonomy (GTDB): domain Bacteria; phylum Bacillota; class Clostridia; order Lachnospirales; family Lachnospiraceae; genus Bovifimicola. The sequence continues at coordinate 4,368 of JAFQCK010000047.1, read as the reverse complement.
GGATAATATACGAGGAATTACAGTTGTAAGAAACCCTTTTGAAGTAGCAAAATCATTAGAACAACGAGATGACATGGATTTAGAATATGCATATTGTTTGTGGTACTATTATAATTGGAAGTGCTTACAGTTTTCGTTAGAATATGATAATTTATTTTTGATGCAATATGAATTTTTTGATTTTTTTGATAAGCAATGTAATAAAATATGGAAATATTTGTATGGAAATGAATTGCAAGATTATAATGGTTATAATGAAGTTGTAGTAAATAAATTCCGTCATTATAAAGAAGAATGCTTTGAAGCGAAAACCAAAATTCAAAAAATTGTTGTTGATTTTTATAAAGATCTAATTGCATTGAGTGAGGGAAGAAAACAAGTACTTGATGTTATAGATAGACAGTTAATGAATTATAAGGTGATATTACAAGAGCAAGAAAAAATAGAATATAGTATAATAGAAAAAGATTTTGCACGTAGATTACATATATATATGTTATCTGAGTTTTTTGGTGGATATATGATACGTGCTTTAAAACGTAAGCTTTTTGATAATAATATTCAAATAGTATTATGTGGAAATGGGAGAAATTTACTTAGAGTATTGCCTATATTTGAAAAAAGTGGAATTAATGTTAAGTGTATACTTGATAAATTTAATTTATCAGAGAGAGAATATGAAAGAGGAATGCTGAAAGTATATAAATATAAAGATATGAAACTGCTAGAAAATAACGATAATTTATATTATGTTATTACTCCAAATGGTAGTGATAAAGATGAAATATATAATGAATTGATAACGTATGTTGATAAAGAGAGAATAATTTTTTTATCTGCAATATTAGGAGAATAAAAAATGTGTAAGATATCTGTAATTATACCGGTATATAATGTTGAGTTATATTTGAAAGAGTGTTTGGAAAGTGTTTTACAACAAGAATATAAAAATATAGAAGTAATTTGTATTGAAGATTGTTCCACTGATAATTCAAAAAAAGTTTTGGAGTCTATCGCACGAGAAGATTGCAGAGTACGAGTTTTTTTAAATAAAAATAACAGTGGACTATCAAAGAGTAGAAATATAGGTATTGATATGGCTAGGGGAGAATATTTACTTTTTTTGGATTCTGATGATTATTTGGTTGATAATTCGTTGAAAGTTATTGTGCAAAAAGCTGATGAGCTTTCGGTAGATATGTTGTCCTTTGATAGTAAGTCAATATACGAAGGCTCTCGTATAACATATGATGGAAAAAGAAAAAAGACATATAAAAATGAAGTTTTAAGAGGAGGAGATGCATTTGTTGAACAGAGACATAATGGTGATTATAAGGTTCCTGTTTGGCAATATCTATATAGAAGAGACTTTATAAAGAGAAATGAATTATATTTTGTAGAAGGTATATATCATGAAGATGTATTATTTACGTTTTTTGCTTATATGTATGCAAATAAGGTAATGTTTTTAAATGAGTTAGTTCATATGTATAGGGTTAGAAAAGAATCTATCACTACTAGTAAATCATTGTTACACAAAAGGATAGAAGATTTAGTTTTAATTTATGAACAGTCATATATCCAATTTGCAAAATTAAATTTTCATGATAGAGATATATTGGGAAGTCAATTGGAATATGTTAGATATAATATATTAAAGTATTATCATATGTGTGATAGTGAACAAAAGATAATGTGTAGAGAGTGTTTGAGTGATGGAATACAACAACATATTTTTGACACTATTACAAATTCTTATAAAGAGATTACAATTAGTTATGCTCAATTAAAACTTATGAGGAGTAAAGAAAAAATATATATTTTTGGTGCTGGAGAGTGGGGACGAAGGTGGATAAGAGTTTTAGAAGAATTAGATATTAATATTGGTGGAATTGTAGTTAGTGATAAGCATAAAAATGTAAATGAGTTATATGGATATAAAGTATATGAAGTGGCTGAAATATGTAGAGAGATACATGAGGAAATTAATATGATTTTAGCAGTTGCAAAAGAGCAGGCATTAGAAATTAAATCTAGTGTAAAAGAAATTAATAATATTACTTTTATTTATGAAATGTAGAATGATCTAGGGATATATAGGGTAAATTATGATGCAAAGATTGGCAGTATTTGTTTTTTTTGATGTAAATGGTATTGTGAGCGAATATGTATGTTATTTATTAGAATGTATATTAGTTGAAGTTAAAGAGTTAATAGTAATAGTAAATGGAAATATATGCAAAGAATCATTAGAAAAGTTAAAAAAATATTCACAAAAAATATTTTTTAGAAGTAATTGTGGATTTGATGCTGGAGCATATAAAGATTTTTTTTTAAGCAATATAGTTTCAATTAATTTTGATGATTGGGATGAGATAATAATATTTAATGATACTTTTTATGGTCCGTTGTTTAGTTGGAAGGAATATTTTGATTTTTTTGAGAATGAAAAGGTGGATTATTGGGGTCTAAGTTCACATCCTGAGGGATATTATGATATTAATATTGAAAAACATATACAAGGATATTTTTTGGCTATACGAAAGAGTCTTTTGAGTGATGAAGAATTTTTTGAATTTTGGGAAAAAATGGAGTACCCAGAGAACTACATACAAGCAGTACAGTGGTTTGAAGTTGGCTTTTCTAATTTTTGTAGAAAAAACGGATATGTAGGAAAGTCTTGGACCGATGTGCAATTATGGAAGTATAATTATAATGAAAATCCTTATTTGCATAATGCATATGGTTTAATAAATGAAATTAGATTTCCAGTGGTGAAAAAAAAGTTATTTAATATGTATTATTATGATGAAGTTAAAAAAGTTATAATTTATATCAAAAATAATACATTATATGATATTAGGCTTATAGAGGAAGATGTGAAAAGGATGTGTGCTGAAAATAGAGTTAAACCATTTAATTTTGTTAAATTACAAGAGTTTTGTATTAGATATAAATATGTATATATTTTTGGAACAGGTATATATGCAAATGCAGTTGTACATTTTTTAGAGGATAATAATTTAAAATATAAATGTTATGTTGTGAGTGATTCAAAATATAAAAGTGGAGAGTGTATTTTGCTAGAAGAGTTGAAGTTAAATAATAATGAAGGAATGATTGTGGCTCTTGGCAAGAAAAACTTTGATGAAGTTTATCATAAGATAAAAAGATATTGTAAGGAGGAACAACTTTTTATACCGGATTATTTAGAATGATAATGAAAAGATAAATTTAGGAATTTTGAAGTGTTGTATTTTATATAGAAAGGTTAGTAATAATTATGGAAAATGAGAAGGTAGTTATATTTGGTGCCGGCTTGATAGGAGAAAAGGTATATAAAATTTTAAAAGAAGAAAAAAAAGATATAATTATGGTCATTGATAATGACAGAAAAAAAATTGGAAGTTTATTTTTTGAGAAAATTCCTATTATAGATTTGTTAGAATATAAAGAAAAATATGATAATAAATATAAAATATATATTGCAATAAGTTCAGTGAAGGCGGCAATAAGACAACTTAATTTTCTTGGAATATATAATTATGTTGAACATTACAGTATCTGGGAAACAAATGAGGTGTTAAAAGATGATGATATTGCACATGGAAATTGGCCTTTATATTTACAGCAAAATTTTAACAAAGAAGGATATGAAGTGTTGGAAATAGGTTCTAGAGTTGTTACAGGACGTAACTATAGGAATATGTTTAATAAAGCAACATATACAGGAGTCGATATATATCCGGGAGAAAATGTTGATATAGTTTATGATGTACATAAGTTGAGTGAAAAATTGGTTAATAAAAAATATGATTTGATATATTCAAGTGCTGTGTTTGAACATTTAGCTATGCCTTGGAAAGCTTCTATGGAAATTATTAAATTGTTAAAAGTTGGAGGGTATGTGTTCATAGAGACTCATTATTCTTATAGTAGTCATGAGAGACCATGGCATTTTTTTCAATTTAGTGAGAGTGCATTGGAAATATTGTTTCCAGAATGCTTTGGTATAGAGTGTATAAAAAAAGGATGTTCAAATTTGTTGGAGAGTTATTTTAGTGAAATATCAAATAATGAATTAAAAGGAAAAATTGCAAAAGATATGTATTGTCACAGTGGTTTTCTAGGAAAAAAGGTAAGAGAAGTGGAAAATTTATCGTGGGAAAAAATTCGTTTAGAGGATGTTGTAGGGGATAGTAGATATCCTAAAATAAAGAAATAAAATTTTATTTGAAAGAGTTAATTCAAGCACGCCTAAAAATATAACTGCAATTATAGTATAATTACTATTTTTGCAGTTTATTTTTACAGTTTTCAGGGATTTTTTCAGACCATGGCATTAAATCATTGAGGTCCGTATCTCTG
>JAFQCK010000046.1 GCA_017416465.1 Lachnospiraceae bacterium | reverse complement strand
TTCAGGGATTTTTTCAGACCATGGCATTAAATCATTGAGGTCCGTATCTCTGTTTATCTGAATTTGACCAAATACATATTCAAGATAGTTCTCGGGTTTCAGATTATTTAACAGTGCTGTCTGAATTACACTATATATTATTACAATTTCTTGAAAAAACGAAAAGATTGATATCTGCTGGAAAATATGATTTTGTACCAAGAAGAAAAAATATGCAAGCTTTAGCACAACACGGTCTTACTATCGCGGATGCAAAGAACGAAATATTAGGACTTATGGTTGCTGACTATTATAAAGGACCAAAGCAAGATTTTGATCAGAATAGATCAGGTGATATCAATGAAGAAGTATTGTGAAGAATGTGGAAGAGAAGTTGAAACAAAGATAATAACTAAAAAGGAATCATATAATGTCTGTGGTGAAACAATTGAAGTAAATGCACAAGTACTTGTTTGTGCAGATTGTGGTGAAGAGTTTTTTTGTGAGGAACTAGATAACGAAACATTGATAACAGCATATAGTGAGTACCGAAGAAGACATAAACTTTTATTGCCTGAGGAAATAAAGAAGATTAGAGAACAGTATGGACTTAGCCAGAGAGCTTTTGCTAAACTTCTTAATTGGGGCGATAAAACCATATGTCGATATGAAAATGGTTCGATTCAGGATAAGGCGCATAATAGTTTGCTTTTGTTTTTGCGTGAGCCTGAAAATATGAGAACTTATCTTACGGAGAACGAAGTGTTACTTGATGAAAAACAGAAAAGTAAGCTGTTAGAAGTTGTTGAAAGTCTAGAACAGGATACAGAGTATCATGTTGGAAAACGATTTTTTGAGATGTGTTTTTATAGAAAACCAAGTGAAGAGAATGGGTTTAAAGTATTTGATTATGAGAAAACTTGTGCAATGGTTCTTTTCTTTGCACATAAAAATACAGAATTATTAAAAACAAAACTTATGAAATTGCTTAATTATTCAGATATGGTATTTTATAAAGAAAATGGAATTTCGATGTCTGGGTTAAGATATGCACATTTGCCATATGGTTCCGTACCGGAAAATTTTGATATGCTTTTGTGGAAAATGACAGCAGATCATATTGCACATATTGAAGTTGTTTATGATAATGGCTATGAAAAACATCAAGTAGTTCCTGAATGTGATATACCAGAAGGTGTATTTTCGAATGAAGAGTATATAGTGCTTGAAAATATCTACGAGAAATTTAAGGACTATGGTTCTGTAGATATTTCTAATTATTCTCATAAAGAGAAGGGATATTGTGCAACTAAACAAGGAGAGATTATTTCATATGTATATGCAAAAGATATACATTTAAATTAGTTTAAAGTGTAGTAGTATTTATGGCCGTTGAGAGGCAAGGTAATGCCCTAATCCCAATATCTCATTAGCGGGTAGGCAGTCAGAGAGATGGCTGCCTATTTTTATGTTGAATTATAGTTGGAACAGATATAGTCAAGTTGGGACAATGAAAAAGATAATACAATAAACGTAGATTGGAGGATGTTTACATGGAAGTTTCAAAAAGTGATTGGAAATTATTCAGAGCTCGTATCGGTGATTGGCAAGAATCGTATATGGAACGCTTGCTACAAGAATATGTGGAATTATTAAGTGGTGAAGAGAATGCCTCGGAAAAGTTTTGGAAGGTGTAAGTTTTCTTTTAAACAGATGGTAAATAATAATGCGCATATAGGAATTGCAGGTGGTAGCAAAACTTTTGGAAATTGCACTTAGTACTGTGAAATAAACGTAAGGAGTGATAATGATATGGCGAAAAAGCTAACAGAAAAGATAAATGAATCAATATTTAAAAAAGCCTATGAACTTTTAAAAACGGACGGTTTTTATGGAATTTGATTGGTATGATCTCAATGCTAACATAGATATCTTGAAGAATGGTAATGATATTAATATACCAAATAAATATATGTATAAAGAATCCTAAAATGTAAGGTGCTTTTTATGTGTAATTATAATATATGTTAAAGAGTGGAAGAACTAAGGGGAAATATAACTAGAATACACACTTATTAAATGATATAATGAAACGTGAAAATTTGACTTTTAACTTGAAGTATAAGAAGTGTAAGGAAGGAAACATAAGGAAAAAAATATGCTTGATATATTAATCGTAGAAGATAACAAAGAAATAGGTACCTTACTGTGCGATTTCTTGCGTAAGGAGAATTACACAGTCAGTGTAGTAGAGAATGGTGAAAAAGCTTTGGAATTGTATGAAAAATACGGAGCTAAAGTAATTGTACTCGACATTATGCTTCCGGGAATGGATGGATTTGCGGTTTGCTCTAAGATTAGGGAGACTTCCAATACCCATATTTTAATTGCCAGTGCCAAGGTAGAAAAGAATGATAAATTAAAAGGTTTAAATCTTGGTGCAGATGATTACATTGAGAAACCTTATGATGTAGATATATTAATTGCCAAGATTAAAGGCATTTTTAAAAGAAAATATGGTCAGGAAGAGATTGTAGAAGGAAACATCAGATTGAATACTGTTCATAAGGTGATATATGTAGACGGGCAGAAAAAAGAAGCTACAGAAAAGGAGTTTGAACTTTTAAAATTGCTAATCGAGAATAAGAATGTAACTATGAAGAAAGAGTATTTGTTTAATTCTGTTTGGGGAAGTGACAGTGATTCGGAAATTCAAACATTGGCAGTACATATTAAGTGGCTGAGGGAAAAAATAGAAGAAGAACCTAAAAAGCCAAAGCATATTATTACAGAGTGGGGAGTAGGATATCGTTTTGAATAAGTTTAGAATTTTTGCATTTTTGATTGTGATTGTCGAGATATTGCTTATAGTGTCAGTTAATATACTGTATTTAAAACAAAATAATGCTAGTGATGAAAGATTATATCTTGTGGAAGCAAGGCGTTTGGTTAAGGAAATAGAAGAAAAAATAGAAGAACAAAAACCAGAGTCCTTTGAAATAGACAAAATGAGTTTAAATAAGTATGATTCAATAGTTGGGATTAAAGAGTTTGTTCCCGGAGAATCCTGTGCTAATGATTATTTAGTGGAAGAAATAGCAGGAAAACTGTATCGTATAGAATATGAAGATGAAAAAAGTACAAGGTTGCCAATGTACATAAATATTTCATTGCTTGGCATGATGATAGTAACAATTGTTGTGCTCGTGTATGTGGATAATAAAGTCTTAAGACCTTTTCATAATATGAGTAATTTATCTTATGAACTGGCAAAAGGGAATTTGTCTATGCCTATAAAAGAAGAAAAAAGTAAGTTGTTTGGTCGTTTCTTGTGGGGAATGGATATGCTCAGAGAAAAGCTTGAGGATAACAAGGAGAAAGAACTTGAATTTCAAAAGGAGCGTAAGACTTTGATTCTTTCTTTATCTCATGATATAAAAACGCCACTTTCATCCATTGAATTGTATTCAAAAGCATTGTCAGAGAATTTGTATGACACAGAGGAGAAAAAGGATGAAGCGTTGCAGGGGATTGCAAGGAATGTAAAAGAGATAAAGGGATATGTGGATGAAATTGTAACGGCATCCAGAGAAGATTTTCTGAATTTGGAAGTAATTATGGGAGAGTGTTATCTTTCGGAAGTTATGAAAGTTACAGAAAGTTATTATAAGGATAAGTTGTCTGTAATACATACAGAATTTCAAATGGATGAAGTTTCGGAATGTCTTGTTAAAGGTGATAAGAACCGTTTAGTTGAGGTTTTGCAAAATGTTATGGAAAATGCCATAAAATATGGTGATGGCAAGAGTATTAGCATTTCATTTAGTGAGGAAGAGGACTGCAGATTAATACATATCAAGAATTCGGGAGGCAATCTGAAAAAAGAGGAATTCCCAAATCTTTTTGATTCATTTTATCGTGGAAGTAATAGTAACAATATGAAAGGAAGCGGTTTGGGGCTTTATATTTGTAAGACATTGATGCGTAAAATGGATGGTGAAATCTTTGCCGAGATGGATGAAGGATTTTTTTGCGTGACGCTGGTAGTTAGGAAAGCATAATGGTATAAGAACTTCAGAGTTATATTTAGTAACCCTGAAGTTTTTTCATTTAATGATTATTTAATAATTTACTGATACAATCAATACAGAAGCAAATGAAAGGAGACAAAAATGTATCTGAAAATATTAAAAAAAGATTTAAAACGAAAGAGGGCAATGAATATAATTCTTCTGTTATTTGTCGTTCTTTCAACAATGTTTGTAGCATCAAGTGTAAATAACATCATAAATGTTACTACAGCACTCGATAATTATTTGCAAATGGCGAATGCGCCTGACTATCTTGCGTTTACTATGAATAAAAATTTATCCGTTGATATCGATGAAACAGTAAGCGCAGCAAGTGCGGTAGATAGCTATTCAAAGGAAAATATATTGATTTTGTCGCCTGATAATCTTATCTATGAGGATATAGATACTCCAGGTAGCACACATCTGGTTCATAGTGATATTAGTATGAATTATTTTCTTTCGGATGAAAGTATTCTTAAAAAAGTAGAGCCGGGCGATTTTTATATGACAGAGAGCAAAGCGAACGAGCTCGGTGTTGATGTGGGTGATAAACTTACTATAGAATTAAATGGTGTTAGTCGAGAATTTGTTCTTGCAGATAAAATTAAGGATGCTGTTTTCGGTTCGAATGGAATGAATGTTACACGTTATTTAATAAGTGAGGAAGATTTTGAGTATTTCCTATCAGCAGAAAAAACTGAAGAATATTATGGTGGCTCTATTGTCTACATATATTCTTCGAATATTGAAAAGGCATTGATACAGATAAAACCACTTGTAGATAATTGTGTTCTGCCAGTGGACAGAGAACTTATGAAAACAGGCTATATTTTTGATATGATAGTTGTAGGCATTCTTCTAGCTGTAAGTGTTATTCTTATTTTAATAGCATTTGTGGTTTTACGATTTACAATTTTCTTTACACTTTCCGAAGAGTTCAGAGAAATCGGCGTAATGAAAGCTATTGGTATAAAGAACACTAAAATCAGAGGAGTTTACCTTGTAAAATATGCGGCACTTTCTATAATCGGTGCAGCTATTGGTCTTATATTCAGCTTTCCATTTGGTGAAATGCTTATGAATGTTTCAGCGCAGACGATTATTGTTCAAAGTAATAATACAATTTTGGTAAACATTATATGTGCAGTTGTTGTTATCGCAGTAATTTTAATGTTTTGCTATGGCTGTACCGGTATAGTTAAGAAAATGACTCCTATTGATGCAATTAGAAATGGTCAGACAGGTGAACGCTTCCGTAAAAAGAGTCTTATGAATTTAGGAAAATCAAAACTTTCAGCATCGCCTTTCCTTGCACTTAATGATATAGTAAGTAGTCCGAAGCGTTACAGTATTATAAGCCTTACATTTTTCCTTTGTCTGTCGCTTATGCTTATACTTTCGGCAAGTGTTTCTACTATGAAAAGTGGCAGTCTCTCTACAACATTTGGATGGGCAGATTGTGACCTATATCTTGACAGTAAAATAATTTCAGAATGTATGCTGGATGATGGACATGAAAGACTTGAAAAACATTTGGATGAAATGGAAGAGACTCTTAAAGAAAATGGTATTTATGCAAAATGTTATCAGGAAATGATGTTTTCTTTGCCGGTAGTTTTCGGAGAAAACGAGAGTAATATCAGTATATATCACGGTGTAGGTACAACCATGGATATGTACGAATATACAGCAGGAACAGCACCGCAAAATACTGATGAAATTGCAATAACAAGAATAGCTGCAGATATGTTAAAGGCAAAGATTGGTGATACTGTTACAATTAAAACCATTGACGGAGATAAAGAATATATTATTTCGGCATATTTCCAAGGCATGAATATGCAAGGTATTGGTATAAGACTTCATAGTGATGAGTATATAAATTATGTTCAGGCAAAAGGAACTATTGGTACACAGATTATGTTTACGGATAATCCTGATGGCAAAGAAATTGAACAACGTATAGAAGAAATTCAGAGGATTTTCCCTAATTATGAAAATATAGAAACTTGTGCCAAAGCAACAGAGAAAATGCTTGGAGTTGTAGATACACTTGATGCGGTTAAATCACTTATGACTATACTAACAATAATTTTAGCTGCACTTATCACAGTGCTTATGGAACGTTCATTTATTGCAAAGGAAAAGGGCGAAATCGCACTTATGAAAGCAATTGGTACACGAAATTCAAAAATATACATTTACCATGCACTTAGATTTGTATTTGTAGGAATTATTGTGGTAATTATGGGCGAGATTTTGGCATTGCCTCTGACTCACCTCTGCATTGACCCAATATTTAAAATGATGGGTATGGAACTTGCAGTTGACTATATTGTTAATCCTATTGAAATGTATTTGATTTTCCCACTTGTAATTCTTGTGACAACAGTTGTAAGTGCATTCCTTACATCACTTTATACAAGAAAAATCAAATCTTCCGACACTGCTAACATTGAATAAGAAATGAAATGAGGTATTATTATGAATATTTTAGAAGTGAAAGACTTATGTAAAACATATATTGTAAACAAACGTCAGAACAACGTTTTAAAAAATGTAAACTTTAATGTAGCTGAAGGTGAAATGGTAGCTATCATGGGACCATCGGGTTCAGGTAAATCAACTCTTTTGTATACTGTTTCCGGTATGGATTCTACTAGTGCAGGAGAAGTGAAATTCTGTGGAAATAACATTGCTAAAATGAGTGAAAAGGAGCTTGCAGATTTACGTCTTGATGAGATGGGATTTATCTTTCAGCAGATGTATATGCTTAAAAATCTGACTGTTCTTGATAATATTATTCTTCCGGCAGTGCAATCTGATAAGAATACCGAGACACGTAAAGAAACGGTGGAGCGTGCTAAAGAATTAATGCGTAAGCTTGGTATTATTGATATTGCTGATAACGACATCAATGAAGTTTCAGGAGGACAGCTTCAGAGAGCATGTATTTGTAGAAGTATGATTAATAAGCCAAAGGTTTTATTTGCAGATGAACCTACGGGAGCATTGAACAGAACTTCGTCAAATGAAGTAATGGAAGAACTGGTAAAGATAAACAAAGAAGGAACAACAATTATGATGGTAACTCATGATGTAAAGGTGGCTGCAAAGTGTTCCAGAGTGTTATATATTGTGGATGGTAATATTAAGGGTGAGTATATAAGTCCTAAAGATGTAGAAACAAAAGAGAAGGATAGGGAGAGATTATTAAATAGCTGGTTGTTGGAACTTGGATGGTAAGTATGTGGGCCTATTAATTAATAACAAAACACATAATATCAAAAATGCGGTCATAGGATCGCATTTTTTGACTGCATTGAAAATTCAACATATTTATGCTACAATTTAACTTTAAATTGTTTTTAAATATATTATAAAGAATTAAATGAGGAATAACATGAAAGATAATTATGAGTCTTATTTTATGGATGAGGTAGAAAAGAAGATTTTGGAAATGGAAAAAGAAACATATGAATTTCCGAAACGATTTTCTAAAAAGGATTATATTGCTACTGTTGTAGTAATTTTAGTATGTTTAATCGGTGTGATTGGTGGAGCATTTATAGGATAAGAGGAAGAACAAAAGATGAAAAAGAATTCAAATAAAGAAAATTTAAATAAACAGATAGAAAAAGAAGCAATATTTGGTATTATGCCTGTTGGCACAAAACAGAAACAGTATGGTTTTTTTGATGCATTTTTAGTTTTAAGCGGATACTGTATAGCTACATGGAGTTATACACAAGGTTCATATCTGGCAACCTTGGTTGGTTTTAAACAGTTACTTATTGGAGCTTTTCTTGGAGCGATTTTAATGCTTGCTATATATCAGTTGCCTGTTATTTTGTCCGTTCGATATGGAATAGATATATGGATATGGCTTAAGGCTGTTTTTGGACATAATGGTATAAAGGTAATGACGGTTGTTATTATTCTGATTAATTTTCCGTGGTATGCAGTTTGTGCAGATTTATTTGCCTCGTCCATGGATAATCTCCTTGCGCTGGGCGGTATTAATATTCCGGAATTTTGTCATACCTTGCTTGGACTTTTTTGTGTGATTTTAGGAACTATAATTGCCTATAAAGGAGTCGGTGCAATTACCTGGACAACTCGAATTCTTGTACCACTTCTCGTATTAGTAGGAGCCGTTGTTGTTTATATAGGTTTTTCGTCTGTTCCGTTTGATGTTATTTGGGAATATACACCTAAATCTACTGGGTACGATAATAATATTATTCCTTATATCATATCAATTGAAGCAAATTTTGCTTTTGTAATTACCTTGGTTGGTGGAATGGCTGAAATACCTCGTCTTACCAAAACAGAAAGAGGCGGATTCTGGGCAGGTGTTCTTGGACAAGGTCTGACAGGTTCTTTTTTTGTTGTTATTGGTGCAGTTATGGCTATTGCAATGCAGTATGTTACAGGTGAATTTATAGATGACCCTACGATAATGTTGGCTACACTTTCTGTTCCGGCAGTTGCACTTTGTTCATTACTTTTAGTAGGATTTGCCAACGTTGGAACACAGGCAGTTGGTTCATATATATATGCAGTAATGATTAAATCATCATTTCATAAAGCCGGTTATAAGTTGATTTTGATAGTACTTGCATGTTATGTAGGGGGACTTTGTATATGGGGTAAAATTATTGATTATTTTGGTTCGTTTTTAACTATAGGTGCGTGTGTTTATGCGCCACTTGCAGCATTGTTATTTGTGGACTTTTTTGTGGTAAGAAGGCAGAAAATATCATTGCGTTCGGCATATGGAATTAAAGGACACAATGCATATAATTACACCAAAGGTTTTAATTTTATCGGATTATTATGTGTGATTGTCGGTATAGGAATTTCGCTTGCAATTTATAATCCGTTGTCAGGAGATATACATTGTAGAGCTTTGTTTTATTTAACACCGACAGGCTGCTCATTTATTGGAACAGGAATTTTATATTGGTTTTTAAACAAAATACCTGCAATAAAGAAATATACATTGCGTGATAGAGAAGAGATTAGTGCTTATGAAAAAAATTAATACTATTCCATTTGATACAAAACGTGTTCCACCTAAACAGAATATATTTTTTATGCCATTTTTATGGCTTGCCTGCTTCGTTCTTACAAGAAGCGGAAAACTTAAGATTAAAAAAGTAAATATGAAGGGACTTAAGCCACCGTATCTTGTGCTTGGAACGCATCATGCGTTTATGGATTTTTATGTTACCCCACTTGCTCTATTTCCTCATAGGGCAAATTATGTATCAGAACTTGAAGGATTTGAAGCATATGGCGAGTGGCTATATAGGCAGATAGGTTGCCTTGGAACGAGAAAATTTATTAATGATATAGATTTGGTTAAAAATATAAGTCGTATAATGAAACGTAAAGGAATTCTGGTTTTATATCCGGAGGCAAGATATGCAAATGTTGGTACATCATCAAAGTTTCCTGATTCAGTTGGGAAAATGATTAAAATGTTAAAAGTACCGGTAGTTATCATTAATATGCAGGGTAATTATTTGCAGTCACCTATATGGAATTTATCTAAACGTAAAGGTGTAAAGCTTAATACAACGTTAACTAAGGTTTTAACACCTGAGCAAATTAAGGAAATGTCGGTTTCTGATATTAATAATATTGTAGAAGAAAAAATGAGGTATGATGAATACAAATATCAGGCAGATAACAATATAAGGATTTCTTATAAGGAAAGAGCTAAAGGACTTCATTTGCCACTATATCAATGCCCGGTATGTGAAAAGGAGTTTAGTATGGCTTCAGAGGGCATAATTTTAAGTTGTAATAATTGCATGGCTAAATGGGAAATGAATGAGTTGGGAAAGCTTGTTAAAGTTGCTGCTGGTAATGACAGCCTTGATTTTTCGCATATTCCTGATTGGTATGAATGGGAAAGAAAACAGGTTGAAAAACAGATAGACGCAGGAATTTATAAATTAAACTGTCGTGTGAAGATAGAAGCATTGCCTAATGCAGTTAATTTTATTGATTGTGGAGAGGGGCATCTTGTGCATAAAAAAGAAGGATTTTATCTGACATTTTATGATTATAGAAAGCAAGAGGAAACAACTAAGTTTTTTTCTTCAAAATCTTTGTTTTCAATACATACAGAGTATGATTACAGAAGTAAAAAGGGGCAGTGCGTGACCTTGTCAACACAGGAAGATACATATTTTATCTATCCTTTAGAAGAAGGTTTTAACGCAACAAAAATTCAATTTGCTACAGAATATTTACATGATTTGGCAACACGATAATTGAAAAAAATGGTTTAGTGTGATAAAGTAAAAAATAGTAAAAGGTATAATATTTATTAGTTTCGGAGGTGTGCTTATGGGTTTAAAAAAGAAACAAAAGAAAAATAAGACCAGAAGGCTAAGCATTTTAATGAAAATGCTCTTTGCTACAGGATTTGTTATGGTTGTGGTGGCAGTGCTGTTAGCGGTTATTGCATGCAAACAGGTTGAAGAGGGGTTGGTTGATGCAGCAGTTGAAGCAGGAAATACAGCCGGAAATGTAGCTGTATTGGAAGTTGATGGGGATGTATTAGCTAAAATAAAAAAGGGTAGTGAAGGTACTAAAGAGTACGAAGAAATATTTGATACACTGATGGGGATAAAAGATATCTGTAGTGTGAAGTATTTATATACACTTTATGAAGAAAATGGAAAAGTATATTATGGTGTAGATGCGGATGATACGGATTCACAGTATTCATCAGGTGAAGAATTTGAAGTAAGCTATGAAGAGCTTAAGCCTGTATTTGAAGGAAATGATTATGCACAGGATTATATAGATAAATCCGTTGATGGAGATTTGGTTACAGTGTATAAACCTGTAAAGGATTCGTCTGGAAAAGTAGTTGGAGTAATCGGATGTGATTATGATGCAAAAACCATAACACAGAGTGTTGAAGATAGTATGAATACAATTATGACTGCATCTGTAGTTGCAGTACTTGTTGGAGTGGTACTATTATGCATAGTTATCGTGGCAGTGCTTAGAAATCTTAAGAAAATCAATGAAAAGATATACGAGCTTGTACATAATGAAGGAGATTTAACACAACATCTTGACATCAAGTCGGGTGATGAAACAGAGCTTATTGCAAATAATCTCAATGAGTTACTTGAATATATGCGTGGAATTATGGTTAATATTGCAAATAATTCCGGAAATCTTAAAGTGTCTTGTGAGAATGTAGTTGTTCAGTTAAAAGATACTGAAATGAAAGTATCAGATGTATCTGCTACAATGGAAGAGATGAGTGCTGCAATGGAAGAGACAAGTGCATCGTTGATGGGTGTTGATGAGGCAACAGAAATTATACATAGTTCAGTAAGTGCTATGGCTGAAAATGCGATTGAAGGTAGTGAAAAATCAAATACTATTAGAAAAAAGGCTTCTGCTATATATAATGAAGCAGTGAGAAATAGAGAAAATGCAACTAAAAAAGCTGGCATTATGAAAGAAAGTATTAACGATAAGATAAAAGAATCGAAGGCTGTAGAAGAAATAAGAATACTAACAGACAATATTCTTAATATAACGGAACAGACAAGTCTTCTTGCTTTGAATGCAAGTATAGAAGCAGCAAGAAGCGGAGAGTTGGGTAGAGGATTTGCAGTAGTTGCAGATGAGATTAGTAAACTTGCTACAGATTCAGCATTGGCAGCAAATAAGATAAGAGAAGTAAGTGATAGTGTTATAACTGCAGTAAATCATTTAGCAGAGGAATCAGAAAAAATGGTAGAATTCCTTGATAAAGTAGCAATGGCAGGCTATGATAAACTTCTTGAAACAAGTGAAAGCTATAGAGATGATGTTGCAAGTACCGGGGTTGTTATGCAGGAATTTGCAACAGCAAGTGAACAGTTAAGAATAAACATTGATGATATAAAAGAGGCAATAAGTGCTGTAAATATTGCTGTAGAAGAAAGTACAAAGGGCATTGTAAATGTTACCGTAAGTTCATCGGAAATTATAGAGTCTGTAGATGTTATTAATGAGGAGGCAAATGCCAATAAAGATGTAGCTGAAGACTTAGATAAAGAAGTAGGAAAATTTAAATTGTCTTAATACAAATAGAGCGGTGGATACTATAAATTGAGTATCCATCGCTTAATTTTTATAGAAAAATATTACATCTTGATACGATATATGATTAGATTGAAGAAATTTAAATAAAACGATATAATATAAGTCAGTTAGAAAAAGTTACTTAGGAGAAAAATTTTATGTTATTAAGTGAAGTGTCAAAAGGAAGAGAGAATAATCTTAATTTTATAAGATTTGTTTCGGCAATATTAGTTATTTATAGTCACAGCTTTCCATTTAGTTTAGGAGATGGCAATTCGGATATTTTAAGTGCATTTTCAAAAGGCGATATGACCTTTGGGGGACTTGCAGTTAGTGTATTTTTCTTATTTGGAGGATTTTTAATAGCTAAAAGTGTGCAGAGATTAAAGAAAGCAGGACCATATTTTAAAGCAAGAATAAGTAGGATTTTTCCTGCTTTGTTTGTAGTTGTTGCTTTATGCGCGTTGGTTTTAGGACCTATAGTTACAACACTTTCTCTTAAGGAATATTACACAAATCCGGGAACATATAAGTATTTGCTTAATTCTGTATTAGTGTTGGTACATGACCTTCCTGGGGTATTTACGGAAAATATATATAATTCTACGGTAAATGGACCGTTATGGACTTTGCCGGTTGAATTTTTATGCTATATAGCTTGCTTTATAGTATATAAATTGGGTTTACTTACAGAAAAGAAAATGAAGTGGACGATACCTATGGTTATTGTTGGATACATAGGTGTGTGGTATATTTTTAGGAATAATAGCTTGATTTTCAGTGCTGTAAGACCTGCATTATTATTTTATATAGGTATGCTTTGTTATGTATACAGAGAAAAGATAACATTAAAGTTAAGTATTGCAATTTTATCTTTATTGGGATTCATGATTAGTTGTATATTGGGCGTGCTAAATATAACAGTTTATTTTTGTTTGCCTTATGTATTGTTATATCTTGCATTTGGAACTAAGAAGAAATTAAGTGAGTTCGGAAAAAAGGCAGAGTTATCATATGGAATGTATCTGTTTGGGTGTCCATTACAACAGACGGTAACAATGTTGTTTGGTGGGAGTATGAATCCGATAGTGAATTTATTAATTGTATTTCCAATAGATATAGTTCTTGCATATATATTATATATTTTGGTTGATAAGCCGGTTATGAAGTTGATGCAAAAATCCGACAGTAATAAATAATATATTTAATGGAGAAAGAATTTATGGCAAAGATAAAAAGAATTATTAATATTGAAGATTCTATGGGGAAACATTGGGATATAATGCGTGCATTAAAATGGAACGGATACAGAGAGCTTGACCAAGCCACTACAGCAGAGGAAGGGCTTTCTATGATTGAAAAAGCAATTGAAGAAGGGAATCCTTATGACCTTCTTGTTACGGATATGCATTTTTCGGTAAATGGTGAGGATAATGTAAAAGCCGGAATGTACGTAATAGAAGAATTAAAACGTAGAAATATACAAATACCTGTGATTGTGTGCTCGTCACTTAGATATAATATACCTGAAATTGCAGGGTGTGTTTTTTATAATAAAAGTAGGGACTTGAATTGGGATTTTAAAGAAATATTAGAGAAAATTTAAAGAATTTGCAATAAATCTAAGAAGAGGAATTAGTTGAATATGAAGAAAAATAGAAAATTAAGTAATGAAAAAGAAAGCTTATCGGTCCGATTTCTATACCAAACAAAGCTTGGAAGAATTTTTTTGAAAATACTTGTTCATCCATGGATATCAAAAGTTGCAGGAATATTTTTAAGTTCACGTTTTTCAAGGTTTATTGTTCCAATTTTTATTAAACAAAATAAAATTGATATGACCGGCTATAAAAAGCAAGGATATCAATCGTTTAATGACTTTTTTTCCAGAAAGAGAACAGATAATGTGGTTGATATGAATTCGGATAGCTTAATAAGTCCTTGTGACGCTTATTTGACAGTGTATCCAATCAATAAAAATAGTATATACCGTATTAAACATACTGATTATCGTTTGAAACAATTATTGGGGGATGAAACGCTTGCAAAAGGGTATGCAGGAGGAGTTTGTTTGATGTTTCGTTTGACACCTAAGCATTATCATAGATATTGCTACATATGTGATGGTATGGTTGAAAAAACAAAGCGAATTGAAGGAAAGTTACATTGTGTTCGACCTGTTGCTTATAATGCTGTACCTGTCTTTGTGGAAAATAGCAGAGAATATACGGTAATTAATTCAAATGAGTGGGGAAAGGTTGTACAAATGGAAGTTGGAGCTCTTTTAGTTGGAAAAATTAAAAATTATCCGGTAAAAACAAAAGCATTTAAAGGAGCTGAGAAAGGATATTTTGAATTTGGAGGTTCAACGATAATAGTGTTGATTGAAAAAGGACGAATTAAACTTAATAAAGATATTTTAGAGAAATCACACATAGGGGAAGAAACAGATGTATGTTTAGGTATGAAGATAGGAAAAGTAAAATAAGACATTAAAAATGCTAATAATATAATAGGCTTTTTAAAATTAAGTTATTATTTATCAGGAGAATTAATTAAGCTGTGAATGAGAAAGTTAAGATAAAATCAGAAAATATGACAAGACTTAGCCAATATAGAGAGCAACTACTTAAAAATCCAAGACTAACATATCTCTTTATTGAAATGACCAATAGCTGTAATCTCAATTGTTTACATTGCGGAAGTGGATGTGGTCAGAAGAATTATGAATATATAGAGACCGATATTTTGCTTAAGACTTTAAAACAGTTAGCTGGTGATTATAATCCTCAAGCTATAATGATTTGTCTCACAGGCGGAGAGCCGTTATTACATCCTGACTTTTTCAAAATTGTTGAAGAGATAGTAAATCTGGGCTTTCCTTGGGGAATCACTACAAATGGAACTCTAATAGATATTAAAAAGGCAAAAAAACTTAAGGATTTGAAATTGGAATCAGTCTCGATTAGTCTTGACGGATTAAAAGAAAATCATGAATGGTTACGTAATGTTAAAGGATGTTTTGATAAAACTATAGACGCAGTTAAGTATTTAAATAGTGTAAATATTCCGGTTCAAATTACAACGGTTATACATAAAAAGAATTTTCATGAGCTTGAAGAAATGTTAGAATTCATTAAAACACTTAATATTGCTTCATGGAGAATTGTTAATGTTGAACCTATAGGAAGAGCATTGAAATATAATGATATACTTTTGTCTTATGAAGAGATGGTTAATCTTATCGATTTTATTAGAGAAAAAAGATATTCAAAGGAAATTGATTTTGATGTTTGTTTTGGTTGTTCACATTATTTATCATTTGAGTATGAGCATGAGGTAAGAGATAATTACTTTATATGCGGTGCAGGAATCTATGTGGGAAGTATTTTGTGTAACGGTGATATTTATTCGTGCCTTGATATTGAAAGGCGTAAAGAATTAGTTCAGGGAAATATTAGAGTAGACAGGTTTTCAGAAGTGTGGGAGAATAAGTTCAAAGAATTTCGTGAAAATCGAGTTAATAAATCAAGTAAATGTATAGATTGTATAGAAAGGGAATTTTGTAATGCGGATTCAATGCATACATGGGATTTTGAAGCTGATGAACCGATGTTTTGTATATTAAGAAAGGTTGGTATTTATGAGATTTAGAGAAAATGATAGGTATTGTGGAAATTGTTCGTATTTAGTAAATAAAGATGATAAGTTTTGCCGAAAATGTGGAACTGAAATAGGTAAAGGAAAATATAAGCCCGAGAATAATTTAATGGAATGTATATATGGGCCGCCTCCTGTAAGGAGAGAACATATATGTCAAAGTTGTGGATATTCATGGACTACAATACGTATGATTGATAATGAAAAGAAGTGTCCGAAATGTGGCGGGGATGCGCCATATGAGTCCGATGAAGAAATATTTTTATAGTAGATGTAGTTGTAGCAATAATAATTGTCAGAAAGTGTTATAAACAAAAAAAAAGAAAAGCCGATTTTTGAAAATCCTTATGAAGATAATGAAGAATAGGTAAAAATCGTTGTTAAACAAGGGGCGGTTATGATATATTAATATATAAGATTTTAGAAAGAGGTTTTTTTATTGTTTTCAATTAATTCAAAGTTTAAGGAAAAATTATCGGAAACGCTTAAAGCAGTTCTTCCGATTCTTGCAATAGTTTTAATTTTATGTTTTTCTATTGCACCTATTCCGCCAAGTATACTTATGACTTTTCTTATTGGCGCGATTCTTTTAGTAATAGGAATGCTTTTCTTTAACGTGGGTGTTGAATTATCTATGACACCAATGGGAGAAAAAGCAGGTTCAATAATTACGAAATCAAAAAATGTATTTTTAATAGTATTAATTACTTTTATTATGGGATTTATTATTACTATTTCTGAACCGGATTTACAGGTACTTGCTGAACAGGTTCCATCAATTCCAAACTTAATACTTATATTTGCAGTTGCTTTTGGTGTTGCTTTATTTTTGGTTTTTGCAATACTTCGTATGTTGTTTGGAATTGCATTGTCGTATATATTGGTATTTTTTTATACAATAGTTTTTGTATTGGCATTTTTGGTACCAAAAGATTTTCTCTCAGTTGCATTTGATTCGGGCGGAGTTACAACAGGGCCTATGACAGTTCCGTTTATTATGGCATTTGGTATTGGTATTTCTGCAATTCGAAGTGATAAGCATGCATCAGATGACAGTTTTGGTTTGGTTTCTATGTGTTCGGTCGGACCTATTTTAGCGGTGTTAATATTAGGACTTATTTATAAACCTGATTCAACCGAGACAGTTTCAGAGTCAATACCTGTAATTGATAATACAGTTGATTTATGGAATTTATTTGTAGTAGGATTTCCACACTATATTAAGGAAATGGCATTGTCATTATTGCCGATAGTTATTTTCTTTACAATTTTTCAGTTGGTTTCAAGAGAGATTAATAAACGTTCATTAATCAAAATAGTAGTAGGTATAATATATACATATATTGGTCTTGTGTTGTTCTTAACAGGTGTAAATGTTGGATTTATGCCGGCAGGAAATTATCTTGGACAAACAATTGCAGGACTCTCATATTCATGGATTATAGTTCCTATTGGCATGATAATAGGTTATTTTATAGTACTTGCGGAACCTGCGGTATTTGTGTTAACTAAGCAGGTTGAGGAGATGACTTCCGGAGCAATTTCAGCAAAGGCTATGGGGCTTAGTTTATCCATTGGTGTATCAGCATCAGTTGGTCTTGCAATGATTAGAGTGCTTACGGGAATTTCTATTTTATGGTTTTTGGTTCCGGGGTATTTAATAGCTTTAGTGATTACATTTTTTGTACCCAAGCTTTTTACTGCTATTGCATTTGACTCGGGTGGAGTTGCATCGGGACCTATGACGGCAACATTTTTACTTCCGTTTGCTATGGGTGCATGTGAAGCACTTGGAGGAAATATAATAACAGATGCATTTGGTATTGTATCAATGGTTGCAATGACACCACTGATTACAATTCAGATAATGGGTATTATATTTAAATTTAAGGAAAATAAACTTCATAAATCAGCAGCAGTTGAAAATATCGTACCTGCAAGTGAAACTTATGATGATATAGAAATTATTGAACTTTAATATGATAACTGTTCAGAGCCATGCAACTTCATTGAAATATGCGATGAATGCTTGCGTTCGTGAGCATATTTCAATGAAGTTATATGGCGGATACGCTACAGCGAGGAAATACGAAGTATTTTCGAGCTTGGCTCTGAACAGTTACTATGGTTTTATATTGAATGGTTATATATTTTATGCTTATAAGAAAAATATTTTTCGGCAGGAAAGGAATATATGGGAAATTTATATTTAATGACAACGATTGTTAATCGTAAAGATGCAAAAAAATATATTGAAATTTTTAATAAAAATAATCTCCATGTTATGTATTTAACGCTTGGAATGGGAACAGCATCTAATGAGATATTAGACTATATGGGACTTGATGGTTCAGAAAAGGCTGTTGCATTTTCTGTTATTGATGAAAGATTTTGGGAAAAAATCAAGAAACAGATGGAAAAGGATTTAAAAATTGACGCACCGGGCGGTGGAATTTCTTTTACTATTTCACTTAGCAGTATTGGTGGAAAACATACACTTGAATTTCTGTTAGAAGATCAAAATTATCAAAAGGAGGCAGAAACAACATTGAAGAATACTAAACATGAACTTATAGTTGTTATTGCAGAACAAGGTTATACAGATTTAATAATGGATGCTGCAAGAGGTGCAGGAGCATATGGTGGAACAGTTATTCATGCTAAAGGAACAGGTATGGAATTAGCGGAAAAATTCATGGGCGTATCATTTGCTGTTGAAAAAGAGATGATTTTTATAGTTACTAAGACTGAGCAAAAAAATAATATAATGAAAGCTATTATGAAGGATGCCGGAATAGACAGTAAAGCAAAATCAATCACATTTTCATTGCCTGTAACTGATACGGCGGGACTTAGACTTGTAGAGGATTAAAGATTTAGTTGCATTTGCGAAAGCTTGGTATGGAGAATTATTATGAAATTAGTATCAATTCCAAAAGATAAGTATGATGAATACAGGTTAAGTCTTATGTTTGATTGCTATAAATGGGACCCACAATTTTTAGATAATAATACTATCGCAAAATCTGCACTTATAATTACGAGTAAAGAGCATGAGGAACTTGAAAAATTAACAGAACAATTAGACGAAGAGACAAGGCGGGCAGAAATATTTCTAAATAATAATTTGCAATATACGAAATCTTTAGACCTGCCTTTTAAACTACGAAAAGAAATAAAAAGTATGAAAAATTATGAGCCCGAAAAACATTTAAGGCTTATGAGATATGATTTTCACCCTGTTGCAGATGGAAAATGGGCAGTAAGTGAGGTAAATAGTGATGTACCCGGTGGTTTTGCTGAAAGTTCATTAATGCCTAAGGTTGCGTTAGAATTACTTGGGAATGAAAAATATACATTTAAAAGCTTTGGAGATATTTTTGTAAGACAATTGATTTGTAAATTAATTGGTGTAGAAAAAAAAGAAAATATAAAATGTATAGCTAATAAGTATAGAATTATGCTTGTTCATTGTACTTCATATAGCGATGACAGACAGGTTATGCAATTCTTAGGTGACAGGTTAAAATCAGTTGGTTTTCAGATAATTTATGGTGCAGCAGACCATATTATTTTCAAAGATAATATAGCATACAGTATACTTGATGGTAACGAAGGAAAAATTGATGCAATAATCAGATTTACGCCGATAGAATGGGTTAAGGATATTAAGCCTAAGCGTTGGCAGGGATATTTTGATACATATACATTATCGTGTAATCATCCTGTTGCGATTTTTGCACAGACAAAAAGATTTCCGCTTGTATGGGATGTTCTTGAACAAAATGGAATTAGTATGGCTACGTGGAGAAATCTGTTACCTGATACTTTAGAAGTAAGAAATGCCAAAGGAAAAGTTGGTTACATATATAAGCCTGCTTATGGAAGAGTAGGCGAAAAGATATCCATAAAAGAAGCTTGTATGGGTGACGAGTACAAAAAAATAATGTCAGATGTAAAGAAACATCCTAAAAAATATTTAGCCCAAAAGAGATTCGAGAGTCGTCCGATTAAAGATGAATTTGGAAATGATTTTCATGTGTGTCTTGGTTCTTATGCGGTTGATGGCAGACATGCAGGGTATTACGCAAGAGTTAGTGATTTACCACGTATTGACTCAAATGCAGCGGATATTCCGGTGTTGATTGAGAAGTAAAGGATTATTATGACAAATAAAGAAGCATATAAGATATGGGCTCCATATGGAAAAAAATGGGTTGATTGGGTAAGACCTGTTCCATTTGTGAGTATGAATGAATATTCAAAGAAATATAATTTTTCGAGCATGTCAGTATCTGATATTGATTATGTTGATGAAAGCTTTAAGGAAACTGCTATAATTGTGGACTTGCCCGGAGTAAAAAGCGTAGCAGAAGGAATTTCTCTTGCTATGGCAGGATACAGACCTATACCCATTTATAATGGTACAATTGAACAATCAGGTGCACGTGCTACTGTAGATAACCAGTCAGTAGGAATGGCATTGATAAGTGGAGCTGAAAAATTAGCAGATATAGATATAAGTGATGAGGCATTGCCGGCATTTTTACTGGACAGTAACAGAATGAACAGGTTTAAAATGGAAATATCTGTATTTGACAACAGCTGGGATATATATCATCAGGATTTGCCGTCGGCAGATTATTTTATAAATAATGGAATACAAAAAATTGTAGTTGTTGGGGAACGAATTTCAAAAGATTTGAAAAAGATATTTTATGGATTCCAAAAGAAAGGTATTAGTATTTATTTGAAAAAAGAATATGAAAAGCCGAAGAAAATTATAATTAGAAAACAATTTGATAAAGATTAGATAATATCGTTTAGATAATAGAATTTTTTACTGAGGAATGAATATATGATAAAATTTGAAGGCAATATAGTTCAATTTGGTTTTGGAGCTGTTGGAAAAAGCTTTTACGAAAAATTAAGAAAAGAAATTAAATTTAATGAAAATAAGTATTATGTTATAACAAGAGACAGATATGAATTTGAAGCTTTTGTAAATCTGGGTGGAATTGTTACAAATTTCGTCGTTAGTGAAGTAACAAGAGATAATTACATAGAAGTATTTGATAAGTATTTAGATGAGGGAGATTTGTTAATTGATTTTGCTGATACCGTTGGGACAAGGGATATTTGTAAGTGGTGTGCAGAGAAAAATATTATGTACATCAATACAGGTGAGGCAGACTGGCCGGACCATTGGTATAGCATATTTGAAGAAAATGAACTGAAAAATGAGCTTAAAGAAAATTATGCGAATAGAAATGATGTTAATAAATATCCTATAGTATTACATCATGGTAATAATCCCGGACTTGTTTCACACTTTGTAAAAGTAGGAATTGAATATATTGTTAATTCGCAGTTTAAAAAGGATAAGGAGCTTAAAACCTTATTAAAAAATAATAGGTTTAATGAAGTTTCTAAAAAATTGGGAATAAAAATGATTCATGTAAATGATATAGATTTACAGCAAGTAAATGAAAAATATAAAGATGACTTGTTATTTAGTACATGGTGTACGGATTCTTTTTGGTTTGAAATGTTAAGCGAAGCAACTATAAATATTGGAACTCATGAAGAAATTGATTTTAAAGAAGAGTGCAATTTTGTAGATAAAGAAAAAGGCTTTTTAGAGTTTAAAAATATAGCTGCAGATAAAAGATGCAGGACGTATTATCCGGGTGGTTCTTTTGAAGGTTTTTTAGTACCACACGAAGAAACAGTTTCTATAGCTAAAAATCTTGAAGTTAAAGAAAATGGAAAAGTGGTATACAGACCAACAGTTATGTTTTTATATTTACCATGTGAACACGCAATTAAGTATTTTAAAAATGCAAAGGTAAATGAATATCCAAATCCCGACCCTGAAAAAACTATGGACTCTGAAAATGTGAATGGTAAAACAATTATCAGAGGATATGTATATCCTGAAAACTTTGAAATAGTATATAAAGAAAAAATAGCATCAGGAACAGAGTATGTTGGAGTGCTGATAATGGGTGATAACTTTGAACCTGTCTGGGTTGGAAATAGAATAGAAAATTCGTTTTTATATAAGGATAAGTTGGCTTCTTACTGGCAAACCCCAACCATTACTCCTGTTGCGATGTCTGCACTTTCAGCAGTGTGTTGGATGTTAAAGAATAAGAATAAAGGTGGAATATATTTTCCGGATGATATTCCGGACTACAGCTTTATTATTAAAACTGCTGAAAAATATATTTCAAAAACAATTTACAAAACATTTTCAAAAAAAGAAGTAGAAGAGAGTTTAAAAATGGATTTTAATAATATGCAAGTTAAGGATTTGTTTGCAGAATAATGAAACAGGTGATATAATGCGAATATCGTACATAACATAGGGAGTGTTACATAGGATTAAAAGGTTTGTTAATTATAAAAAGAAAGGAAGAAAATTATGACAGGTTGGATTGTTTTTGGCGTAATAGTTGTAATAGCTATAATTATTCTTGCATTTGGAATTACAACATATAACGAACTTGTACGTTTAAGAAATAAGGTTAAAAATGCATTTGCGCAGATTGACACACAGTTACAGAGAAGATTTGATTTAATACCAAATCTTGTGGAAACTGTTAAAGGCTATGCATCACATGAGAAAGAATTGCTTGAGAAAGTTACTGCAAACAGAGCAGGATTTATGAATGCAAGTTCAAATGCAGAAAAGATTGAGATGGGTAATCAGCTTACTAACAATTTAAGGTCATTGTTTGTGGTTGCGGAGAATTATCCGGAATTAAAAGCAAATGCCAATTTTATAAATTTGCAAGAGGAACTTTCAGAAACAGAAGATAAGGTATCATACTCAAGACAGTTTTATAATGATGCTGTTACTATGTATAATAATAAGATACAGTTGTTTCCAAGTAATATAATTGCAGGAATGTTTGGATTTGTGGAAGAAGAATTATTTGCTTCAGAAACTGATGCAAAGTCAGCACCAAAGGTGCAGTTCTAGGTTGAGGATTAATTTATAAAATGTTATAAAAATTAAACCGGTTCGATGGTATATACCAAAGAACCGGTTTTTAAATTTTTGCAAATAATTATTTGAACAATTACGTTAATATTCTGACAAATGAATATGTGGTTTAGTGACCACCGCCACCGCCGCCACCACCGCGACCGCCACCGCCATATCCAAATCCGCCACCTCCGCTATAAGAGTGTGATGAACCGGAACGTACAGCAGAACGGAAACTGCGACCGGAATGACGGAATCGTGTTGAGCGACAATAGTTATTGCTAAGTATCGGACTTTCTTCATATTCAGGACATCTGATACTTATTGCCTTAATTACTTTTTCGGAAATACCAAATGCTGTTGCATATACCATGTATTTTTCCCATAGTGGCAATTCAACGAAAGTTCGTTCCTTAATAAGAGTATCGCTATTAAGGAAATTGTATAAGCCACGCCATTTTGAATATTCGTTTTCGCCATATTGTGTAAGTAAAATATATTTTTTCGACTGTTTTTTTAAATATATTGAACCAACAATACAAGAAATACCAAATATAAAGTATCCTCCAAAAGCTAAGTCCATGCGAGTGTGATATGAAATTAAATTCGCCAAAACGATAAAAATAATACTTAATAAAATGAGTAAGTTAGCTGATGAATTTATCTTATATACAGGCTGTTTATAATTACCTTTTTGGAAATAGCCCTCTTTTACACCAATATTTACAATAGAACTGTCAATATTTCTTGCAAATGTACTGGTGTTATTATAATCAGACGAGATTCTGTCTTGGAAATCAGTCATCATTATAAAGTTACTGGTTGCATGTCGAACAAGTAAGTTGTAATAATATTCTTCACACATAGTAAGCGGTTCATATTCTTTTTCAGGTATTTCAGGAATAGTTTCATAAATATTTGTAGAAATATCTCCGCTTACAGAATCGTTTATAGTATCAACATTATTATTTAAAACATTATCTTGTGTTGGAGCAATATCCAGTGTGAAGCTTGAGTCAAAACCAATATTATTTGAAAACAATGATTGTGAAACTCCTGTATCAGTTATAGGAGTAACAGGCATATTTGAAGGAATATCATTAATCTTTATTGCAACATCATTATCAGGAGTTTCAATAAGTTCAATATATTCCTTTCTTGCTAAACTAAGAAGTATAGCTGAATATATACCCGAATCATCTTCTTGGGGTTTACTCTTTAAGAATACCAAAGCAGAAGCAAAATTAGGGTCTAAATCGCTTGGTATATCTCTATAAAGGTCATAATCTGTTGAAGGCTCATAAAACATATACTTTGATTTCATTCTGGATTTAACTCTAAATGAATAAAATAGTACATATACAGTTAATATCATTAATACTGCAAAAACAATAATTTTAGCTTTTTTGAACACTTCAGGTTTGGATGAATAACCCTCTTGTTCTTCTAATATTTCGTCTAAAACATCATCATAAGTATAATGGTTTTCAGGTGCATATTCCGTAAATATATGCTTGTCCTCTCCATATGAAACTAAGTCAAACTCTATGTATTCATTATAAGGTCTGAATTTTAAATCTTCTTCATCAAGTTCGAATGCAAATGTATAATATCCCGGATTGGCAGTGGTTGATTCCGTAATAGGAAAACTATTAGCATTAGTTCCATATGTGGTCACAGTATAGTTACCTTCAGAAGGCATATCTTCATTCGGGAATAATATCTGTGCATTATACGATTCAAGATATTTTATAGTATCTCCTGAATAAAGAGCTAAATATAAATCTGAACAGTCATTATATTTTAAAGCAGCATTATACATTTCATATTCTATTTCAAAAACAACTTTTTCACGATAAAGACCGTCAACGTAGAAAAATACACATTCATAGTCTCTCATATCTTCATTATAAGGTCCCGGACTGTGATACCATTTACCCGGACCATATGTAGGGTTAGTGTTCACATAATCGTAATCATCCCAATATAATTTATCACTTTCCTCATAGTAAATTTCTGTTCCGTCATCAAGTATCTGTTTAACGGAATTAACCTTATATTCAACTCTTACACCATCGATGGTATCTTCACAGAGGTCACGCCATAATTCCCAAAACAGGTTGTCCCTTGAAGCAGCATGAATGTCGAAGGTTAATCGTTCTGTTACTACGACTTTACCCTGACTATCCGGTTCATCGACTACTATAGCCTTATAGTCCACCTCTGTAATCCTTGCGTAATCAAATGGATTGGCATTCTCATCTTCGCCGGAACAAAGGAAAGGAGTAAAGAACATAAATAGTGAGGGTAATGTATAAATCAGAATGATTATTGTGACTATTAATTTAGTTTTTTTGTTCATTCTCATTCCTCTTTCAATGTATATTTTAGATTAGTATATAATAATTTAATTAGGGTGTAAAGAATTAAGAATACAAAATATGTAATAAAAAAAATTCTAATCATAAATAATAATTTCTTGTTATTCATATCATAGAATGGTAAAATTAGAGTATCTAATTTTGAAAAATCATCACACGACTTATGACAGAGCAATAGTGTCAAAATTAAGTTTTAAGACTTCATTTTTAACACAGAATAAGGTGTCTCAGAATCAAGAGTAGTGTAGAAGAGAAGGAGGGTTTTGCGATGAATATTTACACAACTGACAAGATTCGAAATGTAGTGTTATTAGGACATGGTGGAGCGGGAAAAACGAGTCTTGTAGAATCTATGGCGTATCTTACAGGAATGACAACCAGAATGGGTAAGGTAGAAGACGGGAATACTATAAGCGACTTTAATAAAGAAGAACAGCTTAGAAATATTTCTATAAGTACCTCTGTAATATCGATGGAATGGAAGGATATCAAGCTTAATATTCTTGATACTCCGGGATATTTTGATTTCATTGGGGAAGTTGAAGAAGCTATTAGTGCAGCAGATACAGCCATTATTGTAGTATCAGGTAAGACCGGTGTTGAAGCCGGAACTGAAAAGGCGTGGGAGCTTTGTGAGAAGTATAAGCTTCCAAGAATGATTTATGTTACGGGTATGGATGCAGATAATGCGTCATTTAAGAATGTTGTTGAGACATTGACTGAGATGTATGGTAAGAAGATTGCACCATTCCATTTTCCTATTCGAGAGAATGAAAAGTTCGTGGGATATGTTAATGTTGTAAGTGAGAATGCATCACGTTGGAAAGGCAAGGAAGTAGAAGACTGTGAGATACCTGAATATAGTCAGGAGAATTTGTCAATTTACAGGTCGTTCTTGATGGAAGCAGTAGCTGAGACAAGTGATGAATTTATGGATAGATATTTTAGCGGAGAGACATTTTCTGAGAATGAGATTCGTGCAGCTATTCGTAAAAATGTTTTAGATTGCAATCTTGTACCGATAACAATGGGTTCAAATACACTTTGTCAGGGTACATATGCACTTATGGATGATATAGTGAAATATTTACCAAGTCCTGAGAATAAAGAGATTGCAGGATTTAATATGAAGACTAATGAGGTATTTGAAGCTAATTATGATTTCTCAAAACCTAAGTCAGCATATGTATTTAAAACAATTGTTAATCCTTTTATAGGCAAATATTCTCTTATTAAGATTTGTTCGGGTGTATTTAAGTCAGATGATTTGATTTATAACAAAGATAAGGATATTGAAGAAAAAGTACATAAGCTTTATGTATTACAAGGCGGAAAAACTATAGAAGTAGCAGAGCTTCATGCAGGTGATATTGGCGCAATTGCCAAATTAACTGCTGCGAGAACAGGTAATACTTTATCAACTAAAGCTAATATCATTGAATATGGTAAATTTGAATTATCAAAACCATATACAGCAATGAGATATAAAGTGCCTAACAAAGGTGATGTAGATAAGGTAGCGCAGGCATTACAGAAGCTTTCTCATGAAGACTTGACATTGAAAATAGTTAATGATGCAGAGAATAAACAGTTGTTGTTATACGGAATTGGTGAACAACAATTAGAGATTATTCAGAGTCGTCTTAAAAATGAGTACAAATGTGAGATTACATTAAATAAACCTAAAATTGCATTTAAGGAAACTATTAAAAAGAAATCGGATGTTGAATACAAATATAAGAAACAGTCAGGTGGTCATGGCCAATATGGTCATGTTAAGATGAGATTTGAACCATCAGGCGATACTGAGACTCCATATGTATTTGAGCAGGAGGTTGTTGGTGGCGCAGTTCCTAAGAATTTCTTCCCTGCTGTTGAAAAAGGTTTACAGGAAGCTGTTTTAAAAGGACCTCTTGCAGCATATCCTGTAGTGGGTGTTAAAGGAATATTATATGACGGTTCATATCATTCAGTAGACTCTTCTGAAATGGCATTTAAGACTGCTGCAAAACAGGCATTTAAGAAAGGTGTTATGGAAGCTTCACCTATACTTTTAGAGCCTATTATGACTCTTAAGGTTACTGTTCCTGAGGACTATATCGGAGATGTTATGGGAGATTTAAATAAGCGTCGCGGACGTGTGAATGGAATGAATCCAACCATAGCAGGAAAGCATTTGATTGAGGCAGAAGTTCCAATGATGGAGCTTGCAGGTTATTGTACAGCACTTAGGGCGATGACAGGTGGTCGAGGCGAATATGAATATGAATTTGCAAGATACGAGCAGACACCAAGTGATATTCAGGAAGCTGAAGTAAGCGCAAGAGCAAGTAAGGTAAATGAAGATAGTGAAGAATAAAATTTATATATAAGTATAGGCTGTTATTTTTACGATATAATTTAAACGTAAAAATAGCAGCTTATTAAATGAAAGATGAGGAAATGCATAATGTATAATATGACAATATATATGATTAGACATGGAGAAACAGATTTAAACAAGGTTCATAAATTACAGGGACATAGTGATATTGAACTCAATGATTATGGGAGAGAGCTTGCAAGACTTACCGGACAGGCTTTAAAAGATGTAATATTTGATTATGCATTTACCTCGCCGTTATCAAGAGCTACGGAAACTGCGAAAATATTACTTGAAAGTAATAATGCTAAAACTATTAAAGATAAAAAATTGGATTTAATTATTGATGAAAGAATAAAAGAAATAAGCTTTGGTGAGTTCGAGGGATTAAGCTACAATGATAAAAATTTTACAATTCCTGATAAAACTTTTTTGAACTTTTTTTTAAAGCCTGAGGAATATAATGTTCCTGAAAATGGAGAAACTTTCGAAGAAGTTATAAAAAGGACAGGAGAGTTTTTTAAAGATTTAATTAGCGATGAAAAGTATACTGACAAAACAATATTAGTATCTACACATGGATGTGCATTAAAAGCAATTTTGGCTAATATAAGAAATACAGAGATAAAAGATTTTTGGGGAAAGGGTGTGCACAAGAATTGTGCAGTTACAATTTTAAAAATTAATAATGGGGAGATAGATATTGATGAAGGAAATGTTTATTATGATTAATAAATTAGGACTGTGCTAATAGCACAGTCCAACAAAAAGAAAGCTGGTATGAATAATCATACCCATTATGAAATGAAAAAAAATTGGCATTTGTTAATAATATATCAAAGAATAATTATATTTGCACATTTTAAATCTTCTCCTAGATTATATACCTTTCCGGATTCAATGTCAACTACAGTTGGACGAAGAATGTAATGAGGCATATTTTTTACGACTTTAGCTTTTCTACCATTACTTAATTCAACGATTGAACCTACAGGATATAAAATCATACTTTCCAAGAAACTTTTCATTGCATTTATATCCAGTTCACCTGTCATAGACATTATCATCTCAACGGCATCACGCTGAGAAAATGCCTGCTTATAAGGTCGTTCGGTTATAAGTGCATCATAGATATCAGCTACGGAAAGAATCTTTGCATAGGGTGAAATCTGCGCTTCATTTACCCCAAGTGGATAACCTAAGCCGTTAATTTTTTCATGATGCTGTAAAACTCCTAAGGCAACATGTTCACTAAAATCAGGTTTATCTTTAATCATTCTGTATCCAAAAACCGAATGCTGTTTCATTATCTCAAATTCATTATCGTCAAGTCGCCCTGGTTTATTTAATATCTCAAGGGGAACTTTTGTTTTTCCTATATCGTGTAAGAGCCCTGTAACACCTATTTCATAAATCTCTTTTTTAGACATTCCTTGTTGTTTAGCTAAAATCATTGAAATAGTAGCAACATCGACACTATGTTTAAAGGTATATTCATCACTCATTTTTAGCTCTCCAATATCGATTGCAATAGCGTTATTGCTATCAATAGCTTCAAGTAAATCGTTAGTTATACTTGCAGTTGTATTAGCTAAATTAGCGGTATCTGTATTATTGTAAATACTTTGTATACCATGAGAAATTCTTTCACGAACACTATTGGATAGTGCAACTTTTGAACGGTCATCTGTATATAGTTTATCTATTTTTTTCTGAGCGACAGCGGAAATTACGATCTTATCTTCATCTTCATCAACTTCTCCATCTTGAATGTAAACATTCATAACGCCTAACTTTAGGAGTGAATCTATAATATATTCATCAAGAATAGCGCCTCTTGCAACAAGGTTGCGTCCGAGACGGTCTACAACGGATTGGTCAATTTTCATACCGGGTTTTAATTGTCTGGTCCTCATATATTTACGTCTAATCAAGATAAAATCACCCTTTAATAAAGTTTTCTATAGTTTATTATACAATATTTTGGGATGTTTTCATAGTGGATAAAAGGTTGAATTGATAAAAAATTATTGTAATTGTGTAGAGTACTTTTCTTTTTTGTAGAAAATTTGTTCGTTAATCAGACCATTTTTTTGGACATAAATTATATTAAATGTATATTATAAAATTATGAAATATTTGTCAAAAAAAGATATTACTTAATGACTTGAGCGAAAAATTGATATATAATAGTTAATATGTGATTAAAGAACGTGTTGATAAAAGAATGTATAATAAATTAAGGAGGAAAAGTGTGAAAAACAGAGCTTTTTCACATTAAATTAACATATGGCAAAGAAATCAAATCAGAAACTTAAACTATTATATTTAGCGAGAATATTTTTTGAGCATAGTGATGAGGAAAATGGTATTACCAGAAAAGAAATTCAGGAATTACTTGCTATGAATGGATTTGATGTGGAAAGAAAAAGTGTTTATGCTGATATTGAGGAGCTTAAGCATTTCGGATTTGATATAACTACAAGAAAAGAGAATGGAAAGTTATATTATTACTTGTCAAGCAGAGAATTTGAAACGGCTGAATTAAAGCTGTTAGTTGATGCTGTGCAATCTGCAAAATTTATAAGTGAAAAGAAGTCTAATGAATTGATTAAGAAGTTAGAAGGGCTTACAAGTAAGTATGAAGCAACAAAACTTCAAAGACAGGTATATGTTCAGGGAAGACTTAAGACAGTTAATGAATCAGTATATTATAACGTGGATAAGATTCATACTGCTATCAGTAAAAATGTAAAGGTGAAATTTCAGTATTATCAGTGGAATTTGAAGAAGGAAAAGGCATTGAGAAAGAATGGAGAATATTATTTTATCAATCCATGGGCATTAATATGGGAAGATGAAAATTACTATATGGTTGGGTATGATGATGTTGAGAAATTGGTAAAACATTATCGAGTAGATAAAATGATTAATTTGGATGTTACAGATATTATGAGAGAGGGGAATAGTTTAAAGATTAGTTTTGATTCAGCTACATATTCAAAAAAGATTTTCGGGATGTTTAATGGAGAAGAAAAATATGTTGAAATGATATTTGATAATAGGTTGGCAGGTGTTGTAATAGATAGATTTGGTATAGAAGTGCCAATTATTAAAAAAGATGAAGAGCATTTTATAACAAGAGTTAAAGTTGCAGTGAGTGGTCAGTTCTTTGGCTGGGTTATGTCATTAGGAGATGGAGTAGAGATTGTGGGACCTAGCGAAGTTGTGGACAGAATGAGACATGAGGTTGAGTGGTTAAGTAAGACTTATTTAAAATAGAGTTAAATAATAGTTTGATTTACATATTATGTAAAAGTTTAGGAGGGATTGAAAATGGAGGCGTTAGCATCAATTGTAATGTTTGTCGTGATTGTTTCGGTATGTGTGATATTAGATTCATTAGGGAAATATATCATGACAAAAATTAGAGGAGATAAAGTTAAGAAACAAAAAAAGCGTTTAAAAAAAAGAAAGGCAACGTACGAGAAAAAGTCTAATGTTTGGTATTGTTTAAATTGCAATAAAAATATGGGAAATAAAGAATTTTGTCCGTTTTGTGGTGAACACAGATTAGGTGATATGCAGATGAGTGAAGAGGAAGCAGAAATGATATTAAAAGAATTCTTTGGAAAAAAAGCAAAGCAAAATAAACAAATACCACCAATATTTTCAGAGGAAGAATGCTTTTTATATGGTATACATCCTGATGATGAAATGTATAGGAAAGTAATGGAATTGAATATTTTAACAAAAAATTATGATGAATGAGAATAAAATATATAGGAATAGTAATTATTAAAGCATATGTACAGCAATATGTATTGGAATAGGGTAGATGACATCGAACAGAGTTATAGTAGTAAAACCAAAAAGGAAATTAAGAAGAGTTAATCAAAAGAATTAATAATGCTTTGGAAAGTTGAAAATAAAAAACCTATCTTAAATAAAGATAGGGAAATCGCTAATAAAACGGCTCGCATCCGAGCGCAAATCATTTAGTAAACAATTTATTTTA
The DNA here is from genome assembly GCA_017416465.1 of Lachnospiraceae bacterium. Taxonomy (GTDB): domain Bacteria; phylum Bacillota; class Clostridia; order Lachnospirales; family Lachnospiraceae; genus Bovifimicola. The sequence continues at coordinate 59,495 of JAFQCK010000046.1, read as the reverse complement.
ACTTTAGTATGTTATTTTGAATGGAAATAACATATTAAATATATCATAATTATTAATATAAAGCAACTAAAATTTAAAAATAAAATACCAAATAGGTGGAAAGAGGTAAATATGAGACACAAAGGAATGTATAGTATAGGAATTGACATAGGAACTGGTTCGGTTGGATATGTTGTTATTGACGAAAACGGAAATGTATTGAAAATAAAAAGAAAGAATATGATGGGAGTAAGGTTATATGAACATGCCTCTTCATCAAAAGCAAATCAGATAACACCTGCACATCAGAGAAGAAACTTCCGTAATGCAAGGAGAAGATATTCCAGAAGAAAAGAGAGAATCAAGTTTTTAAGAGGATTTTTTTATGATGAAATAATGAAGATTGATGAAAATTTCTTTAAAAGAATGGATGAAGGATTTCTATGGTTGGAAGATAAATCAACAGGACAAAAACATACATTATTCAATGACATTCATTTTACTGACAGTAACTATTATAGTAATTATCCTACTATATATCATTTGCGTCAATCATTATGCCAAAATAATAAAAAAGAAGATATAAGACTTATCTATTTAGCATTACATCATATAATAAAATACAGAGGAAATTTTTTGAAGGAGGGTCAGAGCTTTGATTATAGCAGTAATAATATAATTGAAGAATTTATAAATCTTAAAATAGAATTTAATGAAAAACTTGATATGGATTTTAAAGGTAAAGATAGTGATTTTAAAGAAATTCAATGTATATTATTAAACAAAACTAAAGTTAAAAAGGAAAAAGTTGAAGATATTGTAAATATATTGGTAAAAGCAGGAAATGATAGAAAGTATGTAAAGCAATTATGTAATTTTATGATTGGAAATAAAGCAGATTTATCAATTGTTTTTAAAAATGATGAATTAAAAAGAAGTATAAGTTTTACTGACAATAAATATGAGGAGGAAGAGGATGCACTTATATTAATGTTGGAAGAAAAGGCAAGTATTCTTGAAAGTATTAAGAAAATATTTAGCTGGTATACTTTACAAGATATTTTACAGGGTGAGCAAAGGTTATGTGATGCTATGGTTAATAAATACAATAAGCATTCTGAAGATTTGAAGTTGTTAAAAAAAGTATTTAGAGAATGTAGCAGAGATGGATATGAAAAAGTATTAAAGAAATATGGAGCAGAAAAAAATTATGTTAGATACATACTGGGAGAGAAGAAATGTACACAAAAAGAATTGTATGATACTATTAAAAAGTATTTGAAGGATATTGAGGATGATAGATTTGTTAATGATATAGAATATATAAAAAAAGAAATGGATGAATTTAATTTTCTTCCACGTTTAAATAGTAAAAGTAATTCGGCAATACCATATCAGTTACATGAAAGGGAACTTATAGAAATACTTAACTTGCAAGGAGAGTTTTATCCTTTTTTAAAGGAAAATAAAGAAAAAATTAATGCCATTTTAAGATTTAAAATACCTTATTATATTGGACCTTTATATCAAGATATGATGGTAGAAAATAAGTTTTCATGGATAGAACGTAGCACAGAAAAGATTACTCCTTGGAATTGGGATAAAGGTATAATAGATATTGATAAAACAGCAGAGATTTTTATTAAAAGAATGACTAATAAATGTACATATATCTATGAAGAAGATGTATTGCCAAAATATTCATTGTTATATTCAGAATATATTCTTTTAAATGAACTTAATAAAATAAGAATTAATGGTAAGCGTATACCTATTGAAGATAAAAAAAGATTTGTTGATGATTTGTTTAAAAAGATAAAAAATGTAAATAATAAAACATTTGTTAGACATTTACATAAAATTAATTATTGTAATCAGAATGAATTTGAAGTAGAAGGCTATCAAAAAGATATGGGATTTGCGGGAAGCCTTGCCAGTTACATTGATTTTAAAAGAATTTTTGGTAAAGTAGATGATTCGAATTACAATATGATTGAAAAGATTATTTATTGGCTTACTGTTTTTGAAGAAAAGGATATAATAAAAAGAAAAATAAAAAAAGAGTATGGAGATAGTGTAACAAAAGAACAATTAAAGAAAATTCTTAAATTGAAATATAAAGGATGGGGAAGATTATCTAAAAAATTATTGGTTGGATTGAAGGTTGAAAATGAAAAGTCGGAATTAGTATCAATAATGGATTGTTTAAGAAATAGTAATGATAATCTTATGCAGATAATAGAAAGCGAACATTCTAAGTTTAAGACAGTTATTAACAACTTAAATCTGAAAAAAGATTTTGTATTTAGTGAAAAAGAGTTGTTGGAATTACCATGTTCACCGTCTGTAAAAAGAGGTATATGGCAGACGTTTCTTATTATTGAAGAATTAACAAGTATACTTGGGAAAGAAAATTTAAAGCATATATATATAGAATTTGCTAGAGGAGAAGAAGAAAAAGTAAGGAAACAGTCAAGGCAAAAACAGTTAGAAGTTTGTTATAAAAAATTAAAAGAAGATATTAATGAATATAATATACATATAGAAAACGAATTAAAGAATAAGAAATATTTGAACAAATTAGATGTTGAGAAAGTGTATCTTTATTTTACACAAAATGGTAAATGTATGTATTCAGGAGAAACTTTAGATATTGATAGTTTAAGTTTATATCATGTTGACCATATTATACCTCGTTCTTTAAGAGCAGATGACAGTTTAGACAATAAAGTATTAGTATGTTCAAATTATAATGAACTTAAAGGAAACGATACAAATTTCTTGAAGGAAAATGTTATAAGCAAACAGAAAATATGGTGGAAAAAACTGTACGATTGTAAATTAATTAGTACGAAAAAATATGTAAACCTCCAAAAATCAGGAATGAGCAAATATGAAACTATTGGATTTTTAAATAGACAGTTAGTTGAAACCAGACAGATATCAAAGAGGGTAGCAGAAATATTTAATGGTATTTATGGTAATGAAACAGTTGTCACAATTAATGCAGTATTAAGTACAGAATTTAGAAAGAAATTTAAACTTGCAAAAGTAAGGGAGATAAATGATTATCATCATGCACATGATGCATATTTAGCTGCTTATATTGGAAATAAATTGTTAGGTATTTATGATGGTAAATTTGAGAATGAGTTTATATATAGCAATTATGTAAAATATCGTAAGAAAGCTTTAGAAGATAAAGATAATAGAAAGTATAGATATGGATATTTTATGAATTTCTTTAAAGATGAAGATGTTAAAAAAATTGAGAATGTATTTGCATATAAAGGTTTACAGGTTACTAAAAAGTTAGAGGAATTAGATGGTGAGTTTTATAATCAGAATATAATTGGAAAAAAACAAAAAAAGAATTTGATTCCTATTAAAAAAGGATTGGATGTTGATAAGTATGGAGGTTATTCAGGTGATAATAATGCATATAGTCTTGTTGTAGAATATATTGAAAAGAATAAGGTGTTTAAGAAATTGGTGGGCATACCTGTAAGAATTAGTTATATGGTAAAAAATGATGAAGCCACTTTGTATGAATATTTGAAAAATGAGTTAAAATGCGATGATATACGAATTATTAAGCCGAATGTAAAAATAAAAAAATATCAATTAATTGAGGTAGACGGTTATAGGATGTACCTAGTTTCAAATAATGAAGTTATAAATGCTGTTCAATTATGTTTTGATAAAGACAAATTTAAGAAATATATGTTAGAGTTGTCAAGAGCATTAGATGTAAATAAGGAATGTAATGAAAATGTTATTGATGAAATATATAGTAACCTATACGAGAAAATTAGCATACATTATAAAGATTTTAAAAATGTAGCTGATAGAATATATGATAAAATTGATTGGAACAAACTTAGTATTGATGATAAAGTGTCTGTGATTATGGAAGTATTAAAGTTAGTACAAGTTAATCCACAATATCCAAATTTATCAAAATATGGATTAAAGGACAGAATGGGTAGAAAAAGTGGATATACATTACAAGTAGATAAAACCTTTTTTATTCATCAGTCAGTAACCGGATTATTTGAAAGAAGGATGAAATATTGAGTTGGAGAACAGTGGTTATTAAATCATCATCAAAATTGATGTATAAAAACGGATATTTGGTGCTTAGAGGGGAGGAAATGACAATGGTACATTTGTCAGAGATATCTACTTTAATTATTGAATCAGTAAATGTGTCAATTACTACATCACTTTTACAAGAGTTAGTGAAAAGTAAAGTCAAAGTGATTTTTTGCGATGATAAGCATAATCCTAACTGTGAATTAATACCATTTTATGGTGCACATAATACCAGTAAAAAAGTTTTTAGACAAATTGATTGGGATGAATGGTTTAAGAAAAAGATATGGACAGATATTATTTATCAAAAAATAATTAATCAGGCGGGGTTATTACATTATTTAAGAAAAAATGAATCTGAATTATTATTTCAGTATGCACAAGATATTGATTATTTTGATACTACTAATAGAGAAGGGCATGCTGCAAAAGTGTATTTTAATGCTTTATTTGGAAAGGGGTTTTCGAGAGAAGATGTAAATGAAATTAATGCAGCATTAGACTATGGTTATTCTATAATTTTATCTACATTTAATAAGGAAATTTGTGCTAATGGATATTTGACACAGTTAGGTATAAAGCATATTAATGAATATAACTATTTTAATTTGAGTTCAGACCTTATGGAACCATTTAGAATAGTTATAGATAAATTTGTATATGAGAATATGGAAAAGTCATTTGATATGGATTATAAACATAAAATAATAGATTTGTTAAATATGCAAATTGAGTATAATGGAAAAGTTCGGTATTTGAATAATATTATTCCGATTTATGTTAAAAGTGTGTTTAATTCTATAGAAAGCAAAGATTCAAAAGAATTAAAATTATTTTTGTATCCATGAGTTATAGATATATGAGAATAATTGTTTTTTTTGACCTGCCATCCGTTACGCATTCAGATTTACAAGCATATAGAAAATTCAGAAAATTTTTATTGTCAGAAGGATTTATAATGATGCAAGAATCGGTATATTCAAAATTAGCAATGAATGGGACAACGGCAAAATTAATATGCGATAAATTGAAGAAAAACACACCAAAAGAAGGAATAGTACAAATATTGACTATTACAGAAAAACAGTTTGCCGGGATAGAATATGTAGTGGGGAATAGACAAACTACAATAGTAGATTCTGAAAAGAGGTTACTGATTTTATGAAACTAAATATATTTTCAATTGAAAATGAAATAGACTTTATGAATAATTCTATTTGGAGAATGATAATAAATAATAAAGGTTTATTTGTACATATGGTAAGCAGGTTCAATGACTTGTGTTGTGGTGTTGAAACTTATGAGAAAATCACGTTGTACACAGATGAGGAAAATATTAGATGGGATAAATCCGTAGCAATGATTATTAATCCCTGGGATATTTCTGTATTTGAAAAAGCTTTGCAGAATACGCTTTATAAATATGTAGATAAGGAGATTATAGAGTGCAATGAGTTGGTAAATTTTCAAAAAAGTATAACTAAAATTAATGGTATAATAAATAATATTATATCAGATGTTAATTTGGATATAGAAATTAAAAATATTACAGTAATGGATTATTTGAAGATATTAGGGCTAAAAACAAACTTGAGTTGTGGAACGCCATTTATTAATATTATTAATTTTATTAATGCAATTCCGTATTTAAAACAATATAAATTATTAATTATAATAAATTCAGATTTTGTTTTTAAAGAGAGTGAACTTCTTGAAATATATAAGGAAGCAAGATATAATGGAATAAACATATTAACAGTTAATTATGGTGAATTTGAAAGAAAATTAGAATATGAGTCAATTATTTATATTGATAAAGATTTTTGTGAGATGTTATATTAGCTTTTGTTCAAGATGAAGGAGTTGATGACCTTATACATATGAGATTCTAGCCGATTTTAATTTGAGGTTTTAGAAGTATGTTATTTTGAATGGAAGTAAAACAGATTTTTACAAATAAAGAAATAGAAACGAGTTTTAGAAGTATGTTATTTTGAATGGAAGTAAAACTTGAAGATACAAATGATAATACACATCGTAGTTTTAGAAGTATGTTATTTTGAATGGAAGTAAAACATAACTATTAACTTTTGTGAAGTCAGGGCGGTTTTAGAAGTATGTTATTTTGAATGGAAGTAAAACTCGTCAGTTGAAAAATAATGCTGGGGAATTGTTTTAGAAGTATGTTATTTTGAATGGAAGTAAAACCCGACATAGCAGATTATCAACCTGCTATGTGTTTTAGAAGTATGTTATTTTGAATGGAAGTAAAACCAATAACATTTTTATACATAGCTTTTGTATGTTTTAGAAGTATGTTATTTTGAATGGAAGTAAAACTTGATGATATTGCAGATTTATTTTGTGAGTGTTTTAGAAGTATGTTATTTTGAATGGAAGTAAAACTGAGTTTCTTGGAGATTTTCGCTTAGAAGTGTTTTAGAAGTATGTTATTTTGAATGGAAGTAAAACAGCTAAACATCTACCATAATACTTGTTGTTGTTTTAGAAGTATGTTATTTTGAATGGAAGTAAAACAATTGAAATGACTTCAAGAGATAAGCCACTGTTTTAGAAGTATGTTATTTTGAATGGAAGTAAAACATAGTTTGATACATATACTATAAGAATAGAGTTTTAGAAGTATGTTATTTTGAATGGAAGTAAAACTATTTATGAGATTATTAATGACTGATTGTGGTTTTAGAAGTATGTTATTTTGAATGGAAGTAAAACCTGTTGTTGGAAATGTTAAGTTGCTAGAATAGTTTTAGAAGTATGTTATTTTGAATGGAAGTAAAACCTGGATTACAGCAGATGAAGCTAAAGAGTGGTTTTAGAAGTATGTTATTTTGAATGGAAGTAAAAACGGAGTTGGCAATTATATGGCGTTTGAAAATGTTTTAGAATAATTGTGAGGAGTTGAAAAACATAATGTTAATATATCATGATAGTGCTACAGAAGTTCTTGTTCCAGATAATCTCTAGAAGTAGAGTTAATATCGATTTTGGAATAGGCTTTTATACTTCTGAAGATATTGAAATTGCGAAGAGGTGGGCATGTAAAAGAAACGAAGCAATAGTAAATATTTATGAAATTAATATTGAAGATTTTAAGGTAAAGCAATTAAACGTAGATGAAGAGTGGCTTTATTACGTGGCAAATAATATAAGAGGCAATATTGGTGAAGTAAGTAATTTATCTAATATGTTTGATGAAGAAAAATATGATATAATAATTGGTCCAACGGTTGATGATAAACTTATAGATATTGTAGACTATTTTTTTTAATGAGAAAATTAGTGTAAAACAAGCTATAGGAATAATAAATAAAATTGATTACACATGGCAATTAGTAATAAAAAATCAATCAGTAATAGAACATATAAAATTTATTAAAAGTATAAGACTTCATGGCTCTGAAAAAGAAGAAATAAGAAAAATATTCAATAATGAAAATATGACAGAAACAAGAAAAGTATATGAATTATTAAAAAATCACACAAAAAATTGGTGTAAAATTTTTATAAGATTAACACCAATTTTTTTGCTACAGAAGACTCTTATTCAGCCTCGAACCTTTACATCATTCCAATTAATATTTTCTCCGGGAAATTTTAGCTACAAAAATCTGCCCACATTACACCATGCGTGTGCTTGACGATTTCGTACGGATTATATTCTTCAAGTCCTAAATCAGTAAGATATTCATTATGCTGATTTCTTTTTTTATTCATACAAAGGCTTTCTAAAAAATCAAACATTTGCTCAATTGTAGGATTTTCAAATAAAAAAGATGATACGCCAACTTCATCAGAAAATCATTTATAGTAAACAGATTTTCTGTCAGAAGAAATTTTTACAGTTGCAGTCAATTTATTTTTCAAATATACATCAAATATATATTCTTCTAATTTGTCTGTTTTATACATTTTTTCATCCCCTTCTTACACTCATACATCCTATCATCTGCCAACTGATATACCTTTTCAATATTTCTTTCAGTAACCTCATCACTAGTTGCGTAACCATAAGAAATAGATAAATTTAATTCAGAATTTTCACTATTAGTAACTTCAATAAGTTTATTAAATGAGTTAATTAAAGCTTCAATCTGATTTTTATCATTAATTTTCAAAATACTAATGAATTCATCACCACCCATTCTTCCAACAATGCCTGAGTTGGAAAAAGCATCAGAAATAACTTTGGCAGCAGTTTGGATTAATAAATCGCCTCTGGAATGTCCGAAAGTATCATTGGCTTGTTTTAAGCCGTTTAAGTCAAAGGTAATTATAGTGTATGCACTATATTCGTCTGCTTGTAAATTGTTCATGTATTCTGTACAATATCCACGATTATTAATCTGAGTTAAATCATCCGTATAAGCACGTTTAATTAAAAGTGCCTTTTCATGTTCTTCCATCATTTTACTTGTAATATCATAATATAAATCCAAAATAAGAATTCCGACAAATATAATAATACCTAGTGAAGATATCCCTTTGAGATTGAAAATATTATATCCAAGATATCGGTTGAACGAATAATATAGTAATTCATAAACTATTGACCCTAATATAATAAGGAGGCCAAAGGAATACAACTTATTTTTCTTTATTGAATGCTTCAAATTCTGATGAAGAATATAAGTGAAGAATATTGCATGTAAAGTAAAAAGAAGTTGAAAATAAATCAGCATTGCAGCGCAGTGAACTATATCATTTGTATGTAAGATTATAGTAATAACGGTTAATACAAATTGAACTATAAATAATGCATAATAAAAAGTAGTCAAGCTACGCTTATGTAATTGTTTGACATAGCCATGCATATATCCAATTATTGGAATTGGAGATAAAAGCAATGCCATATATTCCATTAGTGAAACTGAATATAATGGAATAGAAAAAATAATTGTTACATTATGATAGCATAAAGTCCATAGTCCCATACAAATCGAGAAGGCTGAAAGACAAAGTACGCTTATATATTTTCGGGAGAAAGACACACCAAATATAATAATAAAAATTACAGCAACACCAAATACAATTAAAAAACAACCCAAAAGTAATGGAAGTCTGTTTTCTGTTAATATAAATTTATATGAATTATTCCATTCACTAAGCCAGATGGAATCAAATTTTGAAAATGCACGATTCTCAGTAACGTGAAGTACAATCTTAATGTTTTTTCCCTGATATTCGTTCGAGAAATTAATTAATTGTATACCGCTTCCAACAGTTTTATCAATTGAATATCTTTCGTGTCCATACTGATATATAATTTTATCATCAACAAAAATATCTACAGTTGTCTGGCGTATATGCAGACACATAGCGGTTTTATTAAATGCCCAATCATTAGGAAGTGTGCGAGTCATAATAATATAATCGCCTTTATTAACCGCATCAAATCGAAAAGATGATAAATCTACATTATCATATTGCTCACCATTTATTACTATGTTCCAATTATCGTCTAATAATACTTTTTTTGACACATTTTCAAGGTCCTTACAAATCAGTCTGTCAGCAAGATAAAGAACGATAAATACGCTAAATAAAACATAAAACATTAAAAATGATTTTATATATTTATTATTTGCAAGTTGTTCAAAATATTTTTTCATAATTAATTATAAAATCTCCTTAATTATTATATTTATAATCTTTTTCGAGACGCTGTTCAAATTCTTCAAGTGTTAATGGTCTGTCAAATAGAAAACCTTGTACAGTTGTACACCCTATCTCTCTTAAGAAACCAACCTGTTCGGAAGTCTCTACACCTTCTACAATTACTTTGTAGCCCAAATCATGAACCATATTAACTATATTTCGTATTAATATTTTTGTTTTTTCATCATGGTTATCAAATCTAATAGAGTACGATTTGTCTAATTTTACTGTATCAACATCTAAATCTGTCAATAAATTTAATGATGAATAACCTGTTCCAAAATCGTCAATAGAAGTATGCACACCTCTATTTCTCATTTCTTTAATGAATTTTGTAAGATTTTCATAATTCTCATAACCTGACATTTCGGTTAACTCAATCTCAATATATTCCGGCTCAACATTATAATTTTCTATTATTGATAGTATCTTATCTGCTAAGAATGGATTCTTTAAGTTGATTTTAGAAAAATTAGTAGAAATTCTTACAGGCTTAATACCACGATCTTTCCATGATTTGATGGTCTGGCATACTTTTTCTAGTACAAAAAAATCTAATGAGCAAATTGAGCCTTCTCTTTCAAGCACAGGAATAAACTCCATAGGCACAACTACTTTATTATTTCTTATCCAACGAACAAGTGCCTCACCACCGATTAATGTTTGATTATTAATATTGACCTTTGGCTGATAGTATACTTCAAATTGACCTTTTTTGAGTGCCATAGGAAAAATTGCTGATATTTCTTTGTCCTTAAGCATTCGTTCCATAATGGAATGTTCAAAGAAAACTGCATCTTCATTTTGTTGTCTTGCCATATTAAGTGCAGCTTCTACATATCCTCGAATATCACTTATGGTATCACCAACCTGGATATCGTAGATACCGGCACGCGAACTGATTTGAATAAATTTGGCATCAGTATCTGCGTGTATATTTATCTTGGAAATAAATTCTAAAAAAGCATCAATATTTTCATTTAAAATTAAGCCAATAAAGTTATCGCCTGCTGTACGTGCAAAGATTTCACCTTCATGTAGATGTTGTTGTACATATCTTGCGTATTCACGTAAGGTTTCATTACTGCGTTTTGTTGCAATTGTTCTGTTGATAAAGCTAAAATTCTTAATATTAACACAAACAGCATGATAGAATGTAAGCTTATCATTTGTTTTTAATTCGTCAACGAATTCATAAAAGCCCTGTAGATTAGGAATTCCTGTCATATTGTCAGTTATTCTTATTTTCTTGAGTAACTCTATTAATCTTGCGCGTCCACATATAAAAAATACATTACGTGCTAAAGTGTCAAGTTCTTCTATTTCGTGTTCACTCCATTTATATCCAATTTCAGGAAATATACGTATTAAAATATGTCCATGTTCGTAGGTTTCGTATGGAAATTGGAGTGGTGGTGCTCCATAGCCATTTTGACCGCAATAAATAGGGTAATCAATTAGATAACCTTCAGAATCATATAAACTTGCCGGAGCATCAATTCGTATATCAAAACGTCCTATATGTAAATCATCTGTAAGCAAATGAATATTGTCATTAATTTTGTCAAAACATTCAAGCGTTGAATCAACGTTTTGTTTAAATACACTACTAAATTTTCGCAAATTTTCACTATACAATATTGAATTCATAAGTAATACCTCGCTTGGTTGTATAAAGATATATATCCATAAAACCGGACATAATAATTATACTCCTTTATTTGATAAATTCAAGGATTGTATATTTGAAATAAAGATAGAAAAATGAACTATATTTTTGTGATTAATTGACAAATTAATTTATTTTAATATATACTAAGCTATCAGCTTAATTTTTGATTAAATCATATTAGAAAAATATAAGGAGAGATGAAAATGTATCAGTGTCCCGGTTGTGGTGGAAATTTAAGATTTGATATTTCCACGCAAGATTTATCATGTATGTATTGTAATGAGCATTTTGACCCGTATTCTGTAACTAAAGAATATGATGCAGTGGAAAATGATAGATTTGAAGTGACAAAATTCAGTTGTACACAGTGTGGTGGGGAAATCTTTACAACTGATAATGAAGCAGCAGCTTTTTGCAGCTATTGTGGAGCTTCATCGATATTAACTGAAAGAATTATTAATGAAAATTGTCCAAATTACATAATACCATTTAAAAAGACGAAGGAAGATTGTAAAAAAGCTTACAGAAGGAAAATGAGAAAAGCTTTTTTTACCCCAAGAGAATTGAGAGATTCTAAGAATATAGATGGTTTTAGAGGAATTTATATGCCTTTTTGGGTATATGATATGGTTCAGGATGGACCGATGAGTCTGAAGGCAAAAAGGTCACATAGAAGAGGTGATTATATTATCACAGACCATTATAAAGTTACGGGTGATATGAATTCAAGTCTTCAGGTAAATACTTATGATGCATCTAAGAATTTTTATGATGAAATAAGTGGAGCTTTAGCACCTTATGATATGAAAGATAAAAAAGAATTTACACCATCAATGCTTAGTGGCTTTTATGCAGAAAGTGCTAATGTGTCAGAACACCTATATGAAGAAGATTCAAGGAAGTTTATGAAAAAAGTTAATGGTAAAAAAATTCGTAACCAAAGACCTCTCAGAAAATATGAGATGGATTCGAATTTGAGTGGTGCCGGTAATAGTCTTCCTACACCATATGCTAAAAAAGTTGACAGAGCAATGTTTCCTGTATGGTTTTTATCATATAAAAAGAATGATAGAATTGCTTATGCTGCCATTAATGGTCAGACAGGAAAAGTGGTAGCCGATATGCCGGTTGATATTAAGAGATATATCTTTGGCTCATTACTTTTAATGCTTCCTATTTTTGGATTGCTTAATATATTTATGACAATGAAACCCGGCTTGGTATTGTCAATAAGTATATTGTTATTACTTATGACTTTGATAATTTATAATACTGAATTGGGTATGATTTATGATAAGGAGCATAATGTAAATGATAAGGGAATTAATAGTGGTAGAAAAGATAATGGTGCTAAAAAAGTGAAAATAACATATAGTATGGGAAAGACAGCAACAATTTTGATATTAAGCGTGTTTGGCCTGATATTTGGAGGAGTTTTTTTAATGGCATCACCACTTATGTTTGTAGGAATTATGTTGGCTATAATATGTATAGTTATTGGATTAATTAAAGGTAAATATAAGAAATTACAGTTAAAAAAGAGTGGAGCAGTTTTATATATATCTGCGATTGTTACAGCAGTAACAGGATTTATAATGTTTGTAAACCCTGTGGCAGATATGTGGTATTATGGTGGAACTATCGGAGTAATTTTAACAGCAATTATTATATTTATAGATATTATTAGGTATTATAACAGAATTGCTATGAGAAGATTGCCTCAGTTTGATAAAATGGGAGGTGATGACGGTGCGTACTAAAAGATTTAAAAATATAGTTTTGTTTCTTTTAATTACATTTTTAGTAAGTGGTTTTTCAGTAAATATTAATGCAGAACCTTTATTTACTAATGAAGATAATGGTTATGATGTTTACATTGAAGATGATGCAGAACTTCTAATGAATTATCAAGAGGAAAAACTCTTAGAGATAATGAAAGATATTACAAAATATGGTGGTGTCGCATTAAAGACAGTTGATGAAAATCCGGAATATTCAACTGAAAGTCTTGCAAAGAAGTTTTACAGAGAAAAATTCGGTACTTCAAGTGGTGTTGTATTTGTTATCGATATGGACAATCGTTATCTCTATATTTTCAGTGATGGTGAGATATATAAAACCATTACCAAGAGTTATGCAGAGATAATTACTGATAATGTGTATGAATATGCATCTGATAAAGAATACTACGAATGTTGCGAAAAAGCATTTTCACAGATGTTAGCATTATTAGAGGGAAGAAAAATTGCCCAACCAATGAAGTACATAAGTAATTTCCTTATTGCAACATTACTTGCTTTAATAATTAATTATTTTATAGTTATGGCAGTTTCAAAAGCAAATAAACCTAGTGATGAAAAATTGCTTCAATATATGAATCATAGTTTGCAGGTTAGTAATTTAGCTGTTGAATTTTCGCATCAGACCAGAGTTTATTCTCCGCAGGAAAGCAGTAGCGGCGGCGGAGGTGGCGGTGGCGGCGGCGGAAGTTCCGGCGGTGGCGGCGGTCACAGTTTTTAGTATATAATTGATAGGAAAATGAGGTTATTCTTTTAAGAAAGAGATGCTCCTTTATAAGTAGTAAGTGATTTGGTTATGTCGCTTGTCTACCTAAAAGGGAGCATTTTTATAATTAGTGAGATACTTTATTTTTAAAAATAATTGAGTTAATCAATTAGCAAATTAATAACAACAGTGATTATTTATTGCTTGAAATTGAAAGCTTTATTGTGCATATACCTTCAATAACAGATAATGCAAACAGAACTATAATATATAAGATTGATAAAAGAACTGCATCAAATGAATAATCTTTATTCATAAAAAATCCTAAGGCTTGAATGAAAGTACAGATTAAAAAGACTTTCGAACAATATTTCAGATATTGTTTAAATCTTATTTTGAAATAGACTTTTTTATCAATCGGTGTATTACTTAGTACTTTATATATAGGTTTCATTATTCCGTCTTCTGGTGTATATAGAAAACAATATATATGAGAATGTAATCCCATTTCCAATAGAAATGAATTAACTAAAAAAATTGTTAAATCTATTTCGGTAGCAGGAATAATTATAAGAAAACAACCGATAATGAGAGATATATATTTTAATAAGTTAGACATTATAATTGAATAACTATTTAATTGTTTTATTCTTTTATCAAATTCATTTAAAATAGTTTCTGTGTTATTATTCATCAGCTAAAACCTCCTTAAAATATTTTAGTTCACCATTTTCCATACATCCGCAGTAATCCATATGGCGATTGATTTCATCTTCAATATGGGTAGTCATAATTATCGTAACATCTTCAGTAGCGATAAGGTTGTGAAGAAGCTTGAAGAAATCCTTACGAAAAACAGGGTCCATGCCACTGGTTGCTTCATCAAGAAGATAAAGCTTTGAGTGATGTGCCATAGCGAAAGCCATTTGAAAACGAATGTATTCGCCACGAGACAAATTTTTGATTTTTTTTGCTGTACTTAAGTTCATTTCTTTCATAAGATTTATAAATAAATCATTGTCCCATACTGTATAAAATGGAGATAGCAGACTTACATTTTCTGATATTGTATATTCGTTAAAAAAACGCTTTTCATCAGAAACATACCCAAGAATATCTCTAAATTCATTATGATTGTTCGTAATATCCTTACCATCATATAAAATAGAGCCGTCATAATTCTTTTTATCCTTTAAAACATAATTTAAAAGAGTGGTTTTTCCGGCACCATTAGGTCCGATAATTCCGGTTATAAAGCCTTCTTTGGCAGAAAAAGAAACATTATTAAGATTGAATTTTTTACTTTTTCCTGTAACATTAATAAATTCCAACATAGTAATCCTCCGTTTTAAAGTATCACAAATAGATGTGCTACACTAATCAGCTTTCTAATCTATAAGGGTATCAATAATATCAAGAATATCTTCTTTTTTCATACCCGCTTTTTTACATTCTTCAATGATTTCTTCAAGCTTTTTTTCTAAATCCATATATCTTTTTTCTTTAAGATAATCAGAGTTATATTCACAAACATAAAAGCCTTTACCTGGAACGGAACGAATAAGGTGTTCCTTTTCAAGACATTCGTATGCCCTTTTGGTTGTGATAACGCTGACCTCAAGGCTTGAGGCAAGTGCGCGAATTGAAGGCAGGGCCTCTCCGGCTTTAAGCTCACCTGTTATAATCGCATTTTTTAATTGATTTATAATTTGTTCATATATGGCGGTAGTGCCTTGTGGTTTGATAATAATATTCATAAAAATCCTTTCTTGTAGCTTGATAGTTATTACACTTACATTTAGTTGTGAAGACAACTGCCTTACATTAGTTGAATCTGAACAGTTAGTCTGATATTATCGCTACAATAATTTATTCATAAAATACAGTCTTATTTATAATCTGGTGATAGAAATTTTTGTAGATATTAATTGCTAAAAGTAACTGTGAAAATAAGATTATTCCAAGCATTATATAAACAAATGTAGATTCCCTTGATTCGCAAGCTGATAATATAAACATACCAAATATAGAACAAATTTGACTAAAGATATTTCTTGTTTCATAATTTCCTTTTAAGGGATAAGTTCTTTCTAATGCACTGGATGTTTTAAAATTAGGTTGACAATATATGTTAAAACAAATTGATGATAATATCATTAAAATAAGCTTGCAAATGAAAATCCATAGTGGCATATAACCTAATATTACTGTGAAAATATTAAATAAAAGAAATACAGTAATAGAAATAATAATTCTAAGTATAATACTCTTTTTCATATACTCTTTTAGCTGTTCTTTTGAAAGTGGACATAAATATAAAGTTTTACTTAATTTGCCACCATACATTCTTGAAATGAGAACCGAAAATGCTAATGGCAAAATAGAGATAAAATGTAAAAAGATTTCCATCGAAAAACTTCTTTCTGCAATTAATGGAATAAAAGAAGCATAAATATAAATAAAGAAACCTGAATCGTTCATTTTTTTAAAAGATTCTTTAAAATGTTCGATATAATCATGTAAAATTAAACTATACATACTAATTCTTTCCTTTCTTTTATGAAAATACGTAACTATTCAGAGACAAGCTCGAAAACACTATGTGTTTCCTCACTTTGGCGTATCCGCCAAATAGATTTCATAGAACAGTCTTTTTTATGCAAGCATAAAAGCCTGTTTTCTAAAATCTGCTTGTCTCTGAACGGATATAAAAATACATAATATCTTCAAGGCTTGGTGTATCTACACTTAGATTGCTATCATATCTATATGAAGGTTTGTGATTTACTAAAGCCTTTGTACCATATTCTCCTTTTTCTTTATGAATAATCTTATCAGCAGAGATTAAATTTATTTTATAATCTTCTCCGCTTACAAGTCTGTAAGAGTTTTCTAAAGTTTCTAAGTCATATGAAAAAACTAATTTTCCTTTATGAATAAATGTAACATAATCAGCAATTCTTTCTAGGTCAGTAGTTAAATGGGTTGCTATAAGTACACTCTTATCGCCATCTTTAATAAAATCTGTAAGTATCTTTATAAAATCTTTTCTAAATTCCGGGTCGAAGTTCGCCGTAGGTTCATCAAGCAGTAGTAATTTTGGAAAATGTGAAAGAGCAAAAGCAAATTGAAATTTGAGTTTTTCACCTTTTGAATGTTTACCAAGCTTTTTATTAATATCAAGATTGAACCTGTTACAGTAAGAGATAAATGTATCTTTGTCATAGCTTGAATAATATTTTCCATATGAATTAGCATTTTTTATTAGAGACAAAGTACTGTCAAATAAATCTTCGTTAAAAACGTAGCCAATGTCATTTTTGGTTGTAATTTCGTTTGATTCTATGTTGTTTTCGTTTATAAAAATTTCACCGCTATCTATTGAATAAAGTCCTGTAATAAGGTGCATAAGTGTGGTTTTGCCGGCACCATTTTCACCGATTAATCCACATATATATCCTTTTGGAATTGATATATTAATATCAGATAATTTGAAATCTTTGATTTTTTTATTTAAGTGTTTAATTTCTAACATATTTTGCGAACCTCCTTGTCTGAGTTTTAGTGAAATCAATTAATCACAAATATCAGATTAATCGTTGTAAGCCTTATTGTTTTTTGTAAATAAACTGTGATTGAACTGTATATAAGTATATATACAGTAAATATACACATAAGTCAATATGTTTTTTAAAAAAAAGTATTGACTTAGTATTTTGGTTATGCTAAAGTGTGTCTATCAGATATACACAGTATACCAAGTATACTAAGTTAGATATACACAGTAGCTAACAATAATATGCACAGGTGGTGATTTTTTGAATATTCGTATAAGTTATGATAGCGAGAAACCAATGTATGAGCAGATTGAAGAGCAGATTAAGGAAGCGATTTGTAATAATGAGGCAGAAGATAATGAGCCTCTTCCAAGTGTAAGGCAGTTGTCGTCACAACTTAATGTAAGTGCAATAACTATTAAAAGAGCTTATGCAGATCTTGAAAAAGAAGGTTTTATATATACAGTTGCGGGAAAAGGCACTTTTGTTAAGTTAAAGCACATTGATACTATTAAAGAAAGATATGTAACAGACAGACTTAATGAATTAAAAGATAAACTTGATGCGATGAAGAAATCGGGAATCAGTAGAGCAGATATAATTACAGTTGTTGAAGAAGTATTTGGTAAGAAGTAGTTGAAAGAGCTTCGGAAAGGATTATTATGAGTGATTTAGCATTAGAAATTAAGAATTTAGATACGGCACATAAGGATTTTGATTTGAAAAGCATTAATATTAATCTTGAAAAAGGTTGTATTATGGGACTTATTGGAGAAAATGGTGCAGGAAAAACAACCCTTATTAAAAGTATAATGAATATGTACTATACAAAAAATGGACAGATTAAAGTGTTTGGATATGACCATGTAGATAGTGAAATAGAAGTGAAGAACCTTATTGGTTATGTAGCAGCAGAAGATTATTTTGTAAAGAACCATACGTTAAAAATTATGGCAGATAATTTTAGTATTCTGTTTGATAATTGGAATTGGGATTTATTTAATAAATATGTGGAGAAATGGAGCCTTCCACTTAATGAGAAATTTGATACTTATTCAAAAGGAATGAAAACTAAAGCAATGATTGTACTTGCAATAGCTCATTCACCAAAATTGTTACTTCTTGATGAGCCTACAGCAGGACTTGATCCACTTGTGAAAGTAGAGATACTTGAACTTTTAAGAGATTTTGTGGAGGATGGGGAAAGAGCAGTATTATTCTCAACACATATTACACCGGATCTTGATAAGACTGCGGATTATGTAACATTAATTTCAGAAGGTGAGATTTTGGAAACTGATTCAATGGACAGTATATCTGATAAATATTTATTGGTATCAGGAGAACTTAATAAATATACCAACATTTTAATTGGAGTTACAAATATTAATGATAATATGCAAGCTTTAGTTAAAAGAGAGGATTCTACTATGATGAAGGATGATAGTCAGGTGTTGTTAAGACAGCCGATAATTGAGGAGCTTATGATACATTTGATTACGGATTCAAGAAAGTAGAAGAGTATTTTTTATAATAAAATTGCTTAGGAATGGAGATTATTATGGATATAGAAAAGAAAAACGTAATATATAAGTTAAATAATAATGTAGGTATGATGAAGTTTATGCTTATATTTATGGCTTGTACATCATTAATATGCAGTATTTGTTGCAGTTTAAGTCTATCTGTCTTAAAAGAAGATAATTTTTCGGAAATATTTACAATGTTTATGGGGACTTATTTTATCTTAATAGGTTTAAATGGAAGTGGTTTTCTTGAATCGCTGAACAATAGGGGAAATAGTTGTTTTTATGAGACATATGCAATTGTGCCGGTTAAGAGAGAATATATTATTAGTCAGGAGTTTAGGTTTTGGAAGTATGTACCTATAGTTTCAAGCATAATTTTAACTATGATAAATCTTACATATTTTATAAATCCTGTAACAAGAGAGATATCAGGATACTTTGTATTAATAACAGTCAGCAATATTATACTACTCTTTTTCGATTATTTTGGAAGATTTCATAAAAATAAGTTTGCATTTATGATGAAAACAATAGGTTTTTTTATATGTGCTTTGGGAGTTTTTATAAGTCTAAGGAATGTTTTTGTGCGTGAATGTATTAAGTTTTTAAAGTTAGAGATATTTAAGGGTATAGCGGGTATACCAATGATTGTTATTTCACTAATGATTGTACCAATATTTTTTGTATTACATTATAAATATACTCTAAGAAATAGTAGAAAGATTTCAGCTTGGTATTAATAAATTAGAAAGGTTTTGATAAAAATGTTAAGAAGATATTTGTGTATTTTAAATTGGTCACGTTTTTTTATAATTTTTATTCTGATGTTTCTGGCTAATATTATGTTAGGAGTTTTACTTCCACAATATTATGAAAACGGAGGTGCAGGATTTGGAATAGTATTTTTATATGTAATGATAATTATGAATAGTGTATTGTGGTATGATAATTTTTTTACATCAGATATAGGCTTAAAGGTTTTGGAAATCACTCCTGTAAAAATTAATGATGTAGTCAGATTGTATAAGTATTCTAAATATATTACATTATTTACAACTTCATTAATTGGTTCGATTTTACTTTTAATTAATGATAATAAAATGGGGTTTGTTATTATCCCGAACACTATAATATTCTTCTTGATAAATTATTATTTAAACAGATGTGTAGAACGAAATCAGTTAAATGATGAAGAAGCTTTTTCACTTGCGATATGTTTTAGTGAAATTGTAATGATGGTAATCTATGGAATAGAATTTTTATTCTTATTAGTGGTATTTTAATATATTATGTTATAATTGAAATGAATTATATGTAAAAATAAGAGGTATAGTTATGTATCAATGTTTATCTTGCGGTGGAAATCTAAAGTTTGATATTTCATCTCAGATGTTATCGTGTATGTATTGTAATGCTTTGTTTAATCCTTATGATGTGGTTAAAGAAACAGATGCTGCATTAAATGATTCTTTTGAGGCTAAAATATTTACCTGTTCTCAATGTGGTGGAGAGGTATATACGGTTGATAATGAATCGGCGTCATTTTGCAGTTATTGTGGAGCCTCGGCTATTCTTACGGAAAGAATTAGTAATGAAAAGTGCCCGGACCATATAATTACATTTAAGGTAACAAAAGAGGATTGTAAAAGACAATATAAAAAAATAATGAGTAAAGCTTTTTTTGCTCCAAATAAATTAAAGAATTCAGATTTTATAGATGGATTTAGAGGCATTTATATGCCATATTGGAATTATTGTATAAAGCAGGAAGGTGAGATAGATATACCTGCATGGCGTTCTTATTATGAGAGTAATGATAAGCATACTGAACATTATTATATTACGGGAAATATTTCAGCAAAGCTAAGTGGTGATGTACATGATGCTTCGGCTAATTTTTATGATGAGATAAGTGAAGCTTTAGAACCATATGATATATCAGATAGTGTGGATTTTACACCTTCATTTTTAAGTGGATTTTATGCTGAAGCCCCTAATGTTACCGAACATATGTATAAAAATGATGCAATTGAAATGTTGGAAAAAAACAGTATTGAAAATATAAAAAAGCATTTTTCTAATGCTTATTCCATTGACGAAAATAGAAGAAATGGTTTTAGACAATGGCCTTTAGGAGAGATAGACAGCGTAAAAACAACTATGATGCCTGTATGGTTTTTATCTTACAGGAATAAGGACAGGGTAGCATATGCAACCGTCAATGGTCAAACCGGAAAAGTTGTTGCAGATATACCGGTGTCAATATGGAAGTATATAATAGTATCTTTATTAATGAGTTTGCCGATGTTTTTATTTTTAAATATTACCTGGTTTTTTACACCACCTGTATTATTAATAATATGCATGGTGTTATTGGCTGTTACGGGAGTAATCTGTAAGAATGAAATTAAAGAGATATATGAGAAAGAAAATAATATTGGTGATATCGGACTGGAATGGAAAAAGTATGGAATGAGAGTTACTCCGCCTAAAACTCAAAAGAACAGATATAAAAAGAATTGGATGAAATTATTCATGCATTCATTAATTCCATGGATATTTGTTCAACTCATGTTTTTAGCAAATAATCAGGTGTTTTTATTAACTCCGGTAATTATTGCGGTAATCACTGTGGGAGTAGTAGTAGTTTCTTTAGAGCAACAAAGAAAAATTAAGGCAAGGGGATTTACTATTGCGTTAATTCTTTCAATTTTAGTAGTACTTTATGCAACGTTTATGTTTTTGATAGAGCCTACAGAGGATATTTGGTATTATTCAGCAATATTAGGTATTTTATTTGCAATTTTGATAAATTTTATTTTTATTATTAAGAATTTTAACAGAATTGCAATGAGAAGGCTTCCTCAGTTTGATAAAAAAGGAGGGGATGATGGTGCATATTAGGAATAATTTTAAGACATTAGTTATACATAAAATTCTTTTTTGTTTATTAACAATGTTATTATGTGTGTTTCTGGAGAAATCCGCATTAGCAGATGTAGTATATGAAAATCCTGAAACAGGTTATATAGTAACTATTGATGATACCGCGAATTTGTTAAATGAGGCTGAAGAAGATATGCTTTTAGCAAAAATGAAGAAGATTACGAAATATGGTTCCATAGGATTTAAGTCAACGGATTCTAATCCGGGGACAACTGCCAATTATGCAAAACTGTATTATAATTTTGAGTTTAGAGAAGCAAGTGGTACTGTGTTTCTTATAGATATGAATAATAGGGAAATTTATATCTATAGTTCCGGTGAAATGCATAAAACAATTTCAAGAAATAACGCACTTACTATAACTGATAATGTATATAATTACGCTACTGACAGAGAATATTATGAATGTGCAGTTAATGCATATTCACAAATGCTTTCATTGTTAGAAGGTAATCGAATTCCACAGCCGATGAAGTATGTTTGTAATATTTTATTAGCACTTATAATATCTTTTATGGTTAATTATATTATAGTCAGAAAAACATCTTTTATCAAAAAGGATACATATAAGAAAAGTATACATAATCTAAACCACTATTTTAGATTAGATAATGGAGAAGCTAGATTTATAAATACTACTGTTGAATATTCCAAAACGAACTCTCGTGGAGGCGGAGGTGGATTTGGAGGATATGGCGGAGGCTCCGGTGGAGGAGGTTTTTCCGGTGGTGGCGGCGGTGGAGGCCACAGCTTTTAAGTTTGAATTATATTTGTTAAGATTAACATAAAAACATTCTACATGTTCAGAGCTAAGCTTGAAAACACTATGTGTTTCCTCGCTTTGGCGTATCCGCCAAATAGATTTCATAAAACAGGCTTTTTTATGCAAGCATAAAAGCCTGTTTTTTAAAATCTGCTTGGCTCTGAACAGGTACAAATATTAAAGATAAATGCGCATATCTTTACACAAATCATCTTCAATGGATATTAATTTTTTACAGAGATTAGTTGATTCATTATCAGAATTTTTATATTGATTCATATATTTGTTAAGTGTCTTTATTCCCATATTGCAACCTTCTGTTATTAAGTCGGCAATAGTTGAATCGCTTTCATTTACGCTTAATTTGAAATTAGTTTTAAGCCAGGACATTCCCTTTGCTATTGCGCTAGGTTCTTTTTCGGAACTATCGTGTTTTGCTAATAAGGACTCAAGTTCAGTAGAGATTTTTTCATGTTCTTCTATACTTTTATTAAGAATATCTCTGAGTTTAAAATCAGCTACATAGTCAATAACTTCTTCTATTGAAGAAATTGCCATTTTAGTTCCTGCATCACATTCTTTTAATAAATATACTGTATCGGTTGATTCCATAATTTATACACTGCCTTTCTTTGAATATTGTTTTAGTTAGTATTTACAAAATAATAAAAAATATACGAGTAAAATACTTTAAGGTTTTTCTGCAGATTTAACAATATTTTCGGAATATATATTTATGGAATTTCTGATTTTACTGAATTTTACCTCGTAACTTCTTTTTTATTCTGTATAGACGTCCTTCGACATATCTTTGTGTAAGTCCTGATTCAGCAGCTATCTGTTCTGTTGATTGCATATAGTAATATTTTCTATATAGCAATATTTTATCTTTCGCAGACAACTCATCTAATAAATTACGCATATCAGTAAGCCGCTCCTGATAAATTATTTCCTCTTCCGGACTGCGGTTCTTAGATACCAACTCTTCAGGTATCACATGCATTTCAACTTGTCTATTGACGCTTCTCGCTCTATTATAGGTAATATTTCTGGTAATAGTACTTATCCATGTATTGAAACAGCCCTTGCTTCCTGTCCTTAAGCATCTTAATTAACTTTGAATCCTTCACTTTTTTCTCCTAAATAAAATCGTAGCAAAAAAATTATATACATTATATATTACACCACATTTTTATATAACCCACGAATACATTTTTATTTTTTTGTTGAGAAACAGTTAAGGGTGAATCATTTTTCTAGCGGTACAAAAATTATAATTGACAAATTATTTATAATATCATATTATAAAAATAAATAATATTATATGACGTATAATATTATAAAAACTCAAATAAATAGGTATAATATTCTGATTAATAATAGTAGAAAGGAGGACGGATATGATTTTTCAGTTGGGTTCAGCACTTTTGGATGCCTGTGTTCTGGCGCAATTAAGTAGGGGCGATACATATGGATATGTATTAACACAGAATGTAAAAGAAATTGTGAATATTTCAGAGTCTACTCTTTATCCTGTCTTGAGAAGACTTCAGAAAGATAATTGTCTTCGAACTTACGACCAGCCTTTTCAAGGACGTAACAGAAGGTATTATGCAATTACTGAAGAAGGTAAGAGAAAATTGGATTTTTATCTCAACGAGTGGTCAGTATATAAAAGCAAGTTAGACAATATTTTATATGGAAATGATGATAATAATATTTTGAAGGAGGATGAGACTATTGAAGAATAATAATATTAACAGTTATTTAAATAAATTAAGAAAAATTATAAGCAAAGAACTTCCTAAAGATGAATGTAAAAATATTATGGAATATTATGAAGAATATGTTGCGGATGCAGGATTTGAAACAGAAGCAGATATTATTAATGAATTAGGAACTCCGGAAGCACTTGCTAAGAAGATTGTTGAAGAACATAATGAAAAATTTCAAAGTGATAACATTGAAGGGACAGAAAAAAAAGGTCTTTCTCTTGGTTGGGTTACATTTATTGCAATTATAGGCTCTCCATTGTGGCTTGCTTTATTATGTGTTGCATTTTCGCTTGTCGTTACAGTGTTTGCTCTGGTTATTACATTTGGAGCTACAGGTATAGGATTAGCGTTAGGAGGAATAGGTCTTATCATAGGCGGAGTCGTACTTTTGTTTATTGATGTGGTTTTGGGTATATATGTAGTTGGATGTGCATGTATCGTTTGTGCCGTAGGAATTTTGTTCATATGGTTAACTATATTACTTGTAAAGTGTACTATAAAGGTTTTTAACTCTTTAAAGACTAAAAAAAATAAAAAGAAATCAGAAGTTATTTTTGACTAGTATATTAATTCAGTATAGATATTAATTTATTAAGAAAAGAGAGGTTGAGATTTATGAATAAAGCATTTAAAACAATAGGTAAGATTGCGTTGATTTTGTTTATTTTAGGTGTAGGTTTAATGGGAATTGCAGTAGTACTTGGAGTGCAGAATCGTTCATTCACAAATAATCGATTTTTTAAATTTATCATTAACTCTAAAGTTGAAAAATTAGAATATACGGTAGTGGATGATTTTGATTCTATTGATTTGGAAGTTGATGCGGCAGATGTTGTTATTAAAGAAGGAGAAGAATTTGCAATAGAATATACATTATATGAAGGAGCCACATTTGAAGTTAAAAATAATACGCTATATATTAATAAATATGAAGGTGAGTATATTAACATTGGAATTAATCTTGAAACAAAAGATACTTATTTGACAATATACATTCCAAAGGATAAAGACATAAATATTAAAAAGATGGATGTTGATATGGGTGATATTGAAATTAAAAATGATTCCGGATGGAGATTAAATAACATAAATATTGATGCAGATATGGGGGATATTGAAATTGAAGGAAAAGTTGAAGGAAAGATTGATATAGAAGCAGATATGGGAGATGTTGATATAAAAGGGTATCTTCAGTGTGATATATCTGTTGGTGCAGATATGGGAGATGTAGATATTTGCACATATTATAATGAAGAATATTATAATTATGAGATTGATGTTGATATGGGAGAAAAAAATATAGAGAAGAATGGTGGGGAGATGTTAGAAGGAGATTATAGATTTGATATTGAAGTCGAATGTGACATGGGAGATGTGAACCTCACTTTTGAAGATAAATAATAAGTTTAAGCAACTAAAAATATTCTAAAAATCATAAAATAAATTGTTGCAAAATATATTAATCAGGTGTATAATTTTATAATAGAAATAAACGTTTAGAGTATATGGGATACAAATAATTAATTTAGTTGGTTATAAGAAAGGATGAGTTTTATAGAAAGTTTTAAAACACCATATGATGATGTATATCGTACAATGATGCAGGAATGTAAGGCATTAATTATTCCGGTTATTAATGAAATTTTTAAAACGGATTATAGTGGAAAAGAGAAGATTATTTCAGAAGAAAATGAACTTTTTATCAGTGGAGAGAACTATATTAAAAAGAAAATTACGGATTCCTCTTTTTCAATAAATAAGAATTTTATAAGTAATCATTATCATTTAGAATGCCAAAGTACCTCAGATGGAAGTATGATTGTTCGGATGTATGAATATGATTCGCAAATAGCATTAAAGCATAGTGAGATAAATGATTGTGTCCTGAATATTAGATTTCCAAAGTCGGCAGTATTATATTTAAGACATAATGAAAAAACACCTGATGTGATGACAATTAAGATTATTACATCAGGTGGAAGTGTATCATATGAAGTTCCAATATTGAAGATAAAATATTACGATATTGATACTATTTTTGCGAAGAATTTATTGTTTTTAATACCATTTTATATTTTTACATATGAAGATTATTTACCACAAATCGAAAATGATGAAGAAAGATTATATAAGTTAAAAAAGGAATATAGTGATATTGTTAATAAGTTAGATTGTTTATGCAAAAGAGGTATAATAACTGAATATATTTATAAGACTATATGTCATATGGCAGAGATTGTAGTTATGAGCCTTGCGAAGAAATATGAGAATATAAGGAAAGGTGTGGTTTCAATTATGGGTGGAGAAGTATTAGATTATGAAGCGAAAAGGATTAAAGATAAGGCATTAGCAGAGGGTATCGCTTTGGGTAGAGCAGAAGGTAGAGCAGAAGGTAGAGCAGAAGTGTTATCCGAGATTTTATCGGAGTATATTGAATGGTTAAAAGAGATGGGTAAAAAGGAAACGGAAATCATTAATGAGATAATGGAAAAGTTTAAGTTGACAGAATCAGAAGCAAAAGAGTACTTTAGAGAGTGCTTGAAAGTATCTTGAATTTTTTGCATTGACATATATTGATTAATGATTTACAATGTCGACATAATGTAAAAAACAGAAAGGAAAATAAGTATATGTTAAATGTTGTAAGTATGGAGAATATGGCTAACTAAATATTCTGGGACAAAGATTTTAAGATTATTTACGCTTGGAGTCTGTCCATTTATCAGTAAAACTTGCTGATAAATCTGCCTTACGAATACGAATAACATATATTGTTTCTAGTAGTGAAAATTCTTATATTAAATGAATTTTTATAAACACTAGTTGCATTTATTTTTCTTTAATATAAACAGCTTAAATATAGAAGTTGATTTTAAAATTTTAAGGAATTATGTATTAGTATGCCTTAAGGCAGAAAAGACATGATTCCTTTTTTTATAGAAAATTGATAAAAAACATTTTCACGAGAAATTAATTTTAATAGAATTTTATTTTGAAAGGATGTATTCACAATGGAAAGAATTATTAAAGTAATGGAAACAAAATATATGGAAAAAACTTTAGACTTTGTAGAAGATGTATTTACAAAATGGAGTGATAATGAAGAGGGAAGATTAGTTCGAGCATTAGTTAAAGAACTTGAAGAAGGGTCGTTGCAAAAAATAAGCGGAACAGTCGAATATGATTGTTACGAAGCTTTACATTGATTGAAAGATATGAGGATAAGAACATTGAATAATATAGAGAGAATTTTAGAATTTAACAAAATAAAAGAAAAATGGATGGAATTTGCACAGACTAATTGGGCAAAGAATGAGATAAAATGTGTAGAACCATTTTTATCTGAAACAGAGCTGATGGGAAGACTTAGAGAAACAAGTGAGGCAAGTGAACTACTTAAAAAAGCAGGAAATCCACCTATTCCAACGTTAGAGGGAATGAATGAACTTATATGTATGTCTGCAAAGGGAGAATGTTTAAATGCTTCTCAATTAGAGAAAATAGGAAATATGCTGACAGCAGTTTTAAGATTTAAGGATTATCTTAACAGGTGTAAACAGTTTGATATACCACTTGCATATTACTCGGAAAATCTTAATGAACTTAAAGAGTTAAGAGATTTGATACATTTGCAGATTAGAAATGAAAATGTGGATGATTATGCGTCAAAATTATTAAAGTCTTTAAGAACTGATATTAGCAGAATTGAAAGTAAAATGAGAGAAAAAGCAGACTCAGTAATTCGTTCTAATAAAGAATGCATGTCGGATATGTTTAGTACAATTAGAAATGGGCATATCTGTATTCCGGTAAAGAAGGAGTATAAATTTAAGATTAGCGGTGCAGTTCTTGATAAATCTTCGACAGGAAATACATTATTTATTGAGCCGACACAAGTTGGAAAATATTATGAAGAATTACAGGAGCTAAGAATTGATGAGGAGAATGAGGAGAGAAGAATTTTATATACTCTTACAGCGATGGTGGCAGACTATGCAGATATTTTAGAGCAAAATGAAAGAGTAATTGAAAAATTGGATTATATTTTTTCTAAGGGGAAAATGAGTGAGTGGTATGATGGAGTTGAACCTTCAATTAATACTGAAAGAAGAATTGTAATAAAAGAGGGGAGACATCCTTTGATGGATAGAAGTATAAATGTGCCACTCGATTTAAAGTTAGGGGATGATATTCGTGGAATAGTTATAACCGGACCAAATACCGGTGGAAAAACTGTAGCAATAAAGACGACAGCTCTTACTTGTTATATGGCACAGTGCGGACTTCATGTTGCATGTAAGGAAGCAGATATATGTATGAATAGCAACTATTTGTGTGATATCGGCGATGGTCAAAATATTTCGGAAAATTTGTCAACATTTTCGGCGCATATTGTAAATGTTTTGGATATATTGAAAAAAGTAAACAGAGAAAGTCTTGTAATTATGGATGAACTAGGTTCGGGAACGGACCCGACCGAAGGAATGGGGCTTGCAATAAGCATTATAAATGAATTAAAGAAAAGTGGAGGACTATTTCTTGTAACGACACATTATCCGGAAGTTAAGCACTATGCAGAAAAAGAAGAAGGAATGGTTAATGCAAGAATGGCATTTGACAAAGAAAGTCTTAAGCCACTTTATAAGCTTGAGGTAGGACTTGCGGGAGAAAGTTGTGCATTTTATATAGCTAAAAGATTAGGAATGCCGGATTATATGCTTGAGTATGCAAGAAAAGAAGCATATAAAATAGGAGATAATGACATCGGTTATTCTAATGAACAAAAAAATATTGCAGAGCAAAGTGAAGTAAATAATAGTAGTCAAACAAAAAAAGAAAAACTTAGCTATCCTCGTATAAAAAAGAAGAAAAACATAATTGATAAACAGAAAGAAGCCAAAAGGTATAATCTTGGGGATAGTGTTATGGTATATCCGGATAAAAAAATCGGTATTGTTTGCGAAACTGCTAATGAAAAAGGAGTGCTTAGAGTACAAATGCCCGATAAAAAGATTTGGATAAATCATAAGCGATTAAAATTACATGTGGCAGCAGACAAGTTGTATCCAGAAAACTACGATTTTTCAATAATATTTGATAGTGTTAAGAATAGAAAAATAAGACATGATATGGATAGAAAATATACGGATGAAGTAATTGAAATTAAAGAGTAAAGAGCGTTTGACTAATACTTATACCAATGTTAAAATTAAACGTAAGACTAAATAAATGAAGTGAAAAAGGTCTTTTTATAAATATCAAAGTATATTTTAAAAAGACCTTTAAAAAATTTATGTAACTGTTAAGAATTGGGAGCTAAACAGTTACAAATATATATAAGAAAGGATGATTGAAGATTATGATTAAGCATGTAATTTTATGGAAGATAAAAGAGGAGATTTCTTTGGAAGAAAAAGAACAAATAAAAGAGGGAATAAAGTTAGGATTAGAAGGACTTATAGATAAAGTTCCGGGAATTGTAGAAATAAAAGTTAATACAAAAGGTTTACCATCATCTAATGCAGATGTAATGCTTGATTCAACATTTGAAAGTGAAGAAGCTCTCAAAAATTACGCTACACATCCTGAACATGTAAAAGTAGCTGATAATAACGTAAGACCATATATGGAAGTTAGAATGTGTATGGATTATGAAGTATAAAAAATAAAAAGGATTTATAATTAAGTAATATTGGTTGTATGAGATTTGGAGAAAGGAAAACATATTAAAATGAACTTTTTAGAAGAAAGAATATGCAAAGATGGAGTTGTTAAGGAGGGAAATGTTCTTAAGGTTGATAGTTTTTTAAATCATCAGATGGATATTGAGCTTTTTGAAAAAATTGGTGAGGAATTTAAAAGAAGATTTTCAGAAGAGAAGATAGATAAGATTCTAACCATTGAATCTTCCGGAATTGGGATTGCATGTATTGTGGCAAGATATTTTAATGTTCCGGTAGTGTTTGCAAAAAAAGCAAAAAGCATAAACATAGATGGTGATATGTATATTGCTGAGGTAGAGTCATTTACTCATAAATGTAAGAATCAGGTAATAGTTTCAAAGAAATTTTTAAATGAGGGAGAAAATGTTTTAATTATTGATGATTTCATGGCTAATGGTTGTGCAATGCAAGGGCTGATATCAATTGTTAATGAAGCGGGAGCAAGTGTTGAAGGAATTGGAATAGTAATAGAAAAAGGATTTCAGGCAGGTGGCAAGATTATTAGAAATTTGGGATATAAGCTTGAATCACTTGCTATAGTTGATGGAATGAATGCAGAAACGGGAGAAATTCAGTTTCGAGAGCAATAAAAAGGATTTTAACTAATGTAAATTGTTTACATATGAGATTTACTTAAGAGAGAAAGGAGACATGTTTTGAAAAATAAAGATAGGTCTGCAATAGAAAATATATATAAGTTAGATGGTAGAGTACCTCTTTTAAGTGCTATTCCATTCGGGTTACAACATATATTGGCTATGTTTGTTGCAAATATTGCACCTATTTTAATTGTGGCAGGTGCAAGTAATTTAACTGATAAACAGTCTGCAATGCTTATACAAAATGCTATGATAATTGCAGGAATAGGAACTTTAATACAGCTATTCCCTATGTTTAAAATAGGCTCAGGACTTCCTATTGTAATGGGAATAAGTTTTACGTTTGTAAGTGTATTCTGTTTTATAGGAGGAACATATGGTTACCCGGCTATTATGGGTGCTGTTTTAGTAGGTGGTATTATTGAAGGATTGTTAGGACTATTTGCAAGGTTTTGGATACCAATTATTAAGCCTATAGTGTCAGCAAGTGTTGTTACAGCAATAGGTTTTTCGCTTTTATCAGTTGGAGCTTCTTCGTTTGGAGGAGGTAGTGGAAGTGAAAATTTTGGTTCCGCGAAAAATTGGATTTTAGGTTCGGTAACGTTATTGGCATGTATTTTATTCCATATATTTGCAAAATCTTTTTTAAAACAATTATCTGTATTATTTGGATTGGTTGTTGGTTATATTGTTGCGGTTTGTATGGGAATGGTGGATTTTTCAGGATTAAGTGATACTAATATAATATCTTTACCACAATTTTTGCCGTTTGAGATGGAATTTAATTTAAATGCTATAATTTCCGTTGTACTTATTTTTATGGTTTCTGCGACTGAAACCATAGGAGATACATCAGCACTTGCATCTACCGGTTTAAATAGAGAGGCAACCACAAAAGAGATTTCAGGCTCACTTGCATGTGATGGTTTTATCAGTTCTATTTCGTCTTTATTTGGATGTCTTCCAATTACATCATTTAGTCAGAATGTAGGACTTGTAGCGATGACAAAGGTGGTGAACAGATTTGCTATAGCAACAGGGGCAGCAATTATGATTTTGGCAGGAATATTTCCGATATTTGGAGCAGTTTTAGCTACTTTACCGGATGCAGTATTGGGCGGATGTACAATTATGATGTTTGGTACTATTGTAGTTAGTGGTTTACAGATGATTGGAAAATGTGGATATTCGCAAAGAAATATTACAATCGTAGCATTATCACTTAGTATAGGAATTGGTTTTACTCAGGTACCTGAATTATTCGATATTTTTCCGCAAATAGTAAGAAATGTATTTGCAGAAAATTGTGTTGCGGTAGTTTTTCTTGTTTCAATTATTTTAAATTTGGTACTACCTAAGGATATGGAAAATTATATTGAAGATTAAAAAAAATATGTAATGAGCAAATTAAAAAATAAGAGTAATAATGAATAAAAAAATAATAAAAGATAAATAGTAAAATTATATTATTAAAAAGAAAGTAGGGTGAATTTATATGAATAATAGTGCAATGCATAAATTAACATATGGATTATTTGTAGTAACAGCAAGAGAGGGAGAAAAGGACAATGGTTGTATAGTAAATACTGTTTCGCAGGTAACAACATCTCCTAATAGAATTACAGTAGCAATTAATAAGCAAAACTATACACATGATATGATAATAAATACTGGTATATTTAATGTATCTGTATTAACAGAAAAATCGCAGTTTTCAACTTATCAGAACTTTGGATTTAAGAGTGGAAGAGATGTAGATAAATTTGAAAAATTCGTATTTAAAAGAGCCGAAAATGGAGTGGTGTATATTCCGGAAGAAACGAATGCGTTTATATCAGCTAAAGTAGTTGATAAGATTGATTTAGGAACACACACATTGTTTATAGCAGATGTTACAGACGCTGATGTTTTATCTGAAGATACATCAGTAACTTATGAATATTATCATAAAAACATTAAACCTGCACCAAAGAAAGAAGATGAAAAAAAGACAGGCTGGATTTGTACAATATGCGGGTATATTTATGAGGGTGAAGAATTACCGGCAGATTTTATATGTCCGCTTTGTAAGCATGGAGCAGAAGATTTTAAGAAGTTGTAGTAGATGTTCAGAGCTAAGCTCGAAAACACTAGTTTTTTCCTCACTATGGCGTATCCGCCATATAGATTTCAAAAAATAGTGACTAAAAAATACTCTTTTGCATAATATATTTTAGGAGAACAAAAATATCTTAAAAATATTATAAAGGAGTATTTTTTATGCATAGTTTTAATCCTTTTAACGAAAAGCCAATACCATTTGATAAGGTTTATATGGATTGGAATCAAATGTATCCTGATGCGTATGATAAAAGAACTACAGATGCATATACAAAAACGAGAATTATCCTTATGAATGGTACTGAATTTGAGGCACAGTGGTTTTCAAGGAATTTTTCAAGACACTGTCCTGATAATGAACTCAGAAGAGAGTTAGCATATGTGAGAAGAAGTGAACAACAGCAGCAAAAGAGAATAGCATGTCTTAAACCGAAGGATGAAAATATTCTTGAGCATACAATTGCATACGAACAGTTAGCGGTAGATTTGACAGCAGTAATGGCACAATGTGAACCTAATTGTAATGTGAAAAATGCATTGGATTTTGCTTTGTTAGAAGATTTTGACCATTTATACAGATACTCAAATCTGTTGGATTATGAATATGGAATATGTCCTGAAAAATTAGTAGGTGGCTATACTGAAATAATGCCTGCAAGACCAACTATTTCTGAACATCGTTATCCTAAGGACAGCATTTTCAGATATATTGATAATAAAACTGATGAAATGATTACTAAATTGCATGTAAATATTATTACTGCAGCAGAACAGCAGACTATGAACTATTATATGAATGTTGCACCGTTATATTGTAAATCAGATTTAGGAAGAAGATTGTATCAGGAAATTGGTATGATTGAAGAAGAACATGTAACTCAGTATGAAAGCCTTAAAGATACAAGGGCAACTTGGCTTGAAGATTTATTAATGCATGAGTATACAGAGTGTTATTTGTACTATTCATGTATGATGACGGAATGTCATAGCAGAATAAAAAGAATTTGGGAAGAATGTCTTATTCAGGAAATTGCGCACCTTCATAAAGCAAAAGAATTGTTGGAAAAATATGAACACAAAGAGTGGCAGGAAGTTATTCCGTGTGGAGATTTCCCGGAACTGTTAAAATTAGGTCCAAACATCGAATATGTTCGTGATATAATTAGGACTACAACAGGAAATACTCAGAATATTGAAGATGTAGTTCCGCTTCACAGTTTACCAAAAGACCATCCTTTCTTCTGGTATCAGAATTTGGTTAATCATGATATTAACAGTGTTGCCAGCCATATGACTATTGAAAAATATATTAGAAGTAAAGGGATAGATTACAGATATGAAGTAGCTCCTAATCCTTTAGAAGTTCTTCGTAGCAGAAGATGTGATAATACTTCACTTGCAAGAGTTCCGGAGGCTACTCCTATATCAGCAACTATAAAGGGAACAACTGCGGATTGTTATATGGAATGTGGTTGTAAAGATATGAACAATATGGGAAAGAATTATTTCGAAAAAAATGATTATAAAAAAGATGATTGTGGAATGAATGATTATGGGAAAAATAATTACAGAATGAGATACTAAAAATAAAGAAATTTAAGAGGCGATAAATATTTTAAATCTATATGTAATTTTATAGTAATAACAAAAAACTAGTTGTGATAAATTATCTGCAACTAGTTTTTTGTTATATGAAAAGCTTTTATTATCAAAGAGTTTAAATATTAAAATTTACACTATTAAATAATGGTAATTTATTCTCGAATTGCCTCACATGTAAGTTCACAATCTAAACGTTTGAAAATATTTTTATCAACATCAGAAAGCATTACTGTTGAATGAACCTGACATCCTTTTAATTTTGATAACTGGCTAAGAGCAAGTGCAGCATCATCATTATTTGCAGCAGTTGCAGAAAGTGCAATTAATACTTCGTTTGTATGAAGTCTTGGATTTTTACTTCCAAGATACTGTGTTTTTAACTGTTGAATAGGTTCAATAGCTGTTGGTGAAATAATCTGCTTCTCATGTTCTATTCCGGCTAAATATTTTAATGCATTAAGTAATGCGGCAGAACTTGAACCTAATAAATCCCCTGTTTTACCGGTTATAATTGTACCATCACTTAATTCGATTGAAACTGCAGGAGCACCTGTGGCATTAGCTCGCTCAAGTGCAGGAATTACAACAGGTCTGTCCTCTTTTGTAATATTTTCCCTGCTCATTAATAACTCTATTTTTCCGACTTCTTCCTGATTTCTTGTTCCATCAGCAACACCATTAATAGCCTGGTAATATCTTCTGATAATTTCCTGTTTGGAAGCATCTCGACAGGCATTGTCATCAAATATACAATTACCTGCCATGTTTACACCCATATCAGTTGGTGAGGCATAAGGACTCTCACCATAAATCTTCATAAACATTGCATTTAAAACAGGGAAAATCTCAACATCTCTGTTATAATTAACTGCAGTTTCACCATATGCTTTTAAATGATGAGGGTCAATCATATTAATATCATTCAAATCAGCAGTAGCAGCTTCGTAAGCAAGGTTAACAGGGTGGTCAAGAGAGAGATTCCATACAGGGAAGGTCTCGTACTTAGCATATCCGGCACGTACACCATGCTTGTGCTCGTGGTAAAGCTGTGAAAGACATGTACTCATCTTACCACTTCCGGGACCCGGAGCAGTAACCACAACTAAAGGTCTTGAAGTTTCTATATAATCATTTTTACCGAAGCCATCTTCGCTTATAATATGAGGAATATTAGTTGGATACCCATCTATAACATAATGGTGGTAAACTTTAAGTCCCATATTCTCAAGTCTGTTTTGGAAGAAGGTTATACTTCTGTGGTCTATATATTTGGTAAGAACTACACTACCTACATATAATCCGCAAGAACGAAATTCCTCTATAAGACGTATTACATCATTGTCATAAGTAATTCCCAAATCTGCACGTATTTTATTTTTAATAATATCATCAGCACTTACAACCATAACTATTTCTGCAACGTCTGTTAACTGAATTAACATTTGTAATTTGCTGTCAGCAGCAAAACCAGGAAGGACTCTGGCTGCATGAAAGTCATCAAAAAGCTTTCCGCCAAATTCAAGGTAGAGCTTGTTATCATATTTTTCTATTCTTTCCTTAATATGCTCTGATTGTAATTTTAAATATTTTTCATTATCAAATCCGATTTTCATACTAATACCTCATTCTCTATTTTGAATTAATATCTAATACATAAAAAATATAAAAAATAAAATAATAAATATTAGTGTATCACATAATAGAATAATTAACAAATGAAATTTATGGGAAAAATTAGCAATTGTTATCATTGGAAAATTTTTTATATTAGTTTTAAATGGAGACAAAGAATGAAAAAAAGGGAAGAAAATGGATTTGTATTGTTACCAATTATTGTTTTTTTGATTATTTTTCTTGGAGTAGGAATAGGATTTAAAGATTTTTATTATATGCCTGTAGTAGTTGCTTTTTTAATTTCATTATTGGTTGCTTTTATGCAGAACAGGAAATTATCATTTGAAAAGAAGATAGATATAATTGCAAGAGGAATCGGTGAGGAAAATATTGTTACAATGTGTTTGATATTCTTATGTGCCGGTGCTTTTTCTGGTGCAGTAACTGCGGCTGGTGGTGTGGAAAATACGGTTAATTTTGGATTATCCATATTACCATCAAAATATATAGTGGTAGGTTTGTTTATTATAGGCTGTTTTATATCGATTTCAATGGGAACTTCAATGGGAACGATTGTAGCCTTATCGCCTATTGCAGTGGAAATTGGAGAAAAGACCGGTGTAAATATGGGGTTATGTATGGGAGCCGTTTTATGTGGTGCAATGTTTGGTGATAATTTATCAATGATTTCAGATACAACAATTGCAGCAGTAAAAACACAAGGCTGTGAGATTAAGGATAAATTTAAAGAAAATTTTTTGATAGTGTTACCGGCAGCGATATTAACAGGAGTAATTTTTTTATTGATGTCAAAGAATACAGAAACAGTAATTAATGAAGAACTTTCTTACAATATTTTGAATGTTCTTCCATATGTTATGGTATTTTTAGGTGCACTAACAGGATTAAATGTATTTATTGTGCTAATTACAGGGACAGTTTTTTCTTTGATAATCGGTGTTATTACAAATAACATTAAAATTAGTGAGATATTTATTGCTATTGGTGGAGGAACTATAAATGGAAGGAATATTTCCGGAGTAACGGGAATGTATGATATAACCATAATTTCCATTATTATAGCGTGTATAGTTGCTTTAATAAAAGAAAATGGAGGAATAAGATTTATTTTAAATAAAATAAAGAAAAGAATAAAAAGCAAAAAAGGGGCAGAGTATGGAATTGCGGGTGTGTCAGCATTGGTTGACATATGTACAGCAAATAATACGGTAGCAGTTGTAATGGCAGGCCCGGTTGTAAAAGAAATAAGTGACGAGTATAAAATCTCTCCTAAAAATTCAGCGTCTATTTTGGATATTTTCACATCAGCAATTCAAGGGCTTCTTCCTTATGGAACTCAGATTTTATCAGCTTCGGCAATATCCGGTATTACGCCTTTTGAAATATTTCCATATTTATACTACCCTGCGTTAATGGCTATGAGTGGACTACTTTTTATAAGATTTAGAAATTAGTTTATTGACAAGTAAAATAAATGACACTATACTAGGTTTAATTTATTTCTGTAAGGAATAGATTATTTGTAAATTATACTTTTATTAAAGAAAAGAAAAACAAGCGAAGAATGAAACGGAGGAAGAAGTTATGAAATTTTGTAACAATTGTGGAACAAGTTTAGATGATGATGCAGTATTTTGTACTTCATGTGGAGCTAATTTATCACAGGAAACAGTGAACGTACAACCACAGGAAAGTGTAAATGTACAACCACAGGAGAATGTGACAGCACAGCCACAGGAATTTAATCAGGCTTATACACAGCCACAGCAGATGGGATATGATATGGGTGGTCAGGAAGCCTTTAATTCATATGGTAATATGCCTGTAGCACCAAAGAAAAAGTCAAAAGCACCATTGATTATTGGTATTTGTGCAGGTGCAGTTGCTTTAGTTGCAGTTGTAGTAGTAGTACTTTTATTTGCATTCGGTGTATTAGGAAGCAACAGTCCTAAAGGCATTGTTGAAGAATATATGGAAGCTGTTAAGGAATTAGATGGTGTGGCTGCACTTGACTGTATGGCATATTCAAAAGAATACAAAGATGAAATTAAAGAGATGAAAGAAGAAGCTAAAGAAGAGGCAGAAGGAATGGGTTCAATGGCTTCTTTAGTAGAAATCGACTATGAAATTGACGATATTGAAAAGGCTTCTGCAAAAGAAAAGAAAGAGTTTTGGGAAGAAGCTGAAGATTATGGAGTAATGGTTGATAAAAAAGATGTAAAAGATTTAAGAATCTGTGAAGTTACATTAAAAATGTCAGCAATGGGTATGAAAGAAGAAACTGAAATGACTTTATATGTTGGAAAATATAAAGGCGATTGGAAGATAATTGGTGCTGATGAATAAAGCTGTATATTGAAGTAATATATTTATAAAGACTATTTGTAAAATAAAGTAGTAAGATGACAAGCAATGTTGTTTGATTTTTGAATTACTTGAAATACAAATAGTCTTTTTTGTTTGTATTATAATATGTTAAGCAATATAAAAATTGACATCAGCAATGAATAAAAATATAATAATCTTAATTGATGTAAGTATGTTTTAGAATCAGAAATATAAAAGAACAGAGGAGTAAATATTATGAAGATATGTAAGAAGTGTGGAACAAGTTTGGAAAATGATGCATTATTTTGTGTATCATGTGGAAATGTACAACCCATAAAAGAGACAGATATACAGGCAGAGGAAAGTGAGATAGGAGAAATTGAAGTATCCTACATAGATAATTTAAAACAGACACAAGCTGATTTTGGAGTTAGCAAACAAGAGTCATTAAGTAGTCAGGAAATGTTTAGCTCGAATAATGCAAGAATAAAGAGAACGAAGAAAAAGTCAAAGAAACCATTAATCATTGGAATTGTTTCAGGAGTGATTGCATTAATTGCTGTTATAGTAGCATTTTTATTTTCTGCTGGCATAATAGTAATTAATAGTCCAAAAGAAATTGTAGAAGAATATGTAGAAGCTATAGAGAAAATGGATGAGATTAAGATGGTTGATTGTAGGGCATGTTCTAGTAAATATGAGGATAGAGTTTTTGAGCTGAGAGAAGAAACTAAGGAAGAGTTAGAAATATTTGATGAACCAAATTCTTTGATAGAATTTGATTATGAAATAGGTAAGATTGAAAAAGTCTCAGTAAAAGAAAAGAAAGAATTTTGGAAAGCTTCAGACTGGTATGATGTAATGGTTGATGAGGATGAGGTAAAAGATTTAAGATACTGTGGGGCAACAATAACAATGACAGCAGTAGATTTGGATACAGAAAGAGAAAATCTTGTATTTTTGGATATTGAGATATATATTGGAAAATATAAAGGTGCTTGGAAAATAATTGGTACTAGTTTTTAAAATCAGATATTAATACATAAGTATTTATAAAAAGACTATTTGAATAATGAAAATTTTTCATGAAAGTTTCAAATAGTCTTTTTTCGTTGACAATTATTTTGATTACATCTATACTATTATAGGATTATTCTGTAAACATATATTGTTTACAAAGTGGTATGAAAATGATTTGATTTAACCTATATTTTAGAATGAAAGGTGGTAACCGAATGATTTTACCAAAGGAGATTATTGAAAGGAATATTGCTGCAGCAGAGAAGAAGACGAAGATGCCTATATGGAAGCTTACTATGTTAGGTGTACTTGCAGGAATGTTTATTGCAAGCGGTGCACAGGCAAGTAATGTGGCAATGCACACGATACCAAATGTTGGTATAGCAAGATTTGTGGGAGGTTGTGTGTTCCCTATAGGTCTTATGATGATTATATTCTTTGCGGGAGAACTTTTTACGGGTAACTGTCTTATGATTATGAGTGTTATTCATAAGAAGGTCAAAGTACTTCAGATGATAAAGGTTCTTTGCATAGTGTATTTGTCAAACTTTGCGGGTGCAATTATCGTAACAGGCTTTACATATTTAAGTGGACAGTTTAATTATTCAGATGGATTTTTGGGAGCATATACGATAAATGTGGCAATGACAAAAGCAAATCTTCCGTTTATAAGTGCTTTTTTCTCAGGAATTTTATGTAACTTCTTTGTGTGTGTTGCAGTACTTATGGGAGCTGCAGCTAAAGATGTTATTGGAAAAGTGTTTGCAGTATTCTTCCCAATTATGGCATTCGTTGTAAGTGGTTTTGAACATTGTATTGCAAATATGTACTATATTCCGGCAGGACTTTATGCGAAATCAAATCCTGAGTATTTAGATAAAGCAATAAGTACATATGGATATAGTAAAGAACAGATTGAAAGCTTGAATTGGGGAAGCTTCTTTACTAATAATATTATTCCGGTTACACTTGGTAATGTTATTGGAGGTATGGTATTCGTTGGATTAATTATTTATTTTATAGATAAGAAAGAATTAGATGGAACAATCTAAAGAGAAATGAGGATAACGAATGGATAACGAACGAATTAAACCAAAGTTGTTTTCGGTGTTAAAAGGTTATACGAGACAACAATTAATTAAGGATATCATCTCAGGTATTATTGTTGCAATTATTGCACTTCCATTATCAATTGCGCTTGCAATTGCTTCAGGAGTAACACCTGAAAAAGGTATTCATACTGCAATTATTGCAGGATTTATTATCTCCTTCTTAGGAGGAAGCAGGGTTCAGATTGGTGGACCTACGGCAGCGTTTGTTGTAATTATTGTTGGTATTATAGAGCAATATGGAACAAGCGGTTTGGTGCTTGCTACAATTATGGCGGGTATAATACTTGTGATTATGGGATTATTCAGATTTGGAACTTTGATTAAGTTTATTCCGGGAACGATTACTGTCGGGTTTACGGCAGGTATTGCGGTGACTTTATTTACACAACAGTTAAAAGATTTTTTTGGATTAACTATTGAAAATGTTCCATCAGAATTTTTACCTAAGATAAAATCATATGTGGACCATTGGGATACATTTAATAAAGAAGCATTACTTATTGGTGGAATTGCATTGGTAATAATGATTGTATGGAATTATATAACTGATAAGATTCCGGGCTCTTTAGTAGCAATTGTGGTTACAACCCTTATAGTAAAATTTGTGGACATGGATGTTAATACAATTGGAAGTGTATATGGGACTTTATCATCAAAGTTTCCGACACCTGAGATACCTGATGTGACTTTTAAGATGGTAAAGGAACTTATTTCACCGGCATTTACGATAGCAATCCTTGCAGCAATTGAGTCGCTTCTTTCTTGTGTGGTTTCTGACAGTATGGTAGGAAGCAGACATCGTTCTAATATGGAACTTGTTGCACAAGGTGTGGGAAATGTTTGTTCAGGTCTTTTCGGTGGTATTCCTGCAACAGGCGCCATTGCAAGAACAGCAGCTAACGTTAAAAATGGTGGACGTACACCGATAGCAGGTATGGTTCATGCCATTGTATTAGCACTTATTATGGTATTGCTTATGCCAACAGCGGCACTTATTCCAATGCCAACGCTTGCAGCAGTTCTTATAATTGTTGCGTATAATATGTGTGGTTGGAGAGAATTTGTTGCAATGCTTAAAGCACCAAAGAGTGATGTATTAGTACTTGTAACAACATTTGGTCTTACAATTATATTTGATTTGGTTGTAGCTATTGAAGTTGGTATGGTAATGGCAGCAATGCTCTTCTTAAACAGAATGGCTAATGTAACAGATGTAAGAAAATGGACTGAATATGATGACTCAGAAGATGTGAATACTGAAAATGATAATATTAATCTTACAAAATTACCTGATAAAACTGTTGTATATGAGATATCAGGACCATTATTCTTCGGTGCAACTAATAAACTTCTTGATATAGTTGCGGAAGCAAAGAAGGATAATAATGTAATGATTCTTAGAATGAGAAGTGTTCCGGCACTTGATTCGACAGCATTTAAGACACTTGAAAATATTTATGAGCAGTGTGAAAAGAGTGATATTAGGTTGATATTATCTCATGTTAATGAGCAGCCGTTGTCAGTAATTAAAAAGCAGGGCTTATATAACAAGATTGGTAAAGATAATTTTAAACCGCATATTAAAGAAGCTATTGAAAGAGCAGAAGAGATTGTTTCTGATAAAAAGTAAATCTCGATATATAAATTGGTTACGTAAAAAATATAAATTCCGAAAATATAATTCGGAATTTATATTAAAAGGATATCACTTTAACTTGATAATGTGATAAAATGAAACAGTTGTTAAGAATATAAAAACGATATAGAAAAGAAAGGGATATGGTAAAAAACGTTATGAAAAAGAATTTTTTAAAGAAAATCGCACTTGTAGGTGCTATGGTTTTGGCAATAGGACTTTGTGCATGTGGAAAGAAAGAAGATAATAAATTTGTGGTAGGATTTGATGCTAACTTCCCGCCATACGGATATATGGATGATAAGGGAGAATATGTTGGATTTGACCTTGATTTAGCAGCAGAAGTTTGTAAGAGAAATGACTGGAGATTAGTGAAACAGCCTATTAACTGGGATTCAAAGGATTTTGAGCTTGAATCAGGAAATATTGACTGTATTTGGAATGGATTTACAATGAGTGAGGACAGACTTGATAAATATGCTTGGTCAGAGCCTTATGTAGATAACAGTCAGGTAATGGTAGTTGCAAAGGATTCGGGAATTACAACACTTGCAGATTTAGCAGGAAAAACAGTAGACGTTCAGGCTGCATCATCAGCTTTAGAGGCATTAAATGGTGATGCAAAAGATTTAGCAGCTACATTTGGTAAACTTGAAGAAGTACCTGATTACAATCAGGCATTTATGAACCTTGAAGCAGGTGCAGTTGATGCTGTTGCAATGGATATCGGTGTTGCAAAATATCAGGTTGAACAAAGAGGAGATAAATTTATTATTCTTGATGAAGCATTTGTTACAGAACAGTATGGTATTGGTTTCTTTAAAGATAATACAAAGTTAAGAGATAAAGTTCAGAAAACTCTTAATGAAATGGCAGAAGATGGAACAGTTGCTAAGATTGCAGAAGAATGGGGCTTATCAGATAGTATCATTATTGGAAAATAATATTATGCACACTTCATGATGGAGGACAAAAATGGATGTTCGAAATATGATTGAACTTATGCAAGATGGAATGATAGAGACAGTTAAGATATTTTTCTTTACTCTCATATTTACATTACCACTTGGTATGTTCGTGGCATTTGGAAGAATGTCAAAGTTTAGAATTATCAGATATTTATTTAAATTTTATATCGCCATTATGAGAGGAACTCCTCTTATGTTGCAGCTTTTGGTAGTGTATTATGGACCATATTTTTTGTTTAAAGTTCCGTTAAGTAACTACGATAAGTTTTATGCAGTAATAATTGGATTTGTACTTAATTATGCAGCATATTTTGGTGAAATATATCGTTCGGGAATAGAGGCAATGCCAATTGGTCAGTATGAAGCTGCAAAAGTACTTGGATATAACAAGGTTCAGACTTTTGTGAAAATTATACTTCCACAGGTTATTAAAAAGATTATTCCGCCTGTAACTAATGAGATAGTTACACTTGTTAAAGATACTTCTTTAGCATTTTCAATAGCATATATTGAAATGTTTTCAGTTGCAAAAAATATAGCATCAGCGCAGACAACAATGACACCATTTATAATTGCCGGAGTATTCTATTTTGTTTTTAATCTTTTAGTGGCATTTGTAATGGGAAGAGTTGAGAAATCATTGGATTACTATACAGTTAAGTAGTAGGAATTGAGGTATCTATGGCATTATTAGAAATTAAAAATATAAAAAAGACTTTTGAAGATTTGGAAGTATTAAAAAATATTTCAATTGAGGTAAATGAAGGCGATGTACTTTCGATAATTGGTCCTTCAGGTTCAGGTAAATCAACTCTTTTAAGATGTGCAACAATGCTTGAAAGAATGGATAGTGGAGAATTAATTTACCTTGGAGAACATGCTGCGTGGAATAATGAATATGGAAATTCTGTATATGCAAAGAAAACTGATTTAAAAAGAATTCAGGGATATTTTGGTTTGGTATTTCAGAACTTTAATTTATTTCCACATTACAGTGTACTTAAAAATCTTATGGATGCACCAATACATGTGCAAAAAAGAGATAAAAATGAAGTGAAGAAAGAATGTATGGAACTTCTTAGAAGAATGGGACTTGAGGATAAAGCTGATGCTTATCCATGTCAGCTTTCAGGCGGACAACAGCAGAGAGTTTCGATTGCAAGAGCACTAGCGATGAACCCAAAGCTTTTGTTCTTTGATGAGCCTACTTCAGCACTTGATCCTGAACTTACGGGAGAAATTTTAAAAGTAATAAAAGAGCTTGCAAATGACCACATGACAATGGTAATTGTTACTCACGAGATGA
The DNA here is from genome assembly GCA_017416465.1 of Lachnospiraceae bacterium. Classification (GTDB taxonomy): domain Bacteria; phylum Bacillota; class Clostridia; order Lachnospirales; family Lachnospiraceae; genus Bovifimicola. The sequence continues at coordinate 14,966 of JAFQCK010000046.1, read as the reverse complement.
GTTTTGCAAGAGATGTATCAAATAGAGTGATTTTTATGGAAAATGGGTATATAATAGAAGAAGGTAGTCCTGATGAAGTTATTACTAATCCAAAGAATCCTCGAACAAAGGAATTTTTAAGTAACTTTACCGGCTAAATATAAAGGAACAGTTCAGAGTCAAGCTTGAAAATATCAACTCTGAACAGTTATATATAACGTTTAAAGCGTGGCTACCTGTCTAATGCAGGTAGCCTTTTGTGTTCTTAACTAATACACTAATGTGTTCAATATTCAAAAAAATACTTGACATAAGGTGCTTTTATATATAAAATAGAGAAAACACATACACGCTTTAAAACGTTAAAGTATTGCAGAAGGAGTGAGCGCGTATGTTTATTGACATTCATGTGCATATTGGAAATGGTTTAGGTTTCAATATGAGTGAAGAAATGGTTGAAGAGATGATTAAGAAATACAATGTCAGTTATTGTATTGTATCAAATGGTGATTCCTTAGAGTATGACCATAATTTGAATCTTATACCAATTGAGTTGCAGATTTCACAGGCAGATTCTTTTAAAAGAGCAATTAAGTTCGCGAGAGAATCAGAAGTAAAGGATAAGATTTTTGTTATGCCTTGGATTAAGCCGGCAACAGAGACTGTAGATGATGAATTTATAAGTTTGTTAAAGGATAATCTTGATATTGTAAAAGGAATAAAAGTACACCCTTATCATTCAAATACATTTTTTGATTCAGAAAGAATTGAACCTTATATTAAATTAGCAGAAGAATATAATCTTCCTGTATTAACCCACACAGGGGGAAGTGAAGCGGCAGATGCCAAATATGTGTATAATATGGCAGTAAGGCACCCAAATGTTAAGTTTATACTGGGACATATGAATCTTGGCACTGATAATAAAGAAGCCATAGACTTGATGGGGAAAGCGGATAATTTATATGCTGACACTGCATGGGTATCTGTAGAAAGTACAATTGAAATTATTAAACGCTATGGAAGTAAAAGGATAATGTTCGGAAGTGACAGTCCTATTGACGGAGTTGACACATATGCATTTAACGGATATGGAGAAGAATCTTTATATCAGAAGTATTTTAATGGACTTGAAGAAGTTATTGGAAAAGATGCTTACGCTGATTTGATGTATAAAAATGCCATGAGAATTTTTGAAATAAAATAACCGGATTAAGCGATTTTGAATAAATTCTGCAAGATAAGTCGCTTTGAAACGGAGAATTATCAACGGAGGATTATCATGGAAGAAAGTAAGAGAATTATTGATTACAGACCTGAAATTAAGGTATTGGATGCAACTATAAGAGATGGTGGTCTTGTAAATAGTTTTTATTTTACTGATGAATTTGTAAAGGATTTATTCGAATGTAATAAGCAGTCAGGTGTTGATTACATGGAATTTGGATATAAAGCTTCTAAGAAACTATTTGATGTAAATAAATTTGCTAAATGGAAGTTCTGTGATGAAGATGATATTATCAATGTTGTTGGAGATAATAAAGGTGACTTAAAAGTTGCAGTTATGGCTGACGTGGGAAGATGTGATTATAAGAATGATATAATTGATAGAAGTAATTCGGCAATTGATATGGTAAGAGTTGCAACTTATATTAATACTATGCCTGCAGCAATTGATATGATTGAAGATGCACACAGAAAAGGCTATGAGACAACTTGTAATATTATGGCTGTTTCTAATGCTAAAGAGTCAGATTTAGATGTAGCTTTAGAGATGTTAGGAAAAAGCCCGGTAGATGTTATATACATTGTAGACAGCTATGGTTCGATTTATCCTGAACAGATGAGATTTCTTTCAGATAAATACCTTGAGGTTGGCGAAAAGTATGGTAAGCAGATTGGTATTCATGCACACAATAATCTAAACCTTGCATTTGCTAATACGATTGAAAGTGTTTCAAGAGGTGTAAATGTTCTTGATGCAACTATCGGAAGCATGGGTAGAGGAGCAGGAAACTGTGCAATGGAATTATTACTTGGTTTCCTAAAGAATCCAAAGTACAATTTATTCCCGATACTCGATTTTACAGAAAAGCATATTAATAAGTTAAAAGAAGAAGGCGTTGTATGGGGATATGATATTCCTTATCTCTTAACAGGAAGATTAAATCAGCATCCTTCAGCGGCTATTGATTTTACTAAGGAGAAGAGAAAAGATTACTCAGAATTTTACCATAATCTTTTGGATAGGGATTAATAAAACTTTGGATTATGGATTAATGTAGGTGGGAAGATTTTAATATATAGTACAATAATGAACCGTTAGAATAAAGTTATAAAACTGAGGGCTTTATTTTAGCGGTTTGTTGTTTTTTAATTTGTAAATAAATGGTTTAATAAATGGGTAAAATTTTAGATAGAGTAATAATGATTTTTAGAGTTATTCGCTTTAAATTGATTTACGACGAATTAATAAAAGATTAAAACGAATAACTATTGATTTAAAACGAATAAATTGCTATAATTATAAAAAATGAGAGGTGATTATTATATGAAATTTGATGAAGAAAAGAAAAAATCTATTAGATTGTATTTATTAGAGAAAATTAAACAAGATAATACAAGTATTTCTAAAAGTGTTGCAGAAACTTTTGAAGTTAATCAAAATACGGTACATTCGTATATAAATGATTTGGTAAATGAAAATGTAATAAGAAGAGTTCAAAGAGGAAAGTATGAGTTGATTAGTGAAAAAACAGTTTACAATCTTAAAAGAAGCAACGGAGATTTAAGTACAGATACTTATGCATATGATTTTTGCCTAAAACAATTTATTGAAAATTTTCAAAAAAATGTAATAGAAATTTGGGCATATACTTTTAGTGAAATGATTAATAATGTAATGGATCATTCATTAGCGGAGAATGTTCAAATTATTATTGAGCAGGATTATTTGAATACAACTGTTATTATACGTGATGATGGTGTAGGTATATTTGAAAAAATCAAAGAGCATTTTTCTTTACCTTCATTAGATGAAGCGATATGTGAGTTGTTTAAAGGAAAATTGACTACAGATTCAGAAAATCATTCAGGTGAGGGAATATTTTTTAGTTCAAAGATGATGGATGATTTTTTTATAATATCAAGTGAGAGAATATTTAGCAATAATAGATATGATAATAGTAGGATAATTGAATTGGTAGAAAAAAAATATCCCGGAACATGTGTTATTATGTCATTGTCAAATTTTTCTCATAAGCAGTCATATGAGGTGTTTGATTTGTATTCTAATGTTGAAGGTGGTTTTACTAAGACTAAAATACCTTTAAAGAATATATTTGATTCTTCACCAGTTTCGCGTTCTCAAGCAAAAAGAGTATGTAACAGACTTGATAAATTTAAAGAGGTTATTTTTGATTTTGAAGGAGTTGATTGGATGGGACAGGGATTTGCACATCAATTGTTCGTTGTTTTTAAATATGAGCATCCTGAAATATCTTTTATTCCTATAAATATGAATGAAGCAATTACAAAGATGTATAATCATGTACAGAATACGGATATTTAGTGATAAAAACCATCAAAATAAAGGTTTACAAACCTTTATTTTGATGGTTTAATATATTATATACATTTGGAGGTGTTTGTTATGGCAGATAATAAATATATAATACCAAGTTTTACAACTGCAAGGGAGATTAAAGAGATTAGAAAAAAATTAGGTCTTACACAAAAAGAATTTGCGGTTTTAATAAATTCATCAAAGTCATCAGTTGAGAGATGGGAAAGTAGCAATGCTCCTATTAGTGGACCGATTGTACTACTAATAAAGTATTTAGAAAGATATCCGGAATTTGTTGAAGATATATCAGTGCCGGAAAAGAAGTATCCTATCAGACTTTGGTATATGCACAGACAAACAGTATGTACTCTTATTGAAGTAGATGAGCTTAATAGAAAAGTAAGGATAAAAAATTATGCGAATAATATAATGTTTAGGGCATTTGGTAAAATTGAAAATCCTGATTATGAAATGTATGAAGAATTTTTAGAGTCAAGATGTTTTCCAAGAACAAGGGATAAAATGAAGTTAATATTAAAGGATATGGATTTGCCATTTTATGACCCATTTATGATTATAGAGAAAACAGAGGGACGTATGGCAGAAGATGATTTTTGGATTAGAATTGAGAGGTAGAGAGAATAACAGGTCTAAAGGAATTTGGAAAATATATAAATAAGTTATTTACAATTGATGCTTTATTTTTAAATGAAGACAGGCATACTCATAACATTGCGGTATTGATGGATACAGAAGGAAATTATGATTATTGTCCTATATTTGATAATGGTGCAGGATTATTATCTGATATAAAGATGGATTATCCATTAGGTAATGATGTTTATGAGTTAATAGAAAATGTTAAGGCTAAGACAACATGTAGTGATTTTGATGTACAACTTACTGTTTCAGAGCAATTGTATGGTGAGAATTTGAAATTTAATTTTACTAAAAACGATGTTGAAGAAGTTATTGGTAATGCAGGGGGATATTCTAAGGAAGAAAAGGAAAGAGTGAGAGATATAATTTTTAACCAGATGAGGAAATATGGGTATATGTTTGGTTAATTCTATTAAGCAATAAAAAGACTGAAATATTAAGAGTTTTAAAGGAAATAGAGCAACAAGAATGAAAGGAATATACAAGAAAAATTAAACTTGTAAAGGTAGATTTATGGAATTACAACCGTGGGAATATTTATTGAAAACAATAGCATGGAAACAACTTGAGTTTATAAAAGGTAAAAAGGTTTTGGATTTTGGAAGTGGATATGGAATAACTGCGAATCATTTTGCAACAGATAATAATGTTGTGGCAGTTGAGCCTTCTAAGGAAATGCTTGAGTCTGCAGCAAAAGATAATAACTATATGCAGATTCAAGGTGGAGTGGAAGCGTTAGAAAAATTTGAGGATGAAAGCTTTGATGTGGTAATCTGTCATAATGTATTGGAATATGTATCTGACAGAGAAAAGGTATTAAAGGAATTTAACAGAGTGCTTAAAAAAGATGGAATAATATCAGTAATTAAGCATAATCGTGCAGGAAGAGTTATGCAAATGGTGGTGCTGTTAAATGATTTTGATGAGGCGGAAAATCTGTTAAATGGTGGAAATAGTGAGGCAAAACAATTTGGTACAATTAATTATTATGAAGATGAATATTTAATAGATGAATTATGTAAGCTTAGTGACTACGAACTTAATAAAAATTATGGTAACTGTTCAGAGCACAGCTCGAAAACACTATGTGTTTCCTCGCTGTGGCGTATCCGCCAAATAACTTTAAACAAATATCCTTAATCAAGCGAGCTTAATAAGGATATTTGTTTAAAGTTGCTTGGCTCTGAACAGTTACCAATTATGGGATAAGAACGTTTTGGGATTTACAGCAAAATCAGGAGATACATAAGGATAAAGAATGGCAGAAAAAAATGATAATGATTGAAAATAAAGTTTCAGAAATGGATGAGTATAGGGAGATAGCATTTTTTCATCATTTGATAATGAAGAAAAATGTTAAGTGAGAGTAAGTAGTATTTTTATTTTAAAATAAGTATATAATATTGTATATATATGATTCTGGAAAAATAAATAGAACTGGACATTTTATCGGAATGGATGTAAAATATATAATATAATTAGACGGAAACTATGATTATAAACAGATAAAAAATATTATTATTCAAAATGGGGTGTCTGCTATGAAAGAAAAAAATTTGGTTAGAATAGTGGAAACAGAATTGGAAAATTTCAAAAATGTGAATTATGGAGATGTAAAATTTGTAAATTATTCAAATGCTGAATATCGAGCAGAATTAAAGGAATCGGATATTAATGGTATATATGGACAAAATGGTTCGGGTAAAACAGCAATTATTGAAGCTTTTGATATTTTGCAGCATATTATGAGTGGGAATACCATTTCTTATGATGAATATGAAGGTATGTTTAGTGAGAATAAGATGATGAAAATTTCTACTGTATTCTATATTGAATGTGAAGAAAAAAAGTATAAAGCCAGATATGAGCTAATATTAAAAAGATACAAAGAAGAGAAAAAGATACAAATTTATTCAGAAAATATAATATATTGGCAAAGAGGTGGTTCGTGGAAGAAAGAAAGAAATGTATCATTCTGTAATCCTTATTATGATATACAGTCTATTTTGGAAAATACACAAACACGTATTGTATCGAAAGATGAGAGTGCGTTATCTAAAATACGTTTCTTCAATTCTATACAAAATCTTGCAGTATTTTGTGCACAAAAAAATGTATCTTTGTATTTCAATGATATAATAAATAAATCATTACAAATAGAAAATCAAAATGAAGAAGAAATGGTATTTTCAGATGTGGTAAATGCTTTGTTTGATTTTGCAAGAATGAGGTTCCAAGTTGTAAAGGTAAATCAGCTAGGTGTTAATTATTCAAATGCTTTTATTCCTGTAAATGTTCATACAGAATCTGAAAATGAGGTTATGCAAGGTTGCATTCCCTTGTTTATTAATGGTCGAGGTGATTTTCCAGAAGAGATTTTTAATAAACTTGAGAATATCGTTGCTGCTATCAATATAGCAATGAAGGCTATTATACCGAATTTATCAATTGAACTTGTTAAAACAAACGAGGAAAAGAATAAAGACGGAATTAATGTTGTTCAAGTAGAAGTATATTCTAATAGGGATGGAAAAAGATTTTTAACGAAGTATGAATCGGAAGGTATTAAACGAATTATTTCATTATTAAACTATTTGATTTCCTTATACAATAATTCGGGAGTATGTCTTGTTGTTGATGAATTGGATGCCGGAATTTTTGAATATCTGTTAGGCGAATTAATAGGAGTTTTGGCAGAAGAGGCTAAAGGACAGTTGATATTTACTTCACATAATTTACGTGTAATGGAGAAATTGGATAAGAAGAATATTATTTGTTCAACTATTAATCCGGAGAATAGATATATTTCGCTTAAAGGTATAGAAAAGACGCATAACCGAAGAGATTTTTATATTAGAACTATAGTTTTAGGGGGACAAAAAGAGAAGATTTATGATGATACAGACCTTCAAGATATAGGATATGCATTTAGAAAAGCAGGTAATACGGAAGAAAGTAATGTTCAAATTCCATTTTCCACGGAGTTTATGGAATTATTAAAGAATAGCTAAAGGATGGAGTAATGTTCAAAGGAGATGATGTATTAATATGGATAAAGCAGTAATTTTTATTGTTGAAGGTGCCACAGATAAAAAAGCTTTAGAAAACATATTCAAAAAGATATATAGACATAAAGATATTCATTTTGAGTTTACACATGGTGATATTACTTCAGATGAAAATATTGACAAAGGTAATGTTGAAACGGAGATTTATAAATTTGTCGATAAATATAGGAAAGACAAGAAATTAAAACTTAGTGATATATGGCAAATAGTACAAATTTTTGATACGGATGGGACATATATAGATGATTCAAATATTATACAAGGAGATAGTACAGAAATAATATATTCAACGGAAAACATTTCTTGTAAAAATATACAAAAGGTAAAAGATAGAAATAGGCATAAGCGCGAAATGATGGATTATCTTCTTAAATGTGATAATATTAAAGGAATACCATATAGATGTTACTATTTATCTAGTAATTTAGATCATGCACTATATAACCAACTTAATTTGAGTGATGAGCTAAAATCACAATATTCACAAGTATTTTATGAACAATTCATGGGAAAGGAAGCATTATTCATAAAGTTTCTTGATATGGAAGTGGTTAATGGTGTTCCGGAAAGTTTCCCGGCATCTTGGAGATACATAAAAGAGGATTTAAATTCATTACATAGGCATACAAATCTTAATATTTATTTTAAAGAAAATCCTGTATTATAGTTCAAAAAAGGTGTTGTTCTCCTCACGACTTTTCAATCGCTAGAGTTACAGCACCTTTTTTATTTTATGTTGTTACATCTTCATTCACCAATGTAATTATTGTATGAAAAGTATTATCCTCTTCCTCATAATGCATAGCCATAGATCCGGAATGTTTTTCAATTATTTGATTTATACTTTTCACACCAAAGCCATGAATATAAGGATTTGGTTTTGTTGTAAATAGTTTTCCCGTTTTAGAGGAAAATGGAGATGTTTTACAGGAATTAATAATCTTTATAAAAATAGCAGGTGTATTTTCTTTACGAATTACTGAAAAATCAATAAATCCCCTCTCAACTTTTTTTGCAGATTCAATGGCATTATCCAAAAGATTACAAAATAATGCAGTCATATCCTCTTCACTCATAAAGTCAATACATTTACTTCTAATATCTGTATAAAAAGAAATATTATCTTCTTTTGCTTCAATCATATATCTTGATATAATTGCATTTAAAAAGTTATTATCACATACTCTCACATTTTCTATTAGATTATAAGACTCCAAAATATTGCCAATATACGCATCAATTTTATCATAATCTTTAGTGCTATTGAGATATGCCAAAGAAGTCAGGTGTTTTTTAACATCGTGAATAAGAATCTGATGTTTTTCGTTTTGGCTTAATAACATTTTATTATACATATTTATATCGGATTCTTTTTGTAACTTAAGCTTTAGCTCATAAAAACTCTTTTGTTTATTTTTTGAATATTTATAAAATCCGAAAACACATATATTAATAATTAGAATTAAAAATGCACAAATAGAAATAAGTCGTCCTATGTATGTAGGAAATTCAACTTTATAGCAGATAAAGAAGAATGTAATTATTATAAATGTAGAAAATGTCGGAATAATAAATAAAAATATTTCTCCAATAGTAGTAGCATCATTCTTCTCTTTATTTTTATTCAATATTAAAGATATAAATAGAGCAAGAATAAAATATAATAGTTTACTAAGAGAAGCATAAATTGATAGATTTACAATGTCATTAAGACTTTCAGTATAGAAATTATATGTTATATGAGTTATTGTACTGTCTACTATAAGCTCGCTTACAGCCATTATTACAGTGAGAATAAAGGCATGAAAACAGGATATAAATACTGTTGTTTCGAATAGGGTAAATATTAAGATTGAGTTAATAATTAAAAATGAAATGAAATTTACAGGCATAATTTTAAAAAATGACAAAAAGAACATAATACTATAACCTAAAAATATGCCCCAAAACTTGCCATGTTTTAGATTCTTTTTTGCTATAAAAATATTGTTGCTGTAGGTTGTAAAGATGAGTGCTTCAACAATATATATACATAAATACAAAATAATAATTTCCATAATAATTAATCTCCTTAAAAATTTTTATACAAAGTTTTATTAATTCATACCTTCGGAATATAAAAGATATGAATGTTTAAATGCGGTGTATTTTCGGCATGTGAGATATGCCGGTTGATTACAATTATGTAGAGTAATGCTATCGTGATCGAATTTTTTAACATAATCAAAGTTAATAATATAACTTCTGTGAGACTTGAAAAAACATATTTCAGTAAGGTTTTCTTCCCAATAATTCATTGCATGCGTGGATTTGAAAATTCCTTCCGTAGTATGGACAAAGACCTTTTTTGATTCTGCTACAACTTGGATTATGTTATGAGTAGGTACACAAATAACGCCTGTTTTAGTTTCTATTGGAATTATTCTTGAATTTGATTTATAACTCTTTAAAAAATCTTTTATATTTCTAAAGAATCTATTTTTATCAATAGGCTTAGTAATGTATCTGAATACATTAAATCGCATGGCATCATCTAAATATTCCATATAAGAAGTTGTTACAATTATTTTTATTTTAGGATTTAATTTGGTTAATTTTTCTCCTATAGTTATTCCGTCTATTCCTGCTAATTTTATATCTAAAAAAAGTAAGTCTGTATTTTGGGTGGAATTTAATAATTCTTCACCACTATAAAAAATTGATATTTCGGGGATTTCCTGATTATATGAAATAAAAAACTCTTTGATATAGGATTCTAATAGACCTGCTTGAATTTTATCATCGTCGCAAATAGATATTCTCATAATTATAATTTCTCCTCTTATATGTATTTATATGGTAACTTTATCACATTTTTTTGCGAATAACAATATTTTTTGAATAATTTAGTTTAAATGATTTATTTTTGTAAAATAATATTGTGAATATATAATAAAAATACGATTTGATTTTTAAAACAACAAAATCGCTAAAAAAATGTCGTTTCGGTATAGTTATATAGAAATTTATGTAAAAATATATTAGTATAATTTTATAGCTATCTCGGAAAAAGGAGGATATAAATGATGAATAGGGAAAAAAATAAAACAGTTAAATTAATATCAAAAATGCTTGAAAAACAGTTAAAAATTGAAGCAAATTCAAATTCATGTGTTTTTGTATATCAACCAAAGGTACCTGAAAAGTTGAATAATTATAAAAATGATAAGTAAAAAAATAAGCAATATAGTTTACTGGTTAATTAGGAACGGGGCAATAGATGAGCAAGAATATGAATTGTATGAATATGCAATATATTGTTTGCTGTTATTATGTGCACCGATGATTATGGCTGTTGTTTTTGGGATTATTATGAATGAAACGCTAAAAGGTGTAATAATGATAATTCCGTTTATGATGATTAGAAAATATAGTGGTGGTTATCATGCAAAAAGTATACGAGTTTGTTTAACAATTTCCAGTATTTTGATGTGTACATTTTTTATCATTTTAAAAAATATACAAGTTAGTATTGCTTTAAATGTAATTACATGTTTTTCAGCATTAATAATAGCTATTTTTAGTCCTATAGATTCCGAAAACAGAAGGTTAGAAGATACGGAAGTTAAGAGGTTTAATAAAATATCAATAATAATTACTTTTTTTGTATTGTTGATTTATTGGTTAATACAATTAACAACTTGGCGAGATTACTCAGTATGTTTTGGGTTAAGTTTAATATTGACAGCCATACTTATGATGCCATGTATTAACAAAAAAGCACGAAAAATGTCGTTTCGGTCGTAGGTGGTTGAAAATATTGGAATAAAAAATATAATTAGGATATGAGATAGCTATAAATTAAAAAAATAATAAAGAAAGTGAGGATAAAAAATATGAAAAAGAATATTTTAAATTGTATCAAAAAGGTTTCGGCTGGACTTATTATGTCGGCTATGATAATAGGAAGTACAGGAGTTAGCGTTAAGGCGGCAGATTATCATAATTTTTATACATATTATAATGATGCAAATATAAAGCAGTTGCAAGATACTTGTTCAATGCCATATGTTTATGGATACTATGATGCTACAGTTACAAGTATAAATGGCAATCCTGTTGATAAGATAACTGCAATTAATGGGACACAGTTTACGAGTGTTTCTACTGTAGATTTAAGTAAGACTGCCATGACTAAAAGATTTCATGTTACAGGTGGTACAAGCCAAAATAAAGCACAGTTTTTGGTTACTATGTACAATTATTCAGCAAATTCATTATTAAATGGAACTATTTATGAAGATTAATAGTATTAAATAATTTTTATAATAGTTAATACAATGGTGGCTCATTCTAATAAAATGAGCCACTATTAGAATAGGAGTATCAGTATTATGAAAAAAAATAAGTGTATTATATTAATCATAGGTATATGTGCATTAATATTAGGGTATACAACTTTTAATTTTATAACAAATAGTCGTAAACATTTAAAAGAAGACAATATAAATACAAATGCTACTGATAAGGATTCAAAAGAGAAAGAGATTAATACTAAAGCAGAATATATAGATGCAGAAGAATTAAATGCAAATGAATATAACCAAGAATTTATTAAAACGCTTCAATATAATAATCTTGAACTGGGGGAGACTAAAATATACATTCCAAAAGTGGAAAGTGTAAATAATATATCAATAAAAGGAAATTATCCATATTTAGGATTAACAGATGTAGAAGAGATAATTGATAAAGAATTGGAATATTTAGATTATTTTATAGAAGAAGAATTTAAAGAAGAGGAGTTATGGGATTGTACACATGTAATAAGTTTTGAAGAAACCAGAAAGCAAATAGATGAAGGGACATATTTTAATGAAAATAAAAGATTCCCTGGTTTAGTATATGGATGTATGGATGATGAACAGCCTTATTCATATGCACATGTATATGAAGATTTTAGTACGATATGGTTTGACAGAGGAAAAATAAGTAATGTATTAAATGAAGAAATGATTTTTCCGGAAAACAGATGTGAAATTATAAAAAAGTATGAAATTAATGATGAGTTAGATGATGAATATCAGTTGTTAAATGGTTCAATAACAATAAGAGAAGCGATAGATTTTGTTGAAAATTATTTAAATAACTGTATGCCGTATGAGATGTCAAAAGATGCACAGATTAAAGTTAATCAGGTTAATATATTGGAAGTGAATGATAATTTATATATATTGAAATTTTTAGCAACGAGAAATTATAAAGGAATAAATTTTGAATGGGGAGGATTTGCATTTGATTGTGGAAAAGATGATTACTATTTAAAAGACAGAGGTTTTGCGTATATGATAGAAACAGATATGATAGATAAGTATTTGGCATATGCAAATGGTAATACGGATACTATTGAATCTACAGGTGAGATAAAAAAGGTAGTAACACCAAAAAGTGCATTGGATATAGTATCAGAGGAGATTGGAAGTAATTCTATATATAAAGTATCTAAGATTGAACTTGCGTATAGGAATGAAATAATAAATGGAGTACCTGCAGAAGGGACAGAATATGTTGGAGTACCTTGTTACAAGATAACATGTACGAATAGTTTAGATGAAAGAGAAACATATTTTTATGTGGAAATGGAAACAGGAAATATAAGTTATGATTCGATAAAAGGAATGTAAATATGTTTAAGAATGAACTCAAAAAGATATATACGAATATTTTAATTTATATAGCAATTCTTGTAAGCGGATTAATTTTTATGTCAGGAACGGTTTACAGAAGTGTTATGGATAGTAAAGAATATAATCTGTTTATGCTGACTGATGAAGAATTCAGGGCAGGTAATGAGTGGAATATTGTACCTGATTTTTCACAGGCAGTTATGTCCGGACCTAACAGTTATATGAATATTTTTTCCATGATAATAGTTTCGATTCCATTTACAATGCTTGTAAGCTCAGAAAAGAAAAATTCAAACACAAGATTTGAAATTATTCGTGTTGGAAGATTTAAATATACATTGGGAAAATTCCTTGCAGTAATTACTTCCGGGGGAACTGTTATGGTTGCGGGATATTTAATATATGTTATAGCCTGTTATTTTATTTTACCGGAGACAAGGACGGAAATTTTTAGTTTGGAGTTTACCGGAAATAACAGTTTGAGTATTTTCATTTATAAAAATATAGGATTTGCCGGCTTATATATATTTAAGATGTTATTGATGTTTTGTTATGGTATGGTGTCAGTGCTAATGGCATTTTTACTATCAGCATTTATGAAAAACAGATATTTGATTTTGTGTATCCCATTTATTTTGAATTATATTTATGTAACTTATACAAGCACAATTTCGAAGGTATATATACCAAGATTTGAGGACTTGCAATATATATATAGATATGAAAATGATGATGCAATAACTCTTTTAGTTATGGTGGTACTAAGTATGATAATTTCTTTTACTGTATACAAAGTCATTATGGATAGGAAGTGTGATTGTGGAGAATAAATTTATTAAGATGAAAACAAACGAAAATAGCATTAGAAAAATTTTTTCTGTAGCAAGTACTGAATATGTAAAATGGATATGCAATCCCCGAATGATAGTGATGTTTGTTGTTTTTATTTTTATATATGATTACATAATTAAAGAAATGATTAAAGGTGCAGTAAAAATGGATACTCTTGTTTCTGTCAGTGAGCCGTTTATTGCCACAACCAATTCTACTTTACTTATTCTTTTCGTTCCAGCAGTCTTTATAATGCTAATAAGCGATTTTCCAAAAACAGATGGAAATACAATGTTTTTTATATGTAGAACGGGAAAATTCAATTGGATATTAGGACAAATTGTATTTTCAATATACGCTTCAGTTACATATCTGTTTGCAATATTTGTAAGTACCTGTGTTTTAGTTAGTAAGTATGCTTATGTAGGAAATGATTGGAGTACTGTTGTAACAAAATATGGACTAACTTTTCCGGATGAAAAGGGTGGGCGTATAGCAAATTTTATTACAGGAAGATTATATAATAACATGACTCCGGTAAAAGCATTAATAAGGACATTTACATTACAATTTTTATACTTAATGTTGATTTCTATGATGTTACTCACAGGGTTTGCGGTTGGAAAAAGAATGTTAGGAATGATAATAAGTTGTGGAGTAATTTGTCTTGGAAGTGGATTAAGTCTTTCAAGCAGTGGTTTAAAATGGCTGTTTCCATCAACTAATTCTATTGCATGGATGCATTATGATATGGTTTTGAAAAAACAGATAGTTGATATGACCAAGTCGTATTTATATTTTATTATATTGATTATTCTGCTTTTGATAGCAAGTCTTATATTTATAAAGAGGTACGATTTTTCAAAAGTAACGGATATGGAGGACTAATGCAATTATGGATTATGCAATTGAAGTTAAAAATGTTGGATTAAAGATTAAGAAGGATGTAATTCTTAAAGGAATTAATGTGAATTTTGAAAAAGGGAAAATTCATGGAATTGTTGGTCGTAATGGCTGCGGAAAAACGATGCTTATGAAATGTATATGCGGTTTTGTGAAGCCAACAGATGGAGAAGTCTTTGTTGAAGGAAAGAAAATCGGCAAGGATGTTGATTTTCCACAGAATGTTGGAATTATAATTGAAACACCCGGTTTTGTTCCATACTATAGTGGATACAGAAATTTAAAGATACTTGC
>JAFQCK010000005.1 GCA_017416465.1 Lachnospiraceae bacterium | reverse complement strand
TGTAATCAGCATTCTTAAAGAGTCTGATACCGCCAAACATTCCGTTACCTTCAATTCTTAAGGTATAGGTATCGCTTTCATAAATACCATCAGAATTAGCGTGGAACATAAAACATTCCTGTCTCCACGAAGGATCATCACATGCATAATCGAATTCCCATATGAAGTTACTTACTTTTTTGCCTAAAATAGGTCCGGTACCAAGTACATGGTCACCAGCATTTTCAAACTTATACCAACCATCTACAAAATTGATGCTTCCAGGGCTAGTACAACTTGAATGTTCTGTCTTCGACAATTCGAGAACTTGAGTGGTATGCGAACCAACAGCACTTGCTGCAAAAACAAGTGAACAGCAAAGTACTGAAAGGATTACCACTAAAGAAAGTGCGCGTGTGAAAATCTTTTTCATAATTTTTTTCCTTTATATTTATTTAAAAAATAATAATTGGGCCGTTATTTTAACAGTGAGATTAGTATCTTTTTTACTAGAAAATTCTTCAAATGCATATTTTGAATGCCTATCTAACCTAGCATATTAATTTTACCAAAAAAAAATAAAATCTTATAGTATTCTTGTGCTTTTTTACTGTAAAATAGTATCATTTTTTAAAAAATCGTCAAAATAATCCGTTTAACCTCAAAATAGTCTCATTTTAAGAATACCCACTATTTTGTGATATTGCAAAATTTCTTTTAACAACAAATACACACTATTTAAATAGTAATGATTATACCTTGTGTTTATTAAAAAAGATATTATTGTTTTTTTAAGAGATGAAACCACTTCATATATTGTTCCTTTGAGACATTGTAAACTATTTATTATTTTTCAAAATATATAGTTGGGCTCTTTGTTGCTTTCGCATTATAACACTCTTTAAATTTCATATCGCAATGTTAGCATTCGTTAATTGAATAAAACTATGTTGCTCGAATTATTTATTTGATAACTTGTGAAATTAAGTTATAATCATTAGTAAGGATAGTATCAATACCCATTGCAATATATTTCTTGGCTTCCTCTGCGTCATCTGACCAGAAGACATTACAAATAATACCATTTTTATGTGCTGTATTTATCATTGCTTGATTAAACTTACCCTTACACAATTGAATTTTTTTACAATTGTATTTCATTGCTCGCTCAACCATTTCCCACGGTGCATCACCGGCACCAACACAGCGGCAAATATCCGGTGCCATTTCTAATGCCAGGCGTAACAGGTTATCGTTTCCACTCATGAAATAAACGTGTTTTCTGCAATCATACTTGTCAATAAGCAAAATGATTTTACGCAGTGCTTCGGGATCATATTCACATTTATTATTTATTGTTTTAATATGAATATTCATAATTGTGTGACATGCAAACTTTTTGAGTATGTCCTCAAATTTAAGAATTTTCATTCCTCTAAATTTTTCATTAAATTTCACACCAAAATCCAAAGACAATAATTCTTCATAGGTATAATCGTAAATTTTGCCCGTACCAGTGCTCAATCTATCAATGGAATCATCATGACAAGAAACAATTTCACCATCTTTAGTAACCCATAAATCAAACTCAATTTCTTCTGCACCCATAGCAACAGCCGCACCTAATGCAGGCATACTATTTTCAGGTGCAATAGTATTAAAACCTCTATGTGCACAAATTCTAGGATAAGGCATACGTTCATCAGACATTACTATAGCTGTACCTGCTGAACGATATTTCCAAGGGCGACGACCCTTCTCTATATATTCGTAGTGTGCAGCATCAGGATTTCCAAATCCTGCCGGCTTATAATATTTACTGTGGATATCTACTTCGACAGTTTCGATGCCAATGCGATTATACATATTACACCGAACCTCGCCCGTTGGCGCCACTACCATACTTGCACCCCCAATATCAGAATTTACATCCATAGATACAGACGAGCGAATGACATAAGTATTAGTGTTATATGCCAAAAACTGTGACATAATTTTCAAAGCTTCGTGAGTATCGCTGCGTTGGTGGGAACATATGATAATCACATCCAAATTTTGTCTTGCCATTTGAGGGAAATTTTCATAAAAATATGCGTCATAGCAAACCAAAAAACCAAAACGTATACCTTCTATTTCAATTACTGTAGGTTCTGAAAATTCAAAAGAATAGTCACTGTCAAGTTGCATTGCTGAAACCTCTACAGGAGTTAAGTGTTGTTTATAGTACTTGCCCACAATCTCTCCTTCCCGATTAAAAGCATAGGTTGTGTTGCGCAGGCCATTATTTACTTTGCTTCTAGCATTTATAAAGAGCAACGACTTGCATCTTTTCGCCGTTTGGCTTGCCACCTTCAGCAATCTATTGTTGTATTTTTCCACACTCTTTTCTGCTTCTTCCTTTGTTATTGCCAAGCATGGAATATCACATGATTCTGGAAAAACAATGATGTCCATAGATTCATCACATTGGTCGAACAATGATAATTGCTTTTCAAACAATTCATCAGATCGACTATAATCCACCGAATACTCCGGTTGTGCAATACAAATTTTCATTTTATATACTCCTTATTATATTGGGATGACTAGATTATACCATATATGAAAGTTGCTTAACTGAATCAAAAATAATATAGGTGGTAGAAATGAATTTCAATCATTTAAACACTTCTTTTCTTGATTTAATTTATATAAGGTCATCTGTGTGTCTTACACAGATGACCTTATCATTAATACTTATTTAACTACACGTTTACGTGTGTATACTAACATAATAAGAGAAGACAACGATACTGCAAACAACACAAACATAAGAACACAAGAACTGTCGCCGGTTTGCGGAATCTTAACTTCGCTGTCATTTGAGTCATCATTTGAATCATCATTCGGTACATCAGC
>JAFQCK010000004.1 GCA_017416465.1 Lachnospiraceae bacterium | reverse complement strand
GTTCACTTATCAATTTAAATTCATCCGTAACAAGAACATACCAGATGATGAGAGTGCACAATGAAGTAGCTACAGACATTCCTTGTGCTTATAATGCAGCAAAGCGAACCATCTCTTTTGAAACCAACCAATTTTCAACATATGCTCTTGCGTATGTTGATCAGCAGAATAATTCTGGAGGTGGAAATACCGGTGGCGGAAACCCAGATGGCGGAAATGCAGGTGGCGGAAACACAGGTGGTGGAAGTGCAGGCGACGGAAGTAACGATAATGTAAAAGATGTGGTTCCAAAGACGGGAGATGCAAGTAACGCATATGTATGGTTTATGCTTGCTTTAGTTAGTGGAATTGGGGCACTATACTTTGGTAAAAAAGGATTAGTGCTAAAAAAGGAAAACTAAATGAAACATAAAAACAGTAGAAAAACTGTTGCTAAGAAAAGACGGGCAGGTGGCACCTGTCCTCTTTTCGGTATGGACAGAAATATGTTTGGTTATTTATAAGTATAATTTGTGCTGTTAGTTTATTTGTATGCTCTTATTACTTTTATAAGGATTGGAAAGAAGATGAGGTATTAAAAGAACAACAGGAAGGATTAAAAACACAAATAGAGAATACAGATGTGAGTAATAATCAGTTGCCTTATAAATTGGTGTCAGACCAAGGTGCGGAATATATTTGCGATACGTTTTCGCAGTTGGTTGAGTTGGGAGTTCAGATAACAAATCTTCCACCATACAGACCAGAGTTAAAGTCGTGGGCTGAATTGTTATTCCGATTGTTGCAGGATAATTATAAAAAGCATCTTAGAGGTAAAGGTACTTTTTACCACAAAAGATAATTTGTTTGAGCTTACCAGTGAGATACAGGGAGAACAGATTGTATTGAGGATTGAGCGTTATTTGTAAGGTTAAAGACAACACCTTGACCAGTATCATAACCACATCTTGACCAAATTGGTCATGATGTGGTTATGATTGATTTATGGGAGATATTATAGTCTCACCAGTCTCAAATAACAATGAGACTGATGAGACTAATATTGAGATTAGCTTAAATCCACCCCTAACTTGAGAAACAACTAATTCAATGTATTCATTCCGTCCATATAATCCTGCAAGCCATTCTCTTTAAGAGTCAGTTTCAGGTTCATACATACCAAATTTATAATTAAGATTATTCATCATTCCGCTGGCAAGAATGCGTGACATGCCTTGGCTTGTTAAGGTTAAGGAAATAATATCGTGGAATTGATAAAGGGAGTGTGGTAAAATGAAGACGATGAAAATTTAAACTTGGTTGGAGTGTTAGTATGATTGGAGTGGGAGAGATACTTGATTTTTATGAAGATTCAAAGTTGGTAGGAAAGATACAAATAATAGAAATTTTTAATGAACTACTGAAGAGTACATATGACCAAGCATATCATAAATAAATACACTGATAATTAGGAGGATGCATATATGAAAAGGAATGATTATCAAAATTCATTTTTGCAATATATTGCAGATATGCAAGAGACAAGAGTTGAAATTACGTTGGGACAACATAAATTATATGAACATGAAGATTGTGAAAAGATTAGAAAATTGTTATTAGATGCTACGCATGGAATGATTTATGACATTATGGAAATGATAGATGGTTATAGTTCTTTTTCATCGGACAAGATGGATATTGTTAATACAAAAACTAGGATAGGATTAAAGTCGGATCCATTTATCGAATTACATGATGCTGTGTGCGATTTTATTAAGTATGAATAAAATGAAATTATTATTTGAATTCTTAATTATAGAGGAAAAAAATGTTTAACAACTATTTTGAAATTAGAATTGATGCATCAAAATGCACTTCACTAGTGGAAGGTGGAGCGTTTCTTGATGGAAAAAAGCATATGATTCTTGGCGTTTTAAAGATATTAAGTTGGAATTAGGTAAAATATATGGAGTTGTAGGTGAATATGGACAGGGACCAATGTATTTTGTCTTATTTAGTTGGGGAGGGAAGTTGATTTTGGTAATTTGAGGCTGTTTTGTAATGATCAAGAGTTATCAAGAAGTATGTTGGAGCAAACAAGTTGGAACTTGGAGCCATTAAATGAAAAATATAGGAATGCTGTTGTTAAGGAATCCATAGAAAAAGCATTAATTAAGAATAAATGTGCAGAGGATTTTGGTGCAATAGCTGAAAAGTTTGATGAAGAGTAAATAAAGCGAACAAGTGTAGGAGCTGAATGGCTCGATTTAAAAATGACATAAAGGAGGGAAGAATTAGGATGTATTATGAATTACAACCACTTAGGATGCAAGCAGGATGGTCAATTGAATATAATAATTTTTCGGAATATGATATGAGTATTCATGGCGAAGATGATTGTTATGAGCTAAATGAGGATTTGTTACAGCTTAAATACATTAGAGAGAATATCATAATAGATTTGGGCTGGTATCCGGCTCATAATTGTGATAAGGGAAATTATTTTCTTTATTTGGTAAAAGATTATAATTGGGAAGAACCATTAGATAAAGTTATAACAAGAGATAAAGAAGAGGTAATAAAAACTATTGAAAAGTGGGTATGTTATAACTTTATTCAAAAGTATATATAGCGAAAGGTGAATAAGGAAAATGGGTGTTTGGTTAAATAAGAATTTTATTGAAATATCTAAAACGACGTCAAAACCAGGTACAATGCTTGAACGTTACAGTTATAAAGACATAGATGAGGAGTATATAGATGTAGTTGTGAATGATGAAAAAATCAAGTGGATTCAGATATCAGACTCACTTCCAAATGAAGCATATACTGTAATAGATTTTATTTTGAGTAAGAAACCGGATTTATATTTTCGTATATATCGCTTATATGATGATAATAAATTTGATATTTCTTTTCTGGAAAGAATGCCTCATCTGAATAAATTACGTATTGATTGTCATTTACGTTCGTGTCCGGACATGATAGATTTTACTATTCTTACTAAATTAGATTTGAAAGCATTACATTTGGAGGCATTTGATTTGAGGGATTATTGTTTTTTACAATCGTTATCACAAAACCTTGAAGAATTAGTAATTAATGCGGATACTATGGGTGGAGCAATCAATTTTGATTGTAAATGGTTGTTGAGATACAATTCTTTGAAGAGTCTATGGCTTGGAAAAAAAGCAAAAAAGAATATAAAATTCATTGCAGAAATTCCTGAATTAGAGTCGCTTTCTCTAAGAGGAATAAAATTATCAGATTTTAATTTTTTAAAACAAATGAGCCTTCGAGAACTGCGCTTGTTATGGAATTCTAATAATGATTTAGAAGAACTGAAATATTTGACAACACTCAAAGAAATTGAGCTGTGGAGAATAAATAAGTTGAACAATATCGATTTTATTAGTATGCTGACTGAGCTTGAAGTTATTCGATTACAGGATTTAAAACATGTTACGAAATTACCAGATTTAAGTGAACTTCATAATCTAAAAAAGATTGTTCTCGATAATACAGGTATTGAAATAGAGAATTTAGACATTGGTTTGAGAGATAAAATAGAGTTGTTCAATTTCAAATAAGATTGTTTATGAGATTGTAAACTAAAATACAAAGAGGAGTCATTTTATGAAATTTATATATGCTTACAAAGTTTTGCATATGATAGGGAAAATAGTTGACTAAAACTTTTCGTGAAATGGAAAATCATACATTGCAGAAAGGAAATGTCTGTAAAAGGGCACAGATAAAGTAGAGAGAAAATGAGATACCAAATTAAGCATGCGCTTGTACAATATGCGGCAGATACTATATTAGAAGATGTGAATTTTGAGGTTCATGATAATGAAAAAATTGCAATTGTGGGAAGAAACGGTTGCGGCAAAACCACACTTTTGAAACTTATAGCAGGAGATATTCATATGAATAATCTGGACAGTGACGAGGAATGTGGTATTGTGATGGCAGGGAAGCAGGAAATAGGATTTCTTCGACAAATTAGCTTTACAGATGGTGACATTACGGTTGAGGAGGAGATTAAGAAGACCTTTGCTCCTGTGTTTGAATGTGAGGCAAGAATGGCTGAGATTGAGCAACTTCTTCATGAAGAAGTGGATAATCAGAAATTGCTAAATGAATATGATGCATTACAGAAAAAAATGGAGGCATTGCGAGGTTATAGTTGGCGTAGAGATATGGAAATGATGTTTCAACAGTTTGGATTTTCGTTGGTGGATTTAAATCGCCCTATCGGAGATTTTTCCGGTGGACAGCAGACCAAGGTTGCGTTTATTAAGCTATTACTGAGTAGACCGGATATTATGCTTCTTGACGAGCCTACCAATCATCTGGATTTGCCGACTATTGAGTGGCTGGAAAACTATCTTAAAAATTACGATAAGGCTGTTATTATCGTTTCACATGATAGAATGTTTCTAGATAGAATCATCGATGTGACCTATGAAATAGAATACCATCAAATTAAGCGATATCCGGGAAATTATACGGCTTTCTTAAAGCGTAAGGAAGAGAATCTGATAAAGCAGGAAAAGGATTATGAGGAGCAGCAAAAGGAAATTCAGCGTTTGACAGAGTGGATTGAAAAATGGAAGAATACTCCTACCAAGGTGGCAGCCACTCGTTCCAAGAGAATGGCAATCGAGCATATGGTCAAGGTTGAGAAACCGAGACGTTTTGATACAAAGACCTTTCATGCAATGTTTACACCAAGAATAGAAAGTTACACAGAAGTATTATCAGTGAAAAATCTGAGGATTGGCTACGATACAGAATTAAGTAAGGTATCTTTTACACTTCAAAAAGGAGAACGCCTTGCTATTTTGGGAGAAAATGGTAAAGGAAAATCTACCCTATTAAATACTTTGGTTGGCATACTTGAAGCCTTAGGCGGTAGCTTTACATTTGGTCAGAATGTGGAGTGGGGATATTTTGATCAGCAGGTAGTTGCAGTAAATGATACAGACCCGGAGCAGACAGTACTTGAAAACTTCTGGGATGAATATCCGAAACTGTTGCGTGAGGAGGTGCGAAGTGCATTGGGGAGCTTTATGTTCTCGCATGAAGATGTTATGAAAAAGATGGGGCAGCTTTCCGGTGGAGAGAAGGTGCGCCTTGCTCTTTGTAAAATGTTTCAGACAAAACCCAATCTTTTGATTTTGGACGAGCCTACCAATCACATAGATATTATGGGAAAGCAGGCTCTAGAACAAATGCTACAGAATTTCAAAGGCACGGTTTTGTTTGTATCCCACGACAGATATTTTATAAAACAGGTTGCTACGGAAATCTTGGAATTTGAACAGGAAAATGTCAGACAGTATCATTGTGGCTATGAGGAATATTTGCAAGAGAAGGCGAAGCTTGAAATATCAGATAGAGTATTAGGAAATAACAACAATAGAAGGGGTACGAATTCTGCCGATATTGCTTCAGCAACAGCGCGTAATAAAGAGCAATCTCCTGTATTACAGGATGCTTTCAATAAGAAAGATTACTATAATCCAGGTAAAATAAAGTCCCGTCTTATAAAACAACTTGAGAAGTATGAAAAACAGCTGGAAGAAAGTGAAGAAAAAGTAGAGTCCTTAAAAATGGAACTATTGTCCCCTGAGCTTGCAACTGATTATCAGAAATTAATGGAATTGCAGAACCAGTTAGAAAAAGAGGAGGCACAACAGGAAAGCTTGTTGGAACGAATAATGGAAATGGAGACTGAACTGGAAGAATTAGAAAGTGATAATAATTAAGCTACATTTTCAACATTTACACAGATTTTATTGGAGGAGCAAAAGAATGAGTAAGAGTCTTGTTTTTATAGATGATTTTTCAAAAGAAGATATATACGAAATATTTAAATTGGCAGATGAGTTTGCAGATGAAGTGAGTCAAGTAAATCATTTAGAAGGAAAGACGGTTGTATTATTTTTTCCTGAGAGTAGTATTCGCACGAGAGTAACGTTTGAAAAAGGAATTCAAAGGTTGGGAGGAAATACGATTCTTTTTCCAGCGGAAGCACTTGATAAAAAAGAGAAAATGGTAGATGTGATAGGATATTTGGAAAACTGGGTTGATGCAGTCGTAGTGCGTCATAGTGATATTGAGGTTGTAAAAAAGATGGCGAAGTATGCAAGGATTCCTGTAATTAATGCGATGACTTCAGAAAATCATCCTTGTGAAATTATTACAGATTTATATGCGTTGTCAAAGATTTATAAAGATATTGAAAAAAAGAAATTTTTGTTTGTGGGAGCAAAAGGGAATATTGGCAATACATGGAAAGCAGCATCTAAACTAATGGGATTTGAGTTGGAGCAATGTTGTCCGGCTGGATATGAGATGGAAAATGTTAAGTTTTATACAAATATCGAAGATGCGATTTTAGGCAAAGACATTATATGTACAGATTCGATACCGGATAAAGCAAAGGAAGATTTTAAGGATTATCAAATCACTTTGCAACATATGAAAAGAGCAAATCTGGGGGCAGTATTGAATCCATGTCCGCCTTTCTTCAGAGGAGAAGAAGTTTCAGAGGATGTAATAAATAGTGATTATTTTGTGGGGTATGGTTTCAAGAAAGCTTTGATTACGGTGCAACAGGCGATATTGTGTTATTTGTTGGATAAGTAGTTGTAGATTGTATTATCCTTAAATGGAGGTATTAAACTATATGGAACAAAAAGATTGTAAATTGTTTTTTTCATTATTTTTGTGGATGATAATTCCATCAATTTACAATGTTATTAGAATGGAAATTGTAAGTGTAAACCAAGTAAGCATCAATATACTGGGACAAATGGAATGGTTTGATTTAATAGACGAGATTTTGGTAACTATCTTAACGGTTCCATTATTTTCGTTATTAAAACCAAGTAAGTCTTCAAGAGAAAAGAATGGCTTGGCATTTATTTTGTCTTTTGGCATCTACGCAATATTTTCAATTGTTGTATCCTTCTATGTATCAGGGATTTCAAAGTTTATGAACGCTGAATTTGCAACTGAATACTTGAGACTTCAAACTATTTCATTACTTATTGGATTTGTTAGTACTTTTTGTATAATGCTCCTAACATTAAATGACGACTTTAAAATGGTTGTTGTTTTGACTTTACTAAAATTAGTAATTCTTAGTGTCTTGGATTTTGTATTTATTAATAAGTTTTTAGAAGTAGGAGCATCTTATTCGGAAATTATATCAAATTTGATAATAGGTGTTTTTTCTGTTGTAATTGTTTTTGCCGGAAAATATATTGGATTTGGAAAAGTAGATTTTTCTTGGTTAAAAGACTACTTTAAAATTGGTTTCTTTTCAGGATTACAAATATTCTTAGACAATTTTATATATGCTGTTATGATTTGCAAGATGGTAAACGCTGTTTCAGAGTCAGGAAACTATTGGGTAGCAAATAATTTTATATGGGGATGGCTGCTTATTCCGGTTATGGTTATTACTGAAATTATAAAGAAAAACAACTTAGAATATTTAAATTTTAGAAATACTTGGAAGTATGGTATTTTCATTAGTATTTTTTGGTTAGCAAGTAGTCCTTTTTGGGGTTGGTTTGTTGAAAATGTAATGTCGTCAGATTCTATCACAATTTTGAATATTTTGTACATTTTAGTACCTTTTTATATTACATATATAGTGTCATCTTTTATAGATGGTTGGTTTGTGTCAAAAGGAAAAACAATATACAATGCAATAAATTCATTTTTGGTCAACATTGTTTATTATGGAATTGCATTCATACTATTTAAAAAAGATGTTTTTTGTTTGAACATTAGATTTGTAATATTGCTTTTTGGTTTTGGAATGGTATTTCATATGTTAATTTCAATTGCTTTTTACACAATAAAAAATAAAGAAATATAAAAGGTGTAAACGGAAAAATAAAAAATATTTAATAAGCCTGAGACTTTTTCTAATCTTATACGACTAATAAATGAAAGGTTAAAGTATAATTCTTTCAGAAAGGAGTAATTCAATGGATAACGGTGCAAGTAGCTACCGCCGTTTCATTGATGGTGATGACAAAGGAATAGTTGAAATCGTTAGAGATTATAAGGGTGGTCTTATTCTATATCTGAATGGTTATGTAAATAATATTTTGATTGCTGAGGAATTGACGGAAGATACATTTTTTCGGATAATAACAAAAAAGAGTTTAAAAATCCTACAAATCTAATAAAAATCATAAGGTTTGTAGGTTTTTTTTCTTGAGACATTGATTTGGAATTTGTAGTAGTAAAAGTATAAGGGAATATGTATGAATTAGGAGAAGTAACAAAAATATGATAGTTATAATAGTTTGTTGAATGGGCATAAATGATGTGGTATTCTAGATAATATGGTGTAAAAAATATAGACAAGAAGTATGAAGAGTATTTACATAGTTTATACGTCGTAAAATACTTAAAGGTTTGAAAGGTTTGAAATTAATTCAAATAGCTTAAAGTATATAATGTGACAGAATGTGAGGTAACATGGGAACAGCAGAAAAAATCAAAAATAAAACAAAAACAAATAATGAAATAAGAATTCCAAGACTATATAAAGTTCTTATATACAATGATGATTTTACAACAATGGATTTTGTTGTGAAGATTCTTATGGTAGTCTTTTCGAAAAATAATCAGGAAGCCTACGATATTATGATGGACGTGCATAATGGAAGTTATGCCGTTGTGGGACTTTATCCTAGAGATATAGCAATGACAAAGAAGGAAATCGTAACATCTATGGCAAGAGAGGAAGGATTTCCGCTTAAGGTAGAGGTTGAACCTGAATAAAAATGATAGTAGTAGTTTGATTTTAAGAAGGAAATGAGATTTTATGAATTATACTAAGGAAACAAGCGAAGCGTTATCAAAGGCCTTTAGTTATGCAGAAGAACACAGACATCAGTATATTACTCCTGAACACATTGTATATGGAATATGCAATATTAAAAGTTTTGAAGAAATATTTTTAGAGTTTGGAGGAAATATCGAAGAATTAAAGGAAGAATTAGTTGGATATTTAGAAGAATATGCTTCAGAAAAAGAAAAGTTATTTGAACCCATAATGACAATTGATTGTACGAATGTAATAGAAATGGCAGGACTTAAGTGTATGTCATGTGGAAGGAAAGATATTGAGCTATCTCATATACTTTCGTCTGTATTTGAACTCGAAGATAGTTATGCGGCATATTTTATTTCAAAACAACTAGGGAATAAAATAATGGATATGCTTGGTGAGATGTCAAGAATTAGTCTTAGAGATAGAGAGTATAAAAAAACTAATTCAAAAAGAACTAAATCGGAGAAAATTAATTCGAAAAAAACAAAAAAATCTGATAATTATGATCAAAACTTAATGGATGAAGAAGATGATAGTGAAGTAGTAGAGAATTTTAGAAATTATACGGAATGTCTTAATGATACATATAAGAATAGAAATGAACTTATTGGCAGAACTAAAGAACTTGAACGTACAATTCAGATTTTGTGTAGAAAAGATAAGAATAATGTTCTGCATATAGGAGAGGCAGGAGTTGGAAAAACTGCCATTGCATACGGATTAGCAGCATTGATTGAAAAAGATGAGGTTCCAGTGCAGCTTAAAGGAGCAAAGATATATGGTATTGATATGGGAACTTTAGTTGCAGGGACTCAGTACAGAGGAGATTTTGAAAAGAGATTAAAATCAATAATGGATGGGGTGTCAAAGGAAGAAAAGCCAATTATTTATATTGATGAAATACATAATATAGTTGGAGCAGGAGCAACAAGCGGAGGAAGTCTTGATGCATCCAATATGCTAAAACCTTATCTTGCAGAAGGGAAGATAAGATTTATAGGTGCTACAACATTTGAGGAATACAAAAAGAATCTTGAAGGAAAGAAAAGTCTTGTAAGACGTTTTAAGAATGTGGATATAAATGAGCCGTCCATAGAGGAATGTGTTACTATAATTAATGGACTAATAAAGGGATATGAGAGATTTCATGGTGTAAAATATGCTAAGGGTGTAGTTGAATATGCTGTAGAAGCTTCTGCAAAATATATTAATGACAGGTACTTACCGGATAAAGCAATTGATTTGATAGATGAAGCCGGAGCAAGAATGTCTCTTGAAGAGAAGAAAAAGTCTGTGGATAAGAAGCTTATTGATACTATTCTTGCACAAACCTGTAATATACCAAAGAAGCTGGTTGAAAAAGATGATGTTGCAAAACTTAAGGAACTTGAGAAAAAAATTACAGGCAGAATATTTGGGCAGGATGAAGCATGTAGGGAGGTTCTTAATGCAGTAAAATTTGCAAAGGCAGGGCTTAATGATGAATCTAAGCCTTTGGCAAGTTTATTGTTTGTAGGAGCAACAGGTGTGGGAAAAACTGCACTTGCAAAGGAAATTGCTGATGGAATGGGCATTAAACTTATAAGATTTGATATGAGTGAATATTCACAAAAGCAGGATGTCTCAAAGTTGATAGGTTCACCGGCAGGATATGTAGGTTATGAAGAAGGTGGATTATTTACTGACGAGGTAAGAAAAAATCCAAACTGTGTTGTATTGTTAGATGAGATAGAAAAGGCACATCCTGATATATTTAATATGCTTTTGCAGGTGATGGATTATGCGACTCTTACTGATAATAAGGGAAGAAAAGCAGATTTTAGGAATGCAATAATTATTATGACTTCAAATGCAGGAGCTACGGATGCAAACAAACCAAGAATAGGATTTGGTGGTAAAGGTTGTACAAATGTTGAAGCAATAGAAGCTGCTGTGAAAAAGGCATTTACACCTGAGTTTAGAAATAGACTTTCAAAAATAGTTGTGTTTAATAGCATGGATGATGATATGGCAGAAAAGATTGTTTTAAAGAAACTTGATGAATTTGGGGAGCTTCTTAAGAAAAAGAATGTTAGCATAGTATTTACGAAAAAAGCTAGGGAATATATAAAAAATCATGGAATTACCAATGAATATGGTGCACGCCAGATTGACAGAGTTATAAATTCGGAGGTTAAAACATTGCTTGTTGATGAACTTTTGTATGGAAGTTTGAGAAAAGGGGGCAAGGTAAAGATAGACGTAGGGAATGGCGGCTTGAAAGGAGAAATTGTAAATGATTGGATTAATAGTTGCCCGATCAAAAAATAATGTTATTGGTAAAAATGGAGAGATACCTTGGAAGATCCCAGGCGAACAGAAGCAATTTAAGGAGCTTACGACTGGAAATGTTGTGATTATGGGAAGAAAATCCTATGAAGAAATAGGTCATCCGCTTCCAAATAGGAAAAATATTATTGTGTCAAAAAGCAAGAAATTTATGGATGAAAATCTTGTTACGGTTAATTCGTTGCAGGAAGCACTTGAAATTTCGAGAGATGAAAAAGTTTATGTTTCAGGTGGATATGGATTATTTAAGGAAGTACTTCCATTTGTAGATATAATGTATATCACAGAAGTAGATATTGATATTGATGGTGGTGATACTTTTTTTCCGGAGTTTGATGAAAATGAATTTATTAAAACTATTGGAGAGACGGGCGGAAATAATATTAAATATACCAGAACTATTTATACAAGAAAGAAATAGTAAAAATGCAATATGAATTGATAAAAATGTAATTTGAATAAACTAATTTGATGAGGTGCAATTTACATGATAAAGATAATAGATACAGTATCACAAATAGATTCCTTATTTGATAACGAAACATTAAACAATGAAAAATGGGAAATCTATATTAATTCTATTTATGAAAATTCTGCTGATATTTTTAAGGATGATTTAAAGGAATATTTGGAGAGTGGAAACTATATTTACGAAAAAGACATTCTGCCGATTATCAATGCAGTATATGGGCATGAATCATTACAAATGTTACAAACTTCTTTTTATAAGATTACAGATGGATTGAATGAGAAAATTAAGAATTGTTTTGATAATGGATTAGATGTTGATATAGTTTTATATTTAGGACTTTGCAATGGAGCAGGATGGGTAAATAGTATTAATGGACGGGATGTAATATTACTAGGAATAGAAAAAATATTGGAATTAAATTGGTGTGATGAAGATTCAATGTATGCACTTATTTATCACGAATTAGGTCATGTATACCACAAACAATATGGTGTATTTGAACAACGGAGTGAAGATAATAGCCTTAATTTTGTTTGGCAGCTATTTATTGAAGGTATAGCAATGTATTTTGAACAGGTTTTAGTAGGTGACTTTAATTATTATCATCAAAATAAAAATGGATGGTTGGATTGGTGTGAGAATAATTTCCATCAAATATTAGCTGATTATTATTCTGATTTGCCTACAATGACAAGATTTAATCAAAGATATTTTGGTGATTGGGTAAATTATTGTGGAAGATGTGATGTGGGATATTTCCTCGGGGCAAAGTTTGTGCAACACCTTTGTAGTAAGGTTGGATTTGAACAGTTAATAAAAATTGGAATTGATGAAATTTATCAAGAGTTTTGTGCTTTCGCGGAATTTTATTTGTAAATATATTATACGAAACGGAGAAAAATGAATCATGGCAAATTTACGATTAAAGAAAATTATATTGGAAGTAGTGAATAATCAATTAAGGGATAATGACCCTTCAATTACAAAAGAAGTGTATGAAGAGTTGTTGAAAGCAGGATATTCTGTAAGTGAAGCAAAATAAAAATCGGAGCTGTGGCATTGACAGAAATTTATGATGTTATTAAGGAAAATCAGCCTTATGATGAAAAGAGATATACTAATGCCTTAAAAGAAATGCTTAAGCAGTGTATAGATTTTGAAGATACATATAGTATTCCGGATGAGTGGGATAATTGGGATGAATTAGTTCAGCGTGGTTATGAAGCACAGGAAAAAGGAAATGAAAAAAGAATGATTTCTAACTGGTGGGAAGCATGGCTAGAGGACATGGAAATGGAACTTGGAAATGCAGGCGAGCATGAAAAACGTATGGAATTTTGTCGTGAAGTGTTGGAAATGTTTGATTGGAAATATGACGATTGCGATAATTTTCGTAGTGCTATTGGTGAGGAATTTTATGCTACAGGGAAAATAGAAGAAGGCAAGGAATGGTTTGAGGTGTGGCTTGAAAAGAAACCACATAATGAGAATGCTTTGTGTGCATACAGTTGGTGTATTCAGGAAAACGAGGGTGCGGTAGTGGTAAAAAATATAAGAAATGTGGTGGAAGAAAATGAAGAACGTAATACATATTTATGGAGCGTCAGGTATAGGAGAAAATTCTGTTATTGGTAAAATAGTAACAGTAACTGTTGACAGACCATTAGGAAGCTATCATCCTAAACATAAAGATATTTATTATCCAATAAATTATGGTTATGTGGAAGATATAATGGCACCGGACGGTGAAGAACAGGATGTTTACATATTAGGTGTAGATGAAGCAGTAGAAAAGTTTAAAGGCAAGGTTATCGCTATTGTTCATAGGAATGATGATGTAGAAGAAAAATGGGTTGTAGCACCGGAAGGTATGAATTTTACCAAGGAAAAAATTTTAGAAGAGATTTATTTTCAGGAAAAATACTTTGATATTAAGATTGTGATGTAAAAATTAATTGAATAGAAGGTAATATAAAATGAAATTATTATTTGGAACAGGTAATAAGGCAAAATTATCAGTAATGAGAAACAGACTTGATAAAATAGGAATAGAATTGATTGGTTTAAATGATTTAAAAGCAGAAGGAAAGACTATACCGAAAGTAGAGGAAAGTGGAAATACACCTCTTGAAAATGCAAGGTTAAAAGCTTTGGCATATTATGAAGAATTTGGGATACCGGTATTCTCGTGTGATTCAGGATTATATTTTGATAATGTTCCGGATGATGTTCAACCGGGAGTTCATGTGCGAAATGTAAATGGAAAATGTTTATCTGATGATGAAATGTTAGAGTATTATGTGGAGCTTGCAAGAAAATATGGAAATCTTATGGCACAGTATAGGAATGCGATTTGTTTTATAATGGATAAAGACCATACTTACGAGGCCATGGACCCTTCGATTTATAGTGAAAAATTTATTTTGACAGACAAGCCTCACAGTTTAATAAGAAAAAAGGGTCAGGTGAGGTTATGAAGAAATGTGGAATGACTTATGAAGGTGTAAATTATGAAGTATGATTGTGGATTTGAAAAAGGGAATAATTGGTTTAGATATAGAACAGGTGGATTTTTAATACATAATAATAAAATGCTTTTTGTAAAAAGTAATATTGGAGACTATTATTATATGATTGGCGGAGGTGTTCATTTAGGTGAAACCTCAAAAGATTGTATTGAAAGAGAAGTTCTTGAAGAGGCAGGTATCAATGCGAAGGTAGATTATCTTGCGGTTGTATGTGAAAATTTTTTCAAGGGTAGTGGTGGAATAATAAATGGACTAGATTGCCATACGATAGAATTTTATTATTATATGAATATTCTTGACAGTGACCTAAGTTCATGCAAACATACGACAGATGATGGTGAAGAATTGGTATGGTTGAGGGTAGAGGAAATAGAAACAAGTGAAATAAAGCCGGCATTTATAAAAGAATATATTAACAAGGTTATTAATGAGAGAAAGACATTTCATATTATTGAAGAAATAGATAGGTAAACTATGGATTTGAATTTTGGAGGATTACAGTAAATGAAACTAACAAATGAAATGATAAAACAAATTGCTATGGAACAATCTGCAATAGATGCTAATTGCAAAGTTTCTGATTTTACAAAAAGTGAGAATGTAATAGTTATTTCAGAGAAAAATAAGCGTGCGAGAAAATATTTGAAACTTCCGCATGTGTGTAATTTGATATCTTATGGAGATAATATTGTTGCAACAATTTCCAAAGAGTATAGAAATATTGTAGAAGATTATATTGGTAAGTATTCGGTTTACAGATGTTTTGAAACACCAAATATGCATGTGTTAAATGATGAATTTCAAAAGTTAGGATATCGTGTGTGTTTTATGGCAGAATATTTTCTTCCGGATGTTTCGGTATTGAAAGAACAACCTTGCAGGTATGAAATAAAAATTTTACATAATGAGGATTTTGTTGAATTATATACGGATGATTGGAGTAATGCATTATGCAGTGCGCGTAAAGAACTTGATGTACTAGGTGTAGGCGCATATGATAATGGTAGGCTTATAGGATTAGCAGCATGCTCTGCAGATTGTGATACAATGTGGCAGATAGGTGTAGATGTACTTCCAAAATTTCGTAAACAAGGAATTGCATCTGCGTTGACAAGTAGGTTGGCTATAGAAATATTAGAAAGAGATAAGGTACCATTTTATTGTGCTGCATGGTCAAATATTAAATCAGTAAGAAATGCAATAAAGAGTGGATTTCGTCCGGCGTGGGTTGAGATGACAGTAAAACCTGTAGAAATGGTCGATGAAATGAATAAATAGAAGGTGAAACTTAACAAAGGAGAATACGTAAAACCATGATTATTTTAATAACAGGAGCATCGCACACAGGAAAAACTGCACTGTCTCAGAAGTTACTTGAAAAGTATAAATATCCATATTTATCAATAGACCATTTAAAGATGGGCTTAATCAGAAGTGGAAATACTAAACTTACACCATCAAGTGATGACTCTGAATTAACTACATATTTATGGCCTATTGTTCGTGAGATGATTAAAACAGCAATAGAGAATAAACAGAATTTGATTGTTGAAGGATGTTATATTCCTTTTGACTGG
The DNA here is from genome assembly GCA_017416465.1 of Lachnospiraceae bacterium. Lineage (GTDB taxonomy): Bacteria > Bacillota > Clostridia > Lachnospirales > Lachnospiraceae > Bovifimicola. The sequence continues at coordinate 18,962 of JAFQCK010000004.1, read as the reverse complement.
GAAAAGAATTTTGAAAAGGAATATCTTGATAATATCAGATATTATTGTTTGGTAATGAGTGAAGAATATATTAGGAATCATTTTACAGATATTAAAAGTTATGCAAATGTGATTGAAAGCCGTTTGGAAGATGATTGTACTGTAGAAACGGTGATAGAAGATAATAAGCGAGTTTTGGAACTAGCAAGACAACATAAAGTAAATTATATATTTATTTATGATAGATACGAAATCAATATTGATTTAGATGTGTGAAAAATATGGAGGATTAGTGTGATGAATATATGGAATGAATTATATAATGAAGCTATAAAGGTTCAAAATGACAGAACTATCTCGCCTTTTATTGTTGCAGGAGGTGTAGCGGCTGCAATTTTAACTAAAAAAGGAAATATTTATGTAGGTGTGTGTATAGATACTGCTTCAACTCTTGGAATGTGTGCTGAAAGAAATGCAATTGCAAATATGATTACTAATGGAGAAAGTCAGATTGATAAGGTTGTTGCGGTAATGGAAGATGGAAGTGTAGGTTCTCCATGTGGAGCATGCAGAGAATATATGATGCAGTTAGATAAAGATAGCGGAGAAATAGAAATTCTTACAGAGCTTGATGGATTTAAAACTGTGAAATTAAAAGAGTTAATACCTGATTGGTGGGGAAGGGATAGATTTCTGAAAAATGAAAAATAGGTATGATAAGTAACTTATGAACCAATATAGCAAAAATATGAATATGATAAAGAAAAATTTGTATACGGAGGAACAAATCAGATGAATCAAGATTTATGTATAAAAATAAATGATGGAATTTTAAATATTCGTGTTGGAGCAATTATTATGAAAGAGGATAAATTTCTTATGGTAGAAAATGACAGTTTTGACCATATGTATTCTGTGGGAGGAAGAATTAAGTTCGGTGAAACAGCAGAAGAAGCAGTAATACGAGAAGTATTTGAAGAAACAGGCGTAAAAATGGAAATTGACAGACTTGGATTTATTCATGAAAATTTCTTTCCTGGCGATTCAGAAGTAAAAAAAGGTAATATAGTACATGAGATTTCTTTTTTCTTTTATATGAAAGTGCCTAAAGATTTTGAACCAATATGTGATAGTTTTACAGAGGACGGAAATAAGGAACGATTGTTATGGATTAGAGCAGACCATCCAAAGAAATATTATCCTGAATTTTTTAAGACAGAGCTTGCAAATCCATCTAAAGAGGTAAAACATTATGTAACAAAACAAGTATGATTGGGATAAAATCTAACAAAATATCTTATCGAAGTCATTGATATGGAGAAAATATGTATACAAACAGTAGAGAAGAAGAAGTAAAATTGCTGAAAAAATTATGGACCTCACAACCAACTATATGTCCTAAATGTGGTGAGGCTAAATTGGTACATTTGCATAAAAAAGCAAAAAAGAGTAATTGTGATTGGAAATGTCCGGCATGTGAAGAAATATATAGAACGATTAATATGTTTAAGGAACTTCCAAATGAGTGAGTATTTATTTAAATAAAAAATGTAATTTATAAACAAATATCCGACTAAAATAAGTAAATGGAAAAATAGTAGGTAGGAATCAAGAAATAAGTACCCGACTAAAACAAGTAGATGGAAAAAGGGTAGGTAGGAATCAAGAAACAAGTACCCAACTAAAATATGAAAATGGAGAATAAGTAGGATAATAATAGATTAATTAAAACTTGAAAGGAATAAAAGATATGTGTATTGGTTTAACAAGAGGGACTGTAGCCCTAGAACCTCATAGTAGTATATGGGAGAAATCTGCAAAGGAACTTATCAACAAGTTAAAAGAGACTTTAAAAGATGATATTGTTGCTGCAGAGCATATTGGAAGTACTTCAATATTAAATATTTATGCTAAACCAATTGTAGATATAGTTGTTGGAGTAACTATTTTTGATAGAATAATGAAGCATAATGATGTTTTAATGGCAGAAGGAATTATTTATCGAAGAGAAGACCATCCGGGACAACTTTTGTATATTTGTGGTGATTTAGAAAAAAACATACATACACATTATATTCATGTAGTAATTTGGGGAGAAAAAGAGTGGAATAATTATATAAATATGAGAGATTATTTAAATTCTCATGAGGATAAAGCTAAGGAGTATTCGGAACTTAAATTGCGTTTGGCAAAAGATTATCCAAATGATAGAATTGCATATACAGATGCTAAAAGTGATTTCATAGAAAATATTTTACAGGAAGCATTAGAGTGGAGAAAAAGTTGTTAGGAGAAAAATATATGTATGAAATTTAAAAATGTATACTTTATAAATGGAACTGCATACGCAGGTAAATCAACAATGGTTAAAATGTTGGATGAAAAATATAATGGTATAGCATGTGAAGAAAATTATCATGATAAATTGCTAAAAGACTTAGATAGTAAGGAATTTCCAGGTCTGACATATACAAGAGATTTGCAAAATTGGAGCGATTTTATTAGAAGAACACCGGACGAATATGAGAAATGGATTAAGCAAACAAACAAGGAATGCACGATTTTGGAAATTAAGATTTTAGAAGAGTTATCAAAACAGGACAAGCTAATATTTGTTGATACTAATATACCGGTAGAAGTATTATGGGAGATATCAGATAAAGATCATGTGCTTATTATGCTGGCAAAACCAGAAGTATCAGTTAAAAGATTCTTCGAAAGACCTGATAAAGAAAAACAATTTTTATATCAATTGCTTTTAAAAGAGGCAGAACCTGATAAGGCAATAGCGAATTTTAGAGAGTGTTTAAAGAGAGTTAATTCAAAGGAAATATATAATGAATTTCTTAGTTCCGGTTTTAATGTTATTTTGAGAGATGAAGAAAGAACAGTTGAAGGGACTTTTACTTTGGTGGAAGAAATACTGAAATTATATTCATAACATCAAAATCATAATCAATTATGTGATATCTATCTAAAGGATAGAAAGAGGTGCTAACGTTATGGAAGAAAAAGAACTGTTTCATGTACATACGTATCGATGCAAACATGCAGGTGATGAACGAGATGTTTTGACGTTTTAATGCTAGGACAGCATATGTACGAATGTGGTAATGGACAGTATAGCTTTTCACTAGATAAAACTGTTTTGAAGAGAGAAGAAGCCGAAGGACTCTGCAATGCAATTATAGAAGGAATGATGACCGGATATTTTGATGTTGTAGCACATCCGGATAGAATATTTAGAAAATGTGAATTATGTAATTCGAAAATGGAGAAGTTGTCAACAGATATGATAAAGGTTGTTATAGAGAATAATATCACATTGGAACGGAACATATCATCTATGAGTAAAAAGAATCAGTATTGGAAAGAGTTTTGGGATTTAGTACCAGACTGTGCAAAGACTATTATAGGATTAGATGCACATTCTGTAGCGGAATTAAAGATAACAGAAGCGAAATGGAGAACAAACTATGGTATATGAATTAGCAAGCCTGAAAGATTTAGATTCTATATATGATGTAGTACAGCATACTATAAAAACAATTTACCCTAAGTATTATAAAACTGAAATAGTAGATTTTTTCAGTGAACATCATAGTAGAGATAATATTGCTAAAGATATAGAAGCAGGATGTGTGAGTTTACTAAGGATAGATAATAATATTGTAGCAACAGGTTGCTTTATAGATAATCACATCACAAGAATTTATGTGCTACCACAATATCAGAAAAAGGGCTATGGGACTTTTATATTGAAAAATATTGAAAAACAAATTAGTGAGAAATTTGATAAAGCATATCTTGATGCTTCTCTACCAGCACTTTTACTATATGAAAAACAAGGATTTTTAGTAATCAAAAATGAGAAATATCCTGTAAAAAATGGAGTAGTACTTGAGTATGATGTTATGGAGAAAGTATTTAATAAAAATTAATTATAGATGATACTATTTAAAGGATGGTAAAAAAATGAATGTTATATTTGATATGGATGGATTAATGTTTGATACTGAGAGGGTGTTTATAGAGGCTTGGGACTATGCCGGAGAAATGATGGGCGTTGGAAAAGCGGGATATATGGTTTATAAAACTCTAGGCATGAATAGTGTTGCCTCTTATGAGATTTGGAAAGAAGAGTTTGGTAACAAATATAATCAAAAAGATTTAAGTAAATATACTAAAGAATTTATAGAAAAGTATTATAGAGAAAATAAAGTTCCTATAAAAACAGGATTATATACCTTATTGGAATATTTGAAAAAAGAAAAAGCTAAATTAGCAGTAGCGTCATCTTCTTCAAGAGTAGTAGTAGAAAAAAATTTGGATGATGCAGGTGTAAAGGATTATTTTTCGGTAATTATATGTGGCGATATGATTAAAAAATCAAAGCCGGAACCGGATATTTATTTAAAAGCCTGTGAAATGCTAAATGAAAATCCAAAGGACTGCATTGCTCTTGAAGATTCAAAAAATGGATTGTTGTCAGCATATAGAGCAGGCTGTAAGCCAATAATGGTTCCTGATTTGTGGCAACCTGATGAGGAAATTTTACAGATTATAAAAGGCAAGTATTCTGATTTAATCGAAGTTAAAAATGCATTTGAAAATGGAAAAATTGAATAGAAAAAGAAGAAATTAAAGAAAAAATAAGATATTAAAAAAATAAGATTTTAAGAAATCTGATGAGAAAAACAATCAAGATTGGAGTTTAGTTATGAAATATGCAAGAAAATTAAGAAAAGGTGATAAGGTAGCAATTGTTAGTTTATCAAGCGGAATGTTAGGTGAAGATTTTTGTAGCCATAATATTGAAATAGGTGTTAAAAGATTAAAAGACTATGGACTTGAGCCGGTATTTATGCCTAATGCATTAAAAGGAATTGAATATTTGCAAAACCATCCTGAAATGAGAGCAAAGGATTTAAAAGATGCTTTTTTAGATGATTCAATTGCAGGGATAATTTGTGCAATAGGTGGTGATGATACATATAGACTATTGCCGTATTTGATGGAAGATGAAGAATTTATCGAGGCAGTAAATAAAAATCCTAAACTATTTACCGGTTTTTCAGATACTACAATCAACCATTTGATGTTTTATAAATTAGGATTATCTACATATTATGGACCGAACTTTATATGTGATTTGGGAGAGATTGCTGATGAAATGTTACCATATAGCAGGGAGGCTTTTGAAAGCTACTTAGAAGGAAATGAATATTCTGAGATTAAATCAAGTCAAGTATGGTATGAGGAGAGACAGGATTTTTCAAGAAATGCAATTGGTACAGATAGAAAATCTCATAAAGAAGAAAGGGGATTTGAACTTTTACAGGGAAATGAAATCTTTCAGGGAGAGTTATTAGGTGGTTGTCTGGAAAGTTTTTACGATATATTAACTGTAAACAGATATGAAGATGAAAAAGAACTTTGTGAGAAATATGGACTATTTCCATCTAAAGAAGAATGGAGAGGAAAAATTTTATTTATTGAAACTTGCGAGGAAAAGCCTGAGCCTAAGCTTTTTGAAAAAGAATTAATTGCACTTAAAAATAGAGGCGTATTTGATGTGGTAAATGGAGTTTTGGTAGGAAAGCCACAGGATGAAACTTACTATCAGGAATATAAAGATATTCTTATAAATGTTGTAGATAATAATGAACTTCCAATTGTTTTTAATGTGAATTTTGGGCATGCAACACCGAGATGTGCAATGCAATATGGGGTGAAAGCAGTAGTTGATATGAATGAGAAGAAGATATTTATAAATAATAATTTATCAAAATTCAAATATCATCCAAACATATATGATACTGATAAAGTTATTGATAAAGTAATATATGGTGAAGAGATTTGTCAGTGTTGCGGAAATAAGGTTAGTGTATATGTAGAAAATATGTATTGTGAGCCTGATATATATTGTATTTGCATGGAGTGTATTTCTAATGGAAAAGCTGCTAAGAAGTTTGAAGGAGAATTTATCCAATATGCAGAGGATGTAGCAGATAAAAATAAAATGAATGGCTTACTAAAGGATGCTCATTAGCGGGATATTTGTTTAGATGTCTTCATTGTGGCAAATACAAACTTTGGACTGATTGCTGTTAGGATAATAGTATTGAAATACCGTCATAAGATTATTTATGATGGTATTTTTTTATTGATTATTGACAAATAAATAAACATATGATTATATATTCATATATAAAAACAATCTTAAATATTTATTTATCTTAATATTAAATAAAAACAACAAGAAATAAGGAGAGAAACATTATGATTTATCAAGTATCAGCAATTCTAATTTTATTAATATTCTACATATTTTATTTTTCAAAGCTTATTATTCAGAATAAGCAATCAATTAAAACTAATCAGATGGGAAAAGGAAATAAGCCTAAGAATGTGCTAATGATTGAAAGACTAGTTAGCGTAGCAACTGTAACAAACTGTGTTGTAAGTGTTTTTAGTATATTTTTAGTAAAAGAATTTTTTACAAAAGAGATTAGAATTCTTGGCATTATAGTTGGAATTATTGCAATTATTTTCTTTGCGATGGCTGTAATTACAATGAAAACAAGTTGGAGGGTTGGCATACCTGAAGAAAAAACATCATTGGTTACAAATGGTATATACAAAATTAGTAGGAATCCTGCATTTGTAGGTTTCGATTTATTATATATATCTGTTTGTCTTATATTTTTTAATATTCCGTTGTTGCTAGCTTCAATATGGGCAAGTGTTATGTTACATTTACAGATTTTACAGGAAGAAAGACATATGAGTAATATATTTGGTAAAGAATATGAGAAATATATGAAGCATACAGGTAGGTATATGGGAATAAAAAAGTGATAATGTGTAAAAAAGCATTTGAATAAAAAATAAACTAATATGTAATACTAAACAGAAACAATTTGCTTGAATGGAGAGAAAAATGTATCTACAGGTTTTTATTCATACTCTTGTATCTATAATAGTATTATTTCTTCTTGCAAAGTGGATAGGTTGCAGACAGATTTCTCAAATGAGTATCTTCGATTATATAAATGGAATAACAATAGGTTCAATTGCAGCAGAAGTAGCAATGACAAAAGACAATGTAATAGAACCTTTGATTGCGATGACAATGTATGCGGCAGCTACAGTACTTCTTTCTTTTATATCAGAAAAATCTATGAAATTACGGAGAGTAATAATTGGGCGACCATATGTTTTATATCATAATGACAGATTTTATTATGAAAATATGAAGAAAAATAAGATAGATTTACATGAATTTTTGATGGCAGCAAGGTCGGACGGATATTTTGATTTATCAGAAATCCAGGATGCGGTTTTAGAGTGTAATGGAAAAATAAGTTTTCTTCCTAAGTCAGAAAACAGACCGGTTACACCTAAAGATTTGAAATTGCAACCTGAAAAATCTTATGTATTTTCAAATGTTATTATGGAAGGGAAAATAATGCCTGATAATTTAAGACATATTGGTCGAGATGAAAAATGGCTTAGTAAACAGATGGATATTCATGCGGTAAAAGATATAAAAAATGTATTTTTAGCTATATGTGACGGAAATAATAATTGCTTTTTCTTTGAGAAAGAAAAGTCTACAAATAAAAAAGATACTTTGGTATAATTGCATTAAAAGTTTGTTTACGAGCGAAAACAAATATAATATCTGATGTGAAAAAAATTTTAGAATTCACTTAGGATTTTTTGATAATACTGCTCGGAAAAGAGGATTATTAATGCAATTCTTTGAAAAATATAATAAGCAGATAAAAATAGGTATAATCGTTTTTATAATATTAGCTATTATAGTAAGTGCGTTTACTTGCGGAAAAAAAAAGAGTAATGAGAAGAAAAATTCCGCAGGAAACTTGGGAGAAATAAAAGATTTAAATATTGAAAATGATACGGCTAAAGAAAATGAAACTATAGAACAAACTAAAGGAGAAATTATAGAAGAAACTATAGAACAAACTAAAGAAGATGAACCAATAACTACCATACAGAAAGAAGAAAATTCCAGCGATAGTTTAGGAGAAAGTATTAAAGATGAAAAAAGTGAAAAAAATACAAGTTTAAAAGTTTCAGGGAATAAGCTTGTGGATAAAAATGGCAACAAGGTGCAACTTAGAGGAGTAAGTACACATGGTATAGCATGGTATCCACAGTACATAAATCAGCAATTTTTCACAGAACTTAAAAATACATGGAATGCAAATGTGATACGGCTTGCAATGTATACTGCAGAGTCGGGGGGATATTGTAGTGGAGGCAATAAAGAACAACTTAAACAGTTAGTTAAAGATGGAGTTAAATTTGCTACAAATGCGAATATGTATGTTATTATTGATTGGCATATTTTACAGGATGCGAATCCCTTAACCAATAAAACCGAAGCTAAACAATTTTTTGATGAGATGTCTAAAGAGTTTAGAGATTTTAATAATGTTATATATGAAATCTGTAACGAACCTAACAGTGGTACTTCATGGCAGGATATAAAAGCATATGCAAACGAAATAATACCTGTAATTAGGGCAAATGACAGTGATGCCATAATTATTGTTGGAACACCTACTTGGTCACAGGAAGTAGATAAGGTGGTTTCTGACCCTATTACAGGATATGATAATATTATGTATGCGCTTCATTTTTATGCAGCAACACATACAGACTCACTTAGGGATAGAATGGTGAAGGCTGTCAATGCCGGTATACCAATATTTGTAACAGAATTTGGAACTTGTGATGCAAGTGGTAATGGTGGAATTGATATTAATCAGTCAAATGCCTGGATTAAGACAATGAATGAGTATGACATTAGTTATGTTGCTTGGAATCTGTCCAATAAAAATGAAACATCTGCGATTTTTAAAGAAAATTGCAATAAGGTAGCAAGTTTTGCAACAGAAGATTTGAGTGAAAATGGTAAGTGGATATATGAAATGCTGACAGGAAAATCATCATTACACAACAATGCACAAACTATCGGACAAGAAAATTCACAACAAAATTCACAACAAAATGCACAGACTAATTTGCAGACTAACTCACAAACAAATAATACTACAAATAGTGCACTGTCAAATGCTCAGGGGTCGACAAGCAATACAGGCAATGTAAAATATACTGAAACACTAAGTAACAGTTGGGAATCCGGTGGAAAAACATTTTATCAATATACTTTAATTGTGGAGAATATATCAGGAAAAGATATAGATAGTTGGTCTGTTTCTGTGAACTTTAATGAAAGTATTTCATTTTCAGATGGCTGGAATGCAGATTATACAGTAAATGACAAAACATTGAATATTGCTTCTAAGGACTACAATGGAAAGCTGGTTGCGGGAGAAAAGACAGGTGATGTAGGTTTTATAGTGAGCGGTGGAAGTGATTTGAAGATTGTTAAATAACTTATAGTATAGTGTGACAACATAAATATGAAAAAAAATAGCGTAGCAGTCATTATAACTGCTACGCTTAAAAAAATCTAGCTTTTTAGGGTTACCTCAATACTGAATAGAGGGATTTTATTTAGAAATAAATTATCTATTTAAGATTAATTTTGTTAACTCTACAGGGTCAACAATCTTTCCATCTTTATAAACACGCATGTTACCTGATGCGATTTCATCGATAAGGATAACTTCGTCGTTGTTGTAACCAAATTCAAATTTGATATCCCATAAATCAAGACCGATTGATTTTAAATCATCAGCAACGATTTTTGTAATCTTTAAAGTCTGTTCTTTCATACTTTCGAACATAGCAGGAGTCATAACACCAAGAGCTGCAAGACCTTCACCTGTTACAAGTGGATCACCTAAAGCATCGTTCTTGAATGTACATTCAACATAGCCACCTTCTAAAACAGTACCATCTTCGATGTACTCACCATATCTGCGGATGAAGCTACCTGTAGCAACTAAACGACAGATTACTTCTAAACCATGACCGAATACTGTTGCAGGAAGAACTTCCATAGTTGCATTTTCTACGTCAGCACTAACATAGTGTGTTTTGATGCCAGCATCTTTTAATAATTCAAAGTAGTGGATAGATGTTTCAAGGTTTGCTTTACCAATACCTTCGATTGTTAATCCAACACTGTTTTCGCCCGGATCAAATACGCCATCTTTTCCAGTACAGTCATCTTTGAATTTTAACATTACATTTCCGTTGTCAAGACTATACACGTCTTTTGTTTTGCCTTCATAAATCTTCTTCATCTTAAATATCTCCTTCACATATGGATATCATTAAAATATTAACACACATACTTTAGCACAGATTTTCCAATATGAAAATATTTTTTTTGAAATTTTCTTAATTTTTTTTATTATATACAAAAAATGTTTCGATTGGTTACTAATTTATGATAGAATAACCATAAATAAAAAGTATGAATGGAATGGTATGAAATAAGAAGTTATGAATAATAAAGACAATTAAAACTGCTATAAATTATATGCCATAGGTTGAATAATTTGTGGCAGATGTGTATAATATAGTCAGTGATAAACAACGTACACTATTTAGTTAAGGAGATGTTGCCATATGATAAGTTCAATCGCAAATTCAAGTTTAAATCCTATTAATTCAGGATTTTGTGTTGAAAATGCACACAATATGACAGATATATTAGGTTCTAAGAGTATGACTGATACAGGTAAGGTAAATCCTAGCGAATGTCAGACGTGTGCAAATAGAAAATATCAGGATGGCTCTGATGAGATGGTGTCTTTTAAGGCTCCCGGAAAAATTTCACCGGAAGCATCATATGGCAAGGTAATGGGACATGAGAAGGAGCATGTTGCGAATGCAATTGCAGAGGGAAGCAAGGAGAATAAGGAACTTGTATCTGCAACAGTATCTCTTAGAACTTCTATATGTCCGGAATGTGGAAGATCATACGTTTCAGGTGGAACAACAACTACCATTATGAAGACATATAAAGATGATGCGTTTAGTCAGAATAAGAAATCATTTGAACAGGGAATTTTAAGTGGAAATAATTTTGACAGTAGAATTTAAGAATTTGTAATAAATATTTAACTAATAAATAACCATAATAAACGATATCAAAACATTAATGTATATGATTTTGGTATCGTTTTTTAAATGAAAAATTTCTGTTTTGTTAAATAAGTATTTATGGTAGAATGTATCTAATTCTGTCATTTTATCAGACAGGCAAAAAGAAAAAAGAAAAGGAAAACAAATAATGAGTTTTAATAATGTTTTAACGAAACTTAATGATTTTATGTACACATATGTACTGATTATTATGTTGGTAGGAGTAGGATTATATTTTACAATTAGAACAAAGGGTGTACAGTTCAGGCTTTTAAAAGATGGAATTAAATCAATGTTAGAAAAGTCTGAAGTAAGTAAAGAAGGTGAAAAGAAGGTATCTTCATTTCAGGCATTAATGATTTCTACTGCATCAAGAGTAGGAACGGGTAATATTGCAGGAATTGCGACTGCAATAGCTTCGGGTGGTCCGGGGGCAGTATTTTGGATGTGGATTATGGCATTAGTTGGAGGTGCATCTGCATTTGTAGAGAGTACTTTGGCACAGGTTTATAAGGTAAAAGAAAATGGCGGGTTTAGAGGTGGTCCATCATATTATATGGAAAAAGCCCTTGGTAAACGTTGGATGGGAATTTTATTCTCAATACTTTTAATTATATGTTTTGCATATGGATTTAATGGTTTGCAGTCTTATAATATATCTTCAACATTAGAGTATTATATAAATGATTATTCTAATACAATGTACCCGATGATTGTGGGAATTGTTCTTGCAGTGTTGACAGGGCTTATAATATGGGGTGGGGCTCATAGAATTGGTTTTATTTCATCAGTTATAGTACCGATAATGGCAGTTGTATATATTATGATGGGATTAGTTACTATGATAATGAATATTACAGAACTTCCGGATATCTTTGCATTAATTATAAAGAATGCATTTGATTTTAAAGCAATGGCTGGTGGATTTGCAGGAAGTGCTGTAGTTATCGGTATCAAGAGAGGTTTGTTTTCAAATGAAGCAGGTATGGGTAGTGCACCTAATGCTTCGGCATCAGCAGATGTTGTCCATCCTGTAAAGCAAGGTTTAGTACAGATTATTTCAGTATTTATTGATACGATTTTAATATGTACAAGTACAGCAATGATGTTACTTATTTCAGGTGTTGAAGGAAAAACAAACATACAATATGTTCAAGCTGCAATAAGTAAAAATGTAGGAGAATGGGGAATACATTTTATTTTAATTTCGATATTTGCATTTGCTTTTAGTAGTGTTATTGGCAATTATTTTTATGCGGAATCAAATATTTTATTTATAAAAAATAGTAAAGTTTTACTTAATGTATTCCGATGTACTTGTCTGATAGCAGTATTTTTAGGAGCACAATCTAACTTAGAACTGGTGTGGAATATTGCAGATATAAGTATGGGATTTATGGCGATTGTTAATATTATTGCGATTTTCATACTTAGTAAAATTGCATTTAAAACCTTGGACAATTATGAAAAACAGAAAAAACAAGGGAAAAAGCCTGTATTTTATGAAGATGAGATTGGATTAACCGGAACTGTTTGGACAAGGGATGCAGAAAAGATTGATAAATAGGAAGTAGAAATAAGTTAAGATTTAATGAGTTGGCATAAAAGAATGAAAGTATATTGGACATTATAATTGAGAGATGATGAGGTGTCTATGAAATTAAAAAATATTTTAATTGTTGTAAATGATATTGAATTATCAAAAGCATTTTATAGAGATATATTTGGTTTGCAGGTTATAACTGATTTTGGTGGAAATGTAATTCTTTCGGAAGGACTTGTTTTACAAGAGAGAAAAGCTTGGGAAGAATTTACTAAAAAAGAAGTTGTTCCATATTCGAATACATTCGAACTTTATTTTGAAGAGTACGATTTGGATTCTTTTATTGACAAATTAGAAAAAAGCAGTTATAAGATTGAATATGTCAATGAGTTTAATAAAGAAGAGTGGGGAAAAAGGGCAATTAGAATATATGACCCGGATGGACATATAATAGAAGTAGGGGAAAAATAGTTTTGATGAATTTAAGATTATTCAACAGATTTTAAAAGATTTTATACCACAGGTATAATGACAAAAAAGAAAAAACGTGTTATAGTTGCACAATAAGAAAAAGTGGACTACGAAGTCCGGAAAGGAAATTATGATGAACACAGTAATGATTATTAATTATTATGAATATGAATCAATTAAAGCTCAACTCCCTAGTCAGAGCTTAGCTTTTATATGCTCATTTAAGATAATGGAAAATCAGTTCTGTGTTAAGGTCTGATAATAGATTTGTATCTATTTTGAAGAACATAATTTTAAGAATTTGTACCACTTATCTTCTATGGGTAAGTGGTACTTTTGTTTTATGAGGACTGCACGAAGAATAAAAAAGAGTTTAGGAATGCTTGCATTCATAAACGAAGTTTTTATTCTTCGTATAGGACGAAGTCCTCAAGTGAGGAAAAACGAAGTTTTTTCGAGCTTGTAGTCCTCAAAAACAATGATTTTAACAAAGAAATGGAGATGATATTAATGTTTAATATAGAAGGAAAAATTAACACAGCTATATGCTATGCAAAAGTAGTTGAAGATGAAGCAATCGAGCAGATTAGAAGAATGTGTGATTACGAATTTACAAAGGACAGTAAGATTAGAATTATGCCTGACGTTCATGCAGGCAAAGGATGTACAATTGGAACAACAATGACAATTATAGATAAGGCAGTGCCCAATATTGTTGGAGTTGATATTGGTTGTGGAATGTACACTGTAAATTTAGGAAATGTAGATATAGATTTTGAAAAGTTAGATGAAGTAGCACATTTTATTCCATCAGGAATGCATATCTGGGATGGCAGAAAGGAGAAGTTTGATTTTCAGTCACTTCGCTGTTACAGAAGTCTTAGCAATACAAAGTGGTTAGAACGAAGCCTTGGAACACTTGGTGGAGGTAATCACTTTATAGAAGTAGATGAAGCAAAAGATGGAACAAAATATCTTGTTATTCATACAGGAAGCCGTAATCTTGGAAAGCAGGTAGCAGAGATTTATCAGAAGCTTGCAGTAGATTTAAATCAGGGAAAAGAAGATTATTTTAAGAAAAGAGATGCAATTATTAAAGAATATAAAGAAGCAGGCAGAAGAAATGAAATTCAGGAAGCTTTAAAAAATATTGCGTGGGAAAGAAAGGAAGCTTCGATACCTGAAGATTTATGTTTCCTATATGGAGAATATTTTGAGGATTATTTATATGATGTTGAAATTTGTCAGAGATTTGCAAGACGTAATCGTGAAAAGATTGCAGAGATTATTCTTGAAAAAACAGGCATGATAGGAGGAGAAGCTTTCCATACAATTCATAATTATATTGATACAGATGAAATGATTTTAAGAAAAGGGGCAATAGCAGCTCATAAAGGAGAAAAAGTGCTGATTCCAATTAATATGAGAGATGGAAGTGTTCTTGCGATAGGAAAAGGAAATCCTGAATGGAATTATTCTGCACCACATGGAGCAGGTAGACTTATGTCAAGAAAAAAAGCAAAAGAAAATTTAGATATGGATGAATATAGAAAAGCTATGGAAGGAATTTATACAACGTCCGTAAATGAAGCAACTTTAGATGAAGCACCAATGGCATACAAGTCTTTAGAAGATATTATAGATGTAATTAAAGAATCAGTTGATGTCATTGATGTAATGAAACCAATATATAATTTTAAGGCAAACTGAAAATGTTAGGAAAAATATATGTAACTGTTTAAGACTTGTATCTGAACTGTTACATATATTAAGAGAAAAGTAAAAGCTTTGACTCATAACCTCCTACAATTTCCGGTTGCCAGATTAGGAGGCAGAAATGTTTAGTATACCAACCATTGATATGGTAAAGACAGGACAAAATATTGTCAGATTAAGAGAAAAGCAGGGTCTTTCAGTAAAAGACTTACAGGATATATTTGGATTTACAACACCACAGGCAATCTACAAGTGGCAACATGGAACAACATTGCCAACAGTTGATAATCTGATTGTATTAGCGACAATATTTCATATACATATAGATGATATTTTAGTTGTTGATAATGTGGCAGATGCTAGTGAAACTAAAGTGTCAGAAGATTTAAAGAATAATGATAATGCTCAGATGAAAATCAGTGCATAACAATGTGAACATATATGAGTTCATATAAGAATTTGAAAAATTAATTCTTAATAAATTACAAAAAAGCTTTTTAGGAAAATTTATAATCTATAATAGTGTTGCTTGGCGGCGACACTTTAAAGGCTCCCTAGTCTAATGGTTAGGACACCGACCTTTCACGTCGGTAGTGCAGGGTTCAAGTCCCGCGGGAGTCATTATGGATGGGTATGCCTAGTGGCGAAGGCAGCAGACTGTAAATCTGTTACACGAGAAACAACGTAGGTTCGAGTCCTACCCCATCCACTTTTTTAAATAAATTAATATAATATTGAAGTAGTGTATAGGTTTTTGTTGTTGTAAAAATAATATTTTTCGTGGTAAGATTAAGATATTAAAGATATAATATCATTATACGGAGAATTAGGAGTTGATATAGATGGATTTGAACAAAATTGTGAAAGAATTAATCGCATATCCAACAGAAGCAAATTGGTTTGAATTCAAAGAAAACTGGTATGAGGCATATGGTATAGGTGAATATATTTCTTCATTGTCTAATGCGGCAGCATTGGAAGGGGAAGAGTATGGATATCTTGTATGGGGTGTGAATAATGAAACTCATGAGATAACAGGAACGACATTTGATTATAGAGTTGATGTGAAAAATGAACCATTAGAGCATTATCTTGCAAGGCAGATTATGCCGGATAATAATTTTTCTTTTCATGAAATTGTTATAGATGGTAAAAGAGTAGTTGTTATGGTGATTCCAGCTGCCTTAAAGATACCAACTGGATTTGATGGTAATAGATATCTTAGAATTGGTTCAAGTAAAGTAAACTTGAATAAATATCCAGAGAGAGAATCAAATTTATTTTATGTGTTAAGAGTTGGATTGCCAACAATGTGTAATACAGAATCAGAGTATCAGGATTTAACATTTGATAAATTGTTTGTATACTATGCAGCTAAGGGAGTTGTATTAAATAAAAGAAATTTTAAGAAGAACTTAGGGCTGTTGACAGAAAATGGTAAATATAATCTGTTAGCACAGTTGATTTCTGATGACAGTCATATTCCAATTCGTTTTGCTATATTTAAAGGAACAGATAAGTCTTCAACAATGTACTCTGTAAGAGAATTTGGAAATACGTGCCTTTTGTTCTCATTGGATAAGGTGTTGGAATATGGAGAAGTTTTAAATGTTCCGCAAGCAGATGAACGTGAACGTAAGGTTGAACGCAAAGAAGTACCGTTATTTGATGAAGAAGCATTTAGAGAAGCTATTATAAATGCATTTGTTCATAATCAATGGACATCAGGGAATGCACCTATGATTACGGTATTTAGTGACAGAATTGAAATATTGTCGCGGGGTAAAATTCCACCTGGACAAACTATAGAAGGCTTTTACGCAGGGGAATCAATACCGGTAAATCAAAAGCTTTCAGACATGTTTTTACAACTGCATATTAGTGAGCGTACCGGACGTGGAGTTCCTAAAATTACGGAGATTTATGGGAAGGAAACTTATGAGTTTAGAGAAAATTCGATTTTGGTTTCAATACCATTTAGCAAGGTAGAGCTGGAGTTGAATCCCCAAGTCAATCCCCAAGTCAATCCCCAAGTCAATCCCCAAGTCAATCCCCAAGTCAATCCTTTTATTGAGGAAGATAGTGAATATATAAAACGTACAGAATGTATTTTAGAGTTTTGTGGTGTGCCTAGAGGAATTATTGAAATAGCAGAGAGGTTAGGTTATAAGGATAGAAAAACTGTAAGAAAGTATATAAAGCCACTTTTGGAACAGGGAAGATTAGCAATGACAATTCCAGACAAGCCGAATAGTAGTAATCAAAAATATATTACAATTAAATAACATAGATGATAAAAGAGGATTCAAACCAAGTAAGGTTCGAGACTTCAAGCATTAATTTTTATTAAAAAATAATGTAGCTGTTCAAATTTGTTTGACTTTGAACAGCTACAAATAATAAAATCACCATATAGCAGGTTGTTGATTAGTAAATCCGGCATATATGGTGATTTTTTATAAAAATCCCCCTATTCAACTTCTTCAATTATAGTTTCAGTTATATTAGTTGATACCCCATCTTCGGTTATAGTAGTCTCTAAATGGTCTATAGAATATTTATCATATTCAAGTTTAGCAGCTATAAAAAATCCGGTTGCTATTACCACTAACAAAGCAAGGGTTACTAAAACTGAAATGAAAATATTTCTTATATAACGAGTTTTTTTCATTAAAGTCAAATAAACATCTGAATCCATATTATTGTAATATGTAATTACAATATCTTTTGGTGAACCAAAATGGTTATATAAATCAAGTATTGTACATTGTGGGTTATTCTCTGCATAATCATTTACAGAGTTACGAAAATCTGAATAAAAGCGCTTTTCAGATTTTCTAAAGATAGGAAAAGAAATTTTTACTGTACGTAAAAAATCAGAAATTTCCTTATTCATATAAATTATTCCTCCTGTTGTATAGGTTTGTGAGATAAAATATTGTGAATTGCCTGATTAAGGTGATTATAATCTGTTATAAGTGTTTCTAAATATTCTTTTCCAGCCGGTTCGATATGATAGTAAATTCGTTCCAGTCTTTTTCCTACCAATTTTTTTTCAGCACTAATAAACCCATTCTCCTGTAATCTATACAAAGCGGGATATAAAGACCCCTCAGGAATGGATATCATATTTTTTGAATATTCGCTAACAAGTTGTGAAAGTTGATAACCATAATAATCATCATCGCACAAAATATTAAGCAATATCATTTCGATATTGTTTTTACCTCGTTTAAAGCTATCATCGCGTTTCATGTATATATATACCTCGACTTGAATTCAATAATATTGTAGCAGAAGACTTATAAAAATCAATACCTAGATAATAAAAGTAATAGTTGACAAAATACATTGAAGAATTTATTATATGGATATAGCAATGGTAAAATAAAAAAGTAATGTCGTTTTATGCTGAAAAAATGTCGTTTCAGGAGTGGGTGGTTGAAAATGTTATATGCGTAAGTATAATTTAATTAAAAGTTAGTTAAATGAGGTGTGTGAAAATGGGAAAAAAATAATTATTCCAAGTATAACACTAGTTATTATTTCCATAGTGTATATAGTTGTCAATACAAATATGAATAATAAGTATGTAAATGAAAAATCAGGTTATAGTGATTTTAAGTTAGATTCAGATGTTGAGAAACAAAAAATATCTATTTCGGAAATAGGTAATGATTTATTGGAAGCTAAGAATAAGATTGAGAATAATGATTATCCGAATTTATATGGAGAGGGAATCAGAATATATGAGGGTGCAGAAGGACCTATTAGTAAATTACATTTATTAGTGATGGAAGGAAAAGATTTTCTTTCATTTGAAGAACAGATGCAGATAATAGAAAGTACTATGCCTAATATGAATTATGATTATGTAGTTGATATGTATACAGGTAAAGGGTATGAAGAAGTAAAAAAAGAGATTGAATCTGGAACATATGTAAATGCAAGAGTAAAGGAATATATTGAAAAAGGGATATATTTTTATGATGAAGAGTTAATTAAATATCCGGGAATATGTTATTGCCCTGAAAAGTATACGGATGGATATGCAATGTTAACTCCTAAAAAGGCAGGTACTTTTATTGAAAAAGGCAAATACTATTCATTAAGACCAACTTATAGTGAGCTGATACTGGATTCTATAGAGTACGTTAAT
>JAFQCK010000045.1 GCA_017416465.1 Lachnospiraceae bacterium | reverse complement strand
GTAAGCAGGAGAAACTTTTCTATGAAGTTATAGTACAGATTGGAAACTGTGATGATAGCTATGTGGGTTCGAGTGTTGGAAAGATGGCAAAACAAATACTTAAAGAGTATTTATTTGAATTTATAAAAAATAATCCTAATCTATATGTAATTGGTGCTTATATTCATATGGATGAGGAAACACCGCATATGCACATTGACTTTGTGCCATGGGTATCTGGATGTACACGAGGTTTGGAAACTAAGAATAGTCTTAAGGGAGCACTTGCAAGCAGAGGGTTTAAAAGTGAAGGAAAAGGCTACACAGAATGGCAGCAATGGGCAGAAGCAGAGAAAGAATCACTTGCCGGAATTATGCAAAAATATGGAATTGAGTGGGAACAGAAAGGTACTCATAATCCACATTTATCTGTATTAGATTACAAGAAGCAGGAACGCGAAAAAGAGATTGTAAGATGTGATGAGTTACTAAGTAATCTTGAAGTTGAATTGGCAGATAAGAAAGAGGAAATTGAAGCGGCTAGGGTAAGATACAAAGAGGAACAAGAAGCTTCTAAGGCGGCGATTGATAAGATGATTGCCGAAAATGGAGCTGAGTATGTCAAAATTAAGCTTGAGATTGAAAAGGCAGAAAGTGAGTTAAAAGAGGTTAAAGAGCTATTATTGGAAACTCGTGTAGAATATGAAAAAGAGAAGCGATTTACGGAGAAAAGGCTTAATAGCATTATCAGTGAAAAAGAAAATGAGTTGAATGTTGTTAAAAAGAAACTTGATGATATTAATGATATTTTGAAAATAGCAAAGATTGAGCTTAGAAACGCTCAAACTGAAGTAACTGTAGCAAAGAAGTTAAAGTTGCAATTAATGCAAGAGATGGATGGGGAAGATTATCTGAAAGAGCAGGTGATCGAGCTACGATATCAGAATATGGTGTTAAAGGAAGAGAACCAGAACTTAAAGGAGAAGTTAAATCAGGCATATGAATTTATGAAGCAATTTGTTATAGAGGGAATGAATATGTTGGAAAAATTCAAGCTTTGGATAGGGGAGAAGGTCAGAGATGTGTGGAAAAGGTAAGAATGGATGCTATGAATGTCATAGTGCATTTCTATGAAAATTTCATAGCAGTGCTATTAAAAATTCATAGCATCAAAAATGGTGGGAGCAACTTTGAAAAAGGCAATGCTATGAAAAAGTCATAGCATGAGCTCTAAAGTGTAACTCCCACCAGATTAATTTTCAAGAGATGTGATATATTTCATAAATTCCTTTTTGAAATAGAATGCTCTATTCTTATCAGATATTTCTCTTCCGTAAATATTTGAGTATATAGGATGATATGGTTTTGAATCCTTAGTACGAATTTGAATGAATTCTCCACTGGCAGTATGTAAAGTAGCCTTACTAGATTCTGATAATTGCTGATTTAATTGTTCGCATATATTGTAATAGTCTTCTTCTAGTTGCTTAGCGAGTTCAGAATACTTAGGTGATGATAGGTCTACTTGGATTGGAGTTAAGTACATCCAATCTTCGGGATTTCCATCTTTACTAATTGGGACATATAATAAACGCTGAAATTTTTGGTACAATTTTGTGTCTTGGAATTTACGCTTAGACAGTAATTCATCAATGATGGAAGCAGTCTGTGTTATAAACATTGTTTCTAATGGTTTTCCAGCTCTGTCACATTTGTTTGTTTTCAATTCACCATCTTCAAAATCAAGGGTTGTATTGGAAAGATTTAATCCAATAGTTAATTCTAATAGCTGACCTGTTTTACCTTTGTTGATTTTCATCATTGCGTCCTGAACTTGTTCAGGCGATAAATATTCTTTGAAAGGAATATAAGCAAGTTTTTCAATTCTTTTCTGTGCTTCGATGAGTTTCATGATGTTGTTACCTCCTTAAAAAAATTAATGATTTCAACACCAAGTACATTAGCAATCTGGTTTAAAACGGATATAGATAAGCTTTTCTCACATCCGGTAGCTTCAATCTTTGAGATGTAGCTGATACTTATTTTGGCTTGTTCTGCTAACTGTACTTGTGTTAGTTTAGCTTGTTCTCTGTAATGTTTTATATTTGCACCTATAACACGATATAGGTCAGTATCGTTGCTGAAATACATACGAACACCTCTTTCACTATTTGTGAATATTATCCCACTTTAATATGCAGAGATAAATTCACTTATTGTGAAAGGAAAATATAGTGGATTTTTGGGATGGATTGGTATAGAATTATTTATATTATTTTGAAGGGGGAGTAACGATGAGTAGCATTCAAGAAGAATAACAAGAATATGAAAAGTTTATGTTCGAATTAACACATAAAGTTCAGGAGATACAACAAGATTTTAATAAGCTTTCTGAGAATAACAAGAACAAGGTGTTAACAGAAATGGATAAAGTTTTTGTTGCAAAGGGTCTAGTTGGTGTTTTGAACTATATAATTAGACAAAATTAATAAAGGAGGTATGTCTTATAAATTTACAACCAAATAATTTTCATCCAGAACAAACCACAGTTTGGTCGTTTCCAGACAGAGGTAACTGGGCAACACATTCTGGAAAGTATCGAGGGAATTGGTCACCTTATGTACCAAGAAATTTGATACTTCGTTATTCTAATCCGGGAGACTGGGTCTTAGATCAATTTATGGGTAGTGGAACAACCTTAGTTGAGGCAAAACTACTAGGTCGCAATGCGGTAGGTATTGATATCAATCCGCAATCAGTTTCAATCTCTGAAACAAATTTACAATTTCAATGTGAAACACAATCAAAAATATTTACACGAAAAGGAAATGCAACTGACTTGAATTTTATCAAAGATAGTCGTATTGATTTTATTTGTACTCATCCACCATATGCAAACATTATCAGATATAGCAAAGGTATAGATGGAGATATTTCTTTGCTTGATGTGGACTCGTTTTTAAATGAAATGTACAAAGTTGCAAAAGAATGTTATCGTGTATTAAAAAAGGGGAAAATGTGTGCTGTAATGATAGGGGATGTAAGAAAATATGGAAAGGTTATTCCATTAGGTTTTAGAATGATGGAATGCTTTTTACAGGCAGGTTTTATGAATAAAGAGATTATTATTAAGGAGCAGCATAATTGCTTATCAACAGATTATTGGAAGGAACAAAATCGCAACTTCTTATTATTGGCACATGAATACATTTTCATATTTCAAAAGTAAAATGACTCAGAAAATGGAGTTGTTATTTTATATATTTGCAAGTATAATTAATAGATAAGGTTAAGAAAACAGAGATGAGGAATGAAATGAGCAATTCAAATGTAGCTCCATTTGTGAAATGGGCTGGAGGAAAGCGTCAGTTATTACCACAGATAAAGGAGAGAATGCCGGAAAAATTTAATAATTATTATGAGCCATTTGTAGGTGGCGGTGCGGTTACATTTGAATTGTTGCCTGCAAATGCTCTTATAAATGATATAAATAAAGCATTAATAAATGCATATAGACAGATTTGTAATGAACCACAAGCATTTCTTGAGGCTATAAATAGACTTGATTCAGAAATGCTAGATGATGGCAAGGAATATTATTATTCTCTCAGAGAGCATTACAATGATAAACTTATGAGAGCAGAGTATGATGTAGAATTGGCTGCATTGTTTGTATTTATTAATAAGCATTGTTTTAATGGATTATATCGTGTAAATGGAAAAGGACTTTTCAATGTTCCGTACAACAATAGCCGTCGAACATCTGTTGATGAAAAGGTTATTATGGAGGTTTCAAAATATCTTCAAGGTGTAACTATTGTTGATGGAGATTTTGAAGTTGCTTGTAGGAATGCTGAAAAAGGAGATTTTGTATTTTTCGATAGTCCATATGCACCTTTGAATCCTACATCATTCGAGTCGTATACAAAAGAAGGATTTGATATAGAAAGTCATAAGAGACTGGCAAAATTATTTGATGAATTAACTGCTAGAGGTTGCTATTGTATGCTTACAAATCATAATACAGAATTGATAAATGAGTTGTATGGTAACAAGGGATATAGGATAGATGTAGTTAGTGTTAAGCGTATGATTAATTCGGATGCAACTAATAGAGTTGGTGAAGAAGTGATTATATGCAACTATTAAAGGAGAAAAAACGATGGGATATTTTGATGAACAACAAAGAATTGTTGATTATGTGACAAACGATGGAAGGATAATAGAATTAACGCAGAATAAGGAAAATTTAAAAAGTTATTATCAAGTATTAGAGATATATGAAGATTCTACACAACTGGCGATAAGATATCCTGGATATAAGACAACTCGAAACAAATGTGATTATTGCGTATATTTGGTGGATGAGGATGGTGAACACCCTATTTCGCATGTTGAGATTATGTATGATTTATATGGCAAGACCACTGTGCAAAATTATCAGCATATGAAAAAATATATTGAGGATGTTGCTACAATAGGTCGGCATGTAAATATACATACATCTTTATTTCAGGCGTTTGAACATGGTTTTTCTTTCGAAAAATTGACTGATTTAATGTTTTATATTGCTATTCAAGAGGACATTAATTATCCAGGAGCACGTTTTCAAGGAAGAAAAATGTGTTTCTATAGGTATCTTGAAGCAGTATATTGTAAAGTGCATACTAACCATCAAATAGAAGATGCGGTTGATAAAGCTATTGCACATGGTTATATACCTAGAAATTGGAATGATGTAGGAGAGTTGTATAATATTGTTTCAGGAATACAACGTTAATCATAGAGGAGCGAAATATATATGAATCAGTTTTTTAGGACAAAAGTGCCAGTATATTTCGAGACTGAAGAATTACAGTTAATAGTAGGTGATTCATTTATAATTCTAACTAAAATGAAACCAGAATCTGTGGATATGATATTTGCAGATCCGCCATACTTTTTAAGTAATGATGGTATTACTTGTCAGGGTGGGAAGATGATTTCAGTAAATAAAGGCTCATGGGATAAGCTTTCGAAAAGTGGAACCAGCGTCGAAGAAAAACACAAGTTTAACAGAAAGTGGATTAAGTTATGTAAGAAAGTACTAAAGCCTAACGGCACTATATGGATATCAGGAACACTACACAATATTTATTCAATTGGTATGGCATTGGAGCAGGAAGGCTTCAAGATAATCAACAACATAACATGGCAGAAAACAAATCCACCACCAAACTTAGCATGTCGATGCTTCACACATTCTACGGAAACCATCTTATGGGCAAAGAAGAATGATAAGAAGTCTCGGCATTTTTTTGATTATCAGAAAATGAAAGAAATGAATGATGGTAAGCAGATGAAGGATGTGTGGACTGGTGCATTGACAAAACCTTCAGAGAAAACAGAAGGAAAGCACCCTACACAGAAACCGGAATATCTGCTTGAGAAGATTGTATTGGCATCTACGGAAGAAGGGCAAGTTATACTGGATCCTTTTTGCGGTTCCGGGACAACCGGAGTAGAGGCAGTGCGATTAGGGCGGAAGTTTGTTGGAATAGATGTTAGTGAAGAATATTTGGAGATATCCAAGAAAAGATTGGAGAAGGTAAAAGTAGATGAGAAAGAATATTGAAATATCTGAAGAAAAAATAAAAGAGTTTCTAGAGCAATTTTATGGATATTTTGAAAATGGGTATGCTTTTGAAGAATTTTTAAAAGTCTATCTTGAGAAGATAGGACTTGATGAAGTTGTTGTAACACAACGTTCGTCAGATGGTGGCATTGATTTAGAGGCCATTCGTTATGGGGTTGGTGGTTTAGCAGGTGCAGATTCTGTTGAGTATTATGTTCAAGCGAAAAGAAATAAACCAGGAACAACAATTCCAATTGAAAAAGTAAGAGCTTTGCGAGGAGTAATGCCATCTGGTAGTAAAGGTATTTTTATTACTACAGCAGGGTATTCAAAGAAAACACAAGAATTTGTTGAGATGGATCCTTCACGACCTATTATTTTGATTGATGGTAAAGCGTTAGTAGAAAGTTGTATAGATAATGAGATTGGCTTTGTATTTACACCAGTATTTAGTAAGAATGCAATGGATGCTCTAAAAAATTCATCAGATGACTTAAGTCAAGAAAACAATAATTCAGAAGCAGACAGTAATGTAAAGTTGATAGTTGATAAACAAATATCTGCAAATGATATTCGTGCAAGAATTTTGCGATTGCCAAGAGCTGTAATTGGTTTACTATCAGAAGATGCTAAGAAAGTTAAAGTGGAATTTAATGGATTGCCATTAAAAGAATTGACGATAGCAAAAAACAAGGAGTATCTTGCAGGAGTTACAGAATTATACAAAGATTCGGGCTTGATAGCGGAAGATGGTTCATATAATCCATGTAAAGTAATATGGAAATATTCGGAGGAAAAGATTGAAATCGTGATAAAGGAGCGTCAGTAATGAGAGATTTTGATGAATGGTTAAATAAGTTCAGACCAAGCATATCAAGTTATGATTACTACATTGATTTTGAAAAGGTTTTAAGAAATGTAGAAGAAATCAAGGTGGAACTTAATATTTTGAATTCTCTAATTGGTTCAAAAAATATTGAAGAAGATTTTGAAAACATTGTTATAAAATATCCTGAAACATTGAAGTGTATTCCGTTGCTTCTTGCTGTAAGAGGATATGAAATCTACGCACAAGATGAAGATGGAGCATTTTTATACAACTTCAAGAGGATGAATTATAGCGTGGAGCAGTACAAGGTATTTATGCGTAAGACTGGATTGTTTGATTTGATTGCAAATCATTTAGTAAATAATCTTGTAGATTATGCGCTAGGTATCGAAACCGGATTGGATTCTAATGGTCGCAAAAATCGTGGCGGTCATCAAATGGAAGATTTAGTTGAAAAGTACATAGTTGCAGCAGGATTTGTAAAGGATGTCAATTACTTTAAAGAAATGTATATTAAAGACATTGAAGCGAAATGGGGATTAGATTTGTCGTCTTTATCAAGTGATGGGAAATCCTCCAAGCGCTTTGATTTTGTTGTAAAAACAGAAAACATGGTTTATGGTATTGAAACAAATTTTTATACCGGTGGTGGTTCTAAGTTAAATGAAACTGCTAGAAGTTATGAATTACTATCTCAGCATGCGGATAAGATAGATGGATTTACTTTTGTATGGTTTACTGATGGAATTGGTTGGAAGAGTGCAAGAGGTAATTTGAGAGAGACATTCGAAGTCATGGATACGATTTACAGTATTGATGATATGGAGAATGGGGTTATGAGTACTGTGTTTATATAAATTGCAGTATGGAAAGGAGAAGTTTTTATGGATAATATCATTTTGTATCAGTTTGAGAATGGTTCACAATATAATCTAAAGAGACTTGTTGATGATTATGGAAAAATGGAAGCAGATGATTCACAAGGATTTATTTTCAAAGAATACGACGAACATTTTTTGAGAGCTGTGTATTGGCAAAAAAAGATTCATAAGAATTATAGATACAATATAAATACTCAAGAATTCGAAGAAATAAAGGAAGAAATTATTAATGTGGCAGAATATTTTATTCAAATTAAAGAGAGAAAACTTATTGTTTTTGGAAGTAAAATGATGGCACAGAAGATAGTAACTTTGATCGGAATTGTTTCAAAATATGCATGTTCAATTACAGAATACTTTATTGATATAGAAAAGCTTGTTAATAGGCTTTGTTTGGACAAAACTATTATGTTTCAGAAGATGAAACTAACAGATATTATTATTGATAGAGGACTTTTAGTTAATTGTAATGTTAATTTGATAAGTTTGGATAATCCAAAGGAAGTTGTTGAACATTACATAAAAAATATAGTTGTAATATCATTTAAATTAAATCCAATTGCAACCAATATTACCATATATAAAACGGGGAAGATTTCTATAAGTAAAGTTACAGAAGATGAGAAAGATGAGGTTTTGAGACAAATAATAAAAGTTATGTGTTAATGAATAGGAGGAAGTGGCTATGGGCGAACAGGCTAGTAAAATAGGAAAGAAATTAGAAGGATATGGAGAATATATTTTTCAGGGATTTGGATGGGACGAGTTGGCAAGAGATACTGAAATAAAATGTAGCAGAAAGACAACACATGCAAAACAAACGCATGGTTTGGACTTGTTAATGAATTTTTACAATCCATATTTGGGTGATAAGCAAGGTGTTGTTGTAGAATGCAAAAATCGACAAATGAAATCCATTACACAATCAGAAATTAATACATGGTTACTAGAGTTGATAAATGCTATCGAGTGTGCTCAATCAGCTCCAGAGTTAGAAAATATACATACCGGAAGCATGAATTTGAATACAGGATTGCTATTGATACACGCTAATGACCATTTTGAGGGCGAAAAGTTTAATAAATATTTATCAAATTTGAAGGTGCCGTCAAGGAGAAATCCGATTAACATTTTTGTTGCAGGAAATAGTGAAATAAATAGGTGGAATGCCTTAAGAAACAAAATTCAGAAGGATTATAATAACGAATTTGATTTTGTTTATCCAAGTATTGAAGGTTCAAATATGGCGAGAGGGAAATATATTACTATAAATCAACTGTATTCTAAGTATATATTTGCACAAGATATTAAAAATACTGAGGTTGTAGAAGGGGAACATAAATATTTAAAGCCTATTACAAGAAGAATAATGTTTTCTTTTGATGAAATTTCAAAAACTTGTTTTGAATATATGTGGAGTATGTTTAAGGCATTGCAGTTTCAAGATGCAAAGGAATTAGTTTTTGTATTTTATCCAAGGAAAAAAGATGATGTGGAATATGTGAAAGAAAATTTTATCAAAACTCTTTATCAAATTGATAATCCAATCAATGATGATATTAAGAATAGAATTAAGATCGATTTTATTGATAATAGGGATTTGTCCCCAGTTGATGTTGGAGGTGTATAGTTATGATAACACAATATGTAGATTGCGTTGAATTTAAACGGTTAATAGAAGACAGAAAATTAAAGCCAGCAGTATTAAAGTATTATTTGAGAAAAAAGGGAATCATATTTACGGCAAGTAATGTGGAACAGTTTGCAGAGCAAGTGTATACTATCTTTTTGGGCGCAGAGGAAATATCAGAGATACGAGATATGATGACAAATGATACAAATTATGAAAAGTCAATAGTGATGAATGTAATATTGGGAAAAAGCACACAAGAAGATATTATTGATGTGTTGATGGATGAAATGAACAAGCAAAAGGCTGTAAAAACAGAGGAATTCGTTTTAGAGAAACCTGTCAGAACCGATGATGGAGCATATATTCAATTTTCATATTCTAGAAAACTTCCTGGAAGAAATAAATTTTTGGAGTATGAAAAAAGGTATTTACGAATGAATATCAGAAAAGTTTCACAAACGGAAGTAATAGTTGATATTAGACAGCAATCCTCGGTGGATACTAAAAATGCTATAGGATTTATTCAGAAGCTATCTAAGGGAGAGGAGTTGTTGTATGTAAAACACATTAATTTAGAATTGCTCAGTAGCAAAAACAAGATTGAATTTTTTGATAGAATTGCGGCATATAATTTTAAATTTTGGCAATTAAAAACAATAACAGGAATAACAGTAAAGCAGGGAGTGATTGATGAGGATGACGAGGATGAAATAGTGGTTGAGGAAAGTGATGAAGAGTCAACCTTATCGGGTATTAGCCAAGCTGTATTAAATGGAAGCGGTCTTAGGTCAAATGAATTTGTGCAAGAATCAATAAAAAAGGGATATTATATTTCAGCAATGCGCTATAGATATGAGCACAGAACAGATACAACAGAGTTTGCGGTTGTTCTGAGTTTTAAAAATCAAAATTTGCGTGTGGATATAGATAAAACTTATTTTGAAGATGAAGGAAAAATTTATATTCAGCCATTAATTCGTTCAGAACAGAATGAAATAATTATTAATTTCCAAAATGTAGCATATAAAGTGTTTAATGAATTGTTGATAGAACAGAGTCGAGATTAATTGCTGACAACAAAATGACAATACAATCCCCTACAAACCCACGCACTAGGTAGAATCTATACAAAAACCCAAGCTTTCTACCACCAAAACCAACTACATCAACTACAAGACAACTTTGTGGCGGAGAGTTCGAGTAATCGCGACTGGCTATAATCCGAGCAAATAGGTAAAAAAACCGTGGAAGAGTGCTTGCATTCTTCCACGGTTTTTTATTTATAATATAAAATGAATCTATACCTTTCTTGACTATCATTATTCTAAGTGAGATAATATTGGAAAAGTTGATAGAACAGAGGATATACTATGTTAGCTACATATAAAGGAAAAAGCTATTGGTGTAAAATACTTAGTAGAAACAAAATTATGCTATTAAGCAGAAGACAAACAGATGGAGCATTTGAAGTATATAAAGATATATAGAAAACTAGTTAACAAAGATGAGTGTGATGATTTTAAGACAGGTTGTATATATGCCTGTTATAAGAATCAGGAAATCGAGATTCATGATGTGGATTTGAAAGGTAAGCAATTTGTAATTTGGACAAGTAGTGACCATATATACACAGATGAATTTGTTGAGAATGTCCTAGGTGAAAAAAGAGGGAGAGATATATTTGCAAAGTGTGATATTGATAAATTTACTGAGTATAGTATGCATACGCGAGAATATACAATGGAATCCAATGGATTTACAACAACTACTAACGAATCCAAATTTATTGTATCTCTGGAAGAAGTCAGAGAATATTTGCTTTTAATCAATAACTACTAAAATGGAGAATATAGAAATGCAATTATTTGACATAAATAAAATATACGCTCTAATAGATGCCTACAAACAAGGAAAACTTGGTGGAGAGAAAATGCCGGAAGACGAAAATCCGGTATTGGATAAATCATCAAAGGAAAATTATTTATATTTCACATTACCTATGGCTCTAAATTATCAGAGAAATTCATATACACTTTGGGAGTGTGCAAATAAAACATATAAAGATATGGATACAACAGATGTATTTGATACAAAGGCTGTAGTGACTATGGATGAACAAATATTAAGAGAAAAATTGGTTAAGTATAAAGTGGCTTTGCAACCTAACAAGCAACCAATTATTTGGAGAACTATATGTGAAACTGTAGAAAATGAATTTCAAGGCGATATTCGTTTGTTGTTTAGTGAAAATGATTATTCGGTGAAAAGAATTAAAGAGTATATTGCAAAGAATAAGAAGAAGTTTCCGTATTTGGGCGGTAATAAGATTTGTAACTATTGGTTGTATGTGATGGAACAATATACAGATGTTAAGTTCGTTGACAGAGAGAATATAACTGTGGCTCCTGATACCCATGTGATACAGGCAAGTGAAAGACTTGGTATTATTTCGACTGAAGGGGTAGCACAAGGTAATGTGCAGGAAATAGTTGCAAATAGATGGCAGGAAATTTTGAAAGGTACGGATTTAGTGCCTATAGATGTTCATACACCTATGTGGTTGTGGAGCAGAGGAAAGTTTTCTGTGGAGATTTAGGAGATGAGAAAATGATTGTGATAGAAAAAGCACAGAAAGAAGATTTGAAGGAAATTCTTGAATTACAATATTTAGCATATCAAAGCGAGGCTAAACTTTTTGGTAATATGGATATTCCACCTTTAAAACAAACATTAGGGGAAGTCTATGATGATTTTAATAAAGGGGTTATTTTAAAAGCTATAGATGAAAATGGAGTTATTATAGGTTCTGTTAGAGCATATCAAGATGCTGGAACAGTTTATATTGGAAAATTAATGGTTCATCCTGATATGCAAAATAAAGGGATTGGAACAAGGCTTCTTTTAGAAATTGAAAATGTGTATCAAAATCAAAGATTTGAGTTGTTTACTAGCACAAGAAGCATTAGAAATATAAAACTTTATGAAAAATTAGGATATGAAACATTCAAAGAGGAAAGAGTATCTAAGGAATTGCATTTTGTGTATATGCAAAAGGGATAAACAGATAAACGTGTGAGGAAAAATTATGAAAAATCACATGATGAAACTAAACCCTTCGCCTTTTAAAATGATAAAAGAAGGAAATAAAACAATCGAGTTACGTCTATACGATGAAAAAAGAAAAATGATTTCTGTTGGTGATACTATTACATTTACAAATACAACAGATTCAAATGATAAATTATGTGCGAAAGTTATAGATTTATTTACTTTTAATTCGTTTGATGAGTTATATAAAAACTTACCATTGTTGGAATGTGGTTACACGACGGAAGATATAGATACAGCTTCGCCAGGCGATATGGACAAATATTATTCGAAAGAAATGCAACAACACTATGGTGTTGTTGGTATAAAAATTTGTCTTATGTAAATTGATAAGATTTTTATACATGAATTAGGTGATAAGGATGAAAATAGATATAATAGGTTCTGTAGCTAGTGGTAAAACTACTCTTGCGGGAAACATTTCTATAAAGTATCAGGTTCCGCATTTTGAAAAAGATAATATTGTATGGAGAAGAACTCCTAATGGAGACCAGATGAGAACACCGGAAGAAAGAGATACTTTATTCAAAGGAATAATTGAAGGTGATAATTGGATTGTCGAAGGTTCGCCACGAAAGAGCTTAAAAGAAAGCTTTGAATGTTGTGAATACATAATTGTTTTGAATGAAAGAACATTTATTAGGCTTGTAAGAGTGTTTAAAAGATGGATAAAACAAAAAATGGGTAAAGAAAAATATAATTCAAAACCGACTTTTAAATTTTTGTGTAATAACATAAAGTGGGTTTTTGAATTCAACAGAATCAAAAATGAACTTTTTGATGAATTGAGTAGTTATGGTGAAAAGTGTAAGATTTTCACACATTCTAAGGACGCGATGAAATTTATTGAAGAGAAATATTGATGTGTAATGAGTAGTTGAAAGTGAGAAAAGATTGATGAATAATTCTATATATAATCGTAAAAGTATTAGGAAGTATTTAGATAAACAAATTTCAAAAGAATTAATTGAGCAGATTATAGATGCTGGAAGAATGGCACCATCTGCTAAAAACAGACAACCATGGCAGTATATTGTTTTTGGTGGAGAAAGAAAAACAGAATTTCTTGAATATATGTGGAAAGGGATTTTGAGAGAAGAGAAAGAAAAATCGTTGTTAGTTAATTCGAAAAATGGTCTTGCAGATGCAAAAAACACATGGAATATTATGCAACAAGCTCCAATCCTTATAGTTGTATTAAATAATAATGCAAAAACTCCTTTTGATGTTGTAGATGTTGATGATAGGTTTGTTGAGATTTTTGATACACTTTCTATAGGTGCATCAATCGAGAATATGTTATTGAAGGCAACAGAAATAGGTTTGGGAACTTTGTGGGTTGCAAACACGTGTTACGCATATAAAGAACTAACAGAATATCTTGAAACAACGCAACAATTAGTGGGTGCAATTGTACTTGGTTATCCTGATGAGAATCCAACGCCAAGAACGAGAAAGTCATTGGAGGATATTGTAGAATATAGATTATGACATATGAAAATTGCAGTAGGAGGTTTTTTATGATAAAAATAGCGATAGTTGGCTGCACTGGTAAATTAGGCAGTGCAATTATGAAAAGCGCATTAAAAAATAGCAATGTAGAGGTTAGCTATGCT
>JAFQCK010000044.1 GCA_017416465.1 Lachnospiraceae bacterium | reverse complement strand
GATGATTCCTTTAAGAAAATTGTAGTGACAAAAGATATTGTACCAATGCATTATGATGAGAACGGAATTTTGACAGTGAACATTTATGAGTTCTTGCTTAATCCGGGAAGTATTAACATGTGATAAAATAATTAGGGGTGATTATATGTATCGAATTGGCATTTGTGATGATGAAATAGAATTCTGTACAGAAATAGAAGGCTTTGTACAAGAATATGCAGAGAAAGAAGAAATTACAGTTGAGACAGAGATATTTACTAGTGGAGAAGTACTCTTTGAAACGATAAATAATGGAAATACCTTTGAACTGCTATTTCTGGATATAGAGCTGGGAGGAATCAATGGTGTAGAGGTCGGACACAGACTGCGTGAAAAGGTAGAAAATGAAGCCATGCAAATCGTATATGTTTCATCCAAGGAAAGTTATGCCATGCAGCTTTTTCAGATAAGACCCTTTGATTTTCTGACAAAGCCGGTAAATATGGAAAAAATATCAAAAGTGATGTCTGAATACAAGAGACTGTTTATAGATAGAAATATGTTTTTCTCATTTCAAGTAGGAAAAAGTACATATAGAATATCAGAAAATGAAATTCTGTATTTTCAATGTGAAGGGAAGAAAATACATATCGTAACTACAAAAGATAATAAGGAATTTTATGGAAAGATGGCAGATGTAGAGAAACAGATTTCGATGAATAAATTCTGTGTAGTTCATAAGTCATATATTGTGAATATTAATTATGTGTCAGAATTCTGCCCTGATGAGGTGGTTATGTGTAACGAAATTAGAATTCCGATTAGCCAGTCTATGAGGAAAAGAGTAAGAGAAAAGATATTAGAGTGGAATATACAGGGAAGAGAGTAGATGGGCATTTTATGAAAGGTTTTGAGATAGTTGCGGATATAGTATTTTATATTCTTAGTATATATGTTGATATTCGATATATTAAGTTGTTTTTAAGACCAAAGGGGAATAGCAGTGTCAATACGAAGCTACTATGTGCAGTTGGATTTATAGTAAATTGGTTCGTATATCAATGGATACCAATTACATTTTTATTAACGCTTTCTGCATTTGGGGCGGTGCTATTCGTAGCAATTCTTGAATATAAGGGTAATTTATTTGAGAAGATGTTAGTAGTAGCTTTAAAGATGGCAGTAGGAGTTGCAATAGAGGGGGTTATTTGGAGATTATTAGTCTGGCTAAATGGTGAAAATATCAATGAGGCATTAGGAAATCTAATGTCACAACTATTCTTATTAATATTTGTTGTGACATTGGAAAAATGTATAAGCAAAGATAAAGAAATGAGACTTTCATGGGGAAGCTATATTAATATGCTTCTTGTTTCCATAGGGGGGGCTACTCTTTCTGAAATATTAATTGATACAGTAGGTATAGCTAATAAATTAGCGATGTTAGGACTATGTATTATATGTGTTATGAATATAGGAACATACTATATGTATGAAAAGGTTTCTGAAGCATACCAAGAAAAAATGCAGAAGGCGGTATTAGAGAATCAGATAGTAATGTATCAGAATCAGTTTGAGATTATTCATGAAGCCAGACAAGATATCAAGCAATTACGACATGATATGAAGAATCATTTTTTGTTAATAGAAGGTTATTTGAAAAAAGGAAAATATGCAGAAGCACAGGAATACATAGGGCAGCTTGCAGAAAAGACAGCTTCATCAAAGGAATATGTCAATACAGGAAATGATGAACTGGATAGTATCTTAAATTATAAGCTTGGGAGAGCGAATAATCTGAATTGTAAATTGGATGTAAAGGTAGAAGTTCCAAGGGAACGATTTATGTCTGATTTTGATTTGAATATGTTGTTGAGCAACCTGATGGACAATGCGTTAGAGGCTATAGAAAAAGCAGAAGAAAGAGTATTAACAGTCAGAATCAAGTATATAAAGCGGATGCTATATATGAGTGTATATAATTCTTATAATGGTGATGTGAAGAGGGAAGGGAATAAGTTACTGACAACAAAAGCTAAAAAAGAAGAGCATGGAATTGGCATGACAAGTATACAACATATTGTAGATAAGTATCAGGGAGAAATGACGATAAAAACGGCAGAGGATATGTTTAAAACAGATATAATAATGTATGTGTAGAGACGGTACAGAGATGTGCTGTCTTTTTTTGACTTTTTCCAAGTATCCGTTAGATTTTTCCATTTTGTAAAAATATCCAATTTTTTATGTTATTATGCAGAACGAGGTGATAATAGTGAAAAAGATTAACAGATTAATAGGAAAAATAGTATATAGCACAGCATTAAAGGTAGCAGAAAAAGAGGTAAATTCGGTTTGTAACTTTAGATTCTATCAAGAAACGTTAGATTCTCAGACAGAGGCATTAAGAAAATATCATGATAAAAAGAATTCTTGATTGGTTATATGCACAGGGATATGTAAATGAGTCGAATGATAAGATTATCGAGCTAGGTTTGCAACGAATCAAAAGTACTTTCGCAAGCATAACATTTTTAGCAATTGTTAGTTGGCTAATGGGAGATATTATAGTTGGTTTGCTTTTTGAATTAACGTATATCCCTATAAGGATTTATGCAGGTGGTTATCATGCAAGCAGTAAGAGAAAGTGTGAATTTTTATCATATGGAAGTTTGCTACTTTGCATGATACTGATATTTTATGTGACGTTGAAGGTAGAAATAATGCATGTATTGCTGCTACTTTCCGGGGGAATTATCTTGTTACAATCTCCCATAGAAAGTCCTAATAAGAGGCTTAATAGTGTTGAAAAAAAGATATACCGTCGTAAGAGCATTATGTATTTAGTGATTGTTGTATTTGTATATGTCTTGATGATAGGAATGAATAAAATGTTATATACAAGAACCGTAATGTATTCGATATGCTTGGTTGCGGTTGGGTTAGTTCAAATGGAAAAGATAAAAGCTAAAATGAAAAGGATTCATATGTAGCTGTTTGTTCACTGTCTTTAGTAGATAAGGTGGAGAACAGTATGTTGAATATATGAATAACTCAAACTTCCCACACGTGAATTAACGTTTGCACCTTGAAAACTCTATATTACAGCCAATATTTTATTGATTTATGCGATACTCACGCAATTAAGAGCATCTTTCATATAGTTTGGAAGTCGATT
>JAFQCK010000003.1 GCA_017416465.1 Lachnospiraceae bacterium | reverse complement strand
CGGCTGCCAGTGATTGTAATGCGCTGCTAAACCTTCAACGCCCCTTCCAGGGGCTAAGCCTGTATCAACCCCTTTTAGGGGTTAGTCAAACCACCGGTTCAACCGGTGGTTTGTGATTTTGTGGAATGCGATGCGAGCGGGGAGAACAGGCGACCGACAGTGTATTATCCGTTAAGTGTAATTCTATTGACTAATGAACAATTAATGATATAATTCTTATTGAAAGGCAGGTTATCGGTTTGAAAAGATTTACATCGTTTGTTTTAGTGATGGTAATTATTATATGTTCTGTTTTTGTCTGCGTTCATGCCGAGGAAACAAATAATTTTTATGTTGTTCTTGGTGATTCAATTGCATACGGTTCAGGTCTGAAAAATCCGCAGGAAGCTTGTTACGGCAAAATAGTTGCAGATACTAACGGTTACGGATATTCAAATCATGCCGTTCCCGGCTCCACAAGTGAAGACCTTATATTCCAGCTTGACAATGAATACTGTTCAGCGGATGTTCTCACAAAGGAATAATAAATATATGTAATATTTTTAAGCCGGATATTCTTATAGGCGGATTTCATTATTCGAAATATCCGCTTGATGAAAAGCTTATAAAACACGCTGAAAAGCTTGATTCTTATGAAACGGTATTTTTTACATGTCATTGCACAGGTGAAGAGCAATATGATTTTATGAAGCATCATATGAAAAATCTGAACCGCATTTCATCAGGTCAAACAATAGAATTATAAATATAACCGGACCTTGCACATGCGTGATGCAGGGTCCGGTTTTGCATGAAAGAAATTATTGAGCGTTGAACATTAATATAATTGCTTTTTCTTCCTCAGGGAGATCAATCGTAAATCCTTCATTCATAAGGTCTTTACCCGTAATACTGTGAACTGCTTCGGGAGTATCAATATCATATACGGTATAAGTTTGTTCAGGTACCAATCCGTTAAGCTTTACGGTATATTCTTTTTCGGAAACCTCGGGTCTCTTATAAATCAAAGCCGTGCCGGAAAGTCCGTCTTTTGAAGAAAACTGCATTGCGTGCATTTCATCCTTGTCAAAGCTTCCGAAATCAATCGGATAATAGTTATATGTCATTAATGCTCTTTGATCCTCATGGAGATTAAAATGAGGAGCGGTGTTTGCGAAGAAATCCATAAGCATGAGAGGCATTATATCCGATCTTAATGAATATTCGCTGCGCATGTTGAGTGCACTTCCAGAAATGGGGAGCCAGAAAGATATTCCGTAGGTATGTGATTGTGTTGCCTCAAAAAGATCGTAGTGCTCGGAGCAGTTATAATCACTTCTCCAGAACGGAATGCTTCTGAAGGTCATTTCAAGATCGAGTCTTTTACCGCCTGATGCACAGTTGTCAATTATAAGACCTTCAATATTTTCACAGAGATAATCAAGATATCTGTAGAGATTTGTGACATAATGGTTTTCGCATATACCGTTTCTTCCGTCATAGAATTCGGCATCGGCTTTTTTCCAGTATTCAAGAGGAGCAAAATTGAAATCCTGACGGTAAACGGTTACTCCGTTTTCTTTAAGTGAGTTAAGAAGATATTCACAGTAATAGTTGAAGGCATCTTCATTTGCAAGATTCCACATAATATTGTCGTCGCTGCCGTAGATCAGCCATTCTTCATGCTGTGAGCCCGTATTATGGAATTGTGTTCCGGGAAATACTCTTTCGGGTTCATACCAGAGAACATGACCGAGTCCTTTCTTGGCCGCATATTCCGAAAGCTCGGAAATACCGTTATCATATCTTGAAGTGTCAACAGTCCAGTTGCCGACACCGTCATGCCAGCCTTCGTTATATTTATACCAGCCTGCATCCATCCAGAAAGCATCGGTCTGAGCAAAAACAGATTCTTTTGTATTGTCAAGGATTCCGATAATTTCATCTGAGGTTCTTGTTGACATCGGACCTGCAATTTCCATAACGGTATAGTGGTTTTGGGTGATGTTTTCCGGATAAACACAGCTCATTATCCATTCTCTGAAAAGATTGAATCCTTTGAGGGGATTACTGTTTTTGTAGAAGCTGAGCGAAACAAGAGGGGAACGGATTTCTTCGCCGGGAAGAAGATATGCCTCAAGATTTTCCTGCTTGACTGATATGTTTGTTGAGCTGTCTTTTCCGGATAATTCGGCTGCCCATTGACCGGTCCAGCCTATGCCGAGTATCATTCCGTAATCTTTTCCGTTGATATTGAAATACGGAAGATATTTTTCAGTCGGCTTACCGTCGGAACCCGAGAATTTTTTTGTGAAAGAAGACAAATTCTTCTTGATAAGTGAAAAATCACTTGCTGCGGTATCGCTGCCCATTGAATAATAAAGCTCGGCATCACCGGTCGTAAATGAGGAGTCAAGAGCATAAAAATCGCTGATAACTCCTGAGTTTTGCGAGCCGGTGTTTTTGATGTAAACTGTCCATTGACATGTAGCGTTATTGCTGAATTCAGTTGCTTCAACTTTAACTTCAAGCTTATATTTATCGCTTGAAAAGATAATATATCCAGTATTACCGCCTCGGTAATCTTTCGCATCATTGCTTGATTTTATAAATTCCGTGTTCCATTCTGCAGGATTGAACTTTTTGCCGTCAACCGTGAATGTGAAGGGATATGCACTTATTTCGGAATACAAATTGTTTGCATACCAATCAGAACAGAGCTTGTTTTCTTCAGCTGAAATGTTCATTTCATCTGCACTGACAGTTTCAAATTCTATTTCCTTTTTATATTCAAGTGCTTTAATGTTTTCATGATTGAAAATATAAAGTCCGCCGCATGAAACGGCAAAATATACAATTGCGAGAATAGTATTGAGCGTTTTATGTTTTTCCTTCGCTCTTATTATGAAAGAGATAAGAAGAAGAAATGCGGAAATTGCAAAGGTAACCGAAAATGTTTTTGTTATAACAACACCGTTGTCAAGTGAGGTCGGATTGAGCTTGCTGTTAAATCCCCAGATCAGTCCCTGAAATAAGCCGTTGCCTGCCAGAAACGCAACGAGCTTTACCGGCCATCCTGCATTTTTGAATACAGACTGAATAAACATTATAATAAACCAACCCAAAGCTGAGCCGGAAAGAACAGTATATAAATGAACATCCGGTGCACTGTCTTTTCCGTAAAAAATATACCATAATGAATATGCAGCGTAAATTAAAAGTCCGATAAAAACGGTTGTTAATATGCTTTCGGGAATGCTTTTATTTTTTAATTTTTTCATTGAGATTACCTCGCAGGTACAGAATTTAATTCAGTTGATATAATTAATATTATAATATCTAAAAATTACAAGTCAACAAAAATTTATAGGATTTTATATAATCAGGTTTAACCGTAAATGTTTTGCTGCCACATGAAAACTGAATTCTTAAAAAACACTATTGTATTTGTCATTCATTCCATAGTATAATATAAATGTTATAAACAGAAGGAGAGTTATAATGAAAGTTTCCGAAATGCCGTATCAGCGAATTACTGTTGAGAAGTTCAAAGAGCAGGCTGAAAAGATAATTGCAAAAATCAGGGCGGCAAAATCTGCAGAGGATTTGAAATCTGCAAGGGATGAATACAACAAAATCAGCGAAGATGTTGATACTGCCGCATCACTTGCGAATTGCCGTTTTACTCTCAACACGAGGGATGAATTCTACAATGCGGAGATGGATTATTACGATAAC
Source organism: Lachnospiraceae bacterium (assembly GCA_017416465.1). Classification (GTDB taxonomy): domain Bacteria; phylum Bacillota; class Clostridia; order Lachnospirales; family Lachnospiraceae; genus Bovifimicola. The sequence goes on along the minus strand of JAFQCK010000003.1, from coordinate 117,836 downwards.
GCAATGCCGCTTTTCTCCGAGATTGAGAACGAATACAAAAAGGCGATGCTTGATTCACCCTACAGAGCCGATGCGGAAAAACTTATAAATCCCAGAGTTTTCAAGGGCTTTGAGATGTCACTCAAAACTTTTTCACCTGAAGTAATTGAGGATTTGCAGGCTGAAAATGCACTCGTCACACGCTACTCAAAGTTTATGGGTGAGCTTGCCTTTGAGTTTGAGGGCGAAAAAATGCCCCTCTCCGTTTTGAGGGGTAAATTAGAAGATGACAGTCGTGACATAAGAAAGAAAGCCGCAGAAGCAATCGGCAAAACGATGGAAGCGAATGCCGAAACATTCGACGAAATCTTCGACGGTCTTGTTAAAATCAGAACACAAATAGCCCGCAAGCTCGGCTACAAAAACTTTGTTGAACTCGGCTATTACAGAATGGGCAGGGTAGACTATGACGAAAAAATGGTTGCTGCATTCAGAAAGAGTGTTGAAACCGATATCGTTCCCGCTGTTGCAGAGTTAAAAGAAAGAATCCGCAACAGATTAAATCTCGATAAAATAATGTATTATGACGATGCAATCAGCGTTACGGGTGAAATGCCCAGACCCGTTATAGACACTCCTGCAATCTTTGAGAACGCACTCAAAATGTATCACGATATGAAGCCTGAAATCGGCGATTTTATGCAGAGAATGCTTGATGCCGAAGCCTTTGATGTTGAAGCCCGTGACGGCAAATTCGGCGGCGGCTACTGCACAACTTTCGCAAAATACAAGCAGCCGTTTATCCTTGCAAACTTCAACGGTACAAGCGGAGATATTGACGTTATCACCCACGAATTCGGTCACGCACTTGCTGCGGATTATATGTTCAAATTCGCTGAGCCTGATTATCCTACGGGCATGGAAACTCACGAATATGATTATCAATGATGACAATGAAAACTGAATCAAAAAAATAGGGGAGGAATGTATAATAACATACATTCACTCCCCTTGATTTATTTAACTATAATTCAAAGTAATATACTTAAAAATATGTTTGGTATTTAATCATCTTTTTTAAAATCTTTAACAAGGTCTGAAATAGATTTATCAAAAATATACTTTACAATAAAAAACAACATAGCAACAAACTCTGCTATAATCACTGAAATATAATATTTAAGAAAAGAACAAAAAACCTCTAAAACTGCAATATCTATATTATTTATATGTTCCCATTTAACAAAAACAGATAACGACATAAAAATAACAGGAATTGCAATCAATGCTATTTGAACAGCAATCATTATTTTTATATAAAAAAGTAATTTTGTTTTTAATTTTCTTTTTTGTTTTTCGTTATCTACTAATTGAGGAGCTAAATGTTCTAACAAAACTTTTGGTCTTGCATTCTTATTATAATCATCTATTTTTTGTTTTACTTCATCGGGAGTATATCCAGATTGAAGTGAACCTTCTTTGTTTTCACTCTCAGGCGAAACATCAACGGGTTTAGACCCCTTTTTTAATTTATCAATAATACTTCTTTTGTTGTTCTCTTGTGGTGAATTATTTCCAGAGGTATCTTGCGGTTGCGTTTTATTATTGTCTGACATGATTTGTTAACTCCTAAATATTTTTATTCATTATCTGAAAAAAATGGTAATTTTAAATAATTCAACCTTGCAATCATTACTTTTTTTGACACATTAAATAAATTTGCAAGAAATTCTAAAGAAGGAACTTCTAATCTATAATATACAGAAAGTAGCGATTTGGTTGGTATCAATAATTGTCCTGCAAAAACATTTGCGTTGTACTCTTTTTTATTATCACTCTGCAATTGGTCTGTTCTAAACTCTAAGTGATAATCCTGTGCATCTGGATTCATGTCTAAACAACAATGAGCAAGTTCATGTGCGAGAGTAAATCTTTTTCTATGTTCTATTTGTGACTTTAATTTAATTTCTCCTGACTGCTTTTGATAACAAATATTTAAATCATCTCCTTCTGTATAAACTGCTCCTAAAATGTTTCCACAACATTCAAAGTCTTGTGATTGTTCAATCTCCGTAAAATCAGTTTCATTTAAAATAATACCTAATTTAAATATTATATCCATAATATCAATTGGTATTCTGTTTTCTTGTCCACAAAATTTTAAAATCTCTTCTGGTGTCTTACCACTTATCTCTTTTAATTTTTTACACATTTTATCCCATTCCATTCCTTTGTTTAATTGTTCTCTTTTGTTTAACAAAACAATCTCCTCCAATAATCAATGATAATATGATTATTTTATCATTGAAATAAAGAAGATAACGTCTAATACTGAAGGATAAACTGATTTTACATCTTAATTTTACAGCATAATTTCCCCTTTGTCAACCATTTATTTCCTATAATACCCATTTTCACCCTTATATAAAAATATCAACAAAAAAATAGGCAGAGTTTTTACTCTGCCTATAAATGTTTTCTTTCGGAATTTATCCTATTCAAGTTGCGGTTAACATATAACCCATTGAAAGCTCAGAAACAAATTGCATCTTGAAACAGCCTGAATCTTCATCACCAGTCTAATTTACGATAAAATTAGATTTTTATCACAAACAAATTAATTCAAATTAAGGATTGTTTATTAATAAACAACCCTTTCAAGTTTAAGGTCTAATTAATTTACCCTGTTTTGCAAGATTTACAAGTTTTTCATTCTGCTTAGATGTTCCAACATATGTACTAATACCATTAGCCTTAGCAATGGGCTTTCTCTTTGACCAGCTTCCGTAATATTTAGTAGGAACACCGATATCCTTCAGTACAATGTCAATCTGTGTTGATTTACCCTCGTATTTAGGATAATATTTTAAACCTGTTTTGAGTTGTTTGTTAATTTCAGCTTGAACTTCTGAGTAGCTATAACCCATTGATTCAAGTTTAGTCTTTCTTGCTGTTCCGTTACAGTTTTTCCATTCACCAACACCATTAATAATATCTTTGGCAATTTCTGAAACACTCTTCTTAACTGTCGCAGTTGCAGTATTTTTTGACAAAGTTTTTGTACCTTTTATATAAGGTTTAGGGTCAAAATATGTTCTATTCTGGGATGCAATATATGTACCACCAGCCACTTTGCCAGTCGCAGAAATATCAAAATGAAGATGTCTACCTGTACTATTTCCTGTGTTTCCAATATATCCGATAACTTGTCCAGCTTTAACCTTATCACCTTTCTTGACCGTTACAGAACCCTTTTTCATATGTTGATATCTACTTCTATAACCATTATCATGTTCTATATAAACATAATTACCCATACCTGCTGTACCTGTATCTTTTACAACTCCGCCAATTGTATTTTGACAACTCGTAACTATACCATCGGCTACAGCAACTACATAGTCATAACCATCATCTACAGAAGTATTTCCTGTAAAATCACATCCTTTATGAAAAGAACCGTTTGAATATGTATTACCAAAATCCAATGTCATTCTATGATATCCTCGTTTTAAGACACTATTTTTAGGATTAATGATGTTTGCCATATTTATTCCACGCCTTTCTTTGATAAAATCTCTGCAATTTTTTCGTTTTCAAGCATCTTTCTCATTGCCACCAAAGCTTGGTCAACAAGATGTGAAAAAAGAACATAAGGTACAATTGCTTGCAATTTAGGAAATTTTTCAATAAACATATCATAAACATAAACAAGTTTAAGCTTACCTGTTCCACTACCATATTTTTCTTCTGCTTTACTAACGGCAATTAAAAGCCATTCTCTAATTTTGTCAATGCCAAAAATTTTATATACTGCAAAACCAATTACTAATACACCTGCTGCGATTGCAACATACCAATACCAATTAGCCATTATTCATAACTCCCTTCAATGTTTAAATCATGTTTTTTCGCTATTTTTGCGGTTTTAATTTTTACCGCATTTTCAATTCCCGATTTTAATAAATAACCGCCAATTATCACTCTAAATGTTTCATTGGATTCTGTAACAAGAGTGGATAATACAGCACTATCAGGAACGGTGTTTATCATAACGGTGATATAAATGCACTGTATGAAATAACAAAGCGTAACAAAAATAACGACTTTTTTACTAAATTCCCAAAGCCAATTTAAAATACTGTTTGAATCAGCTTCTTTTTTCTTCTTCCATTTTCGATAACGAATAATACAGGCGTTAATAAACTTTTTCATAAAACCGCCTTTACTGCCCACCAAAAAGATGATTCATACCTCGACTGGACATAAAATTATCCAATTCATTTTTAATTTCTTCCGTTGAATTTAAAGCCTTGTGCATATCACCATTGCATTTTGCATCCGGTATTCTTTGAACTGCTCTTGCAGTTGCTTCACTTAAAATTACACAAGCACTTATTACCTTCATCTGCATACAACGAAATTCCATTAATTCTTTTTCTTTTTGTTCACAAGCTTGTTCTTCTTGTTTGATTTTTTCTTCTTTTTGTGTTCGTTTGCTTTTTATATATTCTTTTATAAGCCAAACAACAAAACCGGTAATAGCTGTACCTATACCGAGTCCTCCTAATATTTCTAAAATACTTTCGGACATAATTATCACCTCCAAAATAAAAGAACCAATCCTTTCGGACTGGTTCTTTGTTTCATATCAAACTACAGGAAAATGAATTTCCGAAAGATATCCGGCAAAATCACCAATAGTTCTCACTAATTCAAGTGAATGATAAATAAACTGATTTAAAAATTCTACAATGAAATCCATGTTTTATTCTCCTTTTTTTATATACTTTATGACGATTTATCACATTGATATTAAACTTCGATAACAGCCTCTTCTTCGTAATATACATCAAATTCTTGAATAACAAAATTATCGACTTTAAATACAAAGTCTTTTAGCCATTCATTCTCAAAAAGAGCGTTGCCGAAATCGGCTGTTCCAAGCATTCTCATATCTCCGTCCATATGCTTTCTGTAATATTCAATCTTCTTGTCAACAAGAATATCTTCGAGAAACATATCATTAATTTTCACTGTCTTAATAACAGCACATTTAGGAAGCTTTGCATAAAATGTGATTTTACCTATATCGGGGTTGTTAATTGAAATATATCCGTTGTCACTTGTTACATGCATAACTTTTGTTTTCATACGATTTCCTCCTTATAATAAAATAAGCCACTCGATAGAGCGACCTCAATATATTTATTCATCTAAATAATAAGTGATAACAACAGCACCTACGCCATATGTTCCTATAGCATCTGTAAGGTAATTCAAGGCTGATACCCATATTTCAGCGATAATATACATACCTGTATTGTCGTTATCTTGATATGGTCTATGAAATTTTCCCATGTAGTTAACATAATTGAATTTGTCTGTTTTTCTTACATCCTCGATAGAGACAAATTTCTCCATATTTTCCACATAAAACTCAATATTAGTAATGATAGCGTTATCTGGAATTATCTTTTCGTCAGGTGTTTTACATTGATTATTGACATCATATGGGTTGTAGTTTGGGTCAGAGTTGGGGTTATATCCCTCCTCATAATTCGGGTCAATATTCACGGTTTCATCCGAAGGGTCAATCCATAAACCTACGCATATGGTGTTTCCAACAACAACATAATCTATTTGATGCTTATTTCCATCCAAAATCTTTTTTCTCGGATTGAGGTTATATAGACCATCTACGACATAACCATTATCGTTTTCAAGCTGACTTGTTTTAGTTGGTATTACTGTGGTGTCAGGAAGTGCACCTACATCTTCTGCGGTGGTAGGTATATCGTCCTTTCGAGCGAAATTATTATAGATGTCATCAATCGTAGCACCCGCACTATTGACAGCTTCCACTAAAACATCAAGAGCTTCGCCTACATCATTAATATCTTCGGAAATAACAGTAGAGTATTCGATTTCGTTTGCTGCGTATGAGGGCTTTTCTTTTTGTTTTGCCCAGTCTGGAACAGTTGGGTCTATTTCCTCAGTTATGTCTACATTTCCGCCACCAGCACCTTTTAAACTTTCAAGCCACTCTTCTTCTGTTCCTTCAAAACCTTTATCAACCGCAATTTCATAAGCCGATTTGCCGTTGTCGCCCTTTAATGCAGGAATCCCAATAATATTTCCATTCTCATCTCTTATTTTTAAAACTGCCATAACTCAGACTCCTTTCATTATTCTTCGAGCATTAACATCTTAAAATTATCAATTTCCTCGGAAGTAATACCGCAAGTCTCGGCAAAAGACATTAATTTTTCTGTAAGAGTTTCTCCCGAAAAAGTTTTTATTGATTCAATCAAACCCTTATAGTTGTACCCGCTGGGGTTTGATGTTATTCTGGTTCTCGACTTCTTACCAATATTGGACATCGAGCTTAACTCGTACTCTTTCGCTAAATCACTCTCGCTTACACCAAGCAATCCGATAAGAATAGTGATTAGTGTTCCCGTTCTATCACATCCGCCCTGACAGTGAACATATACAGGCTTTTTGTCAGTAAGTTGTTTCAGGATATAATCAAAAATCTCTTTGAACAAAACTCTTTGTTCTGTAGTATCCACAGCGTTCGCATAGCTACTATAAGCTACACATTTGAAATCTACTCCACTACCCAAAGCACTTTCGTTAATCCCGTATCTCAAATCAAGGTCTGATTTAACACCAACCTGTGTCAATAACTCCACTCGACCAGAGTCCGTAATTTTTAGATTGCTTGATACAGCCTCGTCCATACAGCTACCTCTATAAATCATCCCATATTTAATTGTCTTGGCAGCACCATTATCATCTACTTTATATCCGCCGATATCACGCACGTTTTGAACGCCTTCTATGTTTAACATTCTGGTTTTTCCAACAGTTATGAAGTTACCACTTTTTATTAGTCTTTTACTTGAATCTGCATACAACCCATGTACTTTATAATAATATGTTTTACCCGGAATTAAATTGTAAATAGAGATAGAATTGTTCTCTGTGTAGTAAATTTTCATTCCAGTGTTTAAAACGCCTCTCAAAGTATTAATTGATACAGTGTAGGCAACCGCAGAATCGTCTTTCCAACTAATACGGATAGGTAGAGGTAAATCTTTTCTGAAATAGTCGCTACCAGACAAAGCTACTATATGTGTATAGCTGTAGTCATTACTGTCATAATCATCAGTTTCCATAAATTCTTTAACGCTCGGATTCATCAAATTAAATTCAGAACTATTTATATCTGAGTCTCCGTTGCCAATCGTTAAACATTTAAGACCCGTATCCTGCCATTCAGTTGCACCATAAGAAGATTCGACAATCGTGTATTTAACAGTAATATCTCCGTCTGTCCACTCAGTACCTTCCGTTGAAAAATGGATATACTTAGCAATTTTATCATCACTACCTTCATACGGCAGTGTTATTTTTATAGTTGCCACTGTACCATTTATCGCTATACTATCTGGGACAAACTCTTTCCATGTAGATATAGCTAAATTGCTAATTAATTTTAATTGCTCCATTTCTTCGCTATATATACCAACTCTTGTATATGCTGGTGCTGTAGATGAATTTTCATAAATCCATTGTTTGTTACCATTCAATGAGATTTCTACAGATTTAACATTAGTAGAATCATCACTGTATTTGAGTAAATCTATAAAGGGAGATGTTACATAACCGGTCTTATTCGATATAAAACCAACAGCGGTTGACACACATTTATCTATATATGCCTCGTTTCCAGACGATGATATTACAGATTCCTCGATATACTTTTCGGTTTCAACTTTTACCTTCGTATTTGACCAAACCGTTCCTGTAGAAGTTAAAACATAACTCTTGTTGGTATCCGTCATTTCGCTAATACTATTAACAACTTTAGGTGCTTCAATAATTGTTGCCTCATTTATCATTTCAGCAATCTCTAATTTATCCGAATCAGTTAAAACATAGCTATCACCAGGAATGCCCATTAGCTCTTCTTTGGTTAATATTTCGCCAGATATATCTATTTGCACATTACAATCATCTGGCATATCACCTGAACCAACGTAAACCCCACTCTTTCCGTTTTTGCCGTCTCTGCCACGAATAGCGGGAACATCAACCATATTACCGTCTTTGTCTCTGATTCTTAATACTGTAGCCATTTATATCACCTCCTTATATTGATAACTTCTGCTGTCTCCGATTCCAAGTCGTGTTATATTTACCATACCAGTATTTTTGTTAATTGTTACGAAGTCTATTGCGTGACTTTCGATACTACCATCTGCGGCGTGCTTTGTCGCATCGTCATATGCAATTGCGGTATGGTCAGATGTAATTGTTATCTGAGTAAATCCAAGTTCATCTCCATCCGAGCCTTCGACACCATCGCCGCTATTTACCGCCGAATGAGTGTAAATTCTATCCCTGTGAATATGACCACTAAACCAGCCAATAATCTTAACCCCCGAGTTAATAACTATCGAAATTACCTCGGAAGCATTAGATATATTAGAATGATAATGATTTGAGATAGGATGATGAGAAATAATAACTACTTCCCAGCCCTCTTCGTTAAACGATAGTGCTGTATTTTGTAACCAAGAAAGCTGTATGTCATCTACATTCTCTTCACCGTTATCTCCGTTTGTATTAAGAACAATAAAGCGAACCTTGCTTACAATATCATCAATATAGTAGTATGTACCGTCGTTTCCAAAATGCTTGTTTTGAGATATCCCTTCTTCTCGTAGGAATAATTCATATATTTGTGACCGAGAATAGAAGCCTTTAACTTCATTGTCATTCCAATATCCATCATGGTTGCCGACCGCTCTACAAAATCTGCCGTAAGGAATATGGGACATTATATTGTCGAAAGCCTTGTCTTGTGCTATCATCTTATCTTCATTGAGATATCCACTTGAAATTGTGTCTCCACCATAAAAACAATACGGAATGCCGCACTCTTTCATTATTTTAGAAATCAACAAACCAGAGTAACCGTTTCTTTGGTGGTTATCAGAGAAGAACGCAAAAGTCACACAGTCTTTGCCGGCTTGATTAGTTTTAACATCTGTGATGCATTTATCAACAGCCTCTCCCCATTCTTCGGGAATGCCACCTGTTCCGTTATCAAAATAAACGCTTTCAAGAACTGCAATTCGTTCCTTATGGACTTTCACTTCATCTTTGAGCTCGTTTACTAAGTATTCGTAGTCTGCCGGAGCAAAAGCATGATTGGTGTTTATCCACCCCGTATTTGTAATTAATCCGTTTTTTGTAGAAAAGTTGACTACTAAACCCTCACAATCTTCTGCGGAAATTGACGTATCAACAGAGGTTATTCCCAGCTTTATACGAACATATCCAACATTCTCTATTCCGTCAAACGACTCTGTTGGTTTAAAAATATTAAAGGATATAGGTAACTGTTTTTCATCGGTAGAAACATAAATTTCATAGTCATTATTTACACACTGAGCTCCAGCAATACGGTTTTTAGATTTATCAAAGAAATCAACAACAAAAACACTGCTATAGTTAGATATTAATTTTTCAATTCCGCTTATAGTCACAACACAATCGGGGTCATATGATTGCTCAATATAATCAAGGAGTAGACCTCCGTTAATAAAAACTTCTGCACCTGACGAGCTTAATCGATAGTTAAACTTTGCAGTGCTCGGGTCGTATGCGTTATGTACTACCTCTGTTTCTAACTCTCCGTATTTATAAATAAATCCATCTGGTAGTATATATACTTTACCTTCATCAACACAATCTTCAATGGAATTAGCAAAATCAAGCTCTACCTGCATAGAAGAAATGTTGTTATGAATTTCGTTCTGAATAATATTTTGTACCGCAGTTTTATCAATATCTGATGTTATAAATTTAACATCTGTATTCATCCATCGATATGAAGTAACTTCTATATCTTCTTCAATAATCTCTTGGTTAACAGTAATAATTACATCGTCGGCTTCAGTTGGTATGCTAAGCCTTATATAAGCTGTATCGGTATAAACATTATTTATACCGCTGGTCTCATTGATATATCTGCCTGCATTGATTATACTTATGCCACTCTCAGAATCATAATAATAGTTACCTTCTATTCCTAAATCCTCTATATTAGTAACATAGTCAATATTTGGATATAGTAACCCTATACGCATTTTAGATTCGTCATAATACATCAACGCATAGCCTTGGGTGAGTTTGGGGCAATTTTTAATATAAATAAAATCATCAAGGCTGCAAGGAATAAAGTTGGTTATACTATAGCCAGAAGCCTCTGTAGTTCCCGATGAGTTTGATAATCTATACCCCTTAATCCAATCAGTGCTTGTTGTGTCAGCCAAATTATCGTAAACTTTTTTGGTTTCTGTGGTCTTAGTATAGGCATAAATATAACCGTCGGGTAATACATATAGCTTGTCTGTTTCACCATGTTTTTCTAATTCTTCTATATTGTCTGCGAAATAAGGAGATATTTGCATTTCTATGGCTTCTCCCTCGGGGTCGATTTGAATATAATAATTGTCGGGTATAACCTCATCAGAGCCAACATATACAGCAGACGATGCTTTTAAATTAGGTGTTTCGATAACTCCGTTTTGGTCTGATATCGTAAGAACATATTCGTTTACATCATCTGTTTTTACGCTAATATCTGGTATATCAGATTTATCTGCTTTCTCATCAAGAATGCTTTTGATTTTCTGCCAAAAATATTTAAGCCCTACATTATCAAGTAAAGATTTAGCCATATTACTCACCCCCTATGATATTATCGATTTCTTCATTTGTTATTGTTTTTATATCAGCCGATGTTATCTGAATATACTCAGAGCCGTTGTGTCGATAAGATATATCCGTGTATATATCTATATATATTGTATTCGAAGAAGGAACGACTTCCTTGCCGTCATAATCATTATAAAAAATGTTGTCACTCATATATCCTTCTTCGATACTACTCATAACCGGAAGTTGAGACATATCCACCATTCCGTTATCGTCTAATATTGCTACTCCGTTAGGCTGTCCAAGTTTTGAGATGGCAATCGCACCAATATCTGCAGCCTCGTCTGGGATTTCTGGTTTATCGAGAATGTTACCCCAAGATATTGAATCTGCAACACCGCCACTTCCTGTTGCGGATAATACACCATCTTCGGTAATGGCGAGACCCGCACCTACCTTTATTCCGCCTAAGACCTCGGTTGTTGCGTTAGGCAATTCAAAACCAGCACCAGTAAAAGAAGCGAGTTTCTCCTTTTCTTCGTCAGTATAATCGTTGCTTGACAAACCCTTTCCTGCTTCTTTTATAACGAATTTATCCAGAATACGTTCCCATAATCGTTTTACTCCCTCTTTGCCTAAATATTGATTTTTGCTAAAAATTGTTTGCTCAGATTCGAGAACGCCCTCTGGGAGTAAAAGAGTCTCGTTCTGATTAGTTTCTGTACTCATTATTCATACACCTCACTAACCGCTACTTCAATTTCGCTAATTATTTCATCAATATCGTTAGATGACAATTCACTGTTTGCAAAATAATTTAGTGTTTCGTTTAAATAACTAATTGCTCTTATAGGATGTTGAAACGGAGAGTTACGATTGTTAAAATTATTATGATTTAACAAGTCTGTACCTGTTGCAGTAAGAGCTGGTTGTACGTTCTTTTGTCGCCATACTGCAAAAGTCGATGATATGTGTTGAGTTTGATAAAAATATCCTGTTGTGTAATCTTCGGTATCATCCCCAATATACTGAACTATTGTGCCGTTTGGATATGATATTGCATCGGGCATTTTGATAAGACGAAGAGTATCGAAAGTCTTTATCTTTTCAATATCTGACCTTGTTAGATAATTTCCGGTTTTATCATATTCAATATTCGAATCTGTTTTTTCAAGATAAATAAGAAAATTTTGTGTTGCAAATATTTCTTTTGCATTTCCGCCTAATGCACCAAGCTGAACTTCGCACAAAGTCCATTCGTCTACAAAATCAAAACTCCTTCTCAGTCTAAATTTAGCTGTGTTACCCTCAACTAAATACGCTCCACATATAACCTCGGTTTCTGTAATATCTATATGCAAAGTAGCCTCGTAAGAAGAGATTAAAAAAGGAAAGCCGTTGCTATAAAAAGATACCTCAAGAATATCTTCCGTGCTATTTTCATCTAAAAAAACAACATTTGATGATTTGTATTCAGAAAAATCGAAAGATAGTTTATGTATAATTTCAGCCATTAGTTAATCACCTCCGATTTAATAAGAACGCCACCCGAAACAACGGGTGGCTAATAATTTTTATTATTCAACAAAGTTGAAAAATGGTTCAAGTAATGCGAAATCAGACGGAGATATACCTAAATTAATATCAAGGTTTATGTCAATCTTTTCAATTTCTTCTTCACATTCAAATTCACCAATCTCATTAAGCAAAGACATAAATTCTTCTTTATACTCTGCTGGAATTATAATTGTTTCGCCCTCTTGAACGCCATATTTTTCAAATGCCTCACTTCTTTTTTGTTCAAAAAATTTTAAACTTGGACTAAGTTTAGAAAGCATTAAATATATTTTATATGCAATTTTCGTGGGTATTTCTTTGTTTTGCGAGATATCGTCTAAAATGTTTTTCGCATTAATAACATCAAAAATTTTCATTCTAATTTCTCCTTATTTATTATGAGATTAAGTTTGTAATTCCATATAAAGCTAAATTACTTATATATATTGTTCTTGCTCCAATTACCGGTAGTTCTGCGATGGTGGTACTAATAGCCTGTATGATTGCTGATAATTGTATAGGTATTCCAAATTTTCCTTTAACCCATATGTCAGTCCAAGGATTAGTCGCACTTCCTAACATAGCTCTATCAAGCACTCCAGTACATGGTTTTAGATAAAAATAATCAAATACTTTATTGCTAATAGAATGCTCTATTTCGCAAAGTGCCGTCCAACTGTTATTGGGACGTGTGCCGAATAATATTTTGGACGAACCGGCTATTGCTATGTCGGAGCCTCCATCTTCTTTTCGTAGAAGAGATTCCCAGAAATTTTTACCTGATGATGCAAAAAAAATTCCAGAGTAAAAGCTACTATTATTATCTGTAAACTCTATTGAGTCACCGCTAATTTTTAAATGTCTTTTATATTCGTTTCCGTTTATATCTTTACAAGTAATCGAAGTTTGTAGCACTCCATCGTTTGCAAGTTCTATTTTTTTTGCAAAAAGGTCACCATCCTGAGTGACATAAAATTTGGTATTATCTGCGTACTTTTCCAGACTCGAACCGTTAAATCCAGCCCAAAACGCAGGATGATTATTATCAGTTGACATACCTGTCTTTTTATCTGTTTTAATTAAAGATTTGTCTGAGATATCCCACCCGCCAATACGACCTTTTTGTGTATACATACTGCCGTCATGCATAACACGAAAACTGCAAGAGACAAATGGGCTTTCTCCTTTCCAATCAACGCTACCAGCATAGATTGCGGGAATTGATTGTGTAAAGTTACTTCCCACATAAACATCAGCAGTAGGATTTAAACCTACCGAAAATCCGTCACTATTATTAGTTGATACTAATAAGCATGCACTATTAGTCGATTTTTTATCTGACTTCCTGCCGGTTCGTGTTTCAATTAGCCAATTACCAATTTTGCCTCCACTTTCAGCAGTGATTTTTCCTGTGATTTCAAGATTACCATAATCGTCAGCTTTAAAAACAGCATCACCATTATTATTGAATATGTTTAGTTTACCATTGTAAATATTTACTCCTCGGTCATCAATGGTGGTGTATTGTGCGTATGTTTCCGAAATGTGCGGTGTGTATTCGTTAGGAACTTCTGCTCGTTCAAGCATAACATTATCAAAATAAGCATAATTGAGATTCTGATTTGTTATTGTAATAATAACTGAAACTGGAGAGTCTATTATAAATTTCTTATAATATCTCGCTCCTCTAAATGCATTGTTGCTTTGATTGAATTTCACCGAATACTCGTTGCTTACCTTACACAAAGAAGCAACCGCATTAGCAATATTCCCTTCGTTCTTTTCCGAGCCGATTAGGATGCCTACTTTATCAAGCATAAAACTATTAGAACTGGGATAATTATTTAACGCACGAGATAAGTCGTAACTAACCACATAAGTACCAGCTTGTAGCATAATAGCTTCAGATGAATAAATATATCCCGGAGTGCTACTATTGTTAGGTTTATATAAACGAACACATCTACCCGCAGTTCCTGCAGAATAAAGTCCGACATTAAACTCGGGTTCTCTGGTGTTAACATTATTAAAACCAATCCACCCCACAAGGCAGTCTTTACCTGCGACTGTTGTTGTAGAAGTTAGCTTTTCTGCATTAACTGATTCAAAGGCTCCGTTCTTAATATAATTAGTTCCTTTAATTAAGGCTCCCGCTACAATTTTGTCGGCTGTAACTGTATTAGCTAAAATGGATTGTCCGTAAAAACCGTAATCAACGGTGCCATCACTACGAATTATTCTGCCTATTGCCGTCTTAGGAATTTGTGTCTCGTCCATAAACATCATGACACCATTAGCTGCCCATATTCCGTGAGAAGGATTCCCCTCTGCATCACGAGCAAAACACTTAAATCCGAAACTACCCATCGTAGTATCGTTTATAGAGTTTGACATTGCTCTGAATGTGGTATCTATATCCATATTTTTTTGACGAATTAGCTCATTGATTTTTTCATTGCTTATTCCCCACTCAATACGTTCTGAAGCTACAATACTCGCAGCAGTTGTGGCTGTTTTTTGCAAATCGCTAAAGATTGCGGCGGGGTCTGAAAGTCTCATTTTATTTCCGAAAGTAAATTCACATTCGTTTTCGTCATAGTTAACCGAAATTTTAAGTAAGTGGAATAGCGGAACATCACCGTTAGGTAGTTCAATGTATAAAGCAGAGTATATACTTAACCTTCTAATCAATTCTTCAAATTCAGATGAGAAAAGAAATGATTCAGCACTTGCCTTTACCTCAAAACCGTTCTCACTTGCTTTAGCAAGAATATCTTTTGATTTATCATACAAGTCTGTTTCTTGTTGAAATTTCTCATCAAATGTCATTGCATCTGTAGCTATAATTGTTTCATCATTGTATGACTGTTGTTTGATGTATCTTATAAGATTTGCATATAACTTATCTCCCGTTATACCTGTGATGCTATTGTTTCTTATGTACTCATCAAAGGCGGTAACGAACTGACAAGAATTACAAACACTCTCAACATAAGCATTCAACGCCTCAATAACTGAACCGATTGTTGTAAGGAGTTTATCGTAAGAAGAAATTTCGGCTTTTACCAAATCAATAAGGTGTTGTACCGTTTTTTTATTCTCTTCTAATAATTTTTTTTCTTCCGAATTATCTCCATCTTCTATAACAGTTGTGTTTAATGCTTCGAGTTGTGCTTCGTATCCTTCAAGATATCCAGACGATAATGTTGTATTATAACTTTCAACTTCATTTTTTAGTTCTGTAGCGTATAATATTTGTCTGTTTAATTCGGAGAGTTGTACTCTTTTCTCGGTTTTAATTTGTGTGAAAATATTTGATGTAGGAAGTAGTTGATATTTTTCAAATAATATTTCAGTGAAAACATTTGAAATACTCCCAATAATAGCATCTGTATCACTACCTTTTTCTGTAATTTTTTCAATCAGACCGTCAATTTCTGCTATATAGAATTCCTTGTTTTTAAAACTTGCGATAATCTCAGATAATTCGTCTGTTACATTAGAAATTTTCCCGTCTGCTATATTATTGAGCAGATTAGATTTACATTCCGACAAATTCTCAGGAAAATCGAGCCACGCATCAAAGGTTGAAGTATCAACATTATATAATTTCCCAACACCTGAAGATGGTTTGTATAAAATACCGTTATTTTCAATCTCATCAACTTTTGATTTCCAATATAGTAAGGCATCTTTTAATACTCCCTCAATAAGCCCTGAATTAATATCTGTATCAAAATTATATATTATATTGCCTCCCATAGGGTTGCAAGAGCCTACATTTATTCCAGATGTACCTTCTATTTTTAAACTATTTACACTACTTTCAGCAGTAGATGTAATTTCGCAAGAATTAAGAATATTACTCTTTGAAATGATTGCATCTAATTCTTCAAAAACATCGTCATAGGTTCTTATTCTGATTTTACGATTTTCAATATCAAAATCAACAAAACATTCATACTCGTCTTGTATCTCGTTTTTAAGAAAAGAATAAATTGTTGCATCGCTTATCTCAAATGTTCTGAATTTTTCGGCAAGTTCTATATATTTTTCTTTATCAATAAAATCTGATTGACAGTCAAGAGTCCAAGAAGGAATGGTACGCATAATTTCGTATAAAATGCAGTTTTCATTCAGATATTCGTCCTCTCTTGAAACTATATCTCCTCCTGTTGCATTGCCACCAAAATTCTCCGTTTTATATAATTGATATGTTCCTTCGATAAAGGGCATTGCAATATTATTAAGCTCGGATTCACAGGATTTAGCGTTTATCTGTTTATATTTCTTCTCATCATCTTCATTTTCTACAACGCTATCTATAATAAAATATCCTACTCCCGCTACGTGAACCTGTCTGCGTTTAATATGTTTATCATAAATCTCGTTATCTGCTTCGGAGCTGGGGTCATAATTAATTGTATATGAAATATCGGAAACATTACTAAAGCAGATGTTAATGTTAAATCCTTCTGCATTCATAACTAAACCGTATTCAGTATCATCAGGACTGCAAAGAGTTATAGTAGGTTTCTCATATCGTTTATAGTAGTCAAAATTATAAATCATACTAAAGCTCTCGCCTCCTTAAATTTAAATCTAATCCAATTAATGTTTTCCGCATAAAACACATTTTCGCCCGGAAGTAGTCTTATGAAGCATTTGTTTGAGTGTGATATAAGGCTATCTCGATAATCGTCTTTTATTGTACCTAATGAGGGGTTCATAACGACCGTTCTCTCCATTCCTTCCTGTGCTGACACGCAGATTGAGCGACTTAAATTATCTGTTTCATTTATAATCATTGCTTTTAGTGGAACATCTATGGATTCTCTACAATTTTTCTTTAATCCACATGAAACACAGTAATCAGCAAATTCAGTTCTTGTGCCAACAGAGCAATTTTCAGCACTCGGTATTTTAAACGATACCTCGGGATATATATAATCCAAAGAATCTGAGGTATTATTTATAATAAAATTACAGAAATTATTATCTACACCTACTACAGTTATCATAGGTTCAATTGTTTTTTCTTCCGTCCATCCCCACGGTGAATCACAAATAATCGTACATTTAAAACCCACAACACCAAAATCATTACCTATGCCACCCTCTATTCTTTCAGGGTTAATCATCACACAATTAAGATTAATTTTTTCAAAGCCGCCTGTTGGAATAGACAACTCTTCAAATGTGTTGCTATTAAAAAATAATTTATATATTCTTCTTACTTCAGGTTCTTTCAAAACTCTATCTGATATTATTTCTGCATCAAATTGTAATGGATTCTCATATCTCGTCTTTGAAATAATAAAATTATTATGTGTTCTATTTTTTATAAATTTATAATCTTTTGAAGAAGCCATGATTGTGTCAGGGCTTTGATTCACCCAAGCAAATCTTAGACCATAAAGATACGATTGTTGTCCATTATAAGTGAAAGGTATTTCTGAAATATACAATCATTTCACCTCCTCATAATAATGATAGAACCGCCCTAAAGTAGAGCGGTTCATAAATCAATATGTGTGTTGTATTTTTCGCTTTACGCCCATATTGCTTACGCCATTAACCATACTATTAATGGTACGATTTATAATTTTGGGCATCATCTTCTCGATTTCAGAAGCAACTTCTTGCGGGTTATTACTTTGAATAAAAAATTCATTGGTCATATTTATTTCTTTAGAACTCGAATCAACAACATTACTAATTGAACGAGTAGCATCAATTTCAGATAAAATTTGATTCTTAATCGTATTTGCAAATAATTCAGGACTTCTAACAAGTTTCATAAAGTTGTCTGTTGTTTTTGCATCAACAACTTTTGAACCTTCTGTTAAAAATCTATATTGGTTGCCTTGATTATCTTTGACAAATTTGAATTCATTTCCTAATTCGTCTGTACGATACCAACCGGTTTTAGATACATAATCCGTGCCTGTTGCAAAACCGCCAAGCACACCCAATACTCCCGATGCAAGCCCAGCAACAGAACCAACTACACCAGACCCCATACTTAAAAAGCTACCGCCTGTGCCGCCCATTAAGCTTCCGGCAATACCCATAAATCCGCTTAATAAACCAGCACCAACACTTATCATTGAACCTGCAAAATCTAATGCGACTTTAATCCAATTATAAATTTGCTTGCCTTCGGTAGTTCCTTGGAATTGTTTATATTCTTCATCGGTCATTCCCGATTTACCAATATTACCAACAATATCTTTATATCCAGCTTTAGCATCTGAATACTTCTGTAAAGCCTCGGTAGCTTTTTCCCAAGAACCAGTTACATCGTCAGCAATTGATGTGGAATACTTTTTATTATAATCAATAAGCTGATTATATAAATCATTATTTTTATCATTTAACCTTGCCCATGCCTCTTCAACTAATGCCTCGTTATTATCAAGAAAAGCTTCGTGTTCAGCTATTTTGTCATCATACTTTGTTTCTATTGCAGTCTCTTCATTATCAAGCTGATTATTCATTACCTCATAAGAACGTTCACGCTCGAATTCAGCCAATTCTTCTTCGGCTTCTTTAAGTTGAGCATAAACCTCTTTATATTTGGCAACACCTGCTGCGGAAGTATCATAAGAAAGTGCATTAAGTTGTCTTTGCAATTCAGCAATAGACGAAAGCTTATCGCTTCTTTCTTTTTCATAATCTTCATCACTCTTAAACTCCTCAAGAGCTTTGCGGCGAATTTCTATCAAATCTAAATATTCGTCTTTTGTTTCCTCAATAGCATCAATAGCTTCTTCGTGTTCAGCTTTTATCATTTCGACAACTTTAGCATGAATATCTTCGATGGCACTTGCAGAATCCTCAAGAGCATCTTGTTCATATTGATAAACTGCTTCTTGATTTTCCCAATATTGTTCCATATAGAGATTTTTGTCTTTAAAGTATTTTTGATATAACTTTTCTAACGAATTATAATAATCTTTTTCTGAAATATAATTCATTGCTAAAGCATGGTCTAACAGTTGTTTTTCAAGATTAAAGTTTTCTTCATTGGTGTCAATACTACCTTCAATTAATTGAGCAATAGCATCAACCATACCTTCTGTTGCTTCTGTAATTTCATTGATAGCATCAACTGCTGCTTGTGCCCACTTTTCAACAAGCTCAACTCGTTTATCATAAAGTTCTTCTTCAATCTCCATTGCTTCTTCGGAATACATATCTTGACCCTTATAATATTGGTCATAAAGTCTCTGCAACTCAATAAGATATTGTTCCTCGGAAATAAGGTTCATTGCAAGTTTATGGTCTAAAGCTTGTCTTTCAGCATCATAAGCAGAATTATGAGCATCTTTTACTTTTTCAAGAAATTCTGTTTCTGCTTGCAATCTTTCTGTATTATCAACACCATAAAGATTGTGTTCTTCAACTGCTTGTTGTAAATTAGAATAACCGTCAGAATATAATTCATCTAATTTTTTAAAATATTCTTCTTCCGAAATTAATCCTTTAGCTTTTTGATTATCTAAAACAGCTAATTCATCATCTATGCTGGCTTGAATTCGCTGTTTTTCCCAATCATAAAGTTCTTTTTCAATAGACATTAATTCATCAGCATATTTTTCTGTATCTGATAAATGAGACTTATATTCAGAACGCAACCAATCATAATATTGCTCTTGTGTCATCTGGTCTGTTTCAACGAGATGTTTCTTTTGTTTAACAAGTTTTTCCCAAGCATCTAAATTCGCATCTTTACCACTACCACTTGAACCGCCTGACCCATTTCCGGTAGGAGTAATGATAAAATCATCTGGATTGATTTTTTCGTACTCAATAGGTTTATTTACTAAAGCATCTGCTTGCTCTCTATAATAATTTGCCATACTATTTGCAGCAGATTTACCTCTTGGGTCTGTTGCATTTTTAAAATATTCATCGTATTCTTCAGCCTGAGAATATAAAGCTTTAGCCTTTGATAAGTTTTCTAAAGATGCAGCCGTTGCTCCTGCGGCATCAGCAAGTGCAATTAATTGTTCAATATCCGAACTTGTTACAATTTCATTTTCATTTACTCTTAATTTCTGAAGTGCTAACTCAAACAATTTTTGCTTTGTTGCCTGTGTAACACCTTGCTCTGACATCATAGCCCCAATTTCTTTATAAACTGTTGATATAGTACCTTCAGTAACATTAGCAAGTTTTACTTCCGCTTCCGCTACGGCATTTTTATCAACAGCTAAAGCCTCGTGAGCAATTTTAGCAGCATTAGCAACACCAATTGATTCTAACCAAACAGCTAATATTTGCTCATCTGCTTCAGTTAATTCGCCCGAAGCAACTTTTTGAGAAATCAATTCATTAGTGATTTCAGCAAAAACATTTTGAACTTCATCAGCAGAATCACCAGCATCTAAAAGTTTTTCAAGATATTCGTCAGTAGACAAACCTAATTCTGTCATTTGTTCAGAAAGAGATTTTAAATCACCAAATTGTAATCCATCTCCGTCTTTAAGTGAACCAATAATAGAATTCATTGTTTCGCCTAAATCAGACATTGAATCTAATTTAGATATGGAATCAGAAAGACTATCAATAGAGCTTCCTAAATCATCTGTTGCATCGGCAACATCAAGTTCAACATATCCTAACTCATCTAAAATTACCAATAAATCTTCAACACTTACACCATATTCATTGGCAGCATATTTTAATTCAACATAAGCCTGTTCTTCTTCGGTTAAAATTTTATTGCGTTTAGCCCCATCTGAAAGATTCTCATATTCTGTTCCAACATTTAAAACAGAATGTAAATCAACTTTACCAGACTCATCTTTAAAAGTTTTAACAGCATTTTGTGCTAAATTTTTGATTTTATTATTGTCAGTTGATAATTCAATTGTTGCTTTATGTTTTTTTGTTTCTGCATTGAATTTTTCAAAATAATCTTCGGCATATAGAGCAACTGCTTCATCATCAACATTTAATTTTCCAAATTCAGCTTCAGCAGCATTCATTTTCTTTACTGCATCTTGTATTGCTTGACTATCACCCGAAAGAACTGCCTCATCATATTCTTTTTGTGCCGCTAAAACCTTACTCCAAATTTTATTATATGCCTCACCATATAATAACTGTCCTTCAGCATAAGCATTAAAAGTTTCTTCGTTTTCTTCAATGGTAGTTTTTAAAGATAAGATTTTATCTCTTAAACTATCAAGATAGCTTTCATAAGCAGTAGCATCTTCGCCATTCTTTTCAAGCATTTTAATATAATTATCGGTTACATCATACAACTCTTCATATGCTTCTTTGGCTTCATAAATGTTATCAAACTCTGGTAAAACAACATCCGCAGAAGATGAATAGGCTGGGAATTTAAATTCAATTCCTGCAACAGCATTTTGAATTTGATTAAAATATTCTGTTGCAATTTCATCATGAAATTCAGGATTTTCTTCTGTTCTGCCATTTTTACTATATCCTTTAATTTGGCTTGTACTAAAAGCTATTGTAGAATTACCATTTGTTATAGAAGATACGGCACGGTTTATAGCTTCATCGTTTTCTCTATTAAAAGCTTTCCATTGTTCTTTAGACAATCTATCAAGAGCATCAATTTGTTTGTTGATTTCACCTGTAACCAAATTAATACCAGCAGCTTCTTCTCCAAACATTTCAATAAGAGATTCTTGAATATTAATTAATTCCTGCCGTTTATTATAAGCTTCTTCTTCCGATAAATTGCCAGAATCTATTTCTTTTCGTAATTCTGTTATTTTATTTTTATATTCATCAACAGAATCAGCACTTTCTTGATATGTCTGTGCTGCTTCTTGGGCGGCTTGTCTTTGTTCTTCTATTTTTTCTTGCCAATTTTTATAAGCCATAACTGCTATTCCAATAACGGCAACTAAAGCCATAATAGCAGCAGTTACTATAGACATAGTAGCAGCTCCGCCACTTAAAGTAGAAAAGAAAGTTTTAAATTTAGCAGTAGCTCCACCAGAAGCTTCTCCGGCATACATAAAAGCACACTTTAATGAATCAATTCCACTTGTTATTTTAGGGAAAAGACCAAATCCTTTTTTTAAACTCGTCCAAAAAGACGAAAACATTTTAACAGTATTACCAAAATTCAAAGCCATAATGGCAACGCTAAAAAGTGCAATGGTATTTGTTAATCCACCCATACTGTTTATTAATTTATCAATAAACGAAATAATATCTGTTCCACTATCAAGAATGTTTTTTATGAAATTATCACTAACCAAAGTAGACGATAACACTTCAAAAGAAGCTTTAAATTGTTGCGTTTTTGCCTCAATACTATTTAACCAAACTTCGTATTCTTGTGCCGCAGAACCAGCAGAATTTATGGAAGTTTCAAATGCCGCAGTCATATCACTAATATTAGTTAATGCTGCTGCAAGAGCGTTACCTTGTCTTTTACCTGCAAGCAATTCCAACAATGCGGCTTGACCAATAGGGTCAGTTTCTCCGAGCTTTTCCCAAACTTCTCCTATTCCGAGAATGATATCATATGTAGATTTAAATGCTCCGGTGTCAGTAAGAATATCAAATCCTCCGCCACCATCAATATTTGTAATACCTAAAATAGTATCTCTTAATTTTGAGGTACTTTCAGCCATATAGTCAGTTTCAAGACCAGCCTCTTCAAGTTCAGTCTTTGCACCTCTTATACGCATAGCAACTGTTTTCCACATTGTTCCCACAGTTTCAGGGTCTTGAATTACATTGTTTGCCGCCACTATCAAACCAATTGATTCATCAATTGAGTTACCGGCATTACTTAATGCTGCTGCTGACCTTTGTAAAGCATCACCAATACCACCTGATGAAATAGCAAAATTATTACCAACTTCATTTAATTTATCAATAATTGTCTCTGCATTTGATGCTTCAATATTAAAACCTTTCATAGTAGAAATAAGACTTGATGTTGCTTGGTCAACACTTTCAACATCATCACCAACATTAGCGTAAATTGTTGCAACTTCACCCAATGTTGTTGAGTCTTTTAAGGAATATCCTAATCTACTAAAATCTGCTGTAGCATTTACTAAATCAGTAACAGTAGTACCTAATTTTACTGCCCTTTTTTCTGCGTTTTCCAAAAATGATATAAGTTCATTTTCAGATGCATCAGTAACTTTCCTTAATTCAACCATAGCTGAATCAAGTTCTGATACATTTTCAATTAGTTTTTGAATGCCTTCAATAACCTCATAAATCATTCTACTTGCACTAAAGAAATATGAGAAATTTTTAAATGCATTTTTTAATTTATCACCAAAAGATAACGTATCCAATCCTGCACTTTTAACATTCGCCTTAAATTTCGCTAATTCGGCATTATATGCAGCAAGTTCCTTCGGTGACGAAATATTTTTAGATTTAGATAATAAATCATCATATTGAGCATTTAATGTTGAGTTTCCTTTAAAAGCACTCCATTTTGTACCCAATTCTTCTGTTTTACTAACTGCTTCAGTAATACTTTTATTAAATTTAGAAAAAGCCTCATATGAACCAAAAGCTTTTGTTTGTCGTTCAATATTTGCTAATTCTTTTTCTAATTGTTGAGATTCATTTATTACCTTTTGAAAATCAGGGTCATCTTCTAAAAGACCTTGACTTTTTAAGTTTTCTATTTTCGTTTGTAGTTGAGAATATCTATTAATAATCTCGTCTATATTAGAAACTATTGTACTTGCTTCATTACCCTCATTTGCCAATAAAGAAGCATTTCCTTTAGTAATGTTTTGTAAATTGTCTATTCTATTGTTTAAATTATCAAATGAACCAAAAGCTTGCTCTGTAGCTTGTAATTGGCTCAATTCAGTTTTTAATAATTCTATTGTTGTTTTTAATCTATTATAAGCACCCAGTTTTGCTTTAGTAGAATCTGCCGTTTCAAACTGCTTCATATTTGCTTTTAACAAATTAATTCGGTTTCGTGTTTCATCACTAACATTATTTAATTTATTAAATTGCTTAATAATAGAAGAGACACTTCCAGAAATGGAAGTGTCTGAATTCATTGCTTTTACTGATTTATTAAAATCGTCAATTTGTGTTTTAGCTGATTTTATAATTATTTTTGCTTTTGAAAAATCTTGTGTTTTAATGGCATGGTTAAATGTATTCCAAGTGCTTTTGTTTAATGTAATACCAACATCTTTAGCAATACTGCGATATTCACGCATTTGTCTATTTAAAGTATCTTGGGTGGAGGCTATCTTTTGTTGTTCCGACAAAATATTTCTAACATCTTTAGTATTAACTTCAACACCTAATTTTACAGTTTTTTTATTGATTCTTTGAACCAAATCATTAACAGACTTCTCGGTTTCTGATTTTTCAATAGCAGCCTTTAATACAATTTGCTGAATTTTTGAATTTTTGATTATTTGGTTAATTCCGGATTGAATATTAGCCGCTGTTGCATTTATATTTAAACCAAGAATAATTTGACCATCAACATTTGCCATAACATCACCTCCAATATAAAAAATTATTTATTAACCATAGTAGTGTAAAGGTCTAATAACTTCTATTTCTATTCCTAAAGAATTTTTAGAGTTAAAATCTTTAATACCCTCTTCTACAAAATGTTCTGCAACTCTATAACCAAAATTAGGAATATTTTTAAACCAAACATCCTTTTTTACTTTATAACCATCATTTAACAACCAAAAAACATTTGCATTTGATTTATTCCACTTATTAAATAACGAAGGGCGAATTGAATTTTCAATTGTTAAAGTTACAGTCATCTTATTACCCACTATTTTTATATCTGCTATATCTGCTGTTGAAATAGAATTTTGCATACTGCCACGATTTATTCTGTTCTGTATACATTCTGAAAGTAAATTAGCCGCATTTACAAGTTCTTGTGCATATGTTAAACCAGATGGAGCTTTAATTTTCATAATATCAATTTTGGATATGAAATTTTTATCTATCATTTTATCCTCCAAAATACAAAAAAGAGAGTAGAGGAATTTCCTCTACTCTCTTTATAGTTTTAAATTATTTATTTGAATCTATAATAGCAATCACTGAAGAATAGATTTCTTGAACATCATTATATATTTGTTTATATTCATCTGAATTTCTATTCATAGTTTCAGTTACAAATTTAATCTCATGATGCGGATTCAATACTTCATTTGTGATAATGCGAATACTTAAATTATTAACAACATCGGTTGTTTTTCTCGTAGCAACACCAATAATCGCTCCTGTAGTTCCTGCTATTGCAGCACCTACAATTGCTCTATTTAATCCACTTTTCATTATAGTAGAATTATCTTCAATAATTTCGCATTCAATTATTGAATTAAAAGGAATTGCTTCATATTTTAAATTATTATTCGTTATAGATAAATTTTCGTATATTAATAATGTGTTATCTTTTGAACATATTGCAAAATTTATATTTTTAATCGTTTTAATTTTTTCAATAGTATACTGATTAAGAAAATCATCTAATAATTTTTTATTTCTATCAGTTTTCTCTTTATTTTTAACAATAGATTCATTTGGAGATACTGCCCATAAAAAAAGCATAGCCAAAAAACAACCAATAGAACCTAAAATTAGGAATAATAAAACAACAAAAGAACATGAAGTTATCTTATATTCCCATAAATAAAATAATAACCAAGATAAAAAACAACCAATTAAACCTATAATAGATATTTTTTTGATAAGATTCTTAATATCTTTTTTTCTTTCGATACCAAAAACGGGATTTGATAACCGAGAAGAAAGATTAAAAATACTTATAATAAATAATATGGTAAAACCTATAGCAAAAACAAAAGACATAATAATTCTCCTTAAATTTTTAATTTATTGTACCATAAGAAGAATTATGAAGCAACAATTATTTGCCAGACATTAAATAGTTAATTAAATCCTTATCTGAAACATTATCTATTCTTTTTGAAAAATTTGACATGGTTTCAAAAATGTTTTCCTTATCTGGATTAAGAATTGTTTCATTTAACTTGTTTCCCACGCTATTTATCAAAGCAATGCCTGTTTCAATATCTTCTCTTGTTTTTTCAAGAGTTTTTCTTTCTCCAGATAAAACTCTCTGCTTTTGAAATTTAAGCTTTTCATTTACTAAATCCCACAATGTTGAATATAAAGTTCTAAATGAACCACAATCTTTTTCCCATAATTTCAAATTCAATGCAAGTCGATAACTCTTTTCGATATCAACCACAACTATTTTTGCGTTATTTTCCAAACTCTCCATCTTTTTTGTGAAAACAGGAACATTTGTAAGCATTTGTAACAGAGTTACATGAAAAATCGGTTCAATATATTCAGGTCTATAATCATCATCACTATCAAAACAACCGTTTACAACTCGGTCAATGAAAGTGCTTGTTTCATCAATTGTCATAAAAGTTTTTAATTTAATTTCAAATGCTTTTTCATTAAATTTTATTTTAATAATTTCATATTCTCTATTTTCAAAGCATTCCAAATATGCCGACAAATCTTTTTTAGTCATAATCATTACTCCTTAATTTTTATTGCTTTAAATTTTTTACAATTATAATTATTGATTTCGCTCTGTATCTTGCCGTTTATGGCATTTCGTAAAATGCTACAATTTCGTTTGTATCTATTACAACCGATGCAATTAGATTTAAAATTTTCTAATTGAGATTTATTTTCAAATATGCCTATGTATTCTACAGGTGAAATTACAAGTTCAATTCTCGGATTATCTAAATCATAATAAATTCCTTGAACTCTTTCACAAGTAACATTATCATCCAACCATATTGATTTTGTGTCTGTTATAGCATCTAATAATACTTTCCAATAATTGTTAGCATCCATATCAGTACGAGGAAAATAAAAAATAGCATCAACATAAAAATGCTGAACACTATTAGGAATTAAACTCCATTCTTGTTTTTTTATTTCTTGTTTTACATACTTAATAAAATTTTTCTGATATTTATTCGCTTCAGCAGTTTTATAACTTATAGCTACAGGTTTTCCATTTTTCATAATAGCTCTATAAGCCAAATAATGATTTACTGAAGGCGGTATTTCTGATACTAAATATAATTTATTAATAAAATCACCATCCAAAAAATAGGGGAGGAGAGAATATATTAAATTCCCATCCTCCCCATTTTCAATTATTTAGTCTGCTTCTTGGCTACTTTTTTACTATTTTTAGTAACTTCTGTTGCAATGTCTTCTACTGTTTTGGGCTGACGAGCGTTTATAACTCGTTGCAAATAAATTTGTCCACAATCCGGAGAACAAGATACTTCTCTATAATTAAAAGCACCTATTTCTGCCGAACTTTTTCCACAGGGAACAAAAGGTTTACCACAAACTCTACAAGGTTCAGTAATATTACGCATAATAATTCATCTCCTTATTAAGCAGCATCTTCAACATTTGCACCAAAAATAGTAATATCCCAAAGCTTTGATTTCTTGTTACCACAAGCTGAAGCAATACTTGTTGCTTCAAAAGCATGGGTAGTCTGGTCTCCGCCCAAAGCAAGGTCAAAATTACCTGAAAAATCAGCATAAGGCATAAAAATCTGACCATGATATTCGTTCTTACACTTATCTTCGGCAATGAAATCAACATAAACCTCAAGTGTTTCAGAGAAATTATCTGAATAGTTTGTAATAACAGCATCGGCTGAAATCTTACGCTTGTAATAGAAAGTAAGATTATCACCTTCCTTAACATCATTGGTATAGAAAGTAATCTTCTTATCGGCAGGATTATAAGCAAACTTTCCAGCAGCAGATGCACTTGAATCTTGCTTCAATGTCTTTGTAACAATTCCGTTGCTATCTTTGACGTAAATAGTTCCGATTTCGTTACCAGCAGTACCAACAGCCGCATAGCTCGAAAGAGCATAAACTGTGGTAACGGCACTTTCTCCTTCTCCTGTAGTTTCTGATACGACTGTAACATAATCAGGATATTTAACAGTTGTTTCCTTTGATTCTGCGGTACTACCAACCTGAGCTTCCATCAAACCAAGAGAAACCATACCACTTGTACCAGAAACAGTCACAGCCTTGTTCTTCTTTAATGTACCGATAGTGCGACCATTACGACCTGTCTGATTAGTCTTTTCTTCCGTATTAGCAAGAGTTGTATTCTGCAATTCGTCTAATTCAAATCTAAATGAACCGCCATTAACGCCAAACGTCATAAGTGTTTCCAGACTCTTAATTGAAAGGTCATTTACGTTAACCATATTTCTACCTCCTTAAATAAAAAAGATGTCATATAGATGACATCCAATGTATTTTTTCTATATCTAATTTACTTAAATCAACAGTGCCAAAATAAGCACCATTCATTGTCTGTTCCCAATTTTTCTTTTTAGGAATTTGTTGCAAGCTGGCATTAAACTTATATATACTTAAATCCATGCATTCTTCATAATTGTATTTAAATTCTTCGGTGTTTACCAATTTAATAATAGATTCATCTAAAAAAGAACGGTGTCCTTTTCTTGCGGCTATTCTTTGCTTTTTTCTATTTCTTTCAATTAAGTATTCTTTTGCTTCGTCATTACCAGCTTTACTTTCTGTTTTTTTCCAGAAATGTATTTTTCTTATAGCATTACTTATCAAGACTTGTTTTTCTTTAGTTATTTTATAATCCATGTTTTTCGGATTTAACATAACTATTTCTTTATCATTAACATTTTCGGCAATGCGATAATTATAAATATCAAAATCTTTAAAAATGATTGATAAATCTACTTTTGAGATACACAATTTTTCTAACATTGTAAAAAATAATTGCACTTCTGTTACCGTCTCATAATCTACTCCCACATCATCAAACTGTACCATCAAATCATAAGGAACTGACGTTAATAATTGAACAATATTGTAATACTCATCTTCACCGTAATCATATATTTCTCCAATTGTAGGAACATATATTGATATCGTATCGTCTATACGATATTGGTTTGTTCTCATTAAACTTTGAGTATTAGTCAATGTTACCGCCCCTTACCATTAATAGTAGGACGATTATATTCTGAAACCACATATTCAAGAGATATTCCATGATATTTGTCGGCTGGAGATATATCATCCATACCATTTAACTCAACTCGACCTAAACCTAAACCTCGTTTGCCATTAAATAGTCCATCTATAGCTTCGCCAATTAAATCAAAACGAAGTCCGTCAGTTGTTCTAATTAAACTTTGATGAGTAAAAATATAAAATGTAATACTAATATTTTTATAAGTCTTATTATCTACTCTGGGTACAGTTAATCTAAAACAAATATAAGTAGTAGCTTTTTGTGTGGTTTCTGGAGTATGTGCATAAGGAAATATCTGTGTATACATTAATTTTCTATTAGGAATGGTTCTATCTTTTTTATCTGTTAATAACTCAACAATTTTTGGGTCAGAACATAAAATTTTCATTATTTCTGCTCGATATTCAGTTATTTCTTTTAAATACGCCACTTTCTCACCACCTTAAAGCCACTTCGTTTCATCAATAATCACTTCTGTATTATTTCCTACAATATCTTCGTAAAAATCTGCAATCATTTTTTCAGCATTATCAGTTTTAGGATTAAATTGTTCTTCTAAAACAGACAATCTTAAATAACCACCTTTATCATTTGCAAAACTCGTTGAATCCACTTGTGTTAATCTATATGCAGTAGGTTTTTGTGTGTTTTTATCTAACAAAAATCTAAAGCCATTATTTAACAAAACAGTATGTTCATCACAAGATAAATAAACAATATGTGCTGCCGAACCTATAGAAATTAAATTCTTATATTCTTCGCCAGTTCCATATTGAGTAGCGTTAATCATACTAATTGGATATTCTCTTATTTCACCGTTTAAAGGAGAAATAAATTTAATTCGATAATTACAATATTGTAATACACCTTCCCAATTGATTCCATGTAGATTATTTACGCCTACAACCATCCAGTAACCGTTGTCCTTGCCCCAAGGAACTACATCACCGAGATAAAAGGGTTCGTTAATAAGAGTTTGAATTGTTGCCTGAAAAGGTGTTGTTGATTTCCATTTATAATCATAAATCCGAGGATGAATAATTCTATCAGAATACCAAACTTTAACCCCTTCAGGTATATACGAAGGGTCATCTGTAAATGTCATATTTAACAACATTTTACTATTTTCAATATGTTCTTCTCGCAGCGTATTTCCACAAGCATTCATTCTTAATAAAAAATTTTCATACCCACTCACAAACAACCCCTCCTTTATTTAATTTTTTCTCTTTATCCATGAATATCGTGATAGTAATGTCTCATTATCAGCCAAATATTTATTTCTAACCGCCATCATTTTATCTAATTGATTAGCAGGAGAAAAAGCATTAAAATCTTTACTGGATAATGTTTGTTTTAATGCCAATGGAACACGAATATAATTGCTATCTAAATAATTTATAACCATATAGTTCGATAAAATTTCAATTTCCGTATCATTTAAAGTTATATTAAATCCTTTTTCATTACGATTAGACAAATCAACTTTACAAATACGAAATGAAACAATTGCCGGACGAATATAATCATGTAAAATACTATAAACAACATCTTCTTTTAAATTCAAAAAATCGTAATCCTTGATTTTGGACAATACACTATCATATAAAACAGTATACGGAGTACCCATTTTAGGACACCCCCATTACACCAAACTCATCAATTCAACATCAAATTCTTTTTCAAGCAATTTGATAATCTTAATATTAACAATTCTGCCTTGCTTGACATAATTTTCAACTTTCTTAATAAAAGCTGCTCTTTCTGAAGCAGGAACAAAACCAATTTTCTCTCTTGCTTCTTCAACATTATTACCAAACAAAACTTGCCAATCTTTTCGTTCAAATTTTATTGCAAAAATCTTATTAAGTCCTAATTTTTCAATTGCCGCCTCATTTTGAGGGTACAACATCTTTTTTGTAAAATATCCCTTATGTTTATTTTTCATAAGCTTTATTTGAGCGAATGTCATTGATTGTACTTCTCCGACCTCCGCCCAAATAAAAGTATCCATTGTTTTAGGACAAGTATAATAAACATTGGGTTTAAGTGATTTTACAACAATCTTATCAGAATCCTTAATTGTTTTTGCAGTCGCAGTTACATCAATGTTCTGTGACACGCAAATCACTCCTTTTAATTATTTTGCGTATTTTACGCAAGTGTCCAGCAACCAAAAAGTTCGTCAACAGCTACGCCCATACCGGCTTTTACCTGAATCTGACCTTCAAGAGTCTGGTCTTGGTTAGTAGTATTTGAATCAATTTCCTTCATTCTGCTCTTGCCTTCAAATACAAACTTAATGGGCTTTGCATTACTTGCAACCATCAAAATCTTATCGGTTGAAAGCTCGAAATCAAATGTTCCAGCCTTGAAAACTTGGGGAAGAACAAGAAGCTCATATCCTTCATATGTTGAAATAACACCATTCTTTGCTCTTTCTTCTCTCAATGATTCGGGAATCCAATTATCCTCAATCTTGCCCTGAAGCTTACGAAGAGCCTGTACTGAACCTACAAAAGTAACCTTCTTACCAGTGTCAGTAGCAACCCTGTCTGCAATTTCTAAAAATGCATCCTTTTCTGTATCTGATATCAATGCACCGTTACCAACAAATCCTTCGGGAAGTTCATCGCCTAAATTGGAGAATGCAACATAAGCAGCATTCTGGAAGAACTGTAAGAAAGACTTACGAGCCTTATCAATCAGCTTAATCCAGCTATCTACGCCCTTCATAAAACGCTCAAATTCGTTATAAAAATGAACATCATACCAACCAGTAGGAATGCTAAATGATGTTCCAATGTCAAAACGCTCACGAATAGTATCCCAATGATTACCGGCAAATTTTGAAACAGTAAGCAAACTGTTATTTTCAGAATAGAATTCATTAATATCGCCCAAGTCAACACGGATAGTTTCAACATAACGATTAAAGAATTCATTATCATTCCAGCCTTCGGGAAGGGTCTGGTCGAGAGTTACTTCTAAAACTTCGTAAATATCATTCTTGTACTTTCTAAATGAACGATAATCAAACTCTGCACCGTTCATTACATCATTCTTAATTCTGTTTCTAATCTGGTCATCTACGCTTTTAGCATCTGTCTTAACATTATCAGCAACATAATCCTTCAAATCGCCTGTATAATGGTCAATACCCATAGCGACCAATTCTTGCTTTGCCTTAGTCAAATTAGCAATTCTTCTCATATCACAAGCCATAATTATTTACCCTCACTTTCTTTTAACTTCTAAAATTATTCGTCAACACTTGCAGCAGTTGCAGTATCAACAATATCGTTTCTTAAAATATGTACGAAATAAACAATGGAAGGTCTACCATATGTTTTACCTGATTTAGCGTTCCAGCCCCAATTTCTCTTTGCCTGACCTTCAATTCTTGCAACAAAACCTGCACCTTCTGTTTCGGCTTCTGTAGCAACAACCTTGAGGGTTGTCTGACCTTCTGCCAAAACTAAATACTGATTCTTTTTAATTTCATCAACGCCACTTACATCAAAAGCACCTTCTGAAACAGCATATACGTCTCCTGCAATCAAGTCATAACCTCTAAAGGGAATAGCAGCCTTATTTACATAATTATACAAAGCCTGATTAATTCTCTTGCCTTCATCATAATCCCATTCAGGATTAGCAACCAAAATTGCCTTCTTCTTGCCAATGGTTTCGGCACTAAATGTACCAAACTCATAAGTCTGCTGACCGTCAACGCTTTCCGCAAGCTCACCAACAAAGCCAATATGACCATTTTCAATATCAACATCGGCAATCAAATCATAATTATGTCCACCGCCATGTGTGGCAACAAGCTTTGAAGTTTCAACAACTGTGTAATTCTTATCCATATTTTTTTACCTCTCTTTCAATTATTTTGTATCCATAACACCATAACGAGGATTAATCTCAACATCGGTCTTTTCCGAAGGAATATTTGCTGTTAAAGAATCCTTGTTTGTGGTGTTTGTATAATCAAGACTTAAATTTTTTGCAGTAAACATCAAAGAACATTCGTTGCGAATTTCTTGTAATGTATACTTTGCTCTATCTGTTTTGAGCTTCTGATAATTTTCATTATCTGAAAGATGTTTATCAAACTTTGTAAACTCTAAATCTTTAGCCGCCTCTGTAGCTTCCTTTTCACGCTTTTGTTCTTCTAATACATAAGCATCATATTTAGGTTTGATTTCATCATATTCAGCCTTGGTTTTAGTGAAATCAGCAATAGCTGTTTCTTTCTCCTGCGAAATTGCTGCGTTCTGCTCTTGCATATAATCAGCAACATCAGAAACAATCTTTTCAAAATTCACATCAATACTGCCCTCGTTTGTCTCAACAAAGTCAACATACTGTGTTTTCTTTCGCTTCTGCGAATCAAAATTAATTGTAATTTTGTCACCCTCTACAGAATATGTAATACCAAAAATTCTATAGTGGTCTTTTCTATCTGTTACAATGATTTCTTCACCCTGAATGTCTAATAAATGATAACGACCACATTCGTAACCCCACTTATCAACATATCTATGTTCATCAAGCAAAGCTCTAATTTCGTCAAGCTTTTCCATAACATTCAAAGCATAATTAAGATTAGGTGTAGGCATCTTTATTCCTCCTTTTTCTTTTGCATTTTTATTTTGATAACTAAAATATGTGTTTAATTTATCTTTGATTTCTTTTGTAATAGAACTAATTGTATAAAGAGGTGCTGCTACACTATCAATCATTGCAGGTTCAATTGAACTATCTGAACTTGATAACAAACAACAACCATCAAATTTGAAATTCAATATCTTTATCGTTCCATCTTCCAATTCTTCACACTCAATAGTTTCAACCTCTAATTCCATAGATTGAGGTTTGATTTCATCTCTTTCAAAAATAGAAATAGAATCATTAAATTTTGTCCACAACAATCCATCTACCTGAAAATATTCACGCTCTATTCCATCAGACGATGTTTTCTTAATCCATCTGTAATTACAGCTTTCAGGTATTACACCATAAGCAGAACCAGCATAGACTTCTATTTCACCATCTTCAGTTTGAATTGTTTTATATTCATGACCTTCAAAATCTTTATCACCATTAACATTTGAAACTATATAGCCTAATATGGGAGTGTTTTTAATACTATCTGCACAAGCATCTACAATATCTTTTTCAAAAATTGTTCCATTAAAATTTAATCCAGTATGTAAAACATCTATTGTTATAGCAAGAAAACGAGAATCATTGATATCAACAAAATCGTTAACAGTAAATGTTACAGGCAACTTCCTTTTTTGTTTTATACTCAACTCTTTTTACCTCCTTTCCACAGTTATATAAAAAACAACAGACAATCATCTTTTTGCATTAGAATCATTGTCTGCTGTTTGTTGACCAGAATCACTTAATTCTTTACCACTACTATCATTTGTAGGTCTACCTACATCTTCTGATGACAAAGTATAGGATGTGGGCAAAGGAATGAGTTTTTCATGCAATTTTAATAAAACATTTTCTGTATATAAATTTCCGACAAAACAATTTTGTGATATTCCTAAAGACACCGCATAATCAATTTTAGCTGGTATGCCATGTTCTGCCGCTTTTAAATAAGAATTCGATATACTTTCTTGATTAAATACCGTTGAATCTTGAATTCTAAATTTAAATTTATAATTTTTACTGTTAAATTTCCTTAACTTAATAAAACGATTCATATATCGCTCAAATTGACGATAAAGTTGATAAACAAAAGCAGCATCGTTTTCAATGGAAAGTTTTAAAGAAGAACCACTACTTGTTCCATTAAATAATTGAGATGGTGTACCCGATGCATCATATAAATTCCCAATAGCATCACTCAAATTATTTGTATTATTTGTATTATCTTTAAAACTAATTGCTTCAGCCGAGCCTAAAGTGTGAATTAAACCAACATCATCAGGCATATTGGCTTTATTAGTTTCTGCGAATGTCATTATAGTTTCTTCAGTTAAAAGCGGTTTGTCTACCGATGATTTATCAATCGGAATTTCAACAACAATTGCTTTATAGTTATCAACTCTTGCTTTTTGAAGTTTTAATTTCTTATATAAATCAATATCAAAAATATCCCTTGCCAACATAATCATTAACGGCAAAGGATAAGAGAGATGTTCATTTAGTTTTATGCAAATTTGTTTATCTGCTGGAGGAATATAATATCCATCCAAATAATTTTGCTTCATTTTATAATCCAAATAAGCTTGTTTTAAATAAACAGGATAGCTGTCAATATCTAATACTTCAATAGCAGATAAATTTATTCTGTAATTATAAACACCATCTTGTATTTGAACAATTTGACACAATTTATAAGGAATTTTAACAATAAAAAAATCTGTATTATCCTCAAATATCAATCCATAGAAAATATCTTGTGAGGGCAATACAGACATGATTTTAGAAAATTCATGTTTTAAATTCATTTTCTCAATTTGACTACATATGCGTAAATAATCTTTACGATAATGTTCTAAAATTTTTTCACTTTCACATGATTGCAAATCATATGTATCTATACGAAAATTAAATAATCCCATTTTAGCAAAATAGTTATTAATTCTCATATAAAACGATGATGTATTCATTAAATAATCACTTGTGTCCACTAAAATTTTAGAATAATATCGTGGATTCATTAATGCTTTATTTATATCTTCTAAACGATAACGACCTATTTTGTAATCTTCTAAAATATTTGTATTAGAACATAAATCATAAGTCATTAGCCTTTTAAAAACAGACAAATCAAGAGGGGATTTTCCATTTTCTGTATTCTTAATACTCTGTAAATCTTTTTCATGTTGTTCTTTAGAATATATAGTTTTACGAACTGTCTGCATTTTTTCACCTCCTCTTAAAACATTCTCGGTCTATGATTTACTCGTTGCATCTTTCGAGCAAAAGATTTTGCATCAAATTTTTCTTCTTTTCTAAAAACACCTTGATATTTGTCAATATAATATAATAAATATGATACTGCTGAAAAACGGTCTTTATCAAAACCAGTAGCGACCTTTTCAATTGACAATCTCTTTCCCTTTTGAATAAGTTTAAGATTGTTTACTTCTTGGAAAAAGAGTTCTTGTTGCACATAAGGCATAACCTTTAAATCAATATCTGCATCAGATTGAATTTCATAATCTCCGCCATTGCGTTTTTCCAAAAAATGAAATTTATCACTGTCTATCATATTTATAAAAGTTGAAATAATAACACTTTGGTCTGTTTGAGCCTTTAAATCATACAAACATTTTTCAGCACCTTCAACTTCCGGCTCTGCTGTTGTGTTAGTTGTGTCCCAACATGGATAAGTAATATTTGTAACCGGGTCATGGTTTTCTCTCATTAGTTCATCAACCAAACCCGCACCTAAACCATTACCATCCACGATAACCATTTTTGCTCTATATTTTTCTTTAGTTTTTTTAACAATACAAGCCTGTGTAGAAAACTTTAATGTGTTAGACATATGTATCATATTTACTAACTGAACATCTATTATTCTTCTATCAGCACTCCGAATAACTTTTCCTATAGCTATAGATGATTGGTTGTTGGTTTTCTTTTCAGAACGAGCAACATCAACGGCAATATAAAACTCGTCATCATCATTTTGAATACCAAATATAGGTTCAGTTAAAGTTCTACGAGCCATTAATTTATGAACATTAACCAAAGCTCCTGATGTAGTTCCTGTCCACGACCCGCCATAGTTCATATCAAAAGCAATAGGTGACATTTCGCTCTTCTTTTTTAATATTGTACTTTTAGATGAACCACGTCCATACCAACAAGGCAACATCCAATCAGAACCAATTACTATATCACCCTTTAAATCGACCATATTATTTATCATATTTAAACTTCTTTGATATTCGTCACTTCCACGATATGAAGGAGTTGTAAAAAAATGAATTTGCTGATTTAATTCTTCGGGATTTTGAATTGCTAATTTACCACAAGTTAATCTGCCAACCTCAACTATAGGTTTTAAAGCATCTTCAAAAGTAACATTGTCCATCAACGCAGATTCTTCAATATTTATTCTTTTTCTACGCTGTCCTTTTGAACTCTGTGCATTTGCTAAATTATCTATTTTTGAACCATTTAAGAAAACAATTAACGCATCGCCTTTTGAAAAACTACTTTTAATAATTTCATTTTCCATAAAAGGATAATAACGAACTATTTCATTATATTTGTCCTTTAAAAGCAATGCTGCGTTTTCCTTTGTTTGTGCAGTCAATGAAAGTTCGATGTTTGGATATCTAATTGCAACAATAAACATTGCCAAAACTTCATCAAATGTTTTACCGTATCCTCTTGGAAAACAACCATACATACTGAAAAAACGAGTAGCACATCGTAAAAATATTCGTTGGTCTAAATGTAATTTAATTCCGCCTTCTTTTGGTGAATTCATATCTAAAAAAAGGTCAGGATACCATAAAGCCCAACTTGATAAATAAATATACTTATCTAAATTTTTTTCAAATGATGATAAATCCTCATCTTTTAAAACTAAATTAGTATCATTCTTTAAATCACTCATTTAATCACCTTCTTCTTGAGGTATTTTTATAAATTGAGTGATTTTTTCACGGTTGTTCAAAGTAGTATCTTCTGTGAAAATACCATATGGGTCTCCGTATTGACTGATATATTCAGCCTTTCTATCATCATAAAAACGATAAACATCTGCATAAGAACATTCGGGTTTATCTTCCAATCGTCTAATATAATTAATAAAACACCAAATTATAAAATCTGGTGCATCATTAGGTCTATATTTAAACTGTGGTAAAATAGGAATGATATCAACTGCTTGCTCTACAGCTTTAAAAAGGTCAGAATAGCTATTTAATCCTCCTTGCAAATCTTTTTGACTCAACTGATTAGGATTAATTTTTGCTTTTTCGGCTGCCTTTTGAGCTTGTTCACCCCAACTTTTGGCTTCAGAAATATTTCCTTTAGCAATTGCAAATTCTTCTTTTACTTTAAGACGAACATAATTTACCAATGCTTCAACATGAAGATTTGTTAAACTTGGATAATTTTGTTTCAAGAAATCATATTTAGTTTTCATTGCTTTATATTCTTTAGCACTATATCCTTCGCCAAATAAAGCAATAAGTTCATTAGTAACTTGAAAATCATCATCAGGCAAACGATAAACAAGTTCCGAATCATTTCTTGTTTCCTTAATAATATCTGAAGAAACGATAACATCATCATTATCATTATAAACTAAACCCTGTTCCCAATTTAATCCTCTGATTTGAGGCAATGTTTGAATATTTTTAAAATAATAACCCACAATTTCTAATCGATGTTTTGTAGGAACATTTTTACCGCCATAACTTTTTTCATATTGATTAACAGCACTACGGTAATATTTCATAATAAAAGGTCTATCAAGTTGTCGTAATATATTTTTCAATTTGTTTAAATCGACATCATCATTATCCTCATCATAACAAGCTTGTTTAATACAATCTTTACACATAGGAATATAACCATCTGAATGAAGAGGATTATAACTGCGATAAAAATAAATTATTTGTTTTTCTTTGTCACACGAACAACAAAGCTTCTTTTTAGTGGCAGTTTTTTTACCACTTGTTTTTTTGGGCATACTGCCACCTCACTTTAATAATTTTTTAAATGGGTGCGGAGACCGGATTTGAACCGGTGTCTCTGGGTTATGAACCCAGCAAGGAAACCACTCCTCCACTCCGCAATATAATAAAATTAATGTAAACAAAAAATGCAACCTCTATGGGTTGCATTTCCGTTTTGCAACCTATATGGGTTGCGAAAATCTAAAGGATTGCCTGCTCGAAAGCCAAACAATCCTAATATTTATCAACTTAACAAAGGTGTTGATTACTTTTCAATTATATATTTGGCTAATACGACCCTTTTAAGTTTGATAAAATTTGGTGCCGGTGGCGGGGGTCGAACCCGCACGGTATCGCTACCACCAGATTTTGAGTCTGGTACGTCTGCCAATTCCATCACACCGGCATATGGTGCTGGTGACCGGACTTGAACCGGTACGGTGTTGCCACCGAGGGATTTTAAGTCCCTTGTGTCTGCCGATTTCACCACACCAGCATATTTAATTGCCGTAAGAGTAATGGAGCGTTCTAATAAGGGTAACTATGGGAATGTCAATAACACTCTCAATACAACGCTCTTGTCTCTATTTATATTTCCATTACTCTCACATATTTATAAGACCCGCAAAGGTGCAATTGAATTATTTTAACATATCTTTTGCATCATTTATATAAAAATCGCTTATCATTCGGTTACATTGTTTTTATATAAAAGAAGCTCAACAATTCTGTTAAAAATAATTCTATGGAGCAAACAATGAGACTCGAACTCACCCTACCTGCTTGGAAGGCAGGTGTGCTACCGCTAACACTATGTTTGCATAACTGTTATTTACTTGGTTATTATACATCAATAATTTTTAGAAGTCAATAGTTTTTTTAAAAAATCTGGCTGGGACGGCTGGATTTGAACCAGCGAGTGCGGGAGTCAAAGTCCCGTGCCTTACCGCTTGGCAACGCCCCAGTATATTCAGTGTAGCAAAAGCAAAAATACTTTTGCTACACATTCAGTCTTTTTTAATCCTTAACAATTATCTTCAATTTGTCTATTGATTTTATCACTTACTTTTACTCTTATTTTTTTAGTAGGAGGTAAAATCTTTTGTTGTTTTGTCATAGGATTTATATAATTTTTTTCCGAACTCTCTTTTACAAATAATGTTATAAATCCATGAAGATGAACATTTCCACCGTTCAATAATTCTGAAATTATATTATCTTCATAAGATTCAATAACTCTCTTAACATCACACTGATATTCTCCGGTTTGTTCAGAAATCCTTTTAATCAGCTCTTGTCTATTCATTTATACCTCTTATCATATTGTTTTTACATCTCATTTAATTTAATTGTACTAAAAATGTTTTATTTCTAATAATATCCCCATTAGAATCTTGCGAAATATAAATAAACCCTTCTTTTTGAGATTTTGTCAATCTACCATCACTATAATTATTTTGTTTTGTTTCGCAACAACAACCCTGTTCATACAAAGTTGTATT
Organism: Lachnospiraceae bacterium; assembly: GCA_017416465.1. Classification (GTDB taxonomy): domain Bacteria; phylum Bacillota; class Clostridia; order Lachnospirales; family Lachnospiraceae; genus Bovifimicola. The sequence goes on along the minus strand of JAFQCK010000003.1, from coordinate 77,302 downwards.
ACCTATAGAATATTCTCCAATTCGATGTGTGTGTGCCATAACTAAAGAATTAAACTGAAATCCTTCATTACGAAAGAAATTCATTGCATTTTCCGATGTTTTCATAGGCTGACCTGAAAAAGCAAGAGGATGACAAAAAATTGTATTGCCAATTTTACAATACCAATTATCTATATATTGAATATCAACATTGGTTAAAACTTTATTAAGAGCTTCATATTCAATTTTAGTTTTTTCTCTCTTATCATAATGTCTAAATCCATCCTCGAAAATCAATTCTAATGATGTTTTAGGCATAAGTTCAAGCAAATCAGTATCCAAAGTACGGGCAAAATAGTTTTGAAATCTTAAATCGTGATTGCCATAATTAACAATAACTGATTTTGGCTTTAAATATTCAATAAGTTCAATCAAATATTGTCTTGTTTTTATCAACTCTTCCATTGGACTGATTCTATAAACCTTGGGAAATTTAGAAATCGCCTGACAATCACTAACATCACCATTAATCTGCAAAATATCTACTCTATTTTGATAATCTTTAAAAGTCTCAATAGGTTTTTGAAATGGAATATGTAAATCTGAAATAGATAAAATTCGAGTTGCAACGCCTTCTTCGCTATGTAAATAATTATCATACTCAATTAAACCATATGCTGTTTTTCGCAAGTGGTCATAATGAACATCCAATCCTAATAAATCTACAATTTCTTGCCACTCTAAATCTATTTCTTTATTAATCTTTGCTTTACAAAGCCGAAGCTTATATTCAAAATCGGTTTCATTGGGCAGCTTATGAATTTCTACCATAAAATCGCCCCCATTTATTTATCATCTGTATCTACCTCCGAATCTCTATCTGTAGTATCAGATTCAAAATCCAAACATTCTTCCATATTAAGGGTAATCAGCAAATCCTTCTTGGCAGAATCGTGAAATTTCATAAGAGGCTTTAATTTTTCACATACCGAATAATGAGAACACTTATCGCACAAAAAATTATTAATCATCGTATATCACTCCCTTCAAAAGTTATTTACTTGGTTATTAGTAAGAAAATTCACGCTGATTCTTCTTTTCATTAAGAATTTCAGCGGCTTTTGCATTTGTATCCTTAATCAAGTTTAAAAAACAAACTCTTTCCGGCATATAATACTTGTGACGTTTACTTTTCTGAATACAAGTTCTCACAATATCTGCCTTTGGATATCTTGCTCTTATTACCTCTGATTCCTGCTTGGTAATTAAAATCACTTATTTCATTCCTTTACATTAAATTTGGGAAGTTCTATTCCCTTATGACCTTTTTAATTAACTTTTAATAATAACGATTTATCGCACATTTTAAAAGTTTATAATTTATTGAAAGTGACCGAAAACCGCTAAAAATTGTAAGTTTTAATCATTAATTATTTTATTATAACTAAAATCATATATTTTAATATTTCCATTTTTCGCTTCTTCAAGACGATATATGTTATTTTTACTACTTTCAATTAATTCATAAAAAGAATTATTTGCTGTACCAAACAATGTATCAAATAGAAATTTAGAAATATCAGAATATTCTTTTTTATCAATCAAACTCAATAAATAACGCATAGTTTTTTGCCCAATTATTAAAGAGGAAATATAATCAATACATTCTTGACGAATATCTTGTGCAACTTCTCTCTTTTTTCTATTTGACAATTCGTTTTCGTTGCTCCAAATAACCGATATTCTATGTTTACAATCTCGAATAGTTTCAATAATTTTTTCCACTTGTGGATATTTTATATATCCACATAAATCATTTATTGATATTAAACATTCTGAAAATGTTAATAATTCTTTTTTGGATAAACGACAAGTTCTAAACTTATTGATACTTAATTGTAAATAATCCATTGCTGTTTCGTATTTTTGATATGACATTCTGCCTCTTTCAATATGTATTATATCTTCCGAATCTTTTTTATATTGAAGAGCTTCACCATATCTATCAATTACGCAACATTTTATAAAACCCTCATCATCTTCTCGATAAATATGGTAATCATCTCTATATCCTTTATATCCATCGATATATTTAAAAAACAAAGGTCTAATGTGTCGATTTTTATTATCTCTTTGGTCATATTTTTGTTTAAGACACTGTAATTCATAGGTGTTATTAGCTGGATTTTCTCTTTTTGCAGAGTCAATTTCCAAATTACTCATAACATCTAATTGAGCAATATCGCAATATAAATCCATGACACCATCTATTGATTCTCCGTTATTTATCCTATTCCACAATAAAGAATTTAACTCTTGCGATAAATTAATAATTTCTCCTATCTTATTAACACTTGTCTTTACATCTAAATCTGCCTGTTGTTCTGATGTATATTTTCTATTTATGTTTATAGACTCAACCAGTTTTGTTGGAACAGGAAAATTATTATAATTTCGTTTAGCAGCATTAATTAATATTTTATTATCCGTAAGAAGAATTGTATCGGAATCAAAATCAGCACCAGATAATCTTTCTAATATATTATCACATATACTATTTATATAAATTATTTCTCTTGTCGGATTCATATACTTGGTTATTTCTTCTCTTAAAATATTTTTAGTTAAAAGAATATTACCTATAGTAACATGAGGACTCCTCGAACCAAGAATATCAACATTATTATCGAAATTAATACTATGTACCGTATTGGTTTCAATAACCGTACTTCCGTCAAATGCTCCGATTGCTTGTTTTAGCATTTCAATAGGATTACCGCATAATGTGCTATAGTTTCCTTTTACTAAAATATGTCCACAACGAAGATTTTTTAAAAACGATTTTATTAAATTATCTCTAAATTGACAATACAATTTTGTGTTTGCAAATTTATCATTAATACCCAACATTTTATATATAATATCATTTTTCGATGTTATGGCTTTAGTATAAAAAAAATCATCGGGAGATTGATAAGAATAACTTATCTGATGTCTTAAAATTGCTGGGTCAGTTTTTATCATTCTCGCATAATCCAATGATGGTTTAACTAATAGCTCAACTTCTTTAGGTGTCATTTGTAATGTATTAATAAGTTGATAATGAGTTTGAACCATTCTTCCATCAAAAAAGTGAGTAGGTTTTTCGTGCTTTACAATTCCAAAAACAGACTCCATAGTATCAAACCATTTTTCCAAAGTGCCAAACTTTAAATATTTAATAGAACTTGGCGTAGTAATTAGCTTAACATCTTCTATTTTAGTTGCTCTTGTATAACCATTTAACTGTTTAACATCCGTAATTCCATTATCAGCAAACCACTTTTGAATATTTGCATTAAAACAACAAGACTTGAAGAATCGTGAGCGAAGCAATAACATTCCTTTATCTGAATATTTACCAAACAGACTAATATCCATAAGAGATTGTCCGTCCCAAATCTTATTTGTTATTTCAACAGTTTCCGGTTTGGTTTGCAAACGACCTTCAATTAATCTTGTTGCAACTACTTTATCAGTGAAAACACTACTATAATCATCTACAACAAGTATATTCTCAGGGTTAATGTGAATTACATCAATAATGCTGCTTAATGTAAGAGCTATATAAGGCTCTAATGAAGCTAAATCTATATCACTTCCATTTTTAACTTTTATTCCGCACATTTCCCATTTGTGCATTCTATAATAGAGTTTTTCATCAATAAACAAACACTTACCAACTCGACTTGAACCAGAACTTCGTTTGAAACGAACATATTTTATACCATTACATATAAAGCCGTTTTTATATAATTCTTCTCGAATATTTGCAACAGAATTAAGAGTTGTAATATTTGTTCGAGCCTTATATACACCATCATCAAAATAAAAATATTTACCCAATAATTCATTTGAAATAGGGGAGTTAACAGTTTCATTAATACGGATACCAACCAATTCTCCGTCTCGAATACAGACACAATCAGAAAAATCTTCATCAGAAACCATATAACCAAATTTAATATATGTATCAGTTTTTAATTTGTTAAATTCTTTATTTGAATATTTAAAAGTGACATTAATAACTCTTTGTGTGAATTCTTTATGATTTTTAAAAAATGAAAAGTCTCTTCGCCTATAAACTTTTTCATAAATTTCTCGTAATTTAATCAAATCCAAACTGAAATCTAAAGTATTAATGAATTTTGATAAATTATAATCACCATTTTTATTTTTTAAATTATATCCATTCAAATTACTATCTTTATAATTATTAGATATAAATAAATCTTTTCCATCTACTGAAGGAATATAGACTGCATTAGTATTAATGATTTGCACCGCCTTTAGTTTTTATTAATTTTTCTTCCGGATAATAAAATTCGGCTTCATTTTTTAATGTGTTCTGATATTCTTCAGGAATATCACCTTGACACCATAAATTATCAGTTGTGATTTCTCTGCCATCAAAAAATCTTATATAGAATCGTCTGCCACCAAATCCTTTAAAATAATTGCCGGGCGTTTTTCCACCATCACGATAACAAGTATTGTTTATAATTATGTATTTATCTCTTTCAGCAATAATCTCATTCCAAAAATTCTTTTCAAAACAATTTTCACTGCATAAAACATCTGTTATATATCTGCTTTCGGCAATTTCTTTTCCACATATTTTACAATTCATAAACATTTTCCTTTCTTTGATTCTGATTTTTGTAAAAAATCAAAAGAATCCATTACTCTGTTATATTCTTTAATGACTTTTTGTAAATATGGAAATTCCTTACATTTGCCATTTAAATAATTATAAAAAGGTGTATAAGGCTGACCAAACTGGTCATCTATTACCAAAACATAATCAAAATCATTCCATCTTGACAAATCTTCAGGAAACCCGATATATAATTCAATATCGTCATATAGAGAAACATTTCTTGTGTAAATTGCATCTTTGTAAATATAAGTTGCTGGTGAAATATGTTTCATAAAACGATATTTCAAAAGTGTTTCAAGTGTCACACTTTCTTTAATCTGATAACGATTAATTTTCATTATCACACCGCCTTTCTCCATAGCTACAAAAATCATCGGAAGATGTATATTCTCTTATTAGTCCGTTTTTGATACTCTCACATCTTCCATCATCCCAATATTTGCAATTTTCGCACCTCACAACCTCAACATATTTATTTTTATTTTTGAAATATTTACAAATATGATTTGGATTTGCTGAATATGCAAAATCAATTTTTAAAGCAGAACATTTGTCATAACTAATACAATTTTTACAAGTCATTCAATCACCCTTCTTTTCGTCCATTTTCGCACCGCATTTCGGGCAATAATCAAATTCACATTCACAAGAATATTCATAATCGCCATCTTCATTATATTTTGTTTCGGTATAATCGACACAACAAAAACCACATACCGAACATAAAAATTCATCAACAGGGTGCATAGATGTTTCATTGTGTCCGTGAACAACCTCAACCACATCGGCAGATTTAAGAAGCAACTGTTCATTGACACTCAACATATACTGTACCGCTTCACCATATCCACGCAAGAAGTTATCAACCGCAGTTTCCTTGATTGGATATTCTTTGGTTGTTCTGAGTTGTTTTAACCAATCAAACCAATACTGTTTTTCTTCTTCCTGTTTTGTAAGAACGGATTTTTCTTGTGCCGACAATTCTATGTATTCAGCCATTGTCACACTCTCCTTTATAGTTGGCGTTAATAATCGCAATAAACCACGGCACAGTAAGAATGATAAGGCATAAAATCAAATCAGCCATTGTTAACACCTCCAATAAATATCACGAATCACATCCGCAATCTTTTGTGAAATCGGCAACTTGTCAAGAAATCTATCTAACTTTATAGACCTCAAACCTTTTCGTCTTGCTCTTGCTTTCTGCTTTTCGGTAAGACAATCAAAAAGACTTATTTCTGCAACCTTAGCTTCATTGAATATGTTTCGTTCATTTGGCATTGTTGTCACTCCTTTCGTGTGCAGTTCTCAACATCACACCAAGTCTTTCGCCAATCTTTTGCAGCATCGTCAAAGCATCGTAAGACCATATCCATATCTATCTCTGACCACACCGGGTATGTTTGACCATATTTTTTCTTGGGTAAACCATATTTCTCACAATCTTTATTCCAAAATTCAACTTGGTCATCATCTTCGTAATGAAATATCGCTTGATTATAGTCTTTTCTTCTACGGTCATTATGGTCGCTATCAACTGTCATTCGTTTAATGAACAGTTCTCGTAATATGGCAATAACTTCTTTGCCATCGTTAATTGATTCACGATTGTGTTGACAGTTACAAGCCATCAACCCTCACCCGCCTTTTCAAACTCGCAACACATAATATGCAAATTCTCATTATCATCTGTTTGACACCTATCAAAAAACGGACAATATTCGCACATACCTTTATGTCGTGTGTTTTCACATCTCAATCTGACTTCTGCAAATTCGGGTAAATCATCATATATGATTTTCATTCCGCATCACCCCACTTAAAGCCGAAGTCCGACCTTTTAATTTTGCATTGAGGTTCACCGTTTTTCCAAAAAACGATGCCCTCAATGTAATGCTCTTTCAAATAGTCCTTTATTCCTTCAAAGCTTCTTATCGGGTCAATAAGAAGATGTCCGTGCGGAATAAGCGTATCGCCTGTTAAATGGTACGGGTTTCCGTTGAAATGTACGCCTACCGCTTCATATGTTCCGTCAGCATCGCCCTTCAAAGGTGTGTTTTTATAAGCTTCAACAAACCATTTGTCTGCCGGGTTAAACGGGTCCACCCTTACCCAGTGCGGATGATGTCCGGTAATCGGGTCGGGGTCGCAACAAGGTATCGCACCTTCGGGAGCTTTCTTGCCGTTCTTCGCATCGTATCTCTTATAAAACTTTCCATCGATTATCGCACAGCAAGCCCCGTCAATCTTTTCGGTTGCATACCCCTCACCTTTAAACACCCATTCTATACCTTCATGAGCTTCGGCTTTTATTCCGACAACTTTGTGATTCTCAAAAATTCTCTCGAATAATGTAGGGATTTTCTTCATACCGCATCGCCCCCGAATTTCTTGTCAAGAAGCGAAGGCTCTGTCATTTCTTTTACAAGGTTGTAAATTTCGGCTGAAATTTGCTGAATTGTATTTCTGGCACTCCAATCTTGATTTTCAATAAAACAAATTTCATATCCTGCAAGTGTTGTATTCAACCTCTCCGCAAACTCTTTGGTTGCTTCGGCTTTGGCAACCTTTAGTTCCATACACTTAATGTTATAAAGACTCTCCATACGATGAAAACAACTAACAGCCTCTTCACTTGCTTCTTTTAGCTTTTCAAGCTCTGCTTCCGCTTTCAAGGCTCTATCTCGCATAGCTCTGTAATCGTCAGCTCTCTTTTTTCCAAGCTTTGCAAGAAGAGTAAGCCTGCTTATCTCTTTGTTCTGATTTGAGATATGAGCTTGCAATGTTTCCTGCCCTGCGATAAGGGCTTCATTTTCAGCTTGTAAATTGTTAATAAATTCAAGAATATCTTTTTGTATCAAATCAAAACAATCACCATCAAACTGATACATCGGACATCCAACAGGACAATCTTCATAAATTGCTCTTTTGCTGCAACATTCTAAAACTTTTATAATTTCATTACCAGTTAATTTCTTATCAACCATTATTTTTATACTCCTTTAACACTTGTTCCGCTTTTTTATAGTCGAGAAAAGCGTTTTTGCCGAATGACGAAAATGAAATATAAATATGCTCTTTTTGATTACCTAACCAAGAAGGCACTAAATGCGTACAATGTACTTTCCAAGAAGCCAAATTGTAAATAAACCCTTCAACCTTTAACTGTGTAACGGTTTTATATACAAAACTAACCTTATACACCGTATCTCCCACCTTGCAGGGCGGTACAATTACACCGTTTGCTAAAAGGTGGTCAGCAATTTCAGAAATTGTTTCAAATTGCACATCACATTCCCATTCGTGCAAAGTATCTTTTAAAAGTTCTATTAATTTATCTTTTTCATTTGACATTATTTACTCTCCTTCGGTGATTCGGGTAAAGACATCCAATGAGTAACAGTTCTTGACACAATTCTTGTTGATTTCATTGCAGTCCAAATTTCCCATCTATCCCAAGGTGTATGTCTACCTACAAACATTCCACCATCTTTGCAAAAAGCCAAAACTGTTTCAAAATTATTAGGTAATCTATCCTTAACATTTATCCATTTATTCGACATTGTTATCACTCCTTTTCAAATGCTTTATCAGAGTTTTTTCTTTAAATCTGCTATGACAATCACAACAATAAAGCATATTTCCTTCTGTTTTGCTACCATATCCTTCTGGGTCTAAATCGCTATCATAATATTGTATAAAAGTACCCTTGCTATAAAACCCGTTTTCACTTTTACATTTGGGACACTTCATCAACCCTCACTCCTTTTGATTGCGTTCCAATCAATCTTTTCTCCGCACATAGGGCAATAATCAAACTGTGTTAAATCAGTATTTATTCGCTCATCTGCATATTGTTCAAGTGTATAAAATCGTGCTGCAAACCTCATTCTGTACCGTTTCATGTTTTCGATATGTAGTTTAAGTTCCTGAAGTGTAATAATATCGGTATCCTCATAATCATTTAACATACCGATGATATGTTCGCAATCACTCATTGATTTTCACCTCATCTTTGATACTTATTCTCAATTCAACTGTTTGACCATTTTTTAATTTCCATATATATGCACCTGTTTTCTGCTGGGGATTTTCCAAACTACCCAACAAATCAAAAGTCATATAATCCCTTACAGTATTTATCGCTTCATCGGTACATTCGGTTTTTTCTACCCATTTATCACCAGATTTATTAAGTATGCCGGCATAAATGTTACTAATTCCACAGCCCACATGATACTTATTCGACATAAAATAACTCCTTACATTTAAAAAAATGATAAGTAGTCATAAGAATGAATGTTGTTTCATTTTAAAACAATGACCAACTTATCATCTTTTTATATATTTTCAATTTCCTAAACTTTGAATTCTTTTAATTGCATCATCGGAAGTGTGTCCGTCCCATTTTGGAGCATAATCAAGTTCTTTGATTTTGAACATATTCCAATAAGGTTCAATAGCATAATGATATGTAGCCTGTCCTTCAGGTGTTTCAATTCCCACAATAAACATTCCATCAAACATATCGCCCGTATCGTGTAATTTGCTTTTCCATGCTTTCTCTGGATTGGCATTACAAATTACTGAAAATAATATGGCTCTGTGATGATAAAGTTCATTAAATGTATGATAACCATCGGATAAATTTCCAATGCCACTGTTAGGTATTTCAACCACATTGGCAACAGGAAGGTTTTGCAACCCTCTTATTGATTTTTGGTAAGCACCTAAAGAAGCCTTTGTTCCAGCCCATATAGAAAAGCTTTCAATTAAATCTATAGCATCTGAACATTTTATGTATTTTTCATCGGACATAATCTTCTCCTTTTTTAAAAATTCTATTTATTTTTTTATTTATTCTTCCGGGAACAACTATATAATTTTTCATCATAAGAATTGCCCCCCCACATTTTCCGGTGAATTCTCTCTTTTAGAGTAGGTTTGAAAAATTTACAAGGACAATTATGACGATAACTATTATCTCGTAAACAATGACAAGTGTATCCTTTCGACTTGCCACTTTCAAAATAAATACAGTTTATCTTGTTATTTGACATTTATATCACTCCTTATTTCATACTCTGTTTCCAACAATCTTTACACTGTTTATATGGATTATTTGCCTGATTACATTTTCCGTTATTATAGATATTGCACCACAAACTTACGGGCAAACCTAACTTACATCTTTGACAATTAGGAAATTTCCCAATAAAATCTTCGGCATATGTTTTATTTCTTTTTATTCTTTTGAACATTTGACACCTCATAAAGTTTCTGCGATTCAGTGGCAATTGCAATTGCAGCATTCGCCAATTCATCTACGGTATTTAAAAACGAAAACGAAACTCTAATACTACATAAAGCCAACTCATCAGGGAGACCAATTGCAGTTAATACTCTTGAAGGTTCAAGAGTGTTTGAATTACAAGCAGAACCAGTTGAAACACAAATACCTTTTTCGTTTAATAACATAGCCAAAGCCGTTCCTTCAACTTTAGGAATACTAATATTAATAATGTTTGGAATACCACCATCTGAATTAATCTGATAAGGAATATTCATAGTTTCATTCAGAACGTTTAAAAATTTCTGCTGAAGTGTTTTACAATATTCGTTATGTTTACAAATTTGCAACCAATTACAAACATCAGCCAAAACATGACACATAGTTCCTGCTCCTAATACATTTTCCGTACCGGGACGGATACCAAATTCCTGTTCTCCGCCATACAAAATAGATTTCAACATTTTTGTATCTCGAACATATAAAGCACCTATACCTTTAATTGCATGAAATTTATGACCGCTGATTGACATTAACGAAATTTTGCTTTTATTTACATCTATATCAATATGACCTACAGCCTGTACTGCATCCGTATGAAACAGAACACCATATTCTTCGCACAAATCACCAATATCATTAAATGCCTGAATTGTACCTATTTCACTATTTACCATCTGAATAGAAACAAGTCCCAAAGTGTCTTTGTTTTCCTGCATAGTTTTATCAAGCTCTTCAATATCAACTCTACCATCATAACAAACAGGCATATATATAACTTTAAAACCTCTTTTTTCTAAAGCCTTACAAGCATTAAAAATTGATGAATGTTCGATTTTTGATGTTATGATTGTAGTTTTATTAATACTCTGCAAGTATTCAGACAAACCAAACAGAGCAAGATTATTTGATTCTGTTCCACCTGATGTAAAAATTACATTACCTTCGTTTGTATTAAATAAAAAATTTAAAATACTTCTTCTATAAGCTTCGAGCTTTCTTTTAGACTTTACACCTGCTTTATGAATGCTACTCGGATTGCCATATAAATTTAAATCGTCATTTATGAATTTATGTAAATAATTCATAGGCGGAGTTGATGCAGCATTATCTAAATAAATCATTTTATTACCTCTACTTTCTTTTTTAATTATCAAAATATTCTTCTTCCTCAAGAATTTCAAAAAATTCTTCTCGGCATTCGTATTTATGTTCTTTTAATAAATCATCGGATATATCATCGTCCGATAAAATTATCGGAGTAAAATCTTCACATATTTTTTTACAACGACATTGCTCATACCAGTAACAATTGTGTGGGCAAATTTTTAAGTTTTTATTATCCATTTTCATTCCTTTCTTAAAATGTTATTTTATTGGTTATTCAACTAAATAATTCATCAATAAAAACGCTCGGATTACTTGCTGAATGTCCATATTGATATGTTGATGATATATACAATTTTTCTTCAGCTCTCGTTATTGCAACATACATCAATCGTCTTTCTTCATCTATATTTTCATTTCTATGATGGGGGAGTAGTCCTTCATTTACACCAACAATAAAAACTACAGGAAATTCCAATCCTTTAGATTTATGAATTGTCATCAGTTTAACTGCATTATCTGTTTCTTTATTTTTAACTACAAGTTTAGACATATAATCTACAAATTCTTCAGTAGATATATAATCTTCTGCTATATTTTCAAGCGTATTTAAATTATCTATTTTGTCTAATGAATTGTTATCGTCTGAAACCTCGCCAGATACATATGCATCTATATTAAGTCTATTGCGTAGATAAGCTATTTTATCTTTAACTGACCAATCTTTTTTGTTTCGCAATGTGTTGATGACATCTGCTATTTCTCTTACGCCAAAAGAATATTTAAAATTTTTAGCAACAGGTGTATGCATAGCAAAATACATTGAAATATTTTGTCTGATTGCTTCTTTTTTTACATCGTTCAAAAATTGCTTTCCCAAAAAACGATTTGGACGATTATAAATATAATTAAATGATTCTTCATCATTCAAATCACTTGAAAGTTTTAAATAAGACAATATTAGTTTTATTTCTTTTCTCTCAACAAATGCAGCACCATCGACAATATAGTAGGGAATTGATTTTTTGTGCATTGCAGATTCAAAATTAACAAGCTGAGCATTTGTTCTTGCTAAAATTGCAATATCACTATATTTACAATCGTTAACTACAACTAATTCTTCAATAACTTTTGCAATTTGATTTGCTTCATCTTTTTCATCGACATATATTTTATAATGTGGACTCTCTATATTATCTTTGTTGGATATGCTTTCAACATAATTCTTATGCTGGGATTCAGGAATTGTTGTAGCAAATTTATTTGCCAAAGTAACTATATCTCTACTGCTACGATAATTACAATTAAGATTAATCGTTTTAGGATTTTCCCATTCAGAGTCAAAATCTAACACATATTTATTATCAGAGCCACGCCATTGATAAATACACTGCAAAGGGTCATCTACAAAAAACACGTTTTTATTTTTTTCTGCGATTAAACGAATTATTTCATACTGTGCCTTATTTGTATCCTGCATTTCATCCGCCAAAATAAACTCAAATTGATTTTGGCAATGAACTAATGCTTTTTCATTACTGCTTAAAATCTCATAACACATTGTAAGCATATCGTCAAAATCAATATTATAATTTTCTTTTTTAAATTTTTCATATTGATAATAAATCTGCTCATTTATATCACTGGAATTCTTGTTTGGAAATTCAAGAAGATTCTTTTTATAAGAAATATAAGAAACAAGTTCTGCTATTGTGCAGCCATCAACTTCTCTAACTTTAAACATATCCTTATAAATATCTTCAATTATTTTATTCTTTTTCCAATCCGCATCAAGAATTTTATATGTAATTCTATTAAATTTGCGAATAATTGAATATCCAAATGAATGAAAAGTGTCAATATGTAGATTATTATAAACACCCGGCAGTAATTTTTCTAACCGTTCCACCATATTTTCTTTTGCTTTTTTACTAAAAGTAATAGCTAATATTCTCTGTGGGTCAACATTATAATTTTCAACAAGATTTTTAATTCTATGAACTAAAACACCAGTCTTTCCCGAACCTGCCGAAGCAATAACATTACAACACCCCTTATGAAAATTTATAGCTTCTTTTTGATTATCATTAAATTCCAAATTATACATCCTCCACTTTTGTTTTTTCAGTATATTCAACGTTAAAATTGTTTGCCTTATTCATTAATCTTTCAGGTTGAGATTTCCAATATTTAAACTTTTTTCTCACATCTTCAGAATTATTTAAAATCGTTAAAGAAGAAAGTGTTTTAAAATGTTCAACATAACCATTATCAATAAGAGGATTTTTTGAAGCTCTTTTTTCTGCATTTTCGTCTATAATCAATTTAAAAAGTTCTCCAAGCATTTTTGTCCTTTCTGATAATGGTATTACTGAATAATCCTCAAGCATACGTCTACATTTATCTAAATCAACATACCACATTTCAAAACCACGACAAACATAATCAATACCGTTTTCGTTTAACAATTGTTTTAATGCTTTTTTAAAGTTTTTGGAGTTTTTACCATACCATTGTTCATAGTTGGTACTTGCTCCGGATATTTTACTTGCTTGTTCAACTAAACGAGCATACAAATCCATTTCTTCGTCAGTAGCCGTATGAACATCTTTTTCTTTAACAATAGCAACCGTATTCTTATTTATATCAACACCGATTTCAGCCGTTTGAATAACATGAACTTCATTTGCGATAACACAATTTTCGCTTGCTAAATATTTAATACACCTTCGCAAATATTCATCAATTTGTAAATCTGTTTTATTAAAATATTCATACAACTCATAAAAAGGAATTTCAAGTTCTTTGCCTGACTGTTCAATATTATATTTTATATAATCGTAGTTAGAATTAACCATAGCTATTTTTTTTGCCAAATCAAAAATGGTCAATCTTGCCTTATGATTCTCGTCATGATTATTTATCATCTCATTGAGGATTAGCGGTGCAAGAAATTGATATATTCCTTTGTGTAATCGAGCCTGTGCGATAGTTTTCGGAACTTCAAACAAATCTGTGATTAAATAAGTTCGTTCTTGCTGATTAAATTCATATTCGCAATACTGTGATAATTTATCTAAAAATATTGACCGTTGTTTACCGCCCACAAACCTATCTTTCTGCTCATAAGATTTTATTTGAGAATCAGTACATAACATATATACAAGTTCTTTTTCGTCATACTTTCGCTTTTCTATTTGCAATAAATCATTCCCTTCGATTTTGCTATTTTCGCCCAAACTAACGATTTTTCTACGCTATAAGGCGTGTACCTTTTTGCCTTTATTGTTATCTATTATATTAAGGGCGTTTGGTACATCTGTTTCGCCCTACTATTATATAGTAATACTACTTGGAAAGTGTCACACCTGCCATTAGAATAGCTATTTTTCATACTGATTCGTTATCAATAAATACTTTAAGTTTATCAGGTTGCGTAGCAAGCTGATAATAACTTGTTTATGCGATAGCATAAATAAGTTACAATATAATCTACTTTCCCTATTGTATAACTATTTATAGTAGTTTAAATAGCATTATTTTCCACGAACTCGTCAAGTTCCTGCTGGTTTCTTTTAATATAATGATAGGTAGTTTTTATACTGCCGTGATTAAGAAGCTGTGACACAATTACTTCGTCCTCGGTATTTGTACTGTTAGAAATAGCTATATGCGGAATTGTTTTTCTCAAAGAGTGTGTTCCAATATGAATGTCCAAATTGAGTTTTTCACAAGTACGCTGAAGCATCTTACGCATACCGCCCACCGTCATAGATTCACCCGTCTTATAATTTTGAAACAGCCAGTCTGACATATTATATACCTTAATAAAATTAAAGTATTCTGTTAATGCTTCTTTACATTTGCTGTTCAGTAATACAACTGCTCTCTTGCCGGTCTTTTCTTCATGGTTAAATATAATATGCTCCTTGAAAGTACCGTCCTCGTTAAGAACATCACATACACGCAGCTTTACCATATCTCCGCACCGTCTCATTAAATTAATGGAAAGAACAACATAAAGATAATTTCGCCTGTTAGTTGGCATTGTTTTAAAATAATCATCATTATTAAAGAAGTAATCTCTTATTTTTTTATATTCCTCTTTAGTAAGGGGGTCAACCGGAGTTTTCAGGTTAACCTTTGTTTCTGAATATTTATCATCAATAATCGGAGCTGCTACTTTAAATTTGTTCTGTTCCTGCTTACGCTGAAGATAAGGTGCGAAAGAAATAATAGTTGCATCATTACAAATTCTTGCTGCATTATCCATTATCGTCTACTCCTTTAATAAAAAGTTATTTTTTTGGTTATACACCCATTAGTAAAAACCGTTGAAATATCAATAGTTTTTACTCTTATATTATATACTAAATATACTCAAATGTCAATAATAATATGTTATTTTTTTGGCTATTTATCAAAAATTTTTTACTATCTGATTGATTTTAATTTGAAAGGTGTGATTTATCGTGTGTTTGCTAAATAGGGTAGGGTTCAGGGGACTTAAAATGAAATATTGCAAAATGTTAAATAGGGGCGGTATAAGGGGAGTTTGACGAAATGGAAAACGATTGAATCGATGGGGGTTGGGCGTGTAGGGTTTGAGCAGATGTACTTTACGAAAAATCAAAAAAATAAACCGGTTTAAAAATGTAAATATACCCGGTATCACTATTTATTTATACTTTTGATATACCGGTTGTTTTTATGTCTGCAAAAGATAAAAAAGCGTACATAAATAAACGGTTATATAATCCGGTTTTCTGCTCTGTACTATTGTTATATATTGCAGCAGGTTAAAAACTTCTGTATTCTGATATATTCATCATTTATCAATCGTTAATAAAAGCAATTTTTCAATCAAAAGAAATAACTAAAAAAATAACAAAAAATATAAAAAACTTTTAAAAAAACACTTGACAAATCATAAAATATATGCTATTATTATATCAATGAATAACCCATTAAATAACAGTTAACGGAGGCTTCACAAAATGCAAAAAATTTATTATGCAATAACACCTTCATTCAGTACAATAACACGATATGTCAACGAAGGCGATTTTGAAAAAGTATATAATATCATTAAATCACTTTTAGTTGATGATAATAACACTTTACATTGTGCAGATGTTATTGCTTCTGATGCTGCTGAATGGTGCGAATTTGCTAAAATAGGCGATATATATAAATGTGCTTTATTTACGATTTTAATTATTGATGATGATGAATAAATGGAGGTTAACAAAATGAAATATCATAAAATCAAAAATATTCCGTTAACGGTATGCACCGCAGAGCAGAAAATTGCATATAATTTAGCTTGCAGCAATTATAAAAATTATATTGATACCTATAATAAAATGCCGATGCAGTTTCAGAAGGATGCAATTATACACCGTGCAATTAATGATATGATAAAATTATACGGTAACAACAATAAATATAATATTGATGCTATTGCTTCATGCCTCCGGGCAGGATTTGAAAATTATATAAATAGTAAATATCATATATTGTCAAGTTATGAAGATATAGGGCGAATGTTCCCGGCTCATTATTTAAATGCAAATAACTAAATAAATAACAGAGGTAACAAAATGAAAAAGTATATCAAAATAACGGTTATAATTACAAGTATTATATTAATGCTCTGTATATCTTTTTATAGTGGTATTCAATACTGTATTTATAATCAGCAGGTAACAAACGAAGATAATATAATTTATTCTGAAATATTAAACGAAGTATATTATTATTGTTGAATAACTAATAAAATAACAGTACAATAAAGAGAGGTTTTATATTATGTTTATGACAAATGAAATTAGAGAATACAAAAATTATTTAATCAATGAGTACACCGAGAAGGGAGTCCTCGGCGGCGACTATGACGAAGTAAACGAAAATAATTTTAATGATTCAATCAATGATTTTTTTAATACAATTACAATATATGAAGCAGACAATAGAGCAATTTTTCATAAATACCCTGAAGCCGTTATTAAATTAGCTTTAATGTCAATTAAATCAAATGAATTAGATATTAATAATTATATTGATGAAATTTACAAATTGATTAGTTTATCATTTGATTTTATGCTTGAAGTTTATTATTCAGAATTTTATTCAGTATTTAAAAACAACTAACGGAGGATATAACAAAATGAATGTTACAATAAATAATTTACGATGCAGGGCGGCAGAAATTGAAGAAAATCTGAATGAAGCCGGATTTATTGCGGAAGTCAAACCTTATTTTGCGTATGGAAAATATAGTTATATTTTACACTTTTATAATAATGCAGAAAAGAAACACACGCACGAAGGCTATAAACAAATAAGCTTCAGTTTAGGAACAAAAGCCGAATGTTATTATAAATTAAATGAAGCATATTATCAGGCTTTAGAACATGAAAAATATTATAAATTTCAATCAGATAAATATTAAACAACAGAATAAAAGAAGGGCGGAAAAACAAAATGATGACAAATAAAAATAAAACATTTGAAGCGTTAAACAGTTATTTTTTAAATACTGCAACAAACAAAATAAATACCGGTTATTTAAACGATATGATTTTTAATGTGTTTGATATTGAATACAGACACACCAACGGAGGCAACGGAAGAAGCAAGCTGCATTATCTGTTGACAAACAAAAAACGAACAAACAAAAGTTTGATTTGTGAAGCGTTTTTGCGTTTTGCTAATCAGGCAATAGAAAATACATTTTATCCGGCTGTAACATACGCAACACTTGACCATCTGAACAAATGGTTAAAATATTACGGTTTGGATTATTCAGTTTTTAATCCGCTTGTTGAAGAGCTTGAAGCAATGAGGGCGGAAGAATTGAAAAATAACTAAATAAATAATAGAGGTTTTAAAATGGATATTGCACACGGTTTTAAGGTTTTGGAACGATTAGAAAAGAAGGGAGAATGTAGAATCGGAGAAGATAGAATCATTTTAAAAAATGGATTGATAGAGATTGAAACAAAAAACAAATTAATTCATCCGTTTAATAATTATGTTTTAGAAAATCCGATGACTATTGATACATTTATACATTATTATTTATATGACAAGTAAAGAGGGCGGAAA
This sequence comes from Lachnospiraceae bacterium, assembly GCA_017416465.1. Lineage (GTDB taxonomy): Bacteria > Bacillota > Clostridia > Lachnospirales > Lachnospiraceae > Bovifimicola. Next base: position 59,114 of record JAFQCK010000003.1, on the reverse strand, counting down.
ATATGAAAAATATTTTTACTTTTTTAAAAGATAAAAAAATTATGTCAAGCAAGATGTTATTTAAATTGACTGAAAAAACATATAAAAGTCACGCAAAAGCAACAGAAAAAGCGATTAAAAACTATTATTTTTATAAAATTAAACCGGTGACGGCTTCGGCAGCGGTTAACGGTGAATATTCAATAAAAATCAGAATCAAGAAACATAACAAAAATTTTTCAACTAATCAATTAATTAAATGGATGCAAAAAAATAAAATAGATGTTCTTTTGTATGAATCAGGCGAAACAGAAGATATTATTTTGATTGAATGGGCGGAGGGTTTAAAATGAAAAATAGCATTGAATTAAAAGCAAATATTGAAGCGGTAACAAATCATATTTTTAACGGTTGCCCGGAAGCTAATGATGATTTAAACACAAGTAATATAAATTTGATAAAAGCATACGCAAAAAAACACCCTGAAGCAATATGTTTGAAGATTAACGATAAAAACGGCATTTTCAAGCCTTCAGAAAGAAAATTATATAATTTTTGTTGTAACTATATTTTTGACGGTGCAAAAATTGATATTGAAATCATCAAAAATCTTGTTGAACAATGGCAGCAAACAAGCGAATTAAAATATTTAAAAGCTATTGAAGAAGAGCTTGAAAAAATAGAAGCAATTTGTTTTATTTGGAGCTAATCCGGAAAAATGGAGGGTTAAAATGAAGGTATCAAAACATAGCTATAAATTAACAGAGCCGGAAGAAGAAGCGATAAAAGGGTATTTAAATTCATTTGTTATCAATTTTAATATTGAGCCGATTATATTAAAACAGAAAGATAAAAGTTTTTTGATTTATTTATCAGAAAAAGCAGAAGCGAAAAATGAATATATTCAATATTGCGAAAATATCCACTATTTGAGGGGATGGCTTTATGGTTGCGTTATGACGAAATGCGGAAGAATAAGAAAGAAGGAATAAAATGTTTTTTGATTTGGTTTTATTGCGTTCTGTTTTGGAATGGATGGAACGAACCGACAAAGGCGGAAAGTATATAAATTATATTGATGAAATCATCAACGATAAACAGAGCATAAACAATATAATAATCAGAATTGATTTAATATTAAAAACTTGGTACAGAATAGAAAAAAGCAGAAACAGAGAAAAAGCAGCGGAAATAATGAAATATAAAAGGGTTTTAATCGGTTTACTTGATTAACGGAGGCAAAATGTCTACATACAGATTAGAATTTGAAATGATGACCGGAGAATTTGAAAGTATAGAATCAAATAATTTTGATGAAATAGAATCACATTTTAACGAAATCATTAAAAATAAAGATTGCACCGAGGCAATAATAACAGAGTTTTTTATATATGGCGGAATTTGTCAAGGTGAAAAAGTTTTGAAAAATTATAAAAAGGATGATTAAAAAATGGAATTTTGGGATATAATCAGAACATTTTTTGAGTTTTTGGCGGTTGTTCTTGTAATAATCGGATTTATAAATGAAAAAAAGCTTATTAAATTTGAAAATCAGATTGCGGAAAAAATAAGAATCTTTTTTGAACACCGGAAGGAAAGAAAAACAAATGAATAAAAACAGAAATTATAATTATGTGTTAAATCCCATTTATCAGGCACAACAACAGACAATATCGAAAATTTGTTCAAAATATGGCTTGATTCTTTATTATCCGAATTATCATGCAAAAGATAATGACTGCAACACCGTTTTAATTTACACAAGAGAAGCGGCAGAATATAATGCAAAACTTGAAATTGAATATCAGAAAAAATATTCTTGTTATCCTTCTTCGGAAGAATACAAAAAGTATATTTGTTCATTTACTAATACAGATATAAACGGTCATTTTAGCTATAATTTTATGAATAACGGAAAAATTGACCTTCGCAGCCTGAACTATAAAACAGATATTGAGAATTTTATAAAAGAATCAATAAAGAAAAATGAGGTGATTAATTGTGGAAAATAAAGAAAGAATTAATTTAATTCGTGCTTTGACGGCAGCTTCTAACGCTTTTCACGATACATTAAAAAAACATGGTTATAGTGTTAGCTATGGTGCTTCAGATTGTTTTCAAACCGGAAGTATCAGAAAACTTGATGTTCCAACATATAACAATTATCATCTTGGCGATTTAACGATAATATGGAAAATAAAAGGATAAAGAGAAAAGGGGTTTTAAAAATGGGTGCTTGGGATTATCAGGTTTTAACAAATGATTCAGCATTAGATTTAATGACTGTTATATCAAAAACACAAAGAACTTTAAAAAATTGCATAAAGACAGTATTTAAAACAAGCTCTGATGTTCATGAACTTTTGTTAATGGTTGAAATCGTTGATATTTCATTAAATGGACTTGATGAAGATATACTCGGTGGATTTTACGGCTATGAAAAATGGTTTGAGGAAATCCGGAAAAATCCGTTAACAGAGTTAAAAAACGATGCAATAAGAACTATAAAACATATTCAGGAGATAGACTCCGGGTGGGTTGATGATTGCAAAGAGCAGAGAAAAGAATTGTTGATAAAAATTGAAAAACGGTTAAAAGGTTAAAAATGAAAAAGTATATATATTTAATTGAAAAAATCAAAGACGGAACAGACTATAAAAAAGGTGACAGAATATGGGCAGATATGCCGTGTAAGGGTTGGCGAATAATCAGAAAAACCGAAATATAAACGGAGGATTAAAAATGAAAAAGTATAATTTCTTTTTTATAAAAGGAAACAGAACAGAAGATTTGTTGAAAGCGGCTATTGAATATATTATTAATTTTATAGGAGATAACGCAACGGTTTTAACTGTTTTAAAAAATGTTATCGGAATGACCGATGATGAAATCAGAAAATATATTATTTAAAGTAAGGAGATAAAAAATGAAACTTAATGATGTTTTAAAAGTTATTTCAAACAAAACAACAATTCATATATATGCTGATAATAAAGAAATTTTTTGTGGTTATATGGCATATATAAAGAGGGATGATTTTATGTCAAAAGTGGGAAACTATCTTAATAATAAAGTTTATAGAATAAATACTGTAAACGATGTTATTATTATTGTTTGTTAATAAAACGAGGTATTAAATGAAAAGAAACAGACGAAAAATTAAACAGATAAACAATATTGTTATTTATTATGTGCCATTGTATGAAAATTATGTTTGTGTTTCACCTGATGGGCGATATTTGGAAGAATTTTCAGAACTAACAGAGGCGGAAAAATGGTGTAGCGAAATAAAGGATTTTTGCGGAAGGGTTGTTAAGTGATGAATAAATATATTGTAACCGGCTTTACAATTCATGATGTGTGGGCTTCTGTAATTGTTGAAACAATAGAAGAATTAATAACAAAAAGAGCTTCTGAAAAGGGAATTGTTAAAATAATTACTTATACAAAAATCTAAAATGTGAGGTTGTAAAAATGAGTTATACAATTATTTTTGAAACAAAAATTGTTAAATTATCAGATGGAAGATTGATACATTTTGACCGCAGCGGTTGTAATAATGATAATGCCGGAAGAAAGAAAGATGATTTTTCTGCAAGGATTTACACCGAGGAAGAATTTATTAAAAAAGCAAAAAAAATGAAAGAAAACAACAAACCGTATAAAGAATCCGGAGAATTTGAATTGAAAATCGGCAGTAGGTATGCAACAAGTTTTGATTATGGCGAACACTTGTTAAGAATGTTAAAAAGGGCAAAACCTTATGCGGATTTTATCAAAAGTATTTATTTTAGAATAGAACATTTAACCGGTATTCAGTTACACAGACCGGAAGAAAAATTTATGACCGTTGAGGAATTTGACAAAGAATTTTATAACCTGCTTTATAGTGGCGGTGGAATGAGTTATACAAGGTTGATTGAATATCCTGATATAAGCGATGAAGAAAATCTTGTAAAACTTATTGAAAATAAGGCAGCACTTCAATTTGAAATAAGGAGTAAAAAATAATATGAATAAGCAAAAAAATAATTATTGGTGCGGTTTGAAGGCATGGAAAATCGGAAAAGTCAACATTGTAAAATGTACTAAACCTATAAAGGGATGGGAAGATTTTTATAATGGAGAAAAAGCATATAAAAAGTGGTTTAATAATCCGATTTTTCATCATTATAAAAGACCGGGTGTGTTTGGATATAAACAAGAAAGACACTTTTTAATTCTGTTATGGTTTTTCTTTACTTGGGATGTTTAATAAAAATAGAGGTGTTAATTATGTTATCAGAAAAAATTATCAATATTTTAGAAGCAAACGATATAATTATTCATAAAAGAAACGAGCAGAACGGTATTTTTTATAGAGAAATTGAATTTTATTCTTCCGAGGGAGAAGATGTAATTGAAACCGTTTGGTATGACGGAACAGAAGAAAATTTTGTTAATGGTTTTAAAAAACTTGCGGATGATTTTGATGCAGATGACCATGCTGAAATGTGGATAAATAATCGTAATAATTCAGGTGTTCCGCAGAGTATAAGAGCATTAATTGACGATGCTGAAGAAATAAAAAATACTCTTGTTTCAGTTGCAAATCAGCTTTTGATAAGAGATGAAGAAAAAATGACAATAGAAGAATTTTATGATTACATAATTGATAATTTTAATGTTAGCAGAGAAGCGGCAAAACTGATTGATAATATTTGCAGTTATGCAATAGAGCATCAATTTCAGGGAGAAGATTTATTTTCTTTTCTTAATAAAATGCTTGATAGCACAATAGGATTAGACGAAAAGAAAATCAGAAGGGTTGTACTTTTAAATGACACTTGATGAATATAGAGCAAAATTTAATGTCAGGCAGACAAAAAATAAATTTAATAGAATCGTTTTTGGCAAAATGATTGATGAACTGCTTTATGGTGTTGCTTTGACAGATAAACAAATGACAAAGGCAGCAGAAGAAATTTATTTTTACTTTGTTGATAACGATGCTCGTTATCTTATTGAAGATTTAACACTTTGTTCTTATTTTGAAAATTTTGGAACGGAAAATGAAGTGAAAATTAAATCTTGGTTGGAAAAATCAAATGGTTATATTTTAAATAGTTTAGATATGGCAAATCTGATACACAGATTGAAATATTAAAGGAGATTCAAAATGGAATTGACATATACAGTAAATAAAGAAAAAGGTGGAAGATATTTTGTTTGTAAAGCAGACGGAAATAATGAGCCTATTTCCGGGAGCTTCGGAGATAAGAAAAAGGCTTTACATATCGCAGCAGATTTAATGGGTATTCCATATAAAGAATATTTGAAAATGAGAAAAAAGGCGGAAAATCCGGTTGAAACAACAGATAATCCGAAAGAGTTTTATCATGACTTGCTTTTAGAGCAGTTGGAACAAATGTAATTAATATTCATTAAAGGGTGGAAATTTCTATGATTTTGAAAGTAAATGATACAAACGATTTTAATATTTCAATGTCTTTAAGTGTTGATTGGGAGAATAAAGAAATATTGATATATGTTAAATATTGGAATAAAAAAACAAATAAAATAGATAAGTTTGAATATCCAGCAAATGAGTTTTCAGAAGCTATTAAAAAGTTTTCAGAGTTGGAAGAAAAACAAATTTAAGGAGAAAAAATGATGGATATTTGTGAAATTGAAAACAAGAGAGTAAAACTTTCTTCTCATTCAATTACGGTTAAAAATGATAAAGATAAAACTTGCGGAGTAGTTAAAGGAATAACAAAATTTCACGATTTGAGAACATCTGAACAGATAAAATATCATACAATTTTGCGTTCTTGCGGACTTTGGGGTTATTCTGATTGTTTAAAATGTTTCGTTGTTTATGATGGTAAACCTTATTATTTACACAATTTAAGAGCTATAAAATTTTATGAAGATTTTTGCTTGGGCAACGAAGGGTTTGAGTTTGAGGAAAAGAAGTATTATCAAAGACTTAATATAGCGGAAAAAGCAAAAGAGTTTATGACGGTTATTCCGTGTTATATTTTGTGTTAAAAGGAGAAACAACACAATGGATGTTATTGCTAAAACAACGGTGACAGAATACAAAGGATATAAGCCGGTCAATATTTTCATAGAAGGGCAAAAATATCTTGCAAAAAAGGAATCAGATTATTTTATTGTTACTAATGAATTAGGAATAGAAAATATATATTGTCAATCTGCTTTTGAAAGAGAATTTAAGCTTGTTACAAATATGAAAACTCACATGATATTTGCACCGAAAAGAGCGAAAAAGAAAATTATTTTTGACGATTATCAGGATAACACGGAAGAATTTCAGTCATATTGGGCGGAAATGTGTTCTAAATGCCATAACAAATATAAAAGCATTTTAGGGCAGAGGGCAAGCATCGGAGCTATAGGAATTTGTTCTGTTAAAGGCTGCGAAAATGAAGCGAATTATTATGTAGATTTTGATGAAAAAGAAATCACTTTTTTAGATATGTAATTAAAGTTAAAGAAAAATAACTTGTAAAATAACATTTGAAGTGGAGGTTATGTAATATGGCAAAATATAAAATGACAATAAATACAGATGCTTATAAATGCGGTAAATGTAGCAAGGAAAATTGGGAACCCGGCACAAGAAATGATTATATGCTTGCTATAAATAAAACTACAAGAATGTTATATAGTATGCGTGAAGTTATGTGGCAGTTGGAATTGTTTCGTGGAAATTCCTTTGTAATGTCAGAATATGATGAAAATAACAAAGAAGAAAATTATCATTTATCAGATAGATATATTAAATTTTTAAAAAGAAATACAATTAAATATTATGATAGATTATGTGGATTTGAAAGAAGTCAATATTTATCAGGTTATGGTTGGATGCAAGGTTATTTTAACATTGGACAAGTAATGGAAAAATTAAAGAAAGAAGGAATTGTTAAAATACCGTTTGAATGGTTGTATGATATTAGACAATATGATAAAGCAATGGATAATTGCTATATGGAAATTATAAAAATATAAATAAAATCTCCGAGAAAATTAATGTAATTTGGAATGGTGGAATAAAAAATTATGATTAAAAAAATTATTAAATCTATTATTGATTACTATGGAGAATCAACAGATAGAGGTTGCTATGTAAACGGAAAATGGCTGAGTATTGAGAAAATCATTGAAATTATAAGAAATCAGGGTGAAAACTAAATGATTAAGATTGAAGCATTAAAAAATTATATTGTTCCCTTTTGCGGAAATAAAAGGATTTTACCTTATGGTGATTTGATTATCTCTGATGGAGAGAGCCGAAAGACTGTAAAAATTAAAGACGAAGGAGAAAAACAATATATTACTTTTAACCGTAAAAAATATTATGTTCGTAATGCCGGAAGTCTTTACAGTCCGAAATTTGTAATTGTCGGCAGCATTGAGGATGTTGCTGAAAGATTAACTGAAGCAGGATATAAATACGAAATTCAAAGCGAAAAAGCCTTGAGGGTTTATTTCAAAGACAAAACCGGAGAATATACACAAATTTCTATTTGTGATGATAAAAGAGAAGATTTTTATATGATAAGTGGCAAAGTACAAAGCCTGAATGAATGGATTGATTATAAAATTGAGAATTGGAGAAATTTATTATGATTAGAAAATTGTGCTATGAATTATATAAACTTGATTGGAAAAATTCTCATATTACTGTAGAAAAAGAAGCTAAATCAATTAAGGATTATTTTGACGGCTTGATTGATAGTGATGCAGAATATACATATAACGATTATCTTGAAGAATTTGGTTATAACGAAGAATTATATGCTTGTTATGATGAATTTTTGGATAATGAATATCAGGATGAAGAATATATTTGCGGCTTGTTAAACAATGAGAAATTTATTGATATGTACCGTAAAGATAAATACGAAAGAGAATCAAAATTGAGATTAACATTTGATATTACATTATATGGCAAAGTTTATGATACTTTAGTTGGAATTTTAGGATATAAACAAGATTGTTTTTTGTCAGATAATTGTATTGAAATTAAAAGAGAAGATTTTGAGTCAATAAAAAGTATTTTGTTTGATGTTAATTTTAAAGAACTTTAAGGAGATTAAAACAGTATGACTTATTCAGAATTTAAAAGATTGGAAATTTTTAAGACCGCAAAATCTATTAAAATCGTTGATAAAAATGGAATTGAAGTCGATGACAATATAGAACTGAATGGAATGGATGTAAATGGTTATTTAGTAGAGGACGGAAATTTGCTTTTAGAGCTTGTTGAATCTATAGACGAATTTGAATAAAACATAAACGGAGGATTAATTATGAAACATACCATCTCTATTACAACATTATGGGGTTGTGCTTGCAGCGGTGAAACAGAACTTTTAAAAGCATATTATAGCGAATATCCGGAAGGGATAAATAGAAGGTATAGTAAATTTGGCACAGAACACTCTTTAATTATGGGTGCGTTTAGAAATAATCAGTTTGAAACAGTTGACTATTTAATGAGTGTTGGCGAAACATTGACGGAAAAAGAAAAGGAAGAAATATTAATAGAATTGAAAAAGATTGACTTGATGAAAAAGATGATACTTTAAATGTGATTGTAAGTGAATGACGATTTATGAGGAGGTTTATTATGAGTCCATATAAGATTGATATGTGTGTAGTTGATTATACAGAAGATAAAGAGCCGTTGTATAAGGTGAGAGTTTATGATAAAAACGGCAATGTAATATTAAGCTCAGACAAAGTATCAAAAGAAACGGCAGTAAAAAATATTGCAGACTATTGTTGTATTAGCATATAAAAGTGTTGTTTAAGAGGAGGATTTAATTATGATTAAGAATGCAACATTTACAAGTGTGTGGGATGGTGGTTATGAAATAACTACTGATTGCAAGGTTAATACAGAAACAAAAGAGGTTTTTGACATTGAAATTTCTGTTGGTACGGAAAATTTAGTCAACGAACTTGATTACGAATATATTACTTTAGACGGCGAAGATTATTCTGTTTCTAATGATAGCGAAAATACACAATATTGGTATGAATAAAACATGATTTTAATTTGGAGGATTTTTTATGATAACAAGAGATATGGTACATCTGTTTATCGAAGAATTTAAAAAAGAAGAAATGGTTAAGAAAAATCTTTATGAGTATATTTGGGTAAGTGGTTCTTCTACAAAAGTATATCCTATTACGATATGGATAGAAGGGGCTATTACAAGTGATATTGTTATTCAATGGAAAAATGATAAAAGATGTACTAAATTTATAAATAAAATAGTAAAAAAATATAACGATATTCTCGAAGAAGGATATTTTTGGAAATCAGATGGTTCTTGTCCTTCAACAATAACATTTAGATTAAAAGAGAAAATCAAAGTAAGTTAAAGTAATAATTTTATAAAGAGGTTTTATATATGATTAATTGTATTGATATAAAAAATAAATTTTGTGTTTTTGGTTATGGCGGTATTAGCGTAAATACAGTAGGTCAGAGAATCATATTCAAAGGAATTAAACCTCCGGTAGGAGCAGGAACACAATTATATGATAATGATAAAAAGGTCGGAGAATGGGAATATACTGGAAACGAAATTTCTATATTGTTTAACACAATAGATGAAATTAAAATTATATGTGATTGCCTGAATCTTGTTGAGAAAAATCAAATGGGTTTATTTGAATTTAAAGATATTACTTTTGATTTTATGGAATACAAACAGGTGAGTATGGATATAGTCAGAGCAGCTATAGAAAAAGTAAGATTAAACATAATAAAATTGATGGCTTGCTAAAAATATAATTTAATTTTAATGAGTGATTTGTAAAGGAGAATATTATGAGAATTTTTACAGACGAGCAGTATAAAGAACTTAAAGATTATGGAAAACAGATTGAAGAATTTATTAGAAACGAAATATGTTCAAAGATACAGACACAGATTGTATTGCCGGTTGGTACAGAAACAACAAAACTCGGAAATCCTAAATTCAGATTAATAGTAGATAAAAATAATATTCATGGATATAGCGGAAATCTCGGAATTTGTTTCAAAGAAGAAGATAGAAGTGATGAAAGTGGACGAGATGTTTATATTTATGATAGTTGGAATTATGGTGCAGAATATCTTTATCAGTTGTGTTTAAATTGGAAAGACGGTACAAACATCAAGCAGGCATTGATGAATGTTGTTGAAAAACAGAAAGTGGAAAGTGGCAAGGTTTTTAATAAATTTACAGTATAAGCAAATAAGAATCTAATAGAGAGGATTTAAATATGAGTAAAATTAAAAAGTGGGAATATGACGATGCAATGCACGATTATATGAAGTGGCAAGACGAACTTGAAAATCTTTTGAACGATGAAGAACCTGACGAAGAAGAGATTGAAAGAGTTAAAAATATTATATCAGACTATGAAGATGCTTTATTTAATGAGTAATTGCAGGAGTTGATATATATGACATTATGGAAAATAGATAAATATTATTTTAATGATTATAATGATATACCAACCTATGTAGTTATGCCGCATAGTTTGAAAGGACATTTAAAGTGTTGTTACAGATGGTACGGCTTCAGAGGATTAAAATGGTGTTATTTGTTTGAGTGGCAAGCTGAACGCAAGGCAAGAAAATTAAATCAAAAAACATAAAGAAGGTTTGTTATGAATTATTTTAAAATCAAAATCTATGTAGATAACGGAGTGGAACGCTCTGAAACATGGAAATATGTAATTGCAAAGAACATAACAGAAGCGATTAATAGACTTTTGAATTATTATAACAGTCAATATGATACGGTTGCAAAAGTGTTGGAAATTTATGATTATCCTTTGACAGATGTAATGATTTTTTCAGAAAGGCTTGTGTGAAAATATGGATAATAAAGATAGTATGACTATGTTTTTTGATAATGGTATGGTTATTATCACTGAAAATGCAGATGGTGAAATATACCTTATTAAAGCAAAGAATATTCGGGAAATTTTGACGGATTGGAATGGCGACTGTAATTTTGTGCCATCAAATGATGCAAGAGTGTTTTTTGCGTGTTGGAATGGAGAGCCTATTAATCCTTATGATTATACAAATTTTGAATCTCTTATACAATATTTGAGATATTTGCAAATAAAATAATTTAAGAGGTGAAAATGTATGAAACAAGATAGAATTAAAGAAATAAATACAAATCTTGATTTTGCAAAACATAATTTAGATACTTTGATTGCTCTGTTTGGATATAAAAATAACTATATGATTGCTGCTAATAAAACAAGAGCTTTAGCTTGTGCGGATTGTATTATTGAAATTATGACAGAATTAAAAGGAGCGATTAAAAACGATGACGGAAAGGGAGATTGGGTATGATTGTTAAAAAGCTTTACCGAAGAATTATAAATAAGGCATATAATAAAAAACAAAAACGTTTTGAACATACAACGATAATAGATTATTTGGGTTGGTTTTTGTTTGGCTTTATTCCTATTTATCTGATTCAGTTGGATAAACGAGAAAATGTTGTTCTTGATGAAGATGATGGTGAAAAAGGTACAATTACTTACGGAATAAACAGAACATATAATCATCTTATGGTTACAAATCATGAAAAATAATAAGACAAAAGGACAAGGATTGATTGACATTACCGGCAATACATATAATTTTTTGAAAGTTGTTGGCTTTTCTCATATAGGGAACAGACGAAGAAGTTATTGGAAATGTCAATGTTTGAGGTGCGGAAAAGAAGTTGTTTTAAGAAAAGATAATTTTGCTTATTCGCATAGCAAAGTGAAATCCTGCGGTTGTTGGCATATAGAGGAAAGCAAACAAAGAGCAAAAACAAATCGAAATAAAAATACCGGTAAATTTGAAAAAGTATAGGAGAAATAATTATGTATACTGGAGCATTGGAATTAACAAATAATCGCAAAACACCGTTTGCTTTATCAAATAATTTTAATGATACATTCGGCTTGACCGATTCGGTGAAAAAATGTAAATCGGCAAAAGAATATTGTAATATTGTAAATAAATATCATAACTATAAATATGTATGGCACATTTATGCTGATTATAAAGAAAGTACAATATTAGCCTATACTGATGCATTAGGTAATAGAAAATATTTAATTGCTATGAAACAAACAAATGATGAAACTGTAGAAGAATATAAAGAAAAACTGATAAAGAAAATACACGAATTGAAGAAGATTGATAGAAGCAAGAATTTTACTGAAAAAGAACTTGTTTTGATTGATAAAGTGTATAATTCCGTGTTGCAGGTCATTGAGTTTGAATTGTGATTGATTTAATGAGGTGTTAAAATGCAAATTAGTGAGTTGATTACTATATTGAATGATACAATTACTAAAAATGGTGATATGGAAATTAACGGAATCATAAATGGTATTGTTTATGATGATATTGAAATTAATTGTCCTGATAAAGAATCACCATGTTATATTGAACTATATCATTATCCGAAATTTAAAATATTTATCTATAAAAATAGTAATACAAAATCATATATTATGGAAAAATCATTTAAAAACCCGGACGAAATAAAAGATGTATTAAAACAGTATGAAGGTTTTTGGTGTTGTGTAATTGATTTAAGCACATTGGAAACAATATTGGAAGGTGCTTTTGATGATGATTTTTTAAATAAAGAGTATTATCAATTTAAGAATTAAATTAAGGAGTGAAAACAATGGATAAAAATTATGTTGAATTTATAATTGCTTATGATTTCGGTCATGTCTTTAGTACAATGGCACTTGCTTGTGATGAAGCCTATGAGCTTGCACAAGAAATATATTTGATGTATAAAAAATATCTTGAGGAAACAAACGGTGAAGATTGTTATGAAACACTACATTCTTTTTGCAGCGAATTAGATTTTAATTTTGTTAAGGCACGAATTGAAAGAAAATATAAAGAAGCACAGTTGAAGGCAATAATTCTTGATGATATTAAAACATATCATAATCTTAATTCAAACAAAATGATTAAAGATTATTTGGAAATTGAAGAGTGTTCAGATACCGATGAAAGCGGATTATATAATCTGATTTTTAATGATAATGTATTGTGGTTTGGTACACTCGGAGAAATAAATGTAATAGTTAAAACAATGGTTAAAAGAATAGAAATTGAGGGAAAAAACAATGAGAGTTAAAACTATTTATATAGCAGATAAACCGAAATGCAATTTGAGCAGTTTTCCGAATTTTCATATATCAGGCAGCATTAAAGGAATGAAAGAAAAATATTATGGCAAGGATGCTTTTTTGGTTAAGTGTGGAAGTTATATATATAATGTTAGTGATTGCCCGGATATTTATTTTTCTTTGGCTCATTAACTAATAAAATAACATACAATAGTTTTGATGGGAGGCTATATTTATGACTATTCAGAAAATAGAAAACGGAATAATTATTTCTTATACAGAATCGGAACATAAATTACTTGATTGGGCGAGAGATACCTTGATTGAAAAATATCTTTCTGCCGGCGGAAAAGAATCAGAAATGATGTCGAAATCTGAAATTGATGCAGCTTTTTGTGGTATGCTCCGTTTCGATGGAGAACAAGCAGTAAAAGACTTTGTGAATAATTATAAATATGTGCCTCCTCGTAAAATATCAAGAGGCTATGCGTAAAGGAGAAATTAAAATGAATAAATATATGATGGCAATCAGACATTATTTTCGTGGTTATGAATGTTTTGAAGTAAAAGCTTTGAATAAAGAAGATGCTATAGAAAAGGCAAAAGAATATGTTAAAAATGAGCCGAGGTTTAGTTGTGGCGGCAATTATAAATTAAACGATATAAAGTGTATTAAAAAACTTAAAACATAAATTAAGGAGGCATAAAATGAAAATTTGGGTTGATGATATTAGACCCGCACCTGAAGGATATATTTGGTGTCAGTGTACTAATCACGCACTTCGCCTTTTAAGAAACAAAATTAGTGAGGTTGAATTAATTGACCTCGACCATGATATGGGCGATACTTTTGGTGGAGATGCAATAAAAATACCGCAAGAACTTGAAAGACTTAGCTATAGAGATGCTGATTTTGCCGAGAAAGTTAAAAATATAAAATTTCGTTTTCATTCTGCAAATCCGGTTGGTGTTGCAAATATGAGAGCAATCATAGAAAAAAACGGTTGGAAAGAAATTAGGTGATTTATATGGATAAAATTTTATTGCTTGAAAAATTAACAGATAAAAAGACAAAAATGACTTCAGAATATGAATCTCTTATAAATAATTCTCAAATCCGAAATATTGCTTTTGCAAGTGCCGGTTATTTAAGTAAAGCATCAAAAAATAGATTATATTCACATAGAGAAAGAATCGGAAAACTTTTAGATAACATAGGTTTGCTTGAAATTTGTATTAAAATTGTAGAGCAGAAAGATGATTTTGTTTTGGAAGATTTATATGGTATAGCAGTAAAATATTTAAGTTTAACTTATCCTGAATATACAAATGTTTTTCGAGATGCTTGTTTTCCAATTTGTAAAATAAAAGAAATGATGAATTTGATTTTTCAAATATATAATGTTCCTTATAAAAAAGAAATTTTGTCTTATGGAATGAATTATCTTAATAATTCAGGATGTCAAATAAAAATCAAATTGAAGGAATGATAGATAAAATGGCTAAATATAAAGAGTTTACATTGAGTGATGGTAAAAAATATATTTTAAGGAAAGGTAGTATTGTAAGAACGGTGGATGATGCGTGGCATGGAGATTATAAGGCTGCTATAGTTCGGAATACATTAATCCCCAAAGAAACGGAAGTGGTTGTGGAAAATTGGTTTTTAAATTTTTATGGCGAATGGATAACTGTTATATATAATAATCTTCCGTATGATATTAAACCCTCAAAATTAGAATTTGTTATATCTTAGAAATTTGCCTTATGAATTAAATTATTTTATGTCTTAGATTATAAAACGAAAATTAATTTGCGTTAGGAGGATTTTTATGTTTGATAGTAAGACCTACAATACTTCTGTTCGGAGTAATTTGGTATCAACTTTAGATATTAAAAATGAAATAGAAGCAGAAATAAAAAAGAAACAAATAATTCTTAATTCATTGACGGACAGTATAATTGATTTAATAAAATCATTAGATATTATATTTTCTTCTAAAACAATAATTGCTGCTTTTCATCAGCAAAATAAAAAGAAAAAATCTGAACGTCATATTTATGAATTTGTAAAAGACGAAATGATATCGACTTTTTTCAATGGAGATAAAGCTGCTAAACTTAAACAAATAATAATGTCGGGTGAAAGTTGGTATGCTTGTTTATTTGAATTCGCTTATTGTGGATATATTTTTCGCATTCAAATTCCTATTGTAAGTAATGTCAATAAAGATAATTTGATATATGTTTGGGATGGAAAATATGTTTTGCATTATAGAAATAAATATAATGATGCAATCAATTATTTTCTTGAAAGTTCGTATGAGCCGGAAAAAATACGCAACAAAATTTTATTTCTTGTTAATAGTTAAAGGAGAAAAATAAATGAGAGATATTTTACATAGAGGTAAAAGAAAAGATACCGGCAAATGGGTATATGGTGGTTATTTTACCGATGGAAAAAAGCATTTCATAATTATAAGAGTTGGTCATATTCCTAATACAAGAGATTTAGACGAAGCAGAGTATTATGAAAAGAATCCAATTTATCTTCCTGAATTTATAGAAGTTATACCTGAAACTGTAGGACAATTTACTGAATTGACAGATATAAAAGGAAATATGGTTTTTGAAGGAGATATTTTAAGAGAAAAATATCATCCTGAAAGAGATGTAATAGTTGAATGGAATGATGGTCGTTATAGTTTTATGGAAAGAATGAAACCAAGAGTTTATGGATATTCATCAATTTGTGTTACTCAAAAATCAGTTGGAAGATTAAAAAATATTGGTAATATTTATGATAATCCTGAACTACTTAAAAGGTGGTGTTAATAATGCGGAAAATTAAAGTTACACCAATTAAAAGTATAACACTCTGCGAAAAGTGTGTATATTTTAATCCGACTTGTACTATAGGTAAAACATATTGTAGATTCTGTGATATGTATAATGGTGCTTATTGCAGGTGTGATAATATTATATTTGGTATGCCTTGTAAATATTTTATAAAATCGAAAGAGGTATAGATATGGCTAAATTCATAAAGAATTGGGAAGATTTAGTTGGACTTGAATCTGAAAATTACAAACTGGAAATTGACCTTGAATTCGGGAGTGGTTGGATTGTCCCGAAGGTTGAAACCAAAGAAACCGAGAAAGACTATTATAAACATCATTTCTATTTGAGTACCCATACATTTTACGGATGCAAATATAAATATTCAACAGAAATATTGCAGAAATTTGGTTTCGATGTTATACTTGATAATTGGGATAAGTAATAAACTTTGGGGTGTTAAATATGTTGCTTGAAGCATTAGTTTTAGCATTAGGTTTTGGCTCGGAAAAAATGAAAAATGCAACTTCAAATTATGAATTTGAGAAAAGACAAAAAGAAATTTCAAAAATGGATACTTGGGACGGAATTGAAGCCAGAATTCGTGACCACTTGGCATTTTACAGAGAACCTGATTATGTTAGAGTAAGTGTAAAATGGAATAATAAATCTGACAAATATGTTAAAGTAAGTTTGCTTGATGTTGAAACAAATCGCAAATTTCAAAAATCAGGTCTTTCTATGGAGGAATTTGCAAAAAAATGTTTTATGGAAAGATATAAAAAATATGGTGAATCAATGTGGAGAATTTGGGGCGATTCTTATACTCCGAGATATGCTGAAATTAATTTGTTTAATGAGAATGGAGAATGTCACACTTTTACATCATATTCAAGACATTTAAATGGTAAGTGTATGGCTATTTATTATAGTTGTGCAAATAGTACACAAATTAAAGAAATTGCAACTATTTAATAAAAAACACTTGACAAATAACCAAAAAAATAATAGAATAAGTCTATCGAAAGCTTTTATTGAGACAGAAAGGGAACATTATGCAGAAACTAAAACTTTATATTGAAAAGTGGTTGAATGGAGAAAAAGTCAAAGGTATCAATATATCGACCTATGATATTCGATTACTTGTTGATATTTATAACGCTATTGTAAAAAATCAAAAGCCGGAATTTATCAACGGAAATGTAAAACAGATTCTTGATAAGTGTAATATTGAAACCGTTGAATGTGGTATAGGGTGGAAAGTTGAATAATGTATAAATAAAAACGACATTTTATCATTATATCGTTTGTGAAAAATTATGAAAAAGATAAGGTGATTAGTATGGGCAAATTTGGAAAAAAAGCAGAAAGAACTTTAAAGTGTAGTTGCAATAATCATAGATGGTCTATTTTTGAATTTACTATATCAAAAATGAAAGATAAATATACTGTTAGTTTGTGGTGTCAAAATTGTAATGCACTTTGGGACACAAAATCAATGAATGATGATATTTTTGTTCTATTAAATGAAAAACAACAAGAGGCTTATTTGACAGTTATAAATAATCAATTAGCAAAAGAAAAAGATATTATCAATACAAGAATGCAACAAATTAATCAACTTAAAACAGAAAACGAAAAAAGTAATAAAAAATTGCAAAAATACAGAGAGCTTATAGAACATTATCAAACTTGATTCAACTTTTTGTGGTATTTAAACTAAATGACCATTTTATATATAAATATGATAAGAATTGTATCATACAAGAATAGTACCAAGAGTTAATTTCAGAATAGTTGAAAAAGTTTTTAAATAAAGTGCAATAACCAATAAAATAACAGGAGTGATTTTGTGAAAAGTGTATTTCTAAAAGGGCAGGACAATAGAGTGAATTTAGAAAGAGAAGTAAAACTGAAAAACGGTTCTATTATTATCACCAAAGAAAATGATAATGTTGTTGGAATTTATCTTGTAATTTCTTTTCGTGATAATAAGAATGTTTATAACGGTTGTAATACTTCTATGTATTGTTCATTGATTGATTTAGATTCAGGACAGCTTGTTTTTGAAGAGAGATGCAGCAGGAAAACAACAGTAAGGAGAGTTCTTAATCATATTAAAAGATTAGGTGGAAAATTTTATTCTGCTAATGATTTAACGGAAAATTATTATCTATTACGCAATAATGATATTGAAATTCATGAAATTGGAACATATAAAATGGAAATTATATTAGGGAATATTGGAGGATTAAAATATGTTGATTGTTAATGGAAATGCTTCAAAAGAAACAAAATTTAATGTGGGTGATGAAGTTTATATTGCTAAATCAATGGAACTTACACTGTTTTGTCAAAGATGTTTAGGTGCAGGATATAAGAGAGAAAATAGTATTCCTTGTGAATGTACTGAATGTTCGGGAAAAGGATATAAGGAGATTACAAAGTGGATTTCATTAGTAAATCCGGCAATCATTGAAGATATCAGAATTAAAGTAAATGCTTCTGATATTCAGGTCAAATATAAGATTCGTCACTATGGCAAATCTCTCCATAGAACAGAAGAAAATCTTTTCCGTTCTTTGGAAGAAGCGGAAGAATTTTGCGAATCTCAAAATGTTATCACAACTGAAATGAACATTGATGATATTGAAGTGCCTGAATGTTGGCTGAAAACTTATCCTTGTGCTGAAAAAATTGATGCAAGAATGAAAGAACTTAAAACATACGGTAAATTTAAAAATATAATTATCGTAGATAAAAACAATGTTATTCTTGATGGATATACAACCTATGTTCTCGCAAAGGGACTTGGTTTTAAAACAATAGAAGTAATTGTAAAGGAGAATTAAAATGAGCTTTGAAAATTTTAAATCAGAAATTCAGAAACACTTTAAGGAAATGACTAAAACGGCAACCCATCTTTTTGAAGTAGAAGTTGATAAAGATGAAATGTGGAAACTTTATTTGGATAGTTTTCCTGCTGGAACAAATAAAGTTTTTCGTGAAAGAACCGAACATGATTGTTCTTGCTGCCGCCATTTTATAAAAAATATAGGAAATGCGGTTGTTATTAAAGATAACGTTGTTCATTCTATTTGGGACTTGGAAATTAATGATACTACATATGCTCCGGTAGCAAAGGCACTTTCTGAATATATTAAATCAAAGGCAGTTACTAATGTTTGGATTAGTAAATATGGTTCGGTTGGTACAGATTGGAATAATGAGTCTCTTAACGATGGCAGAATAATTAAATGGAATCATCTTTATATCAAGCTTCCTGAAAAATTTGTTGACAGAAGCAATCGTTCTGAAGGTGATTTACAGGGTTCGTATCGTGCTACAAGAAATGTATTCAAGCGTTCACTTGACGAAATTTCGGAAGAAAGTATTCTTGTGGTGTTGGAACTTATTTCGCAGAATTCTCTTTATAAGGGAGATGAATGGAAAGATGTTCTTACTAAATTTCTTGAATATAAGAGAAATTATGATGTACTTACTACTGCTGAAGAAAAGAGCAATTATGCTTGGGAGCATTCAGTAGTTGTTGGAGAGGTAATTGGCAGAATTCGTAATCATAGTATGGGTACACTTCTTGTTGATATTTCAGAAGGTATAGAATTGGACGTAGCCGTTAGAAAATATGAAGCTATTGTTGCTCCTGAAAATTATAAAAGACCAAAGGCTATTTTTACAAAAAAGATGCTTGAGGAAGCAAAGAAAACTGTATCAGACCTTGGATATATGGAATCTATGGAACGCAGATTTGCCACATTGGATGATATATCAATCAACAACATTATTTTTGCTCATAGAGAGGCAAAAAAGAAAATGGTTGGTCAGTCATCGGGTATGAATGCTTTTGATGATATGGAAAAAGAAATAGCGATTAATCCTAAAAAGTTCTCGAAGGTTGATGAAGTATCTATTGACGATTTTGTAAAGAATATTATTCCGATAGCAGATAAGCTTGAGGTATTTCTTGAAAACAAACACGCCGCTAATATGGTATCTCTTATTGCTCCTGCAAATAAAGAGAGTGCGACTATGTTTAAGTGGAACAATGGTTTCAGTTGGGCATATACCGGAAATATTACTGATAGTTCAATGAGAGAAAACGTTAAGTCGGCTGGCGGTTGTGTAGATGGTGTATTAAGATTTTCGATTCAGTGGAATGATGGTGAATATAATCCCAATGATTTTGATGCTCATTGCATTGAACCTAAAGGAACACATATTTATTATGGTAATAAGCGTATGGTGCATCCTTCAAGCGGTATGCTCGATGTAGATATTATTAATCCCGATAGAAATAGACCGGCAGTAGAAAACATAATTTATACACATAAAAATAAAATGCCGACAGGTATATATCAGATGTATGTTCATTGTTATAGTAACAATGGTGGTAAGAGTGGATTTAAGGCGGAAATTGAACTGGATGGACAGATTTATGAGTTTACCTATAATAAGTCGCTTCGTCAGGGAGAAAGAATTAATGTCGCAAATGTTATGTGGGATGGAAATAATTTTGTGATTTCTGAAAAACTTCCTTCAAGTTGTTCAACAAAAAATATTTGGAATCTTACTACCAATTCTTTTGTCCCCGTTTCTGTTGTAATGTATTCACCTAATTATTGGGATGAACAGAAGGGCATAGGACATAAGCATTATTTCTTTATGCTGAAAGAATGTATAAATTCTGAAAATCCGAATGGTTTTTATAATGAATTTCTTAAAGAAGAACTGCTTCAGCATAAGAGAGTTTTTGAAGCATTAGGTTCAAAAATGTCAGTTGAAAATGTTGATGACCAGCTTTCAGGTATTGGTTTTTCATCAACGAAAAGAAATGATGTTCTTGTGAAAGTAATAGGAGCATCAGAACGAGTAATTAGAATTAAATTTTAAATTAAAGGAGATAAAATATTATGGAAAAAATGTTTATTAATGCAGCAAGGAATAAGTATCGCTTCCCTTTTAAGGGTCAGATTACAGTTGAGGATTTGTGGGATTTGACGGTAATGAATCTTGATTCTATTTATAGAATTCTTAATTCGCAGCTTAAAACATCTAAAGAAGATAGTCTATTGACTACAAAGAATACAGAAGATAAGATTCTTGAAGAAAAGATAGAAATTATCAAGTATATTGCAACTGTTAAGCAGACTGAAGCCAAGAAGAAAGAAGATGAAAAGGCAGTTAAGGCTCAGAATGCACGAATTAGAGAAATTATTGCATCAAAGAAAGATGCAGCATTGTTGGATAAGTCCGTTGAGGAACTTCAGGCAATGCTTGTAGAAACCGATGAATAAGATATTTAAAGTATTAATTTCAGTAGTATTGATGTGTATGCTGTTCACTGTGAGCAGCATACACACAGTAAATATAGAAAAATTTAAATTATGTAAATCTGTAACAAATGATACGACCACTTATTTATCTCCATATAATAATGTTTTTTATAGTGAAAAAGAAACATTTATTGTGGAAGAAACAACGACAAAACAAGAAACAAAACCTGAAACTACATGGATATATAACGATTATTTAAATGAAACGATAGAAAATATAAGCAATGGAGAAATAACACAAGGTCGGAGAAATTGTGAATTATATAATAAACAGAACGAAATACTTGGTAAAAGTTTTAGAATAGATTTTGATGAATTGTATTTACTTGCAAAAATAGTAGAAGCTGAAGCAGGTTCAGAATGGCTTACAGACGAACATAAACAACTTGTAGCAAGTGTAGTATTAAATAGAGTCGAACACTGGTATTATCCTGATAATGTTTTCGATGTTGTTCATCAAAAAGGACAGTATGCAGCAGTAGGAAGCAATTACTTTGATAATTTAATTCCATCGAAAAATTCTGTTGTCAATGCTCTATTTGTTCTTGAAAATGGTAGTATTTGTGATGAAAATATTGTTTATCAAGCAGAGTTTAAACAGGGTAGCGGTGTGTATAAAACATTTTATGACGAAATACGAAAAACAACTACATATTTTTGTTATTTTTAATACAATAACCAATTAAATAACATACAGAAAGACGTGTGAAACTAATGATGAAAAAAGATTCTCTTGGAGATAGAATGAAAAACAATTATGAAAATCGTGCTAAAACCTATTTGGTTCGTAGAATGCCGGTGATTATACGCCTTGACGGAAAAGCCTTTCATACATTTACAAAAAGATTTAAAAAGCCTTATGATGAAATTTTTCATAATGCAATGAATAATACAATGAAATATTTATGTGAAAACATTCAGGGTTGTAAACTTGGTTATACACAGTCTGACGAAATTACTTTGCTTCTTATAGATTATGATACTCTTACAACTGAAGCTTGGTTTAATTACAATGTGCAGAAACTTTGTAGTGTTGCTGCAAGTATGGCAACAATGGCATTTAATAAGTTTTTTGAAGAATTTGGAGAAGATTATGTAGATAACATGATTTTTTTTGACCATGTTAATGATGATATAAGGGTTTATATTAACAATCTTCGTTCTAAATATCATATCGCAATGTTTGATGCTCGTTGTTTTAATATTCCTGAAAGTGAAGTAGTTAATTGTTTCATTTGGAGACAGCAGGATGCCACACGAAATGCGATTCAGATGCTTGGTCAGTGTCACTTTTCTCATAAGGAACTTCACAAAAAATCATGTAATGATATTCAAGATATGCTTATGATTCAGAAAGGTATTAATTTTAATGATATGCCGGTAGAGTTTAAGCGTGGTATATGCTGTCTTAAAAATCAGATAATTCTTGAACCTTATGGTAGTAGAATGATTGATAAAGATGCTAAAGTTGGTGAATGGGTATTTGATAAAGAAATACCAATTTTTTCGCAGAATAGAGAATATATCGAAGATATTATGTTTACAAAGGTGATTAACGAATGTTAGATATAACATATTGCAACAATACCAGTTGCCCTTTTAAATCGTGCGAAAGACATTTGATTCATGTAAAAGAGCTTGATAAAGAGAAAACAGAATATGTAAGTGTGGCAAATTTCGGAGGTACTTGTAGAGAATATCTTTCTTATTTAGTGAATGAGGTGAAAAACGATGACTAATTTTGATTATATAACAAACATGACTCTTGATGAACTTGCGGAAAAAGCAGTTAAGGAATGTAAAACTGCTACGATTTATGTTTGGATGAGTTTATTTACTACTGCTGTTTTTGGAACGAAAAAGGCTGCTATTGAACATAATAAAAGATTTCTTAACATGGAAAACAAAATTGGAAGAGAGAGTGTAATAGGATGCCCGATAAAACAATGACTTTAGAATATGCAATTGAGCTTCTTAAAACTGAATATAAAAGGGCAGAAACACTTGAATTTGTTCAGAAACCACTTGCTTATGCTTTATTTCAAGTATGGAAAAAGGCAGATAAAATGAAAGGTAGAGATAAAAATGACAGATAGAATGGATTTTTGTGGTGAAATATGCAACTACACCGGAGACATCATTACAGAACAAAAATTAGAAATTGAGCGTTTGAACAAAGAGGTAAATCGTCTTTCCGAATGTGCTCTTTATCATGATGGACAGATAGCAGATGTAGTCAAAGATTTTGCTGAAGAACTTTGTAAGCTTTTTGAAGGACACTCCAATTATCATGGTGATATGATTCTTACAAAAATAACTTGTTTAGCAGAGGGCAAAGAAGTAGATGCCGCAAAACCTTTAAATGAAGATGATATTAAATTTGATGTAATTAAGAGATTTACGAGAGAGTTTCTTGAAAAATTAAAAAAACATCATTATTTATTATCAGACCGTTATAATAGTACGGGTTATGGAATGTTTACTACTGGGATTGAACAAGCAATTAAAGAAACAGAAGAAAAAATTAGAGATGGATATTAAATGAAGAAAATTGTTCTTACTGCCGAAGAAATTCGCACATTAGAAATTTATTTGTGGACAAACCCTTGTTCTGCTGGATGTCCATTAGGTCAAAAACCTCGACTGCCAAAACTTGATAATGGAACATATGATTGTTATGCGGTTAAGGAAAATGGAGAATATATTTGTCCATTGCAGAGGGCAAAACATAATATTATGAAGAAGCTTGGAAAATGAGTGACAAGTTGCAATCGGAAAACAGCGTGGAGTAAGCTGTTGATAAGTGAGGGTTAATGTTGAAATTTAAGTTTATCGGAAAAGATGATTCTATGGGTTTGAAAAGGGGTTCTATACATACTATCAAAACATCAATTCATAAAAATCTATTGTGGGTAACTTGGTAAAAAAGTTTTTGTCCATACAAAAGCCTTGAAGTGTTTTTAAAAAATTGGGAAATGGTTGGTGAAATCAATGAATAAAATATATGCTTTGTATGTCAATGAGAATAAATATGAAATGAAAATAAGTTGTGAAAAACATTGGGAAAATCAAAGAAATTTTGTTGAAAAAGGTTCAGATGTTATAAAGCGGTGGAATGATTGTATTTTTCTTTCTTTTAGTCGTTCTACGCTTGTTGAAAAGGCAAGTGAAATAAAAAAAGAGTGGTTACAAAAACAGTATGAAATCATAAGCAAAATTGCAGATATTAATTTAAAGTGAAGGGGGAAAAATAATGCCTAAATGTCCTTATGCTGTATCAACAGATGAATATCATGGTTGGGAATGCTCAATTACCGGTGATTCTTGTTTGTATTTGTTTCCTACTTCTAATTGTGAGTATTTGGATAAAAACGAGGAGGATACTGACAATGCCGAATGATATGACACCTATGGAAGCTTGGAAAATTGTTTCTACTAACCTTTTGGAACTTTACAGGAGAAGAAATACAATGGAATGCAAACCATATGTAGATGCTGACATTCAGGCACAAGTTATTTGTTTTATGGCTTTGAAGCAAATGGAAGAAAGGAATAAAAATAATGCGGAATAAATTTCATATAGGAGATATGGTTTATGCAGGTGGTTGGTGTTATGGCAAAATAGTTCTTATCCAAGGTGGATATGCCAGAGTTGAATTTGGTTCAGATAATGGTGGCTGCAATATGCCGTTTAAATTAAGTGAATTAAAACACGCAGATAAAATGGTAGGTGAAAACTAATGTTTATACTTTGTTAAAGTAAAAAGGAGAAGTAATAATGTCAAGTAAATTGTGTTTTTATGATGAAGCGTATGATATTTATGATGCTTATGATATTGGTTGGTGTGAAAAATGTGATTGTGACCCCAATTGTCCTATGAAAAAAGAAATGATTAAAAACACAAAACAATCATTTCGCATAGAAAAAGTATATCGTAGAGACATTAGACGAAGAGGATGTGGTTGATAATGGCATATATAGAGCAAGAATCATTATTAAAGAGAATTAAAGCATCACCTTTAATTACAAATTTTTTAATATTACGAGGTAGTAAAACTCTAATCGATGGCATTCTTGACCTTATAGAAAAACACCCTATAGTTGATGCTGTTGATGTTGTTAGGTGTAAAGATTGTAAGAATTGGGGCGGTATTATTTTCGGCAATGTTTGTAGCCGTTGGAGTGCTCCTCTTGCAGGAATGAAAAATTGTACTAAACCCGATGATTTTTGTAGCTATGGAGAAAGGCGGTGTGATAATGACTGAGTACATAGAATGTAATGTAACTTGTAAAAATTGCATTCATTATGACGTATGTTATCACATCGAACATTACGGTAGAGAATTAGAAACAGATAAACCGTGTGAACAATTTAAATCGTCTGATATGGTTGATATTATAAGATGTAAAGATTGCAAAAACTGTGACAGTTTTTATCCAAACAAGAAAATAGGTGAAGAACCTGAATTAGTGTATTTTTGTAAAATTGAACACCACGCAACAGGAGCAGATGATTTTTGTAGTTGTGGTAAAAAGAAGAAAAATTTATCTCTAAAAGACAAACAAAGATTTATTGATAAGGTTACGAAAAAATAGAGGGTTAGTCTTTTGGCTTCCATTTGATAACATTTGCCCGGAAAAATCCTTTCCAATTAAGACATTGACCGCAGCGGTCACAATATCGTTGATAGGTTCGTTCAAGGGTGATTTTGCATTTTGGACAAATTGGAAACGCATCACCATTAGAAAATAACATTATTTCTGTAACTTGTAGTGGAATTCTATATGATACAGCATCTTCAAATGTTGTGTTCATAAAATTACCTTCTTTTGTCGTTTATATATAAATGACAAAAAGTATGAAAAGTTACGGTTTTATGAAAGGGATTTAATAATGCTTAAATATATAGAATATAAAAAATTTATTGGGAAATTAAATTATATTTGTAAAACTTATGGTGTTCCAAAACTAATTGTAGAAAAAATCAAAAAAGCAATATCTGATAGTTTTGCGACAGATGTAGTTGAGGTTGTTCACGGTGAATGGTTGCCAACCAATTATAATGTTCGTAATATGAAATGCGATATTATTGGAACTGTGTTACCTCAATGGATGTGTTCTCGTTGTGGTCGAGAAGAAAGAGAAAAAGAACCCTATTGTAATTGCGGTGCGAAAATGGATGGTGAAAATAATGAGTAGAGAAAAAATTGCAGAATTAATTTTATACGGACTTAATGATGAAGATGTATCTTTAAGTACAAATTTACATAAACTTGCGGATTTTCTTATAAAAAATGGTGTTATTTTGAAAACAGATAATACAGTTGAAGTGATTCGTTGTAAAGATTGTAGAATTGGCAGAGGTAACACACCTAAAATGGGTGCAGGTTGGATTTATTGTAAAAATAATGACCAGTATCATAAGGAGATGCATTTTTGCGGATATGGTGAAAGGAGAGGTCAAATTGATGTTTGATTTTCCTACACCATATACCGATATGTTTAATCAGGATATGAAACGAATGGTGAAAAAATTAAAAAATAAACCCGTAGTATTACATCAAAAGACTTGTCCATATTGTGACAGAAAACTTGTAAATCTTTATTATTCATCAACTTTAGAAAAATACATTTGCAAAAAGTGTTTAGATAAGCACATTGGCGAAAAGGAGTAAAAATGATTGATTTGGTAAATCGAGAACGTTGGATAATTCAAAGAGTAGATACCGGTGAGGTCTTTTGTGGTGTAGCGAAAAATTATTATTTTAAACCTATAGAAGATATAGGTGAAACTTGTTTGAAAACATATCGTTCAGAAAAACAAGCTTTATCTTCTTTTGGTCAAAGTTGGCGTAATCCAAAATTTGAAATAAAAGCTATAAAAGTTAAAGAAAAAATAACTATTATTGGAGAGTGAAAATTATGAAAAAGTGGTTTTGTCCGAACTGTAAAACTTTTAAAATGTTAAAAAGAACACAGGCTGGAGCTATGGGTTATCCAGACACTTATCATTGTAGATGTTGCGGAACTGAATTGTATAACGCTAAAGAAATAATAAAAGATTTTTTGAAAAAGACCGTATATGACCATGTGGAGAATAATGATGCGTGATAGATTAGTAGAACTGTTAGACCAAAATTGTGGCTATGTCACAGAACAAAAAGCAGAAACACTTGCTGATTATCTTTTGGCGAAAGGAATAATTGTTCCGCCTTGCAAAGTTGGTGATACGGTTTTTGAAATTGATGAACATTATACTGAATGCACATTATTTCATGAAAGATATAGTGAATATTCGTGTGCAGGATGCGATTGTTCGTGTGATAGTGTAAAAGAATATTATATTCGTCCAGTTGAAATTACAAATATTCATTGGATTTTTAATATGTGGGATTACTATGGTAAAACATGGTTTACGGATATTAACGCTGCGAAAAAAGCATTGGAAGATATGAAAAATGAAAAGAAATGAGTTTATAAAACTTTTAAAAGATAATCTTAAACCAAATGCAGAAATGGATTTTCTGCTTATTGGCAGACTTGCCGATGGTAGATTTATCAACGCATTTTTGGATGTTAAAGATGTATGTATGAATGTAGACATCGATGACCCAGACAATAAAAATCGTGGTGGCATCATTTTCAAAATTAAAACAGATTTAACTAAAGACTATTAAATCAGTTATAAAGAGGGATATATTTGAAAATTACTAAAACATCTGATAGAGCAGCTTTTTTGAAGAAAGCTAAAGAAAATGCCAATAAAGGGTGTGATAAGTGTCCTTGTTGTGGCGAAAATTATAAAGGGTTTTCACCACTTATAAAAACTTGGTATGAAGGTGGTATCTTTAAAAAAGGTAAACACATGAAAATTGATTGTTATACTTGCGAATCATGTGGTGCAGAATGGGAAAGCGACCCTTATGAATGGGTTTAATAAGAAAGGAATTTTATAT
Source organism: Lachnospiraceae bacterium (assembly GCA_017416465.1). Taxonomy (GTDB): domain Bacteria; phylum Bacillota; class Clostridia; order Lachnospirales; family Lachnospiraceae; genus Bovifimicola. Next base: position 30,800 of record JAFQCK010000003.1, on the reverse strand, counting down.
GACTATAGAAAAATTGCAAAAATATTGTGATGAAAATAATTTAAAGGTAAAGATTTTGTTTGTTAAAAAAACCGATTTTGATGATTACGAGGTAGTTTATACTTTTGATATTGATTATCCGGGTCGAGAATCATATGAACGAATTTTAGAACCCGAACTTGATGAACTTGTTAAAGACGAAATGGAATTTGTTTTTATGGTTAATGTTAAGCATAGAAATTCACTTAATTAAGAGGTTTATTATGGACAAATTAATAGAACGATACAATTTTACTCTGTGGGCAACTATAGTAAATCAAGAAGGTAGAAGTTATCAGTATATGGATGCACATGGAATTAATATTTTGATTAATGAAAAGACAAAAGAATTTTCGTTTGAATGGTGTGTTCCTAAAAGTATTTTTTCAATAAAATGTCCTACTTGTTCTCCATATGATAAAGAAGAACATTTTGATAAGATGTATAACAAATTTTTGATTTTAGTATTGAAGGTGAAAAAATGTTTGCAATAATCAATCAGAAAACAGATAAGTTTGTTTATGGTACAGATTATCGTTATAATCCACCGCATCAGAGAACGAGTAATAAAGAAATGTTAACTTTTCCAAATAAAGAAAGAGCATTCTTTGAATTTAGGAATAGACAATGCGGTAAAGACTACGCTGTTGTTGTGTTGAAAAAGATTGAAATTAAACGAATATATAAAATGCCGGAAGGAAAAGAAATTCAATGAAAATGTTTTTAATAAGTCCAAAGATACTGAACGAAAAATTGTTAGAGCTGAAGAAACAATTTTTATTATCAGAGCAACCCGAAAAAGCCGATGTTGTAATGCAAATTATCTACATGGTTTGTTACTTGTTCAGAATCGATGCTGAAATTTCAACTCATGCTCATTGGATAGATGTTCCGGGCAAAAACAATATCAATAGATGCTCTCGTTGTTTGAGTGAAACTGATATTACAAAAGGAAGTAAAGAATATTGCTTATTTTGTGGCTCAAAAATGGACGAGAAAGGGGTTTAAATATGAATAGAACCGTTTATCAAAGAGGAATTAATAACGCCAAATGGGGTATCTGGAATGCAAAAGAAAGGTGTTTTCAATTTAACATATGCGAAGATACTCCAATGTTAGCAGAGGCTCGTCTTTTTCAGAAAATCGGAGACGATGCAAGAAAATGGAAGTTTGAAATAAAAATGCTGCCAAAAGAAAAACATAGGGGCGAAACATATTTTATTCCTACTAACCCTGTACCATTAACAACAATATATGGAAAGGACTGAAAATATGGATAATATAAATAAAGCAATTATTTCTGCTGGCTTTGTTGCGATTGGAATTATATCTGTTATTGGTATTTTATTTTTTAATTGAGGTGAATTTATGAGCAAATATAAACAGTTAAGATATTGTATAATAACAGCGTATGAATGTGGAATAAACGAACACCCTCAAAAACATATGAAAGATTTGGGTTATAAAATTATAGGCAGTGTACCACAGTCTATAGCCGATTGTTGGTGGTTTACAGTGGAAGAATTTATTGAGCCGCTTCCGCCTTATTTATCTGTTATAGAATATAATTTTGATAAATGGCATAGTTAGAGGTAATTATATGGGTAATTATAATGATGAATTAATGACATTGATTGAATCTGTGAAGGCTCGAAGCAATAGTAATGATGTAGAAATATGGTTAAATAAAAAAGCGTTTGATATAGTTACACGAAATGGATTTCCAATATCTAAATTTAAACATAAAATTGTTAATGAAGGTATTGAGTCCACAAGAATATTTATTGTTCCGCTGTAAAAAGGTGAATTTAAAATGAAAAAATTTATTAATATAAATAAACTAAAAAATTTATTTTTTAGAATAAAGTTGTTTTTTACTCAAAGAAGATATAATCCTTTATTAGTTTATAAAATAAATGAAGAATATCTTTTTGTTGGAGATTATATTTATACATATGTAAATGGAGAAAAATATTTTGGAATAATAAACTTCGGAGAATATATAAGTGATGGTGTTCAGCATCTTGGAGTTTATTTAAAGTGGATTGCAGGAAATGATGCTGTCAGTATGCGAAAAGATTTTCTATATTGGGTTAAAAATCACGAAATAAAAAAACTCTCTCAAAAATATGAGAGAGTTATTCGTTGAAATATCTATACAGTTTTTTCAAATCATTTTCCCATGCTGTTTTTTTGTGACTTTGTTTCCATTCAAGATATTTCTTGAATTGATTTTTTGCAGCGGTTGGTGAAATCGCAAAATGTTTTTGAATATCTTCTGCTGATTGGATATCTAATTCTTGACAAATAGGAAAAGGACATAAAAGAGTAGCAGCAAAATAGTCAGCCTCAGATTCAAATTCTTTATTTGTAAAAGTGACAAAACCACTGTCTAATATTTTACAATAAAAAGATTGAGAAGTGTGATTGCATATTATATGACCTATTTCATGAGCTTTTGTCCATCTTTGACGGTATTCATTGTCATTTTCATTGCATAAAATCAGATAGCGATTATTATTAATATCGTAATGAGTACAGCCGGCTTCGCTTTCGCATAATTCAATAATAGATTTCATTGACGAATATGTGATTTTAGCAAGCCTTTGATAAGACATATATTTACAATTTGGTATTAGCTCAATTATTTGAGAAATATCTATTGGGAAAGTAAGCTTTGGGAGTTTTTTAAATAATTCTAATATCTGATTATTTATATAAGCGTATCTAATCAATTATCCTGTTCGTCCTCCTGATTGTTGAAAGCATAATCAAATCCTACTTTTAACATTTGCATCATTCTATCACGGTCTTGGGGAGTCATTCTTTGTCTTGCTCTCTGAAAAGAAATAACATCTTCATCATCAAGAAACGATGTAATAGATGATTCTATATTAGTCTGACCAAGAAGATAATCTACTGAAACATCAAAATAAGTTGCAACTTTAATTACTTTATCAATAGAAGGAGAGCTTGTAGATTTCCATTTTTTTATTGAGGAATGACCAAAATCTAAATCTGCTTCCAGTTTAGTAATGGTAATACCTCTTCTGTTACAAAGCTCCTTTATTCTTTCATAAAGTGAACCGTTCATAAAAACCTTCCTTTTGGGTCAAATTTTCTCTAAAAATACTTGACAAAGAGATAATTTTCTGATATTCTATTAGTCAAGCGAGAAAATAAAACCTGTTTTTTCTTAATTATAGGTCAAATATTCTCGTTTGTCAAGAAAATAATGGATTAAATTTATTGGAGGCTAAAAATGTTGGGAATTTTAGAGCAGAAATTAAACAGCGTTTATAATTGTTTATCTCATTATGATTATTTTGATGTGATGATTCAAAATAAGCACTTTAAAATTAATGGAATTATAATTTTTCATAAGCAGCTTGATAATATAGGTTTTGATAGACAGTTTTCAGAACCAATTATTCCGGAGCATTTTGTAACCGATGCTAATGAAAACAAAGATGGAACTTTTAATATCAAATGTGGAGATGATGAAGAATATGTTTTGAAACCTCTGCACGAAAAAGAGAATAATGACAACATATTTGATATTGCTCCATGTAATATAAGTCTGGACAGTTTTATGGATGAACATTATGTTGATGTTGAACATGATTCTAAAAACAATTTTTATTTATATGTTAATATGGCAAAGGTTGGTAGATTATCAACTCAACAAAAATATAAAATTGAAGCAATGATTAATCATACTTTGGGTGGTTCTTCAGAGAAATATCAATGTTGTAGAACAATTGCTTTCAGTATAAAAGTAGTAGATAATGTTTTGTTTATATTTGCTCATATTTTTAATATTGAGAATCATGAGTGTTTAAACGCAGTACAGATTTATGAGACTGGTTTAGAATTTGTCGATGTTAGTCCCTTTGAAAAGTTTATCCAATTTGCCTTACATATTCATTAAATTTAAACAATAACCTAAAAAATAACTTGACAGTTTATTTTTTGAATGCTATAATAACGGTGAGGTGATTTTAATGAAAATGTTGGAATTATTTATTGATGAAAAGATTGCTGGTCAGTCAGAAAAATCAGCAAAGGTTTATATAAGTTTTTATAAAAGAGTCAAAGAATACATTCCTGAAAATAAATCACCTAATGAATTTACCGTTGACGATTATAAATTAATTTTTAAAAAATTAAATATTAAAACCGTAGGTAATTTTAAGGTAGTTAAATCAAATTTAGCTGATTATTTTAAATGGCTTGTAAGCAAAAATTTAATGAGCAATGAACAGTTAGAAGAATTTTTGAAAATATCTTTTAAAGATATAGACCATATAGATGAATTTGCATTAAATTATTTTAAAAATTTCAATGAGCTGTTTACCTCTTTAGAAAAAGCAATAGAAATTCATTCTCCTGATGATAAAGGCGAATTTGATTCGCTGCGTTGTGCAGTATACTTATCTTGGTTCGGAGTTACAGTTGAAGAACTTTGTGAGGTACTTAAAGAGGATATTAATAAATCTACCAATTCAATTATGGTAGGTAATCCTAAACGAGAAATAGTATTACCTGATAAGTGTTTTCGTAAGATAGTAGAATATGCGGAAAGCGATTATTATGAATCAAAAAAGTTTGGCAGACCGGTTTTAACTGCTGTTCATTACAAACCGTCAATTTACTTGTTTAGAACTTGTCGAAACTCGCAAATTAGTTATAATCAGGTTATGGTAATGTTCAAATATGTAAATAGATATTTTGAAATCACCGGAAAGAAATTTTCTTGTGGAAAGATTTACCGAAGCGGTATATATTATCGTATATATCAAGATGAACAAGATAATGGCGAACTTTTAAAGCATGATTTTGAAAGATTATTTGTTGTTTTTAATAAATCCGATGAAGCTCATAAAAAGAATAAAAAATATGAGTTATCATCACAGGATTTCATTCAGTATCAAGAATGGAAAAATGTTTTTTATAAATAAAGTTTTATGAAGGTGAAAACCTTCATAAAATTTTTGTAAATAACTAATAAAATAACATTTATCCAATCACCCTATTGGGTTTTATATAGATAATAAAAAATACGGAGGTATTAAAAAATGAAGAAATTTAGTTGGAAACTGGCACTAATTATTGTTGGCATTGCATTGGCTCTATTGGTGGCGGTTGTTTTTGGCGTTCAGGGGGTTCAGAATAAAGCAATTTCCTATGAAGAACAGATTAGCACCGCAATGTCTGATGTGAAAATTCAGGAAAAGAAACGAGCCGATTTGATTCCCAATCTCGTTGATTGTGTTAAAGCATATGATAAGCATGAATACAATACGATGGTTGATGTAATTGCAAAAAGGGGAGTAAATTCCGATAGTGCTGCTGAAGAAATTACTACAATGATAAGTGCAGTAGCCGAACAGTATCCGGCATTGGCAAGTAATGAAAATTACAAAAATCTTATGAACGAACTAACTATTATAGAAAACGAAATATCTACCTATCGTGAATATTATAATATTTGGGTTAAGAGATATAATTCTTATGTTCGTAAATTCCCTAACAATCTAATTCTCAAAAATCTCGGTTATGAAATTATTGAAAATGAATATCTTAATTTCGATGTTTCAGAAGATGCTCCTACTAATTTGTTTGGAGAAAACTAATGAAAGAAATAACAAAAAGAGAAATTTTATTTAGCGTAATTATCGTTTGTGTATTTCTTGTTTTTGGTTTATTTATTCATGGAGCTATAAGTGATTCCTTAATGGAAGAGCATTCTGAATATCTAAAAGCAGTACAAATTCAATCAGATACAACACTTTTTCAGCATGGAATGAAAACAAATTTAGGAAATGCGTTTGTTTATGGTGATTTAAAAGCAGTAGACACCGTTTCATATGATGAAATTTCTGGAGAATATTCTTATATAAAAAAGATAAAAGAAGAATATACGGAACATACGAGAACTGTCTATATATATGATGAAAAAGGCAATATAATTGGTTCAACAGAGGAAGTATATTGGACTTGGGATGAAGTTGATAGCTGGAGTAAGCATTGCCAAAAAATTTCTTTTTTAGGTGTTGAATTTGATTATGGAACAATTGAATTTCCTGCAACGAGCTATATAGATACAATTAAAGTATCAAGCGATATTCGATATGTCTATAAAGGCAGTCCTGCTCAATGTGAGGGAACTTTGTTTGCAAATCTTGGTGATAATACCATTTCAGATGTCGATTTTTACAATAGACAAACCATTGATGAAACAATTGAAAGTTTAACATCTAATATCGAATTAATAATATTTTGGATTTTTTGGATATTTTTGATTATCGGTTTAGTTGTTGCCTTTTATTATTTTGATAACCGGTGGTTGGAAGATAAGTTACATAAGCGATAAAATATTAATTTACAATAGGGTGATTTTATGACTGCTTCAGCAAATAAATTGAAAATCGAACAAGAAATTAATAAATACGCACACGCTTTAATTAAACAAAATCGTTTTAAAGCTGCGGAATTATTAAGAAAAAATGGAGAACGGTTAACAGGCGAAAATCTTGAAGATGATTTGGAAAAATTATATATGTATTATTCTAATTTAATTCAAACGCCATAATAAACGGTAAGGAGGGTTTAATGAATATAGCGATTATAGATGCTGATTTAATAGGGAAAGGCAATCACAGATTTCCTAATTTAGCATCTATGAAAATTTCCAGTTATCATAAAGCAAAAGGCGATTCGGTTATTCTTAAAACAGATTATAATGATTTGAATTTATATGATAAAGTTTATATTTCTAAAGTTTTTATAGATACTGAAATTCCAGATGAAAATCCTGATAAAACTTTAAAAAATGAAAAAACAGTTTCAGAATATTATTCAAATCATCCTATATTAAACTTGCCGAATGTAATTTATGGCGGAACAGGTTTTTATTACGATAAAGCTACACCACTACCTTCAGAAATTGAGCATTCAAAACCGGATTATGACTTATATAATGAAATAGTTGCAAAATTAATTTCAAATGGAACAAGTGTTAAATCTCTTGAATATTATATCAATTATTCAATTGGTTATATGACCAGAGGGTGTATTAGAAAATGTTCGTTTTGTGTAAATAAAAATTATAGCAAATGTTTGAAGCATAGTTCAGTTTATGAGTGGTTAGATGAAACGAAACCCTATATATGTTGTTTAGATGATAATGTTCTTGCTTGTAAAGAATGGAAGGATATTTTTCACGAGTTACAATCTACGGGGAAAAATTTCAATTCAAACAAGGTTGTGATGAAAGATTATTGACCGATGAAAAGTGTTTTGAATTGTTTCAGAATTCCAAATGGCTTGGAGACCACATTTTTGCTTTTGATAATATTAAAGATAAAAATATTATTGAAGAAAAACTGAAACTGATTCGTAATTATACCAATAGACAAATTAAGTTTTATGTTTTTTGCGGTTATAATCATAGTAGTAATGATTATGATGAAGAATTCTGGAAGCAAGATATTTATGAACTGTTTGAAAGAATTGAATTGCTTATGTATTATGGTTGTTTACCATATATAATGAGGCATAAAAATTATGTTCAAAGTCCATATAGAGGATTATACATAAATATAGCAAGCTGGTGTAATCAACCTAATATTTTTCGTAAAATGACATTTGAAGAATTTTGTAAAGCTCGTGGTATGAGTAATGAGAATTATAAAAAATATCATTTAGATTTTAAATCATATTTAGATGATGGTAATAAAAAAGGTTCGTCATGGCGTTATTATGAAGAATTTGCAAATAAATATCCTGAAATTGCTGATAGATTTTTTAATATAAAATGGAATTATAGTAATAAGAGGAAGTGATTTAAAATTAAATATGTAGGCAGTAAATCTCGAATTGCTAAACATATTGTTCCTATTATTCAGCAAATGATTGATGATAATCAGATTGTAGATTATTATGAGCCTTTTGTTGGGGGGGCAAATGTAATTGATAAAATTGAATGCAGTAACAGATATGCATCGGATATAAATTTATATTTAATTGAATTGTTTAAAAATATCAATAGAATATCTTCGTTGCCGGATTCAATATCAAAAGATGAATATGACAAAGTAAGAAAAGCATATTATTCAGGTTCTTCAGAATACGAAGATTGGTATATCGGAGCTATTGGCTTTTTGGCATCTTATAATGGTAAATTCTTTGGTGGTTATGCCGGCAAGGTACATACTAAAATCAATACAATCAGAGATTATTATGATGAAGCAAAAAGAAATCTTGAGGCTCAAATTCCATGTTTAAAAGGAATTAAGTGGGATTGCAAAAATTATTTAGATTACAAAGATATAAATAATGCGTTAATATATTGCGATATACCGTATAAAAATACTACAGGTTACGGAACTACTTTTAATCACGATGAATTTTGGCAATGGGCTGAAGAAAAATCAAAGAACAATATTGTTTTAGTATCAGAAGAACAAGCTCCAGCAGGATGGAATTGTATTTGGCAGCAAGAAGTTAAAAGAACGCTAGATAATAAATCACGAAGTAATAAAGTTGAAAAACTTTTTATTTTTAAATAAATAACTAATAAAATAACAGAAAAGAGGTTTTTAAAATGAGTAAGAAAACAAAAAAGACAACTATTGAAATGTTGCAGGAAAAGTCAGCAAACGCCATTAGTTCAATCACATCTTGGATTGATTCACTGAAAGCAATTAATGAAAATATTGTGGCAGAATATGAGTCAAACAAGAAGCAGATTGATACTCTTAATGAAAACTGCTCGACACTTGAATCTATGAAAAAGAGTAATGAAAGAATAATTGAAAATTGTGAAAATCTGATTTATGGAAAGGCTTAATTATGAATTATAATTTAAAACTGTTCTGCGAGTTTGATAAATTCGCAGAACAGAGCTATTGTGCGGTTCATGATGTTGACGAAGCTTTAAATATTGGTGATATTACAAAAGCAGACGAAACTAAAGTACCTGATTTTAACACTATGTTTGGTGGCAGTCCTTGTCAGGATTTCTCAATAGCTGGTAAACTTGGGGGGGGCGAGTTGGTCATGTAATAGATGTGAACACACATATAACCCATTAGAAGTTCATTATTCTGTTCGTCAATCTTGTCCTATTTGTGGAAGCAAAGATATAGAAAAAACAAGGTCATCTTTATTGGTTGAATGGTTGAGATTTTTAAAAGAAAAAAATCCACGTTTTGCTATATATGAAAATGTTAAGAATATTACAGGCAAGAAATTTGAACATTGTTTTAATTTGTTCTTAAAGGAACTTGATGAATATGGATACAATGTTTATTGGGAAATTCTTAATTCTAAAGACTTTGGTATTCCTCAAAACAGAGAAAGAGTTTATTGTGTTATTATACGAAAAGATTTAGATAATGGTAAATTTAAGTTTCCAGATAAATTTCCTTTACTTTTTACTCTTCAGGATATGTTAGAAGAAAATGTTGATGAAAAATATTATCTTTCAGAAGAGAAAGTAAAAGATTTGTTAAGATTTGCCCCCCCCAGAACAACGATTAGCAAAACAATCCGAGTTGGTGGACGAGGCAGCCTTGATAAAAACCACACTTGGGATATCGTCCAAGAAAGGGATAAAAATTCAGAATCAAGCAACAGTGTTTAATTCTTATACTGATATTGCCGGGACTTTAATGGCAAGAGATTATAAGGGCTTTGGCAATCAACAAATGACTGCGATTCTTGAAACAAAATTATATGGAGACGATAAATGAACAGAGTTATTATTTATGACGATTATAATAATAAAATAAAAACTGACCAATCAGCAATTGGAACATTAACTACCAATATTGGTTCGTCTACACGAAGAAACGGAACAAAATTGATTGAACTACATAATAATGGGGGGGCAAATAATATGAAAAAACGAGTGCGTAAATTAACTCCAAAAGAATGCTGGAGATTAATGGGATTTTCAGATGACGATTTTGAAAAGGCTCGTCAAAGAATGAATGATAATTGTTATAAAGGAAAAGACCGTAGCCAAAGTCAGCTTTATAAACAGGCAGGTAATAGTATTGTTGTAGATGTTCTTTATTACATAATGAGAAACTTAAAAGATGCTATGCCTTATCTTTTTGAAGATATGGAAGTAGGTTCTTTCTTTTCCGGTATCGGAGCTTTTGAAAAGGCTTTGTCTGTTATAGATGTAAAAACACCTCGAACAGATTCAGATAATTCGGTGATGAATCCTAATCCTAATCAAATCGGTTATATTAATCAGCAAAACAGTGCGGCTAACAGAATATATGATAATGTTTTAGCTCGAACACTTGTCTCCGAGGCTGGAGGTGGGGGAGCAAAAACTGGTTGGTATAAAATTGATGTGTCTTAATTCTAAAGTGAATGATAAACAATCTTCTTTGACTGATAGAATATATTCGACAAATGGAATATTGACTGCAATTACAACAACACAGTTTTTTATGCCGAACTTTTTTCATGACAATAGAGAGGATGAAATAATAATTTGAATTATAATGTTATTTATAATGAAGATTGCATAGCCGGTATGCAAAAATGGGGGGGCAAGTAGATTTAATTGTAACAGACCCTCCGTATAATATTAGTGTGAAAAATAATTTTCATACAATGAAAGGTAGACAGGGTATAGATTTTGGTGAATGGGATAAAAATTTTAATCTTACCAGTTGGATAAAACCTGCAATAGAACTATTAAAACCGTCTGGAAACATAATCATATTTAATGCTTGGCGTAATATGGGAGAGATTTCTGAAGAACTTGAAAGAAATGGTTGTATTGTAAAAGAAATGATACAGTGGCAAAAATCAAATCCTATGCCGAGAAACAGAGATAGATTATATGTTACTTCCTGTGAATTCGCAATTTGGGCAACCAAAGGAAAAGGTTGGACTTTTAATAGACAAAGAAGTAATTTTGAGAATACAATTTTTACTTATCCTATTGTGAATGGGAAAAATCGACTGCATCCCACACAGAAACCGGTTACACTTATTGAAGATTTAATTAAAATACATAGCAACGAAGGCGATATTGTACTTGACCCCTTTATGGGGAGTGGAACAACTGCCGAAGCTGCAATAAACACTGGTCGCAAATATATAGGTTTTGAGGTGGATGAAAACTACTTCAAATCAGCTTGTGACCGTTTAAAAAACATACAATAACCAAATAAATAACAGGAGAAATTATATGAGTACAGAAACAAATGTAGTAGAAACAAACATTGAAGAAGCAAACAATGAGGAAAAAACCGATAAGAAACCTGAATGGCAGGAAAAAGTAGAAGAACTAATGAAAAATGCTTATACAAAAGGTTTGTCAGTTGGTGGTAAAGCTTTTGTGGGTTCTGTTTACAGAATTATTCTTGAAGATAAAAAGAACAGAATCAATCCTGCTAAAACACTTATAAAGGTTGAAAACACTTGCAAAAAACTACTTGCTATTTCCCCCGATGTAAACAACGAAAATAAAGCCAAGGAGGAACAGTCTAATGAATAAAATAAAGGTTTTTGAAAAGGAACTTTCGTGGATAACAAATTCCAACATTAGAGAATTCGCTGAAGTTGCGATTAGTCGCTTGCCTGATTATTTCTTTACTGTAGCAGCATCATCTACAGGAAAGTATCATCCTGCATATGCTTTGGGAAATGGCGGATTAGTCAGACATACAAAAGCAGCAGTGAAAATTGCTAATGAACTGCTCGGCATTGAAACTTTCGGTAAGTATTCATCAGAAGAAAAAGATTTGATTATTACAGCACTTATTCTTCACGATGGATGGAAACATGGAGAAAATTATAGTAAGTATACTGTAGCTGAACATCCTGTAGTTGCGGCTGATTTTGTAAAAAAAGTCAATAAGGATGAAAAAATCCTTGCTAATGAGCAGGCAGAACGACTTGCAGAATTGATTATTTCTCATATGGGTCAGTGGAATACAGACCGCTATAAGAATGAAATTATGCCTAAACCTAACAAGTCAATTCAGCATTTTGTTCATCTTTGTGATTATTTAGCAAGTAGAAAGTATTTGATTTTTGATTTCGGTGATGAATTTTATCTTCCCGAAAACTATTAATACAGGAGTTTATTTATGCATGAAATATGGGAATTAAAACAGAGGCAAAGCTTACCGTTATCGGCAAAAATTGCTTTATCCTTGGAACGCATTAAAGAATGGTATGAATTCTGGGGGGGCAAGTATATGTCTCGTTTAGTGGTGGTAAAGATTCAACAGTATTGCTTCATTTAGTTAGGAGTTTATATCCGGAAGTTCCTGCTCTGTTTGTTGATACAGGATTAGAATATCCTGAATTAAAATCTTTTGTGAAATCAATAGAGAATGTAACTACGGTAAGACCCGATATTACTTTTAGAAATGTAATTGAAAAGTATGGTTATCCGGTAATTGGTAAACAACAGGCAAGAGCGATTAGGGATTTACAAAATCCTACTGATAAAAACATAGCAACAAGAAATCTTGTTTTAACAGGATACACTCAAAATGGAACTTATGCACCGTCTCGAAAATTAGCAAATAAATGGGTTTATTTAAAAGATGCACCATTTAAAATTAGTGAGCAATGTTGTGATGTTATGAAGAAAAAACCTTCTTACAAGTATGAAAAACAAACAGGAAGAAAATCTTTTGTAGGAACAATGACTTGTGAAAGTAGTTTGAGAGAAAAAGAATGGTTAAAACATGGTTGCAATGCTTTTGATACCAAAATACAAAAATCAAAACCAATTAGTTTTTGGACAGAACAGGATATATTAAAATATATTGTTTTAAATGATTTACCTTATGCTTCTGTGTATGGAGAAATTATCGGTAAATTTAATAATTCAAATGATATTTTAACTGCAAAGGAAATTAAAACATTGTTGGAATGTGATAGACCATTTGATGATATAAGATTGGTAACTACAGGAGAATCAAGAACCGGTTGCGTTTTTTGCTGCTTTGGAGTTCATCTTGAATCAGAACCTAACAGATTTCAAAGAATGAAAACTACACATCCTAAACTTTATGAGTATTGCATTAAAGACTGGAATTCAAATGGGTTAGGGATAGGTAAAGTTTTAGACCATATTAATGTTAATTACTAAATATAAAATCAGAAATGATTTTTATATATAAATAACTAATAAAATAACAGTAAAGGAGAAATTTTATGGCACAGACATCAAGATTTAGTTTCGTTGGCACTGCTCTTATTCCGAAGGAAAAGTCAAAGAGACCTTTTTATAAGGAATTTGAAAAGACAGACAATGAAACTAAAAAGAAGAAAACAATGCGTAGTATGACTTTTGGCGTTAAGGAAAGTGATGCTAATGTGGCTTTTGTGGAGGCTTTCGATAGTGAACAGGATACCATTTATACAATGGATTCTGACGATAACAAAATCGAAGTAGATTGGGCAGACCGATTTGATGAAGAAATAATCAATTCAGTGGCAAGTTATCGCAGATATACAGTTGACTTGGGCGAGGAACATGGTGGTCGAAAAGATTTTATTACATTGTTTGATTTTATGGAATTCCTTAACGAACATCTTCCCAAATATGACGGTAAGGTTATGGTTACAGGTCAGTTCGTAAAAGAATGGTATGCAAAGGGCAAGCAGTATTTTGATAAATTCCGCATTCAGAATGTTTACGCAGTCGAAGATGATATAAAGCCTCGACTTAGCCTTTCAATGGAGATTTTCTATAACAAGGATTCTCTTGATAAGACTGATTTTAAGGATAATAAGAAGATTTATCTTAACGGTTATATTGAACAGTATATCAATAAAGACGAAGGCAAGAAGATGATTCCTATGCAGTTCATTTTCTCGGCTGCTAAATATGACCTTGAGGGAAATGAAAAACATAAGGCTCTTTACAATTACAAAATGCAGTATATCGATGTAAAGACAAATAAGACTATGGTACATATTCCTTGGGATTTAGTTCTTGTTCGTGGTGCTGAAGAAGCAGAATTTAACGAAGATATGCTTACGGCAAGACAGAAAGAACAGATTGAACTTGGATTAAAGAAGCTTGAAGATTTTAAGCCGAGAGGAGCAATTCTTGGCGAAAGAGTAAATGAATATCGTCTGTTTGACCCGAAGCTTGTAGGTGATTTTGCAGATGGACTTGTTGAGCTTGATGAAACTATGTCGGAATTTGAAGAAAGGATTTATCAGCCTACAAGTGAAGAAACTCTTGAGGAGGCAAAAGCAAATTCCAAAAAGAATAAGACTTCCGATGGTGTTGATGATGAACCTTCAACTCCTTCAGCAAATGATACAACTGTTTCAGATGAAGATTTGTTTTAATGAAAAAAGGGGAGTTTATCTCCCCTATAAATTAGAGAAAGGAATATATTATGGGTAAATTTGGAAAAAAGAAAGAGGTAAATCTTAATCCTCTGAATTATAATATTGCAATTTTAGGTGAAAGCGGTATTGGTAAAACAACTCTTGCAAAAGAAGTTTGTGAAAAGATGGTTGGCGAAGATGGTTATATTCATTTTGATATGGGTAAAGAAGCTGGTGCTGATGCTATTCAGGGAATTGTTTCGGAAACAATTGAAAATTGGAGCAAATTGTGTGAAGTAGTCGATGATATTGTGGAAAATAAAACTACTGATTATCCTGATTTGCAGACAGTAATTTGGGATACTCTTGATGAATTAATTATTATGGCTGAAAAAGAAGCAATTCGTCAGTATAATCGAAAGAATCCTGATAAGAAAGCGGATACAATTAACGGTGCATGGGGTGGCTTCGGCAAGGGTCAGGATAAAGCCACAGAATTTATTCTTGATAAGATTTGGGAACTGAAAAAAGTTGGTGTTAATTCTATAATTGTTGCTCATGTTAAGAGAACAGATATTACAGACCCGATGACACAGGAAACCTATTCAAAGCTCACCGCAGATACACAGCAGAGATATTTTAATGCTATCAAGAACAAGATGCATTTTGTTGGTTTGGCTTATATTGACCGTGACATTGTTAAGGAAAAGACCGGTCAGAAGAATAAGGTTACAAAGGAAGAAAAAATCATCAATAAGGTTGTTGGCGAAAGCCGTGTGATTAGCTTTAGAGATGATACATATTCCGTTGATAGTAAGTCAAGATTTTCCGAGATTGTTGATAGAATTCCCTTTAGTTCAGATGATTTTATAAAGGCAATGCAGGATGCTATTTTAGCGGAACACGCAAAGGGTACAAAAACTCTCGCACAGACCAAGAAGGAACAGGCAAAAGCACAGGCTGAAGCAGATAAGAAAGCTGCTGAATATAGCAAAAATGCAAAGTCAAAGAAAATCGATGTAGAAAAAAATGAAGAACTTATTATGACTATTAAAAACAAGTTCTCGGATGCAACAGATTCAACCAAGACCAAAGTTAGGGCGGTTATGGAAGAATACGGAATTGCTAATTTTAAAGATGTAGAAGTACCTACTATGGCACTTGAAACAATCGTAGATATTCTTACAGAAGAATAATTAATTAGTAGGAGGCGGCAAATGGCTCGAAAAGTAAAATGTCACATTACAGGTGATTGGGGAACAACTGATGATTTTATTAAAATTGGAAAGTTTTATTATAAAAATCAGTATGTATATGAAGAAAATAAACGATTAAAAGAAGAACGAATTAATTTGATTGACTACATTTGTCGTACATTTTTAGGGTACAACGAGGGTCAGCCGTTTCCTACTTCTCTCCCTAAAAAACTTAATGAATTGTCTTATTATGATAATGCAGTTATTAAAGCTACTTTTGAAAGTTGTAAATCCGATATTCTTTATTGGTTAGAACATAAAAACTTTAGCAGTGAATATGGCAAAATTTCTTATATGTTTGCTATCATTAACAACAATATATCTGATATAAATAAAAAATTCATTCGTCAAGAAAAAATAAAACATAGAGAAGAAGCAAATATACAACATTATACCGACCCATCTTTAACTACAGGTACTAATAAATCCGGTAAAGATTTAAGTGCATTTTTGGGAGGTGATGACTTATAAACAAATTAAAAGAATATCCCAAAGAATTGACCGAAGGAAGAGAAAGTGCTGAAGCCAGTTTTATATTTTGTTTGTATAAGCAACCGGAATTATTTGATGACTTTAAAAATTTAAATGAAAACAATGATGAAACTTTAAAAACGGATGATGGTATCTTTTATTTTTCTCTTGGCAAACAAATGTATTTGCATGGTTATAAATCATTTGACCATGTTTCAATTTATACATTTTTAGAATCTAAACCAAATGTTAAAAAGCATTTTGAAGAATTAGGCGGTTATACTTCCATTGATGAATTACGCAGTTTGGTCAGCATTGACAATGTTGATGCTTATTACGATAAGATAGTAAAAATGAATTTTTTAATGTCATTATATGATAAAGGTTTTAATGTTTTAAAAAACATTTCTAAATTTAAAGAAATGACAAGCCAGCAGGTATATGATTGGTATGATTATATGCTAAATAATATAGGCATTAAAAGCTCTCAGGATATGCAAATTGAGAGTTTGGAAATAGACGATACTTTTCTCGAAGAATGTGATAAAGGCGAAGCAATGGGCATTATAGTTTTTTCATACCGGCAAATTCTGAATTAAATATTGATAGAGATTTATATTTTGACCACAAGATTATGGTGGAAAGAAAAGCTTCTCTTGATGAATTAAGCGGCAACTTAACTCAAAACAGAACTCGTTTTGAAGAAGAAATGGCAACTTATTCTGGAAAGAAGTATTTATTGATTGAAAATGCAACATATGAAGATATAGTGAAAAACAATTATAAAACTAAATTTTCTAATAAAGCTTTTCTTGCTTCAATTCATGCTTTTAATCATAGATATAATTTGGAAATTATGTTTATGCCGAACAGAGAAATAACAGGATATTATTTATATGGTGTTTTTACATATTATTTGAAAAACATATTGAGGTAAAATAAACAGATGGATAAGTTAAATAAAATACAGAAAATAAAGGTTTTAGTTGAAACTTTAAATAAGTACAGAGATGCTTATTATAATCGCAATGAATCTTTAGTGTCAGATGATGTATATGACGAATTATTTAATAATTTAAAAACTTTGGAATTGGAAACCAATTTTATTATGTCTAATTCTCCAACTCAAAATGTGGGTTTTGAAGTTGTAAGCGATTTAAATAAAGTTACTCATCCCATTCCTCTATTGAGTTTGGATAAAACCAAAAGCATCGATGATATTGTAACATTTGCAGCAAATCAAAATTGTTTGTTAATGTTGAAATATGATGGATTGACAGTAGAACTTGTTTATGAAAATGGTGAATTGGTTCAGGCTTCTACACGTGGAGATAGTGAAATTGGAGAGGACATTACTCATAATGCATTGACATTTAAAAATATTCCTAAATCTATAGGATATAAAAATCATTTGAGAATTGTTGGTGAAGCAATTATTTATGCTGATGACTTTAATCGTATTAACAATAATCTCATGGAAGGAGAAAAACCTTATGCAAATCAGCGTAATCTCGCTTCTGGTTCTGTTAGGCAACTTGATAGTGGCGTATGTTCAAATCGAAATGTAAATTGGATGCTATGGGATGTTCTTGAAGGACTTGATGAAATTACCGAACCTTCAAGATTGCAAAAAATAAATTATCTGTCACAAATCGGTTTTGAAAAGCCTGATTTTTATACATATTTGTACGATGAAGGCTTGTTAGCCGAAATGATTTCTGCTTTGAGACAAATAGCTAAAGAAAAGGGAATACCGATTGATGGTCTTGTTATGAAATATGATGATATTGAATATTCAAGAACAAAAGGCGGCACTTCTCACCACAATAATGATGGTATAGCTTTTAAATTTGAAGATGAAAAAGCGGAAACTAATCTTAAATCAATTGAATGGTCAGTTGGTAGAACTGGTCAGCTTACACCAGTTGCACTTTTTGAGCCAGTAGAACTCGATGGTACAGTTGTTGAAAGAGCAAGTTTACATAATGTGAGTGTTATGCAGAATTTACTTGGTGAATATCCTTATAGTTGTCAGAAAATCAAAATTTTTAAAGCAAATATGATTATACCACAGGTTTTCGATGCGGTAAAAGATATGCCTCCCAATACAACAATGCCTGAATATTATGGATTTTTTACAATACCTCAAGAATGTCCGGTATGTGGTGAAAAAACAACATTGAAAACCATTAACAATACCAAAGTTCTTTACTGCGAAAATGAAAATTGTAGAGGTAAACTAATTGGTAAGTTTGAACATTTTGTAAGTAAACCTGCAATGAATATTGAAGGATTGTCTGTAGCAACGTTACAGAGATTTATAGATGAAGGATTTTTAAATACTTTTTCTGACATTTATAAATTAAATGAATATAAAGAGGAAATTATTAAACTTAAAGGCTTTGGAGAAAATTCTTATCAAAGAATTTGGAATGCAATTATTGAATCTAAAAAAACAACTTTGGATAGAGTAATAAATGCTTTGGGTATTTCTAATATTGGAGAGACAGCAAGTAAAGAAATATCTAAATTCTGCATGGGTGATTGTAATGAGTTTTTAAATTGTATTGTTAGAAAGTATGATTTTACAAAATTAAAAGACTTTGGAGAAACAATGTCTAATAGTATATACAATTATTTTAGCGACTGTCTTAATATGGATAATTTTCTTGCTCTACTTGATTGTTTAGATATTCGCAAATTAGAAGTAAAAGCAGTAAGTATAAATCCGTTTATAGACAAAACGGTTGTAGTTACTGGTAGCTTTGTTAATTTTACAAGAGATAGTATAAATAATAAATTAGAAGAACTTGGTGCAAAACCTTCTGGGTCTGTATCTAAAAAAACCGATTATCTTATAGCTGGTGAAAAAGCGGGTTCAAAGTTAAACAAAGCAAAAGAACTGGGTATTAAAATTCTTTCAGAAAAAGAATTTCTTTCAATGATTAATAACTAATAAAATAACATTAAGGAGAGAAAAATGGGTAGATTTATAATTCAGAATTATACAACAAAAAATCCAATAACCATGATTGGAGAAGAGGCTGGCATTTGCTGGGGTGCAGACATTTCCGATGCTGCTAAAAATTATAAAAGGGGACTTGATTGTTTAGAAAATGAACACGGCAGAACCTTTGAGTTTCCAGATGTGTATTCAACATTAGATGGTTATTCAGCAAGGGTAATTAGAGAATGGTACACTCACATTGGTTGTTTGCCGACCAGACTACAGGCAAGTACAAGGTATATTGATTATTTGAGTGGCTTTGCTTATGTAACACCTCATACAATTTCGTCAAACGATAAGGCATTAGAAATTTATAATAATATTATGACCGATATTGCAGAAGCCGGAAAGAAACTTGAAGAGCTTGGTATTCCTCGTGAGGATAGTGCTTTGGTTTTACCTCTTGGAATGGAAACAAAAATGGTTGACAAGCGTAATCTTCGTAACCTTATAGATATGTCACATCAGAGAATGTGCGGTAGGGCTTACCACGAATTTAGAAAGTTGTTTAAAGATTTATGTGATGCTCTGAGAGATTATTCAGAGGAATGGGCATATCTTGTTGACCATTATTTTATGCCCAAATGTGAACATCAGGGTTATTGTAAAGAGAAGAAAAGCTGTGGCAGAAAGACTAAAGTTAAAGATATTTCTCTTTGTGATGCTTTGAACAGTATTACAGTAAATTGGAATAATTTTGACAACAAAGAAAAAGAAGAAATATTAGATGTGTTAAGTAGTGTGAAGTTTTATAACAATTCAAAAAATGAATAATCTTATAATTTTTAGTTTTGCATTGATTTGTATTTATTTCTTATTCAATGCTAATAAGTTTAATACGCCTAATACACCAATATAAAAAGGAGTAAAAAATGAAAGTAATTTGTATTTCAGGTAAAGCTCGACACGGTAAAGATACTGCTGCTGCGTGGTTACATAGCGAATTAGAGCAGAAAGGTTATAAAGTGTTGACTACACATTATGCTGATTTATTGAAGTTTATTTGTAAAAATATGTTCAATTGGAATGGACAGAAAGATGATAATGGAAGGCAGCTTTTGCAGTATGTAGGAACAGATGTTGTTCGCAAAAAGAAGCCGGACTATTGGGTTGACTTTATAATAGATTTTCTTAATCTTTTTGAAAATGAATGGAATTATGTTTTAATTCCCGATTGTAGATTTCCCAATGAAATTGAAAAACTTCGTTCATCAAACATAGATGTTTACACTTTAAGAGTCGAGAGACCTAATTTTGATAGTGGTTTAACTGAAGAACAGTTGAATCATATTTCTGAAACTGCTTTAGACGATTATGATTTTGATTTTGTTCTTGAAAATACTACAATCGATGAGTTTCATAACAACGTTAAATGGCTTGCTAAAAATATTTCAAAGATGTAATTACTTATGAAAATTTTAACAATTCTTTGCGACATAGACGATGTATTAATAAATCTACTTGAAAATTGGCTCAACATTCTTAACAGAACACATAGTTTAAATGTTAATGTCAATGATGTTAAATCGTGGGATATGACAAAAGTATATCCCACACTTACAAAAGAACAAATTTTTAAACCAATTTATGAAAATGAAGTATGGCAAACCGTTAAACCAATGCCTCAAAGTCAGTATTATTTGAAAAAATTAATTGATGATGGTCATCAAATATATCTTGTTACGGCAACTAATTTTGAAACTTGTAATGTGAAAATTGAAAAATTAATTTCTTTATTCCCTTATTTACATAGTTCGCAAATTATTATTGCTCAAAACAAACAGATGATAAGAGGCGATATTTTAATTGATGATGGTGTTCATAATTTGATTTCTGGAAACTATATAAAAATTTTGTATAGCCGACCTCATAATTTGAGTTTTGATGCAGAAAGACAAAATATTATCAGGTTGTCTAATTGGGAACAGATTTATAAAACAATATCTCAAATTGCTAAAAAGGAGTGATGATATGGATAAAATCATTTTGTATTATGATAAAAGTTTACAAAGCGAAAATCTTAAACAATTTTTACAAATGAAAAATATAGAATTCGTTGAAAAAAGCGGAAATTCATCTCCAAAGTTTGTCTTTACCAAAACTTGTTTTTTAAATGTTAATGGTAAAAAAATGAGTTATGTCGAGGCACTTAATTGGCTCGACCAAATGTAAAGGAGGTTTCTTTATGAAAATAATTAAAAGAGATGATTCTGTAGTTGATTTTGATAAGAATAAAATTTATGATGCGATTTTAAAAGCTATGACTTTTGGTAGCGGAATTATAAAAATAGATATTGCAGAAGCAATTTCCAGAGAAATAGAAATGGAAGCTCAAAATATTTCAGAACTTGACATTTATCAAGTTGAAACAATGGTGTTTGAAAAGCTTGTTGAAAAGGGTGAAACACTTACTGCGAGGGCTTATGAAGGATATCGTAAAGTCAGAGAATTCCAAAGAGATATTAGAAATTCTACTGACGAATCAATAATAGAACTGCTTTCAGGTAAAAGTGACTATTGGAATGATGAAAATTCAAATAAAGATGCAATGTTAGTCACAACACAGCGAGACTACATGGCTGGTATTGAAAGCGAAGATATTAGCAAAAGAATGCTTTTGCCCCCGGATATCATTCAGGCTGATGAAGAAGGTATTATCCATTTTCATGATAAAGATTATTTTGGACAAAATGCCTTACATAATTGCGATTTAATCAATCTTGAAGATATGCTTCAAAACGGTACAGTTATTAGCAAGGTAATGATTGAAAAACCCCATAGTTTTTCAACCGCTTGTAATATTGCAACACAGATTATTGCACAGGTAGCAAGCAGTCAATATGGCGGTCAGTCCATAACTCTTACACATCTTGCACCTTTTGTAGATGTCAGTCGAAAGAATATAAGAATACAGGTTGAAGAAGAACAAAAAAAGATTTTCAAATCAATCTATAACGAAGATTGCATTACTCTTTCCCCTAAAGTGCAAAAGGCAATTGACGAAATAGTAGAATTACGAGTTAAAGAAGAAATAAAGCGTGGAGTACAGATAATTCAGTATCAAATTGTAACGCTTATGACAACAAATGGACAAGCACCATTCCTATCGGTGTTTATGTATTTAAACGAAGCCAAAGATGAACAGACTAAAGCCGATTTAGCACTTATTATTGAGGAAGTTTTAAGACAACGCATACAGGGTGTTAAGAATGAACAAGGTGTTTGGTCAACAGTTGCTTTCCCGAAACTCCTTTATGTTCTTGAAAAAGATAATATATATGAAGATAGTAAATATTTTTATATAACAAAACTTGCTGCCGAATGTTCTGCAAAACGACTTGTTCCCGATTGTATTTCAGAAAAGAAAATGCTCGAATATAAAGTTGATAAAAATGGCAATGGTAATTGTTATCCCTGTATGGGTTGTCGTTCCTTCTTGACACCCTATGTTGATGAAAATGGTAAACCTAAATATTATGGCAGATTTAATCAGGGAGTAGTTACAATTAATTTGGTTGATTTGGCTTTATCCTCTAATGGAGATTTAGATGCGTTTTGGAAATTATTTGAAATAAGAACAGAATTATGCCACAAAGCATTGCAGATAAGACATAAGAGACTTGAAGGAACTCTTTCGGATGTCGCTCCGATTCTGTGGCAAAATGGAGCAATCTCCAGATTAAATAAGGGCGAAACTATTGATAAATTGTTGCATAATGGATATTCGACAATTTCTCTTGGTTATGCTGGGTTATATGAATGTGTTAAATATATGACAGGAGAAAGTCATACAGATGAAAAAGTTGGCAAGCCTTTTGGATTAGCAGTTATGCAAGCTCTTAATGATAAATGTAAAGAGTGGAAAGAAGCCGAAAACATTGATTATAGTTTATATGGCACTCCTATTGAAAGTACAACATATAAATTTGCAAAATGTCTTAAAAAGAGATTTGGTGTTATTGAAGGTATTACTGATAAAAATTATATAACTAATTCTTATCATGTACCTGTTTTTGAAGAAATAAATGCATTTGATAAGCTTGCGTTAGAATCTGAATTTCAGAAACTTTCTCCCGGTGGAGCAATAAGCTATGTAGAAATTCCTAATATGAATGACAATCTTGAGGTAGTAATTCAGCTCTATCAGTTTATTTATGAAAACATTATGTATGCTGAACTTAACTCGAAAAGCGATTATTGTATGGTTTGCGGATATGATAAAGAAATTAAAATCATAACCAATGAAAAAACAGGAGAACTTATTTGGGAATGTCCGAATTGTAAAAATCGTAACCAAAGCCTTATGAGTGTAGCAAGACGAACTTGCGGTTATATTGGAACTAATTTCTGGAATCAGGGACGAACACAAGAAATTAAAGAAAGAGTTCTTCATATAGATGATAAGGAATATAAGGAGAACTAAATGAGATATTCACAAATAAGAGAGATGGATATTTCAAACGGAGAGGGAATTGGAGTTTCCCTCTTCGTACAGGGATGTCATTTTCATTGCAAAGGTTGTTTCAATCAAGAAACATGGGATTTTAATGGCGGAAAACAGTGGACAAAAGAAACAAAAAATAAATTTGTTGAATTAGCAGGTAAACCTTATGTGAAAAGAATATCTATTCTGGGTGGCGAACCATTAGCTGATGAAAATATAACTGAAGTTTATTTTTTACTTCAAACACTAAAAAACCTATATCCGCAAAAAAAGATTTGGTTGTATACAGGTTATTTATTGGAGGATATTTGGAATAGTCCCAAAGACCAAAATTATAATGCATTACGAGCTTTAGTGATTACATATACAGATATTTTTATAGATGGGCAGTTTAAATTGTCGAAACAAGATATCAACCACAAAACCCATAAATGGGTAGGCAGTACAAATCAAAGAGTTATTGATGTTGGTTTGTCGTTTAAAGAAAACAAAATAATTTTATATAAAGGTGTAGTTTAATATGAATAAATTTGAAAAAGTATCATTTGAAGAATTTAAAAAATCTATGGGAACAATCATATCTCCCGAAAATTTAACATATGCTTACAATGAACTTAAACTTCCTAAAAGAGCTACAAAAGGTTCAGCCGGATATGATTTTAAGTCACCATTTGATTTTGTTTTAGCTCCCGGTATGACAATTAAAATTCCTACAGGTATCAAGTGTAGCCTTAACGAAAATAGAGCGTTGTTTATGTTGCCTCGAAGTAGTTTTGGTTTTAAATATCAGATACAGTTAGATAATACAATAGGACTGATAGACCAAGACTATTATAACAATGAAAATAATGAGGGGCATATTTTTGTGAAAATGACAAATCATAGTAACTCTGAATATTTGCGTGTAAAACAGGGTGATTCATTCGTTCAGGGAATTATCGTTGCATATGATATTACTGATGATGACGAAGCTACAGAAACAAGAACAGGTGGAATAGGTTCAACTAATAATAAGGGAGGATAATTATATTGGTAGTAGGCGAATTTAGAAAAGATAATATTTGTGTAACCATACATGATAATTGTTATGAAAAAGATAAATCATTAAGAATTAAAAGAATAGAAAAAATTATTTCCGACTCTTATATTAGAAGAGCGAAAAGTGCAAATTATAATAAAGCAAGTTAATATAGATAGCAACCCTTCGGGGTTGCTATTATTTTTTTGGTTATTGACAAATTACAAACTTGAATATATAATGTATATTAGAAAGGAGGAAGAATGAAAAAATTAAAATTCCTTTATCTTAAAAAAGAAAGGAGTTCATTATGGAAAAGTATGCAATGTATTTAAGAAAATCTCAATTTGATAGAGATTATGAGAATTTAAGCGTAGAAGAAACACTAAAAAGACATCAGAGCATATTAAGTAAATTAGCTAAAGACCGCAAATACTTTGTTGAAAAAATTTATGATGAAGTTGTATCAGGCGAAACTATTGCTGCAAGACCCAAGGTTCAAGAATTATTAAATGATGTAAGTCAAAATAAATATGCTGGAGTTCTTGTAATCGACATTGACAGATTAGCAAGAGGTAATAGTGTAGACCAAGGTATAATCAGTCAGACTTTTCAGTTTACCGGCACAAAAATTATTACTCCCACAAAAACATATGACCCATTAAACGAATTCGATGAAGAATACTTTGAGTTTGGCTTGTTTATGAGCAGAAGAGAATATAAAACCATCACTCGAAGGCTTATTCGTGGCAGACAAATTTCTGCATCTGAAGGTAAATATGTTGGTGGAACATCACCCTATGGATATAAGGTTATTAAACTTGAAAAAGAAAAGGGGTACACTTTAGAAATTGTACCCGAAGAAGCTGAAGTAGTTCAAAAAATGTTTGAATTATTTAATAACGGATGGGGCGGAAACAGAATAGCAAATTATTTAAACAAAGCTCTCATTCCAACAAGATATAAGGCAAAATATTGGACTCATTCAACGGTTTTAAAAATTATAAATAATCCTGTATATATAGGGAAAATAAAAAGAGGACAACAAAAAGAATCTAAAACCATTGAAAATGGAGTAGTTGTTAAAACCAGAAAGTATATCAAAGATATAAATGAAATTGAGCTTTATGATGGTTTGCATCCAGCGATTATTTCTGAAGAAATTTTTTACACTGCCCAAGAAGTAATGAAAACCAGAACGAATGATACAAAAGTTAAAAAAGATACTGAAATAAAAAATGCTTTTGCTGGTTTACTTTTCTGTAAATATTGCGGCAGAGGAATTCGCAGATGTACTCATAAAACTAATAAAGGTCAACAAGAAAGATTTATATGCACTATGACAGCAATATGTGAAAATCATTCTGCTGATTATCAAGTTATAGAAACGGCTATCATACAGAACCTTAAAGCATGGTATGATGATTTCAAAGTGAAAATCAGTGCTGAAGATAATAGTCGAAAAGAACTTGATGAATTTAAAAGCTATTTAGCAAGATTAAATAAAGAAATTGATGAACTCAATTTGCAATTAAATAATGCGTATAGTTTTTTGGAAAAAGGCATTTATACAATCGAAATATTTCAACAACGAAAAGCTATTTTAGATAAAGATATAGCGGAACTTGTCAATAGAAAAAACAGCATTTCAAATGAAATAGAGCAGATAGAAAACCAAAGTGACAATAGATTGATGCTTTTGCCCAAAACAGAAAAATTACTTGATAGTTTTTATAGTTTAACGAGAAAAGAACAAAATGCTTTGTTGAAAGAAATCTTATCGAAAATTGTTTATGCCAAAGAACCGAATGGGGATATAAAAATTGAAATATACCCAAGGTTCTCAAATTTTTGATTATTATTGTCATCATCGTAACTCTCACGAATGCCACAGCATGAGCATGGAGTTCCTTTGTCACAAGTATATGGATGATTTTTTTGGAGATAAATCGGATAAATACAGATATAAGCACATAGTGGATGCTCTTTCCTTCATTCCCTACGGTGTAATTGTTGATGAATTTCAGCATATAGTTTATGAAAATCCGGAACTCACTGCTCAGGAAAGAAAATCGGAATATCTTAAACTTGAGAAAAAATACAGACCATATCTTTCTTTTGAAGGTATTCCGTATCTTGAGCTCGGCACGCGCTGGCAGTATCAGATGCATATATTTGAAAGTCCGTTTTATTACATTGATTATTGTATAGCTCAGTGTGTTGCACTCGGCTTTCTCCGTCTTTCAAGAGAAAACTTTGCGAACGCTCTCGAAAAATATGTTGACTTTATGAAAAAAACCGGTAGTGTATCGTTAACGGAGCTTATTGAGTCGGCAGGGCTTGAATCGCCTTTCATTGTAAATGCGATGAAAAAGACATCTGATAATGCCGTTCAAATTATAAATTCAATCGAAAAAGACATATAAATCGGCAGGTGTTTCTTATGAATATAAGATTTGCAAACGAAAATGATCTTGAAAATATTTCATTATTATATGTTCATAATCATAAAACAACCTACAGAGGGCTTGTGTCGGAAGATTATCTTTCCTCATTGACTGTTGAAACGGCAAAAAACAGGTGGAAAAAATATCTTGAGGACGAAAATAAAATATGGGTGGCATATGAAGCGGACCTTTTTCTCGGATTTACGGCAGGAAAAGAGGATGAGGAACTTGAAAATACATGGTATCTTGATTCCCTTCATGTTTCCGAAAATGCAAGAGGCAGGGGAATAGGCACCGAGCTTATCCGCACCATGGGCAAATATGCATATGATAACGGATATAAATCAATGAGCATCTGCGTTGTGAAGGGAAATGACTCGGCCAAAAGTCTTTATCTCAGACTCGGTGCGGAGCTGGTTAAAGAATTTGAAGATAATTTTGCCGGAACAAGGGCAAATTCCGAAAAGCTTCTTTGGAAAAATACCGGAATATTTAAATAATAACAAGTGCAGGGTTTAAATGCCTTGCACTTTTTGTTTTGTAATGATATAATAAAATAAATGTGCGATAAAGGGTGATGAAATGAAGAAGTTTAATTTTTATCTCGTGACCGATACCCATTATTTTGAACCCTCGCTCGGTGCAAGCGGTAAAGCGTTTGATGAATATATGAGCAGAGAGCAATATTTCATGGCAGAAAGCAGCGATATTGCAAAAGCTGTTTTTGCGGATATTGCCGCTGATAATGAAACAGAATATGTCATCATTCCCGGTGATCTTTCAAAAAACGGAGAAATTGAAAGTCACAAAAGCTTTATAAAAGAGCTTTACAAGCTTAGAGAAGCAGGTAAAAAGATTTTTGTTATAACTGCAGGCCATGATTACAATAAAAAATCAAGAGCATTCGTTAATGACGAATGTATTGAGGCTGAAGGCACTCCTTTTTGTATTCTTTCCGATCTGTATAAAGATTTCGGATATTCTCAGGCACTTTCCGTTGACGAAAAAACGCTTTCCTATGTTGCTGAACTATCAGACGGAATCCGCCTTCTTGCAATAAATTGTGATGCAGAAAATAACCCCAAAGGAACTGTTGATGAAAGGCTTTCCGAATGGATAAAATGTCAGCTTGACGAAGCACGGAATGCACGGTGCGAAGTGATTGCCATATGTCATTATCCCGTTATTCCTCCCGTTCCAGTTTTTGAGCTTGTTGGTGATGCAAAGCTGAAAAATTGGAGGAATACGGCAACTTTACTTGCCGATAACGGAGTAAAGCTTATTCTGACGGGTCATATGCATATTCAGAGCATAAATAAATTCACTACCGAAAAGGGTAATACTGTTGTTGACATATGCACATCATGTCTTACGGGCAGTCCTGCGAAATACAGAAAGATTTCATATTCCTCTGAAAGAATTGAGGTTAATTCAATTGATGTTCCCGAATTCAGAAGCGAAACACACGGAGTACCGCTTGATGAATTCTTTGATAATCAGTTCAGAAAATCAATTGTTAACCGTATAAATAACATTTTCAAAGGTGACGGAATTCTGAAAAAGCTCGGAAGAAAGACGGTTAATTCGCTTAAAGTAGGAACAATCGGCAGGTTTCTCTTTATTAAGGTTGATAACTCTTTGAAAAAAACAAAGATTATTGATCTTGCGGGTGAAATCGGTGTAGCTATTTTTAAAGGGGACCAGCCTTATATCAAAGGCACTCCGGTCGGTGATGCATTTGACAAGCTTTTTGACCGTGTCGGTTTTATTTTAGGTAAGGTTGAAACCAAGCTTTCGAAAAACGGTGAAAAAATCTGTCTGAAGGAAATGCTGATGAATACCGTCGGCAACAATAAAGGCTTTTCCGATAATAACGGAATATTCAGTTTCAAAGAATAAATGAGGTGCGTTATGTCAAGAAATTTTAAAATTACAAGTCCGTACTCTGATGTGGTTAATCTTTTCGGAAAAGATGAATACCATTATAAAACCAATCTTCATACTCATTCAACCTACAGCGATGCCAACAACACAATGGCAGATATGATTGCAGGATTCTATGACAACGATTTTGATATTCTTGCCTTTGCCGAGCACGGTCTTCTCGGAAAAGAATGGGATAAATTACCTACTCTTGTTCCTCTCTTTACCTTTCAGTATCTCTGGCACGGAAAGAGAAGACATCTTACCACGGAAGAATACAGACAGGTTTTATCGGGTACATATAAAACAAAGAATAATCTTCGTACCAAAAAGAGAGGACTTATGTGTATTCCCCGTGCAATAGAAGCAAATATGTTTACTCTTATGAAAAATCATGTCAACGGATATTTCACGGATAATGCACTTGAAGGAAAATACGGAAAAGAAAATGATTTTGAAGGTCCGATAAAAAGGATTGAGCAAAGCGGCGGTGTTTCACATATCAATCATCCTACTGACTGGCTTGGCGCTTACAGAGATCCCTCTTGTGCAAAAGTTCCCGAAAATATAAGGTTTTTTGCCGATTTAATAAGGCGTTATAAATCGTGTCTGGGTATTGAAGTTCTTAATATGTATGACAGACCTAACCGTAGTGACAGAATTCTCTGGGATGAGCTTCTCAAGAAGATTATTCCCGAAGGCAAGCGAACCGTTTTCGGATTTGCAAACAGCGATGCACACAGAGTCTGTGAAATTGATACCGCATTTATGGATTTTATAATTCCTGAGTATTCTATGGAAAATTTCAGAAATGCTCTTGAAAACGGCAGATTTTTCTCAATTGCCCGTTATGCAAAAAATGAACTCGGTGAAGATTTTGTCGGAGAAGGCCCTTATCCTTTTGTCAACGGTATGGTTATAGACGATGAAAATGATATTATAAAGATTTCGGGTGTTAATTGCAGCGTTATCGAATGGATTGCCGACGGTGAAATTATTAAAAGTGATAAAATTGATACTGACGGTGAACTTACTTCAGAAATCAGACTTACAGATTATGAGGAAAATATCAGTTGCTATGTCCGTGCGCAGCTTAAGGGCAGGGGCGGAATATGTATGACTCAGGCGTTTGTTTGTGATGACGGAAATATGGAAAGATTTATTGATCCGGATGCTGAAATTCCGCCTCTCACAGATGAAGAAAAGAAGAAAAAAGCTTTTGATGACACGAGACTCGGAGTTATTGTTAATAAAATCAAACAGAAATAATTTCAAAAAAGAACGGGAACAGATGTTTTCGTTCTTTTTTTGTTTAAATTTTTTTAAAAATGGATTGAAATTTATATATATTATATGTTACACTATACGAGGTAACGTATATCATGCCGCAATGATGCGGTAAAAAATTTGGAGGTAAAAGATATGAAACGTTTCCTTAAAAAATCGCTTGCAATGTTTCTGTGCCTTACCATGATTTTCGGCATAGCTTTTGCTTGCGGTGTTGCATTCCCCGAAGTTACCGCTGCAGATGCAGTCGGTGCATCAGTCACAGTAAAAAAATCAACAGATGCTAACGGTGCAGAAGTAACCACAGCAGCAGACGGCATTATCTCCTATGCTGACCTTGTAAAAGATTATGGTACAGCAAAGGGTGCAGACGGTCTTACTGACGGTTTCGTCTACATCGCCAGCGAATACTATGAAGCAGACGGCAATCTTACCGACTACTACATTAAACCCGGTGACGTGCTCACAGCAAGAGTTTATGTCAAGAGTAACATGTATCTTGGCGAAGCTACCATCATGTCTTTCTTTGACAACTCTGTCTGGGATGTCAAGAAGGCAATCGCAGGCACACCCACATACGATGCTAACGGCT
>JAFQCK010000043.1 GCA_017416465.1 Lachnospiraceae bacterium | reverse complement strand
CCTAATATTGTCAAAAATGCTCCTTGCTCTACTTCAAAAGACACATTATCTATTGCTATAACTTTATTTTCTCCCGTTCCAAAACACTTGGAAACCTCTTCTATTTTTATTTTTTCCACAATATACTCCTGTTCCTTTTTTTGATATCAGACTAGTTATATTTTGAGGACCAGGTCCAATTGGTGGACAATCATGCAAACAATTGGTACCATCACAATATTGCACCTTAACATCATCCTCTGTTAATGGTTCCAAGATTTCTATAAGGTTCTTTTCCATTATAGTGTCCTTCTTTTATTTTGATATATGTAAAAATACATCAATCAAATTATACATTACGGTATTATTATAGAACTTCACTGAATATTAAGACTAGAACATTTACCACCGCTTATGCATATCTATTGACTACATACATAAAAAATAGCATGCGAGATAATCCCATTCAACCATAACTCCTTGAACGGTCATTTAACTCCGTAAACGGCATCATAAAACAATACCGTGGATAAAATCTTCAAACCAAGACTTTTCCACGGTATCCTAAATATATTTCTATAAATCTTTTTAACCTATTGCGATAATCTATTTATGTACAAAGCACTTATATAAAGTTATCCATGCAATGAGAAAAGCAAAAATCATAGACAAACCCAATACCTTCCATCCCCAAAGAACCACTGGACACATTAATATGCTATTTGCTGTTGCATAAATAAGAATCTTATTTTTTATAATATCCCAAACACTATAGTGCTTTATATATCCTCTCAATAATATCTTTGCCTCTTGTTGATTCATCTGAATGTCAAAATTTATTGCTATTACTCCTAATATTGCAAATATAATCATAATGTACTCTTTTGGTAAGTAAAATTTACACATCCCTACGAGTAAGCTAATGATAAAGTATGCAATATATTTTTCCAAATTTGCCCTTAGTCGCATGAATTCCTTATAAAACATAAAGCTTCTATCTTTATCATATAATTTTTCACACCAATCAGAGTTTCTTTCTTTTGCCGTTCCTACAAGTTTCTCAGCATTTACCTGAATATCCCGACTCTCGTTTTCACTATATGAAATTCCCAGAAATCTTTGTTGTCCTATTTGATAAACAACCTTATACAGCGAAAGAATCGATTCATAATTTACTTTGCGTATAGCGCAAAAAACGATAACTGCACCTATCATACTCAGCAAGGAAACAGATAATATTTGATACCGAATTCCAACAATAACAATAATTGCAACAAAAAGGTCATAGCTTCTTCTATTCCACCGATTTCTTAAAAAAATCCAAATATTCGTTGTAGCATTGAGTGCGCAAACAATGATTACCATTTCCGTATATGAATGAATACAAAATATCAAAAATAGCAAACTTGCTCCTACTAACTTAAGACCAATTAAGAATTTATAACCACTAAAGGATATTAATTTTAATTGCAACAGCTGATAATCTATCGTCATTCCCTGTGTTGGATTAATGATTTTTGCAACCAAGTAAATCATTACAAATAATACAACTATCTGATTATTCAAAATAACGCTAACATCATAAGCTTCTGTAAACAAATCCTTTATGATAACGATGATAGAAATTAATAAGCTTATCGAAATTAGCGGACGCTGCTTAATGCTCTTTATAAAACGTCTAAATCTTTCACGCACCAAAATAGGATATATTCTAATCATAGCTATCTCCTATCATTGCATTTACACATTCTCTATCTATCTCTTCATCAATTTCTATGATTCCATCCTTTGTAAAAATCAAATAAGCATCACATACTTCTTTTAACGATTCAATATCATGGCTTGAAATAAGGATACACTTATTCACCTTATTCCATTTACAATAATCCAGTGATTGTTTTAATTGAATAGGATCAAGACCATTAAACGGCTCATCTAATAATAAGTTCTGTGTGTTTTTTAAAAAACCAATCATAAGCATCATCCTTTGCAATGTTCCTTTTGACATTGCCGGAGGATAAAAATGTAAATACTCACTCATCTTATATTTTGATACCAAATCCTGAATCTTTTCAGCCGCAATATCTTTCTTATACCCTTCTGCTTTACACACAATCCACAAATGCTCATATAATGTCAAGTCATTATAATATACCGGTTCATCAGAAATATAATAAATATTTCTGGTCAGGTAATCCAACTTCGAAACGTTACCGTTCTCTGTATATATTTCACTTTCATCAGCTTCACACAATCCACAGATACACTTCATAAGAGTGGTCTTCCCTATACCATTACGCCCTATCAAGCCATATATCTTTCCATTTTCTAAAGTACATTGCCAATTTTTTATTATTGTCTTACTCCCATACATTTTCTTAATACTATTTATCTTAATCACAAATTCTTGCTCCTCTAAAAAAAATGAGTTCTACACTATTCACATAATCCTTTTATATTTATCACGTCAGCTACCATATTATCTGCCACATATGTTATCATCTTGAAATTATCATGCAAAATACTCTCTTACAATCATAACTCCTTGAACGGTCACTTAACTCCTTAAACGGCAAAAGAGACCAGCAATTCTGCCAGTCTCTTCTTCATCACCTATCTTTTCTAATTCCATATAACATCCGCTCTGAACATACCTTTACGTATATTGATTTCCAATTT
>JAFQCK010000042.1 GCA_017416465.1 Lachnospiraceae bacterium | reverse complement strand
TCTATCTATACGCAAGAAGATGTTCATAATTTCACTTGACCCTGCTAAACACCTTGATTATGTTATGTCTCTTTAAATGGTTACAATCCGGTTACAAGATTCGCAACTTGAAAAAGGGGATTTTTTCATGCGTAGGGTCTGGATAAATTAGAACTAATGTTGACAATTATTTTAATATATGATATAATCTAGTCAGATTTTGGTAAAAAAGGGTGACAAGATATGTTTTTTTTAAAAAAATCATCAATAGCAGATATTATAAAACCTCTTAAATCAGAAGATATTTTTTACAGCGGAATAAACATACTGGAGCATTATAAGGAGTATGAGATCTTTTTAACAAAAAAGTCTTTGGAAGATTTTTTCAATCAAGACGGAATTGATAAAAATATGATTGAAAATCTCAATGATAAGTTGAATAGATATAAAGCCTCTATAAAAGCTGTTCATTGCCCCGATTCAAAGTTTCTCACCTCAAGCGATAAAACCTATTCAACAAATTATCTTTCGCTTGACGAAGTATGTAATGATGAAGATAGTTTGAAACTGCTGAAGAAAACGATTTTGTTTGCAGAGGCAGTTTCGGAAAATAATAACCCCATAGTCGTGATTCTTCATGCAGGAAGTATTAACGGGTGCAACGATGAATCGAGTAATATTCCGACAATCTGTAATGATTCACTTGAAAATCTTGCGAAAGAACTGAAAGAACTCAATATTGAAAAGTCTGTGAAGATCGCTATCGAAAATGTTACGCCTTATGTTGACATCAATGGGAAAATTCCTACTGGTAAAAATATAGGCTGGGGCGAAAGCTATTTTAAGTATTTTGAGTATATTGATACTCTGAAAAGTCTAAGCAAAAAATTTGAAAATAATATTTTATTTGGCGTGTGCATTGATTTTTGCCATCTTATTGCAGATTTTAAAATCATCAATAATGAATGTCACGTTGCGGAGAAATGCTGTGAATATATAAAATCGTTTATGCAAAAGCTTTCAGAAAACAATGCAGATATTATGCTGTTTCATGTTTCTATGTACGGAGAGGATGGAAGTCATGGCAGATTGTTTCAATATAATAATCACTATGATAATGAGCTTCTGGAAACTATAAGATCAAAATGTACAGAATATCCCAATATTCCAATTACTCTTGAAATGGCTGACGGAATAGATATTGACAAGGCTTGTCTTAATTTTGACAGGATGATGTACATTTTCAGTGCTATGCATATGAGTGGCGATTTCGGACGTATGCTTGAATGTTCGGAATCTGAGAGATTTAAGGAATCTGAGAAATTTAAGGAATATAAAGAATTTAAAGATTTTTTTGAAAATCTATTTCTGCTATATACTGTACCATGGTCAAATATGAACATGATACAGAAGCTTATCTTTAATATAAAGCAGTATATTATGAAAAACAGTCCCGTAAATGAAAATAATGACAGCAGTGCAGTAGGCGGACTGGCTTCCGTATTCGGATTTACATACGACGAAAATAAAGAAAACACAGCTCTTTTAAGATTAAAGGCGTATATAGTATACACGAGATTTTGCAACCTCGGAAAATATCTTGCGACAGTATATGGGAAAGCAGATTTCCTTTTTGACTGTAAAAATGACTTTATGCTGTCAATGAAGTATTTTATGTTCTGTGATGATGAAATAAAACAGTGTGTCTATACAGGTGTGGGATATACATTCAATATGGATTTTCTGCCTAAGAGAATCGAAAACGTTTATCGGTTTTATGATAATATTGATGAAAATACGATAAAACCCTTTAAAATTGAGAAATCTAAAGATAAACATTACTTTTCGCAGATTGTAGAGGGTATTCGTAATCAAATCAATGGCAAAAATGAAACATTTAAATTGTTGTCATGTGGAAAGAACTTCTTTCCTTGTCTGATGAAGTATTATCAGGAACCAAAGAACAACCATTTTACCTTGCGTATTTACAAAGAGATGAAAGTCAATTATGTTGAAGTAAATGAAAAAAAACTCTCTGTACCCGCATTTTTACATGAATACTGCTATATTAATAAGAAGTTTCCAGAAGAACTTAATTTTGTGATAGATGTCAGCGTTTTCAGAAATGGCAGGGGTAATGCGGAAAGCTCTTCAGATTGCAGAACACTTGCAGGTTTTATAAAGAACCTTACAAATAATGAAATAATATATGAGAATGTTGGAAGCGTAGTTGATGGTGAGATTGTTGCAACAAAGCTTGAAAAGAAATATAATCAATATACATTAGGGATTTATGAGGCTCTGGGATTAGTGCAGGCGTGCAAGGAACTTAATGAAAATAATAAAAAAGATGTTCCGATTAAAAGCATCGAAATAATAGATAATGAGGAAAAATCTGTTACTGTAGATGATACAATGATACAGGAAATAGAAGATATAATAAAATGTGTGAAGACGTCAAAAGATGGAATGACAGGAAAATATACCAGTTATTACAATGGAACCGGAACGAACCTGCCGAAAAAATATGATGCGATAAAAACAATAAAGATAGAGAGGGTTAAAGATGACGGAAAATAATAGTTCTGTTCAGAGTCTTGAAGAGATTATCAAGAATAAATCATTCTGTATACCTTTGTATCAAAGAAATTATAAGTGGAATGCAGATATTGCCCAAAAGCTTGCAGAAGATTTGTTGAATGCATATAAGAATAGAAGCGTAAAATCCATTGGTCTGATTACGCTGTATAAAAATAAAGAAGGAGGATATGATGTAATCGACGGTCAGCAGAGACTGATTACTTTGGCAATATTATTCAGCCTGTTGTCTGAAAATGAACCTATACTAAATCCGATAGAACTATGTTTCGGGCGTGATAATGAAAAAAAGTTCAGAAAGAATACTTTATATTGTACAAACAATACACTAATAAATACAACTGATACGGACAGGATTATCCGTAATCGTACGGCTATGGAAGAGGTAGTAAAAGCATATATGGAAAAAAATTCCAGTTTGGATAACCACGAATTTAAAAAATTCATTCTTTCTAATTGCCAGATGCTTTGCAGTGTTATGGAAAATCCACCTGTTGAGGAATTTATGAATCTAAATGCCTATAAAACAGCTTTCTCTGTGTGTGACTATGTTCGTTCAAATCTTATCATGCTCAATACATTCAATAAAAAAGAATTAGAAGAAAACATATCAGTTATTCTTGGCGGACTTTCACGATATACCTATAAAACCGCAATTGCTGAACTGTATAACCAGATACTGGACATTCTTTATACAGAGGATACAGAAAAAGGTGCTTTTTCTTCTCCATACAAAGTACTTATTGATACAAAAAGATGCAGCCAAATTTTAGATGCTGATAGTTCAAATGAATCCAGAATCAATGTACTGTTTGAGAATTGTAAAGAAAAAAATTATCGTTATGAACCGGAAAACAAGGACTTCAACGGATGGAAACAAGAACTTATAAGACTTTCATGGATTTATCGTTTGCTTAATAGACTAAAATATGATATGGAAAACGGCGATTTCAGTTCGGCTAAGGCAATAGATAATTATGAAAAGATTAATAAAAATAGTTTTGTATCATTACTGTTGAATCTGAAAGATACAG
This sequence comes from Lachnospiraceae bacterium, assembly GCA_017416465.1. GTDB lineage: Bacteria > Bacillota > Clostridia > Lachnospirales > Lachnospiraceae > Bovifimicola. Next base: position 8,499 of record JAFQCK010000042.1, on the reverse strand, counting down.
ACAAGAATCTGTCACTTTCTGAATTGCTCAATAAATACAGTAATGTAAACACTATTCTGGTGAAAGATATTGATTCTAATAACCTGAAACTTGCAAACCGTTATTTTGAAGCATTTGCCTCAGCCCATGAAAATAAAGCCACCAATAATGTGGCAGAAATATATTCAGGCTACAGTTCAACACCTTGCATGAAAGAAAATGAGATTATTGCAAGTATCAGTTCTGCAGGTCGTTATGTGCTTGACAGGTTTCTTATTGAACAGCATTACGAAACTGATTCGACAAGTATAATACCACCAATACTTGATCTTGAGGATATAGAAAACAACAATCTTGGCGGAGAGTTTAATGTTAACACGAATGATACCATCACTGTGGGAAAGCTTTTTGAAAATACAATAAAGATACCTGTAATTCAGCGTGATTACTGTATGGGAGCACAGTTTGGTAAGGAGAAAGACAACTTCCTTACCTATCTTATTACAGAATTTGAAAAATTTAAAAACAACCCTAACGAAGACAACCCGCTGAATATTAGCACAATACTTGTATCAAAAGAGATAGATTGCGATGCTGTTTATATTTTTGATGGTCAGCAAAGAACTTTTACGCTGTATCAGATACTCAAATTTTTAGAAGGTTTTAACGACGAATATAAATATAGAGGTTTTGAATTTATAGGAAGAGAACAGCGAGAGTGTGGCAGCAGTTATTCAAAAGTAGCTGTACAGAATTTGCATGAACAGCTTGAAGAAGAAGTTAAAAATTTCACCAAAGAGATGCGTATAGAATTTAAAGATTTTTTGCTGAATAATGTCATTTTTACAGTAAAGAAGATTGGTAATGTTTCAAGTGCAGAACAGTTTTTTATGGATATCAATGGCGGCGTTGCTCTTAAACCGTATGAAATCTATAAATCCTGCCTATATGACAGGCTCGTAAAGATTGGTGAGAAATTTACCATAGACTTTATGAATAAGCTTGAAAATGACTGGCTTAAGGCTATATATAATTTGCTTGGCATTAAGGAAAGTGATGATAGGGACGAAGAGGAAATAACAGAGATAAGACTGATAGAGTATTTATGCAGATATTTTTATAAGAAAAAATTTTTAAAAACAGCAGATGCTTTCGATGCAATTTCTTCCATAAGTATGGTCGTTGAGAAGACAAGAGCATATCTTGAAGAACTGGAGTTGGATGATTTTGAAAAGATAAGTTCTTGTATGAACAGATTTATGAAAAATCTGAATGCTAATTCAAGCTATATTGCTAATATCAAGGAAAAGCAATATTCAACATCATCTAATTGCGATAATGCGTACATCCGTGTAGTCGAATTGAATCAACCTTCTGACGAATCTGATAAATCTATCGTTTCGTCTTTTGTATCGTCTAACGAATTCAATAAATCTATCATTACGTCTTTTGTATCATCTTTTTGTACTGAAAAAAGGGAAGAACTGCTGTTTTTCTATTCTTGCAAAGAATCCAGTGAATCATGGAAAGAACACAAGTGGCTGATTGAGAACATTTATGATAGTGATGAGTTTGCTGATTACATAATTCAATCCACACTGACAAATCAACAGCCTTCTATTATTCCTTACGAGAACTCTAATACGGTTGTTGAAGCTGTTTTCGTCGGCGGATACCAAGTTGGTAATATTGGAAAATATGATATATGTGAAACTGAAATTCCGGCATACTATGCGGATATGCCTGACACTATAAGGTATTCAACTACTATACGCCCATATTATTTATATAAGCAAGTAGATAAGGAAGAAGAACCCATTAATCTCCAAAAGAATTCTCCAAAAAAGATTGCCTTCTTTCTTACAGATGGCGAGAAAACAATAAACCACCCTAATAACAAAAGCACAATGTTTTCACTTTCTAAGTATGAAGAATTGGAAGTAGAAATAGATGATATTTATGATTTAAATGGATATACAATTGGTAAAATAAATGCGAAAGATAATAATAAGGAACAATCTTTTTATCTAACACATCGTACAGATGCATATTGCTTACGCAACCATTATACAAAATCTTTTTTGGGCCATCTCAAAAATACCGTTTGATTAAAGAAAAACAGATAGGTGCAGCAGCTGCAAGTAAACCTCCCGAATGCGTGCTGCCGCACTCCGAGGGAGATTGACACAGCAGATGTCGTGCATAGCTGTTTTTTTCTCAAAAGGGGTTTTTAGAAATGCTCTTAGTTTGTTTCTCTGTTCGGTTATGTTGTCGGGATGTAAAAATCAAGGTGAGATAAAAACAGCATCAAAATCTGATAATGAATCAAAGTCAGAAATACAAATAGTATCGGACAAAGAAGATTTATCTGAAAGTCAATCTTTTGATAAATCGTTAGATTTTCTTAAAAAAATGAAATGTCATGAAGTGCCACTATCTTTTCCGTGTAAGTTCAAGGACTTTAGTGAAGATTTTACACTTGGTAATGGTTTCTATTTTGACGAAGCAGATTATACTTTTTATGATTTGTTATATCAAGGAAATAAAGTAGCATCTGTCGGGATAGACGGAGAAAAATCAGAGCAAAACAACGACAAAGAAGTGGTCGTGCTGATTATTGAGGATGCGTATTCAGAGGTAATTATCAGCTGTTGAATCCAACCGTACACGTAAGGATTTCATTGCTGACCGTGTGCTTAATAAAGCAGGTTATTATAGTTATAGCGACAATAGTGATTGGAATGCAAATTCTGAAAAGAATATTGTTGTAGGTGTATATCGTCTTACAATGAAATCCAACTCTGACAATTTCCGCCAGTCCTCTATTCAGGGCGTAATGAAGCGTATTAAGGCTAAGGGTGCAAAGATAGTGATTTATGAGCCTACACTTAAAGATGGAGAAACATTTTTTGGAAGTGTAGTAGTTAATAATCTGAAAAAATTCAAAACTATGTCTGATGCTATTATAGCTAATCGTTATGATACTTGTCTTGATGATGTTTTTGATAAAGTATATACAAGAGATATCTTCAAAAGAGATTAATGCTTTAATAACTATCATATTGAATTAGTTTTCTGAAAACGATAAATTACTATTCGTGAGGGATTACGTGCCTTTGCGGAATGGTATAAGGAATTTTATTGTTGATAAGTATAAGTCATAGATTCACAAAAGAAAAGTCAAATGCGACATCTCACAGAGTCGGTTTCTGTGAGGTGTCGCATTTATGTTTAAAAGTTCTGTATTTTAAAACAGGGATTGAGAAGAAATCCAAAGTGGGAATTCTTGGGTATTGTCGTAATAATAGATGCTGTTTCCATTTTCATCATAAGCAGCAGCATTTATTTCATTAGTTTCTGCATTGATTGCATCGAAAGTAAAGAGCAGCAATTCTCCTGTATGGACTTCTTTTGTTTGTTTTTGACCGAAACAAGTTACTTCAACTGTCTTTATGTTTTCATCATAAGCAATAATCGGGAACAATTGTACACCTTCATCATAATAGTAATGACATAATTCACCGGTTGTTTCAATACCGATATTTTTGTCATACATACTCCATTTAGGCCAGTTTAACCAGTTGTCGTTACTTTTCCAGCCCAATAATGTTTTTTCAACTGAAACAACATCAAAACAGCTGTAACTATCGTAAATATAGAAATGAAAATTATCTTTCCATTTATAGCAGGTGATGATTTCAGATGTTTCATTTAATCGTCCGCTTAAATCAGCGGCAGACTTGGAATTTAAACGGTAACCGTTTGCATAATTCAGGCAAATAAAACAGAATAATCCGACGAATAGTCCAATTAAAGTGGTGGTTACAAATTTTCTTTTTCGTATTTTAGCTGCTAAATGAATATATTTTTCATCTTTATGTTCTTCTATGGGAATTAATTCCTTGCTGAGTGATTTATAATATTCTGAACAATTTTTACATTCCGAAAGATGTTCTATAACTGTTTTTTCACTTGATTCGGAAGCTGCATTATCCAGACAAAGAGGCATCAAATCCTGTATCATATCACATTTATATTTCATAACCATAAATCTCCTTTAACTGTTGTTTAATTTTAATTTTCGCCCTTGAAAATATAACCTTGGCTGTTGTTTCTCTGATACCTGTCAATTTTCCTATTTCCTTATACGGCAGTTCATCAAATAGACGATACATCACAACACTTTGGCTTCTTTCGTCTAAATTTGAAATTATCTCTTTTATATGAATTATCAGCTGTTTATTTTCTGTCATTGTATCAAGGTTCATATTATCGTGTTTAGTAAGAATAGCATCTTCTATGCAAGATTCTTTCGAATGAGTTTTCATGTAATTGTAATATGTGTTTTTGGCTATCTGACACAGCCATGATTTTATAGAACAGTCACCTCGAAATCGTTTCAATGACAGATATGCCTGATAAAAACTTTCTTGAGTTATTTCTTCGGCTAAATTATCATGATAATCTGTAAGTTTCAATATGTAATGATATACATAGCTGTAGTATAAATGGTATAATTCTTCAAAGTCGCCCACGGTTATTAACACCTCCTCAATTCTGTAATTATAAGCTGCTTATATCTATTAGTATCAATTTTTGGAAAAAGGTAACATAGTTTTTGAAATTTTATAAAAAACATTTCTTTGCTGTTATATTATATCATAATACTGATTTGTGTTCAAGACTGATTTTTATAACAAATGTTGTCAGAGATGGAATAAGGTGGATTTTTAAAAAGCATATTGCATTTTATATAAATATTTGATATAATAAGATAACGGATTAATGTGGTATTTTAGTAATATAATGCTAACTGATAATACGATTATTAATAAGGGGAGAATATTTATGAAAAGAAAAATACTTAGTCTGTTTCTCTGCTCGCTGATGTTGACAGGCAGCGTTTGTGGGTGTGATAGTAAATCCGATTTATCACAAAACGGAAGTTCAACAATCACTGACATACCTGCTGAAGCAATGGAAAGATTGAATAAAGCTCACGATATAGAGCCTGTAATCGCACCTAAAGAAGAATGGGATACTGAAAAAATCTGCAATTCATTTTATATAAATGGCAAACAGTTCTCTTATCCATGCACCATTAATGAGCTTGGTGAGGGTTTTGAAATTATTGATACTGAAGAATATAAGTTAAAGTATGACAAGGACAAGAAAACAGGAAGCTGTTATCTCTCATATTATGGGAAAACAGTCGTGAATGTCAGACTCTATGATTGTCAGAATATTGCTGATATATCCGATTCTCCGATTGGTGGAATGGCATTTATGCAGGATCTGAATAAAGATTACGTATTCCCTGTTTCTTTTAATGGAGTGACTATTGGCGATAATACAGAACGAGTTTTTGACAGACTTTCATTTCTGGAATCTTATAGTGATGTATGGGAAGATGAGACTGAATTTTATTCTTTTAATTATGAGAATGAGGACATAAAGATTTATTGCTTGTGTATTAACGATTGTGTTACTGATATATCATTTAATTTTAAACAGAAGTAGTTTATGTAAAGATAAATATGTAATTACAAATAAAACTTTAGGAGAATAAAATATGATAAATACAAATATATTAACAACCTGTGTGATATTGGGTTATATAAATTCACATTCAATGAAGATGATAGTTTAATTACAGTAGGTTTAAATGTTTTAGCTAATGAATAGGTTGATTCAATTGCCTATAAATTGAAATAAATTACAAGTTGGAACCTCTAAAAACATCCTCACAGTTTGATTTCGCTTGTGTTCTGGTTTTTAGAGAACCCTATAATTGAATGGATTATTTATGAGGAGGATTCTATGAAAATATTTGCATTGAGTGATATCCACGGCTCACCTGCTGAGTTCGAAGCTGCATTGAAATTAGTTGATTTATCAGGAGATAATATGCTGATTTTATGCGGCGATTACATCCACGGTTATGACAGCTATAGTGTTCTTGACAGGATTATGAAATTGCAGAGTGAATATGGAGCGGAAAAAGTAGTTGCACTTCTCGGAAATCACGAGGAATCAGCAATGAATGGTGAGTGGTCCATTACAGAGGGCGAAAAAATTGAATGTGACAAGTCGAGAGAAGATAAATACATAAGCTGGATGAATAATCTTCCCAGATATTACAAAACTGATACACAGATTTTCTGTCATGCAGGAGTATGCGAAGAAGCAGGGGAGTACTGGGAGTGGAGTACCAATGATTATGAATATACATCCAAGTATCCTGCTGAAACAGGTAAATTCTGTATGGATATTATTGCAGGTCACATCGGGACAGCTTCAATAAGCAGAAATCCTCAATTCAACGATATATACTGGGACGGCAAAAGCCATTATTATATCGACGGTTCAGTTCTGAAAAGCGGAAAAATCCCTGTGCTTATGTATGATACAGATACAAAAAGGTATTATCGTATGAGCGAAAATGGTGCATGGCCTGTACTCGCATATAACGATGAATATTAATGTTTTATGATGTGTGACGGCTTACCTGCGTCTTGATGATATGAAAGAGTTTTATTCAGATACTATTTAATAAATAAAAAACCTCGATTTATAGCTGAAAATCGAGGTTTTTATATGCTATTTAAATGCTTTTTTCTGAAAGTGTTTCCATAAGTTCAGGCAAATCACAGAATTTTTCCAATTCGGGAACAGATTGCTCAATTGTACCAAATCCGTAAGCGGCATGAATAAAATCAAGACCAGCTTTCATTGTTGCATCGTAATCTCCCTGAATATCGCCGATATACCAGGCTTTATCAAGATTATTTCTTTTTGCGATAAGAGCAATGTTATCACCCTTTTCAAAGAGATTGTTTCCGTAACATTCAATATCATCGAAATATTTGCCAAATCCGTAATAATCGAGAAATGCCTCTATATAGCCACTCTGACAGTTGCTGACAATATAGAGATGATAATTTTCTTTAAGGCGGATTAAAGTATTTTCAAGTTCGGGATAAAGATTGCCGCCGTGTTTGCGGAGATATTCATTTTCGTGGTCACAACATAAGTTCAGCAGTTCCATACGCTCATCTTTTGAAAGACTGCCGAAAAGAATATCAGCTATTTTATCCATGGTAAGCCCCATAACACCCATAATATCCTTTTGAGTTATAGCGGGTAAATCGTATTTCAATTCTCTGATTTTTTCAGTCCATGAAGCAGCAACATTTTCGGAGGAATCCCAGAGAGTGCCGTCCATATCAAATATCAAACCTTTTTTCATTTTCCTTCCACCATTCTGTTATATATTTCATCGAGCTGTATTCTGTCAGGTTTTACATCGTTGAGTATAGTTATTCTGTCAGCTCGGACAGTACGTGCTTTTTCCCATATATCAGCAAACATATCTTTTGTTATGCCGTATGATTGGGGATTTGTGGCAATACCGTAAGTTTTGAAGAAATCCAGCAGTCCAGCTGCATCTTGTCCCTGAAAAATGCAGGCAGGAATACTTCCTAATGCAACGGCAAGACCATGTGTTATTTTTACATCGGGGTAATATTCTTCTATAGCGTGAGCAAAAAGATGTTCACTTCCGCTGCAAGGTCTTGAAGAACCTGCAATTTCCATAGCAAGACCACCCATAACAAGGGCTCTTGAAAGTATTCGGATAAACACACAGCTTTTCATATTCTTTTCATCACAATGATAAACAGAATCATAACTCATTCTGCTCAGAGCATAAGCGAAATCGTCAATGCGTGATGATGTTCTGGAGGCTGAAAGTTTCCAATCAAAAAGAGCAGTATGTTTGGCAATTGTGTCGCCAATTCCCGAAAGCGTCTGGTCTACAGGAGCATTGATAATCATATTTGTGTCAACAATTATCGCTGTGGGAATTTTACATTCGAAGGTTTTACGGGCTTTTCCGTAGGTTTCAAGTACAGAAAATGGCGATGCAAGGGAATCATTGCTTAAAGAAGTTGGCATACATATATATACCGCCTTGCTTATATGTGCGGCATATTTAGCAGTATCAAGAACTCTGCCGCCGCCTATGCCTATTATTACTTTAATATCTTCAACGCAGACTTTTTTAGCAATGTAAACAGCTTCATCAAAGCTTGCATTTTTCATTGTGAATATTTCGGCATTTCCGAAATCTCTGCTTATATCCTCAATTTTATCTTTGTAAATGCTGATAAGGAATTCTTCTGATATAATCATAGCTTTCTGTCCGATTATATCGGGAATGTATCGTTTTACTATTTCTTCTGAATGAAGAAAAGCATCTTCCTCAACTGTAAGACATATAGGAAGATTAAATCTTGTATGCTGGTTCATTTGACACCTCGGTTTATTGTGTTATAGCTTATTTTTTTGGATAGATTCAAGTCTAAATATGATTTTCAGTCATACCAAACGCATGAGTGAAAAAACGGTAACAAAAAGGTTTACAAAAGGAAAAGGAAGTGGTAAAATAGAATAAAAAAGGAAAAAGGAGCAAAAAGAATGGAAGAATTTATAAAATGGCTGGAATGCATAGAAGATAAC
>JAFQCK010000002.1 GCA_017416465.1 Lachnospiraceae bacterium | reverse complement strand
TTTTGGTATATCATAAGTTCAGCACCTTTTCCTTTGTGTAATGTTGTTTGTGGTGAACTTATTATATCAAAGATTTGGTGCTATTTTTATGTCAATACACCAATTTGTTAAATTATTTTGCTTGAATTATTAAGCGTATTCTCCAACTTTACTAGTGGGAAAGTTGAGTTACATATATTTACGACTGAATGCATGCAGGAGTAAAGCACAAAAATCAAAAAATAAGGGGGTGCTGTAACAAATGCATTGGTAAGTGGGACATCAGTCTGGACTGGACTATTAAAAAATGCGTTAGGAAATGGAATGGCAAGTTTTCTGACTTCTAAATTAGGAATGGTTGGAACAGTTATTAGTTTTACTAGTGTTGGTGGAGCTATCATGAATCTATGGGATATGTGTGACAATGGTAAAATCGATGGATATGTAAATCTTGTAAAAGTGATCTATGGAGAGATATCCTTTGGAGAATTGACAATCATTATTATGTATATACGACAAATTTCAACTAGTTTTATTAGGATTGTAATGGCAATTAGTGAATTTCAAAGAATGGGTTGTCATTATCAATTGAAAAAAATATATTGGAAACACCTAAAATGATTATAGCAATAGCTCATAGAATTAATAAAGAAATGGCAGATAAATATGACGAAATTATTGCAATCAATGAAGGCGAAATTGTTGAAGTAGGGAGTTTTAATGAATTGATTGAAAATAAAGGCTATTTTTATAGTTTATGCTATTTAAAAAATCTTAATGAAAGTAGGTTATAAAGTGATAAATATTAAGGATGTATCTAAACAATATGATAACAAAATGGTTTTAAAAGATATCACTTTTGATATAAATGCAGGGGATTTTGTTTGCATAATGGGAGCTTCGGGTTCGGGTAAGACCACATTATTGAATATTCTTTCTACGATAGACAATGATTATGAAGGAATTGTTGAATATGGTGGTGTGAATATTTCAAAGTTACAAGGCAAGAATATAGCAGATTTCAGAAATTCTAATATAGGTATTATATTTCAAGATTATAACTTATTAGACTGTTTAACAGTATATGAAAATATTATTATTGCATTAACATTTATGAAAATTAGTAAGAAGGAACAACAGGAACGAGTTTTAGAAATAGCAGGAGAATTAGGAATACAAGATATTCTGGAAAAATATCCTCATGAAATATCAGGTGGTCAATGTCAGAGAGTAGCATGTGCCAGAGCAATGGTAAAAAAACCAAGTATAATATTGGCGGATGAGCCAACCGGAGCATTAGATACAGCTGCATCAAGAGCTTTGCTAAAGACATTAAAAATGATGAATGATACGTTTAAAGTAACTATACTTATGGTAACACATGATCCTTTAACAGCAAGTTATTGTAAGAAAATTTATTTTATGAATGACGGAAGAATTGTAAAAGAGATGGATAGAGGGGAAGAAAAACGAGAGAAATTTTTTGCCGATATTCTTGAGGAGCTGTTGGAAAGGGATTCAAATGAAATTTAGCAAGCTGATATGGAGTAATATTTATAAAACAATATCAAATTATATTATTTTTTGGTTTTTTGATATATCAATTATGTTTTTCCTTTATGTCGGAAGTTTCATTGGTAACTCATATAAAGAGATACTGGTTTCAAATGCGTTACCTATAATTATTTTATTGGTTGCATTTATTGTTTTATATTATATAACTAGGCTTATGTTAGTTATAAAAGGAAAAGAATTTTCTATATATTTGTTAATAGGAATAAGTAAAAATGGAGTTAAAGGGATTTATATTGCAGAGAATCTAGGCATCTTATTACTTGCTCTTTTGGTTGGATTGCCGTTAGCAATTGTTTATTCCTATATTAGCGTCTTTGGAAAAATGGAATTAAGTACTTTTATAGAGGTGACAACAAAAACAATAGAGACAACAATAGTATATTTTTTGATTTATTGCATATATACAGTGTCTGTATGTATGTATTTTGTTGATAAAAATAATATAAAGGACCTTCTTGCGATAAAGAAAAAAAGTGAAGGAAACAGAAAATGTAATAATATGAAACAGAAGATTGTTTTATTAATCTTTCTTTTTGTATTATATATAGTAAGTTTGAACTATATAGAGCAGATGTTGTCGTTGGTGTTTTTGCTCGTAGTAGGGATGGTATATATGTTGATTATGCTGTTTTATGATGTGCTTGCGTTAATCAGAAAAAGTAAGTGGTTAATGCAAAAAAACAGATTATATTTAGTGGGAAATATATTAAGAAAAAGCAGGAGTAAACAGTTCGTGTATACCATTTTAAATATTTGTTTTGGAATTTCGTCATGTTCATACATTTTTGGGGAGGTATTTCAAAATACGAAAACTACGATTATAAGTTTAGAATTAGATAGAATTATGGGATATATACAGACAAATATTTCGCTTTTATTCTTTGTGACAATCTGTTTTATTATAAATTTGAATCAATTTCTTGATGTACTGGAAACG
>JAFQCK010000041.1 GCA_017416465.1 Lachnospiraceae bacterium | reverse complement strand
GTGCATTCATCCTTTACACAAGCACTAAACATCAAGTTCATACCAACCACTATAATTACCAATTTCTTTTTTTTCATTACTACCATCCATATTTTCTATCATTGGGATTTTCATATGCTTCTTTTTTGGCCGCCATCATTCGAATTCATAAAATCCATTAATACTGAGATTTTGCTTGCTAATTTGCGATTTGCATTATCTACCATAATTTTCAAACTTTCTTTTATTTCTATGATACTCCGCATTAATCATAAAAATCACATCCATAATAGCAATTTATTAAATAGAGTGCACGTCTCAAATACACATCTCCATATTCGTAATACAGCCATTGTTCCTTCAAATCTTCAATACTATAAGCATTATATTGTAGCAAATCAGCAGCCAATCTTTTCTTAATTCCCTCTTCCCAATATTGCTGCTCCTTTTTTAATTTTGTAAGCTCTTCCTGTTTGAAGTTAGCTTTACATAGCTTGTATATTTTATCTAATTCTCCCTTACACTCATAATAATACTGTTTTGCATTCTCATTTTTTTCTTCCTGACTTTTTCCTACATAAGCACCTTTTATCTCCAATAAATAGCTTAACGAATCCATATATTCCTGCCGTTGCTGCATTCGAAGTGCTTTTTCTTCCGAAACATCCACAAATAAAGGACTTTCCGTAATATGTTGTTTGATAGATTCTTTTGTAAAATCGTACCACTCAGTTTCTGATACTTCATAATATATTTTTGTCTCTAATTGCTCAAATTCCTCTTTCGTAACAGGAACATCATCAATATAGTAATTAGGTGTATAGTAACAATCCGAATGCAATTTATCATTTGACACTATCTTATTTCCGATAAAATACCGCTTTGCCATTATGTAGTCAGCCGCACTTGATGTACCATAAGCCATACCATTCTCTCTTAAGTTAAACATCGCCCTATAATTCATATCGGTACCATATACTTTACCTTCTCTATATCGAAGAACAATAAATCCTATATACTCTTTCTCTGCTAAAATAATTTCCGGCACCTCATCACCATCCAAATCATTTATAGCAAATTGTGGAAATTCCCTTATCCTTTCACCGTCCTTTAGTTCTTTCAAGTATCCGTTATAGTGAAAATCATAATCATTTCCGGAACATTCAAATATCTCTTCATTAAGTAGTACGGACAAAAACGCCTGCTGCACAGCAGATTTTGCTATGGTAAACTGCATAGTTGCAAGAATGTTTTCTCCTTGCGTTTCGTACTCTTTTATCTGTTCAGAAGGATATATGTATGTCATTTCAAATGATACCAAATCAACAACTACCATATACTTCGCTGCCATATACTCCTGTTCGTTCTCTTTATAGGTAAATTGCAGTTTTTTCGCATCATATCCATCAATAATTATTGTTGATAAATCTGTAATTTCTAATGCTTCATATTTCTCGCACAGTAATTGTACATAGTCTTCTTTTGCATAATCTAAATTAACACGCCACGCTTCTCCTTGCACAAGTGTAAAATCTGCACCATCTTCTTCGTTCGAATTTGAGATACTTACACAAGTTCCATCTTCACCTTGCTGCTCTGTAAGTACCCACTCTACCGGATATTCAAAATAAATACTTGCATTAGAATACTGTTGTATATCCAAAATTCCGCTCGTATCTTCTTCTCTTATACTTTC
>JAFQCK010000040.1 GCA_017416465.1 Lachnospiraceae bacterium | reverse complement strand
TGCAGTGTCAAATATCGTTATCACAAATATTGATAAGACAGCCCCGGTAGTGGAAGTGACATATAGCACAACAGAAACTACTAATGGTGATGTGACAGTAACTATCGAAGCAAATGAAGAGATTCAGTCAATCGAAGGATTTACAAAAGTAGATGCAAAGACATATACAAAAGTATATACGGCAAATACAGAAGAAAGTATCACTATAAAGGATATAGCCGGAAATGATGCAGTAGCAAATGTGGTTATAACAAATATCAAAGAAGAAGAGGCAACAACAGAAGAAGAGGCAACAACAGAAGCAGAGACAACAGAATCAAAAGCAATAGACACAGGAGACAATAGTCCAATTGTTTTATATGTAGTAGTAATGCTTACATGTGTAGTGGTTATTGGTAGACGCAGAAGAAAGGCGTAGTATGAATTAGAAAAATAAGAAGCAATGAAGGTGAATGGTAGAACTATCATTCACTTTCTTGATTTTATAGGAATATCGTTTGTGGTTAATGTATTTAACAATGCACAAGTTTAAAAGAATATGGTAAAATGTGTTAGAAATCAAATTTGCTCCGTTGGTATTTAATATACAAATGATTAAAAAATACTTCCCTAAATAATTATCCTGTTTTTGACAGTTAAGAGACAAAAAAAGTCCAGTTTTCCCTATGAAATGGGAATTTCTGGACTTTTTATAAGTGTAAATTTTTGCGTACTTTTTCTATTTTTTTGTGAATTTAAAAATTTTTTTCATTTGTGCATTGCTTATTATTTCATAGTCTGTTCTGAAACCAAATGCTTCATGCAGGGCATCGGTCAAATCTGTTCGTGTATAAATTGGGATATAGCCTTCGGGAGCTGCTTGTCGAAAATCCATTTCTTCCAGGGTTCTAATTATCTGTGGGCAGGTATATTTTTCTTCCAGTTTTTTCTCTAAAAAACGATATAGTATTAAGGCAACAAAACAGGTCATGAAATGTGCTTTAATGCGGTCGGATCTCTGCAAATATACAGGTCTTGCTTTGAATTCGCTTTTCATAATACGGAAGCATTCTTCAATTTCCCATCGTCTGTGATTGATTCGTACAACAGCAGGAGCATCATCTGCAAGATTTGTACAGACAGCATAGAATCCGTCATACTGTTCTTCTTCAGCAATTCTGTCTGTATCAATGCTGTATATTTTATTTTCAGCAATTTCACCATCATTCGTACAGTTTTGCTGGTTAATAAAACGTCTGTAATCATTCGCATTCTTTTTTTTGAGTTTTGAAGGATTAGAGTCTATGGCTTTCTGTGCCCTTTCAATCTGACCGTTTCTGATCTTTTGCTGGTATTCTTTGTATTTTAACGAAAATGTGACAATCAGCTTCTGTTCTAAACCGTTTTCATTTATCCATCGTTCTTTATAAAAAATTTTGTTATAATCCGCTTCTTTATCAATTCTGGACAAATCATAAGTTTTTTTATCTTCCGGCAGATGCCACCCTGTTTTTTCTAATGCCCATTCCTTTAAAAATTGTTTTAATATTTTTATAGACTGTGTTGTAATAAATGCCCGTTCTCCTTTGTCATTAAACTTTCTGTTGGAAGCAGAAGCAAGCCCAGCATCTGTGCATACAATAAATTTAGACAAGCCGAAGTCATCAACTACTTTTTGTTCCTGTGGTTTGAGGGTTATCTGTTTATTGGTATTTCCGGGATTGATATTAAAAGCCAGCGGAATACCGTCTCCATCCATAAATAATCCCATCTGAACAATAGGATTCGGGTGGTTTTCCTTTGATTTTCCGTACTGTCTGTCACCATCAACATCAGGTTCTTCGATTTCAAAGAAATAGTTAGTGCAGTCATAATAAATAATGCCTGTTTTTCGTTCTACATATTTTAAACTGTTTTTGTAAATCATCTTCTGGATAAAATCAGCTTCCTGCGCCAATACAGAAAGAGCACGGTAAATCTGGTGTGGCTTAAAATCCGGTTGTTCCAAAAATTTTTTGGAAAGTTCGGCAGTCGCAAGTTTAGAAGAAGGAAAAAGAATCCTGCTGTAAACAAGTCTTGAAAGAATGGCATTAAGGTCATAATCGAAATCATGCCTGTCCGAAATATCTTTACAGATTTTATCTATGCCGAGTTTATGATAAATCTGCTGGAGAAAGAGATAGCCGCCATTGAAAGAAAGTTGTTTGTCTTTTTCCAGAAGTTTTGTTTGTGAAAAAGGAAGCATAACTGTACGCTGTTGAAGTTTTTCTTTTTCATTTAATTCTTTGATATAATTTTTGGCCCATTCATAAGGGTCTTCGCCGTTCAATTTTTCACGAAGCTGTTTTTCAGTACCAAGTTTTTCTACTATAACAGATGAATTGGATTTTGTTTTTGGATTATAAACAGATTTTATTACATATAAGGATGCTGCATTTTTTGATTTAGTTACCTTCAATCTCATAGAATTCCCTCCTAATCCCTTATATTATAACAAAGTGCGAGAAAGTACGCGAGTATAAAATGCGAAATTTGACAAAAAAATAAGCCTAAATCAAGGTTTTTAGCAATTTTTTTGTTATTCAAGTGTCAAAGACCCGTGAAGCAATTTTGCATGATGATATTAAGGATGAATTGTTACAAGGAAAAAACGGAATTAAAAAAAGGTTGAAAAAAATCATATAATATGTTATTTTGATATTGTGAAAAAATGTAAAAAAGTGTAAATAAATGTGATTTGTAATAGTCTGAAACTAGACCTATATAGGATTAAGAAGGTGTTTAAAAGTTGGAAAAAAATAGATATGAAATTGCCGGAATTTCAGATGTAGGCTTAGTTAAAAAAGTAAATGAAGACAGTTTGTTTTATAAAGTTGCATATAAAGGTAATAGTGTTGTTGCACTATGTGTGGTTGCAGATGGAGTTGGTAATCTTCAATGTGGTGAATTAGCAAGTTCTATCGTGGTTGAGGAATTTTCAGCGTGGTGGAATAATATATTTTTGATGCACAGTGAGGATTATGAGTATTTAAAGAAAAGCTTATATGATTGCATTTATATAGCAAATAATAAGGTCGTTGAAATTGGAATTAATAATAATATTCGTTTGGCATCAACCTTAGCATTAATGTTTTTGTATGATAATAAGTGTTTGGTTTATAATGTGGGAGACAGTAGAGTTTATTGTATTAAAAAAGGAATATTGGGTGTGAAATTACAACAATTGTCATTAGACCATTCCTGTAATATAGATAAGAACGTTAATGGAAAAATAATTAAAAAAAATGTATTAACTCAGTATATTGGAAAAGTAGATAAATTTTCGGTTTTCTCAAAAGAATATAGAGCAAATGTTGAAGATATTTATATAGTATGTTCAGATGGAATATATAAAACATTAAAAGAACAAGAAATAAGAGATGAAATAATAGAAAATAAACATAATATGAAATTAATATGTAAAAACTTGATTAATCGAGTTTTAGGTAACAAGGAAAAAGATAATATTTCTATTATAGCATTGAAACTTAAGTGATAGAATTAGGAGTAGATATGGATTTATATAAAGTGTTAGAAGTATCAAGAACAGCTACAACAGAAGAAATACGTAAAGCATATAGAAAACTTGCAAGAAAATACCATCCTGATTCTAATCAGGGGGATAAAAATGCAGAAGAAAAGTTTAAGCAGATAAGTGATGCGTATATGATACTTGGTGATGAAACAAAAAGGGCTGAATATGACGCGGAAAAAGAAAAAAAAGTTAATGCTACAAGGCAGACAACAACTTCTTCTAAAGGATTTAATGGACAGAATATGTTTAATAAGGCAGATATTTTTGGGCAGGGTTTTTTCGGACAGAACCCATTTGGACAAAATCCTTTAAATAGAGATAAAACAAGTGAAAGGGAAGAAACAGATTTTGGGTATGGTGTAGACAAGCAAAGTGTTAATCAACAATTTGCAAACTTTTTTGGATTTGGTCCAAGGTCGAAATGACTTGGAAACAGTATTTTAGAAAGGAAAATCTTCACTAAAGTGTTGATAAGGTAAAAAAATGGAATTAAGCATCACAAGCGATGGATATATAAAATGTATAGCGGACAATGGAGAGCATATATTATCAGAACAAATTACGACTATTAATTCGAGTAATTTAAGCCTGCCCTGTATGATGGACAGATATGATAATTCTGCTCTTTTTTATCATATAGGGGACAATATTTCTATTTATGATTATTTGACAAGCAGAGTGTTAAGTTTTGATTCATTAAAAGAGTTAGTGGTAAATTTAGCAAGAGTTTTTGTGAAATTAGAAGAAATAGGATTAAGTAATGACAAAGTTATTGCGGATATAAGATACATATTTATTAATCCTTCTTCTAAACAATTAAAGGTAATGCAGTGTCCTATTCAGGAATATTGTGAACCTACAGGCTTTCAAAAGATTATAGATTATATTTGTTATAATATTAGTTCTCAAAATGCGTATATTGCTATTGGATATATTTTGGAACAAATTAGGGAAACGAATTTTAATATAAGAAGTTTTATAAATAGAGTTGAGAGTCTTGAAAATTTGACAGAAAAAAAGCCTATAGAAACTAAACAAGTTGAAACTAAAATTATAGAGAAAAGAGTTTCAGTCAATAAAACATCATATCTACTATGTACTATTATTTCAATTATATTGGAAAGTTTAGGTATCCTATTAATTCCTTACATACTTGAAGATATTATGGAATTAGAGTCATTAATATCAGAAGTAATATCTTGTTGTAGTGTTGTTATAATAACTATAATAATATTTGTATGTATGAAGTTTAAATCTAAGGGAGAAACAGTAGAATTAGTTCAAAGTGTTAATAGTACACCAGCTATGGGAGGGACAGAAGTTAGGGAAATGACACAGAAGACACTTACTAATAATACATCTATAGGTTTTTCAGAGGATTTAGAAGATTCATTTGATAAAACAGGTGTATTGGAAGAGGAAGTTGAAATAAATCCTTTAAAAAGACAGGAAATGTATAATAAAAATTCAGTTCCAAATGTATTTTTGATAGAAGAGGAAACAAATAAAAAGCATCTAATTCGTAAAAATAAATACATCATAGGACGCTCTAAAGAATGTGATTTGAATATAAATAACACAATTGTATCAAAACGTCATGCAGAGATTGTTTATGAAAACAATGAGTTTTATGTTAAAGATTTAAAATCAAGTAACTTTACATATTTAAATAAAGCTAAAATAGAACCAATGGAATTGTATAAAATTGAAGATGGTTCAAGAATTAGCTTTGGTAATATTTGGTTTATTTTTAAAACAAATTCATAAATAGAAGGTGATATAGTGAATTCACAAGGGGAAATAATGAGTACTCTTAATATAGCAGATATAGGTTTAAAACTTGGGATTATTTTAAATAGTAGGTATAAGATTTGTGAATATATATCATTAGGAAATATGACAATAATGTATTTAGCATATGACCTTGAAAAAAATGAAAATGTACTTATAAAAGAAATGGCACCTTTATCAATGGTTAACAGAGATTTAGATGGAAGCAATATAATACCAAGAAATAGGGTGTGTGAGGAAAAGCTCATTAAGTTAAAAGAAAGTTTTAAGAATGAAATTAGCATAATAAAGAAGTTGTCTGAAAGAAAGTATGGATTGATAGGAAGTGTTCCGGGATTTAAGAATGAGTTTGAAGAAAATGGAACATATTATCTGGTTACAACCTATTATGAAGGCAAAGATTTACAAAAGCGAATAGCAGACAACGAAAAAATAAATTTCGCAGATATAGTTAAGGATTTATTGGATATTGTAATTAAGGTACACAAGGCAGGAATAATACATAGAGATATAAAGCTTTCTAATATTTTTGTGAAAAACGATGGGAAGGTTATATTATTAGATTTTGGTTCGTCCTGTAGTATAGATAATGAAAGAAAAATAATGAGATATGTGAGTAATGGTTTTTCACCTCCGGAGATGTATAATGAAGAATTATCAACGAGGTGGGTAGATAACTTTTCAATAGGTGCAGTTATGTATCAGCTGCTCACAGGATTTAGTCCAATACGATATAATTCTGATAAAGAGATTTATATAAATGACATTGATAAATTTGTAAATATACCATGGCAATTAGCTTATGTAATAATGAAATTACTAGAGCTTAATCCGGAAAAAAGATTGAAGAAACTGTGGATAATAAAATTGTTACTTTAAATATTAGTAGCATTTTAAATATATATAAGAAAGGGTAAAAAAATGGAGAATATCAAACAAACAAACAGAACAATTTTATTTGAGGAGATTAATCCGCAAAAGCTTGATTTACTTACAATGGTAGGAGATGTAAATAATATTGAAAGTTTAACGGATGCTCAGATAAAAGAAATTAATGACAAATTATTAGTAAAGGACTTTGACGATTTCTTAGATAAGTTTGAGCCTGTTGTTTATTCGTATTTTAATGCGGCTAATCAGAAGGTAATGTATACTTTGGAAAAACCTGAGAATATTCCGGCTGAGTATATTACAGAAATTCCACTTAACAAGAGAAATGATTTCTTAAATATGTTATTTACATTAATTGATGCTAAGAGATCGCAGGGACTTATTAATGTTGATTTTAAATTTGAATCAATATTAGATATGATTTCACCTAAAAAAATTATGGACGATATTAAGCAGGTTCGTAAGGAAATTAATTATCTTTATGATAAACATGAATCAATGGAAAATGGAGATCCTGCAAAATTAGAAATTGCTGATAAATTAAATTATAAATTTGAAGAAGCAAGCCAGAACTATAATAATGTAATGGCAATGCTACCATTAGCAATGGAGGATATCAAGACAAGATTATTATTCACAAATGCTAACGAGACAAAAGATGCTACACCATTAAAAATAGGTGTTCTTAGTATGAGTGAAACAGGTGAATTAAAGGTATTAGAGGCTTCTACAGAGAAACGTACAGAATTAGTTCAGATTGCTGAAAATAATACAGCAGGTCTTATTGAAACATTTAAGGAAGATTACGATGCAGTAGTTCAGGACGAGCCATCTGATTATGTAAGAAATCTTGTAGTGAGAACTTTCTGTCCATTAACAGCAGTAGTAGATAATCAGATTGATGTAGCTGCTGAAGCAGAAAAATATAATACATATCTGGAGTTTTATAAAGAAGCAAAGGATGAATTTGTAAAAACTGTTAAACCTTTGGTTGAGAAGATTCTTGGTGTAAAAATGTTCTTTGAACAGTACAATACAAAAGAAAGAGGAATGAATCCGGCACTTTTAATAACAAATACAACTCTCGAAATGACAACAAAGAGTATAAATCTTCCAAGAGTTGAAACATATTTAAATACAGTAAACTCAAAGACTGATTATAACAATACAATATGGTTAGCTATTGTTCCGGAAATTGATTTGGATGTATCTGGCAAAGTGGTTGTAAAAAGACAAAGATTCCAGGGTACAGCGAAATCAGCAGTGTCATCATCTAATACAGTTGAAAGTTTAACAACTATCATGAAAGTACTAATGAAAAATAAAATTCAGACTTTCTTTAATTTTAAATCAGACGAAGAGACAAACTTTAATTATGTTGCAACTCAAGGTGTTGATAAATTTATTGACAAATGTGATATGTTAAAGAATAAAGAATATAGTGAGTATCTATCATGTTGTTTACCAAACTTTACTATAATTCCAAAGGAAAAGTCAGGAGTTTTAATTGATAATAAGATTACTGTCAATTCCGAAGGTGGAGCTGAGCTTTCTAATGCAAGAGAAGATATAATGAAATTATGGTTAGAAGGTGTATTTGTTGGAGCTTCATATGTAGCTGCCGGAATGGTTGCTGCATGGCAGTCACCTGAATATTTAAGAACAATATTTAAAAATACTACTCCAAAATATCCGGGTGTAAGATTTGATATTGAATCAGGTGATAATGCATTACAGTTATATACTACAATGGCACATGAAATCACCGGTTTTACAAATACAATTAAGAATTCTATTAATTCTAAAGGCTTTGGGTTTGTATTTGCGTCGGAAAATGCACAGTATCAGGGTAAGGATATTAAGAATATTACAGTATATAAAGCAAGGTCATTGGCTATGGGAGATAACAACAACTTTGAGTCGATTTATAAAACAATGGCAGCAACTTATATTGAAAGAGTATTGAGATATATGTCAAATGACTTTAAACAGGATAATGTTGTTAAATTTTTCAGCAATAATCCATCAAGTCAGAAGTCTGTTTGGTTAGCAGATAAAAATTATGTAAATGCCATCATTCAGGATGGAGATGATATTGGATACACAATTGATAATGAAACAAATGTATGTAATATCAATCTTAGCTTTAACGGAAATGTTAAGAATCTCGAAATTGAGATTACTAAATCAACATCCGCAGTTTAATTTTCGGTATTGCTCTCAGATTATTTTGGGTTCAATATAAAAATCAATAGGAGGTAAAAAGATGAAGTACGAAGTAAAAATTTCAGGACCGGTTAATATTGAATTATCGGCTGATGAGGTAACTGGAGTAAAGTTTTTAAGTGATTCACCTAATGATGCAAATGCTCGTTCAAGTGAATTGACTCTTTCAGCAACAGTTGAAGGAAAAATTCTTTATGATGCTTTAACAGAAGTACAATCAGATCAGTTAGCAGCTTGGGCTGTAAAAGATCATGAAGAGGAATCAGATTATGCTACTGTAGAAATTACATGTACAGGAGCAAATGCTTCAGTAGCTAGAAAAGTTACTTTAACAAGTGCATTTTTAGCTGCATATAACGAATCATTCAATGGAAACAGTTCAATTGGAAGATTTAAAGCTGTATTTAAGCAGGTTAAAACAAAGAACTCTGCATTTACAGTAGAATAATGTTAGGAAGGAGTAAAGAGGATGAATTATTCATTAAAAATTGATGGAAGTGAATTAACCGGAACATCAGTTACTTCAGTTGAATTAATCACTGAATTAGCAGAAGATGATGAGGGTTACACACAGACATATCATGTAGGTCTTAAAATTAGAGGAAATATTGTATCAGAAGGAAGTTTATCAGGAAACTTATTCTCATGGTCTTTAGTTCCTTCGGATGACCCACAGGCATACAAGCCGGTAGAAGTAGCTTGTGTACATCAGGGTAAATCATATAGAAATTATAAATTGCCAAAAGCATTTGTAGTTGATTATGCTGAAGAACATAACGAATCAGGCGAGCCTTCATATTACTTGTTTGTAAAACAAAAAAGATCTAATGTCGAGACAGCTTCAGTTTGGAAATAATTATTTAATTAAAAATATTATTAAGGGTATGGCAGGTAAAACTGCCATACTCTGATAAATAACAATTTTTTTACGAAAATACTTCAGAATGGAGATTAGTATGAGTAATCAAGTAAAAAGAGGATTAGCAGATATATTTGAAAAAATAGCATGGGTATGTATGGGGGCATTAGCCACTTGTGTTATATACTTAGATGTATCATTATGGATAAAAATATTAGTAGAAGTATTATTGCTTATATTAGCAATAGTATTTATGTCTGTACAATACATAAGAACTGTAAAAAGATTGAGTGTAAAAACTATAGATACGCAGATACAGATTAGCAGAAAAAATATTGAAAGCATAGTTTTACTAAATGAAGAAAAAAGAGTTATTAAAAAATGGACAATATCCGGTAAAGCCGGTTTAGTGATTGGAAGAAACGTTGACAATAATCAAGTGGATATTGACTTGTCAGACTTAGCTGTTTCTGAAACTATTTCGGAAGAACATGCAGTACTTAATTATTCGAATGGAAGTTGGTATATAGAAGATTTTGATTCAAATTGGGGAACAGGGATAAGAAAAGCGTATGAAGACAATATTCATTATTTAAATAAATCAGAGCAAATAAAGCTTGATTCAAATGATTATATATATATTGGAAAAGCAATACTCCAAGTAATATAACTGAATTAGAAAATTAAAAAAATTAATTATAGAAAGAATTACAGAAAGGAAATAAGCATAAAATGGGACTTAACAGATGTAAAAATGGACATATGTACAGTGCGAGAAAGTATGGAGATACATGTCCTTATTGTAATACTGAATTAGATAGAGGTGCGATGACAAATACTACTGCAAGATATTTTGTTGATGACCCTGATAAAACAATGCCATTAATGGATGTTTCAGGTGGTGTTGATCCTGTTACAGGCTGGTTAGTATGTATTGAAGGACCTCAATATGGTAAAGATTTTAAGATTAAAGCAGGAAAGAATTTTATGGGAAGAGCTGATAATATGCAGATACAGATTCTTGGAGATAATGCAATCTCAAGAATTAATCATGCTGCCATTATTTATGACCATAAGAATAGAACAACTTACTTAATGCCTGGGGATTCACAAGGACTTGTTTATTTAAATAATGAAGCTGTGTATGCTCCGACAGAATTACATCAATATTCAGTAGTTGAGTTGGGAAAAAGTAAGTTTATATTTATTCCGCTTTGTGGAGAACACTTTGAGTGGGAAGACAGTGGTAATCAGGAAAGTGAGCCTGATGTGTTTTAATACTTTGTGGTTAGAGAAAATGGGAGGAAAAAATGCAGAGTTTTTTACTTAATCCTTATACTTGGATTACGGTATTAAGTATTTTAATTGTTATTTTTGTCGTGTTATGTCTTGTATTAGGAAGTGATAAGAAAGAGAAGTCAGGTAATAAAGTTATAGTACCAAACTCTATAGATATAGGACTAGCACAATATATTGGAACAAGAGAAAAACAGGATGATTCGTTTGATGCATTTACAAATGCAAACGGGACATTTGCAATAGTTGCAGATGGAATTGGTGGCTTCATGGATGGGGATATTGCAAGTAGGATTACAGTAGATACATTTATGGAGAATTTTAAGAATACCAATGTTAATAATAATATCAGTTTTTTCTTTAATTCATCAGCAGTTACAGCCAATGAAAGAATTAGAAAACAATTTGGAGATAAAATGTGTGGTACAACAATGGTATCAGTTTTTGTTAATAACAGAAAATTATACTATTCATCAATTGGGGATAGTATAATTGCAGTTTATAGAAATGGAAGACTTATACCAATTAATACAAAACAGAATGTTGAGAGTTATTTGGAAGAATTATATATGTCAGGAAAGATAACAAGGGAGCAGGCATTAGGAAGTACCAAGAACAGAAGGTTAATGAACTATATTGGACATGATGGATTTACTCCATCGGCAATGCTGGAGAAGCCGGTGGATTTAAAAGTAGGTGATAAAGTTTTACTTTATTCAGATGGAGTTGAATTGTTATCACAGATTGAAATGGAAAATATATTGTCAGGAAAAAGTAGTGTACAGCAAATGGCTGAAATTATTATGAATACGATAGTAAATAAAAAAGCAAAAAATAAAGATAATTCTACGATTGTAATATTAGATATTCATTAATTAAGAATTTGTGACGGAGCACAGATTCTTTTTAATGCAATTACAAATTTCATAGTTGTAATGCAGTGTTTTTATAAAAATGCTCCGATATGAAAGGATTAAGATGAGAAAAGAAAATTCAGCGATAAGAACTAAATTTATATCGGAAGCAGGAAGTCAGTTAATAAATGCAGACTATTTTGCATTTGTAGAGCTTGATAATTATGCGTGTTATTGTATAGCTGATGGAATAGATAATGATAGAACAAAGGAAAGTGCAAAATTGGCAGTTTCTACTGTTATTGATGAATTTTATCAAAGACCGGGTATGGGTAAAGGATTGATGAAGCATTATCTTGAGAAAGCACACCAGACCTTATTACGTGAATCCGGTACATTCAGATTGGAAGCCAGTGTATTAGTTGTAATTACAGATTATAAAAAGGTAAGATATGCTAATGCAGGTAATACAAGAATGTATCATTGGAGAAATGGTAAAATAATAAATCAGAGTAAAGACCAGTCTTTAAGTCAGAATTTGGCTGAAAGAGGTGATTTGGCTCTTGATAAGATAGAAGAACATGAAGAAAGACATAATTTATATTGTTATGCAGGTCAAAGAGGAAGTTTTAAACCTTATGTTTCTAAGAAAACAAAGATGTTTGATGGGGATATCATCTCTCTTATGACTTGTGGCATATGGGAAAACACAGGTATTGCCGAGTTGTTGGACGCTATAGAGGATGCAAAAGGACCTGAAGATGTATGTATGAGTATGGAGGAAATAATTTTAAGTCAGAGACTTAGAAATATTCAAAACTATACATTTGCTTGTGTATACATAGATAAAGTTTATTTGAATCCTAATAAGCAGAGAAATCAGAAGTTGATTAAGAAAATAGTAATACCGATTGTTATTGTATTATTTATGCTTCTTATAGCATTTATAATAAGTAAAGTAATGTTATATCGAAAGATAGGCTCTATGTGGAATAATATAGAGGTTGCTATAGAGGATATGACGGCTGGTTTGGACGAAGAAGGAAACAATAATTACGATAAAGCAAAAAATATATATGATGAATTTGATTCTAAAAGCGAACTATCCAATAAAAGAGTAGTTGAAGCAAAATACTATTTAAATCTATTAAAATACAGAGAAGATTATGTAAATGGTGAAAATTGTTATGACAGATATGTGTCTGCCTGCAAGATACTTACCTGTCTGGTAGGAAAGAAAGGCTTTGAGAGAGTAGAGAATGATGAGCTTGATAGTAAGATTTTATCACTTTCAGCATTACATAAAATAGATACAGATTATCTTGATAAATCTACTAGAGATGATTTGGACAATTTTAAGGAAGCCTTTTTAGATGAATATGAAGAAGTAAAGGCTGAATACAAGATTTATATGTTATTGGATAAAGCAAAGAAAGAGTTTGAAGGAAATATAAATAATAGTTCAAATGATAGAGATTTGATTGATGATGCAAAAGCTTATGGAATAATAATTTACAATTTTGATGGAACGGACTTTGAAAATGTCTATAAAGATTTGAAGACATCTATTGCTCTGGCTAAAAGTGAAAATATTGATTTGAATACAACGCTCAAGGAATATGATGTGTTTTTGACAGCAGTAAGTAGCAGGTTATCTTATATTAAAGGTAAAGCATATGAAAGTGAAGCAGAAAATCTTGTTAAAAACGGACAATATGAAGAAGCAAAGACTGCTTATAATAATGCAAAAGATGCTATGCAAAAAGCAGGTGCTGATACTTATGCAGGAGATATAAGCGACTTAGAAGGTATGATGGAAAGTGTTTCACAGAGGATTTCAGATGAACAGGCAGATACTTTGAATGAAGAAACAAGAACAATGGTTTCTAATGCAGATACAAAATTTAAAGCTGGAAAATATGATGATGCATATGAGATTTGTAAAGAAGTGTCCGAAAAGTTGGCACAAAACGGAATTTCATCAGGAATAGTATATGATGATTTGGTAGTACTTCGTGAACGCATAGATAATGCCCAAAAAGGTGAAAAATACGAAAAAGAGGCACTAGGCTATGAGAATGAAGCTGATTATGATATGGCATATTCAACATATGAATATGCACAGAAGTCTTATAAAGAAGCAGGTGTAGATGAAAAAGAAGCAGAAATGCGTAAGAAACTTAATGAAATTAGTAAATTAATAAAACAGATGGAAGAAAATGAAACAGAAAATAGCAATAAATAAAGGTGTATTAAATGAAGGATTTAATAAATAGGCGAATAAATAACATACAAAGTCTAGAAGACAGAAAGCTTTTTAGAGATATTATCAGTCAGGCATTTATGGAGATGGTAGATTATCAGGACAGGGAGATTGAAGCAATTAAGGAAAGCTTTTTTGATGAAATGAATATTAATCATACAAGACCTGTTATATGTGGGACAGTTATAAAGCAGTATGAGTATGATGAGACTGATAATTTTATGTTTCCAATGTGTATGGAAGATATTAAAGGGTCTGAATATTCACCTGAGGATATTAATAATACACTTAAAGAGGGTAAATCCTATATGATAGGAAAGACTCTTTTAAAGTGTGATTTTAAAGCCTTAGATGAAATTTGTAGTTCAAACAAACAATATAACGGAAAGATATATACAAACGAAGGTGAAATACCTGTAAAAGTAAGACTTTCAAGATATAACAGCTATAAAGATATTGTATCTCATATGTATAATGTTTTTGTTAAAAATGGATTGGAATGGGTTACACCAAATCTTCCTTATATTCACAAATTTGTGTCATTTATGTTAGATGAGCCGATTAATTTATCTGATAATGCTGTTATAGATAGAATAGAAGTGAATTTAGAGAAACTTGAGGAATATAGATTAGATGATGTGTTTCCGGTGTGGAACTTGGAATATACACATATTCAGAGTATTAATTTTCCTATAGCTACATATGATAACGTGTTAAAAGAACACAGGTTTGATGTATACGATTTACCTTCTTATTGCTATATTCCTGATTTTGCAGATGAATATAACGGATATGTTAAAAGAAATAAAGAACATATTTCGGTAATAATTCCTGAAAATGAAATATCAGAATGGCCAATGTATAAGCTTCATCCTGCGGAGAAAGGAAAAAACTATATATATGTTAATAAGATATATGATAATTCTCCGTCAGAGAACTTTAGTGATGGTTATCTTAACTCAGGAAGAAAAGGAATCAGAACTAAAGGAGAGATGATGAGAATATTGTCATCCTTCAAAGTGTCGGATATGTTTAAAATATATGATTGTCAAATTGTTAATAACAGTAATCAGGAGTCGTATACTTATTCTATAAATGATGGAATATTTGATGAAATTAGAACTAGTGAAAGCATTAGAAAAACTTTGATTGTTTATTATGATTATAAATATGAAAATGATTATTTATCAGCAGATATTATAAGCTTTTTAGTATCAGAACTACAGCAATATATACCTGATATGAGATGTATTGGGGTGGTTAGAAAGGAAACGAAGGAATGAATTATATCTGGGATGCCTTAATAATGGCTAAGAGAAAGAATATTGATATCAAAGAATTGAACTTTCGTTTAGCTGATATTTATTCGCCATATTTAGAATTGGCAATGAGTTATATTAATTTCGAGATAACTGATAATACAAAAGAGATAGAAGTTAATCCTTTTTACAGATTAGGCTCAATTTTTAATAGAATGTTTGAACCTGATAATACAGAATATACAGAGTTTAGAGAAGAATTACTTAATTGTATGCTTCATTACATAAATAACATAGATATATATTCAGGTATGAATAAAAATGAATTTATGAGAATGTATATTAAAAGAGATATAGAAAGCGGTTACTTTGGAGAAAAATTAAAGGAAAAATGGAGTGTATTCAGTTTAGATGAGCAGGAAACAATTACAACACAAATGATAAATATGTATCAGACAGGTTCAAGTGTTGAGGTTGTAAGAAAAGCTATACTGGGAGTCTTTCATGATGGATATGTATATTTTAACACAGTAAAGAAGAATGAACTTTTAATTTTTTTAGGTATTGTTGAACTGGATATTTATAAAGCAAAGATAGATTTTATAATAGAGTTGTTTATGCCAATAGATTTTGAATACAAAATATATTGGTCAAGACATTTTGGAATAATAGGTAATGATGAACTTATGAAGGAAGATTCAATAGTATTGTATTAACATTGTAAAAGTGAAGGAAGTGAAGAAATGGCCGGATATACACTTAATGTAAATATTGGTGATAATAAAAAACGTAGTGAGAGTTATTCAAAGGCTTATCAAAAAAAAGAACTTGAAGAAATGACTACAGTACAGTTACAAGACATCTGTACCCGAGAGAGAATTATTAAAGGAATATCTAACAGACTTAATAGATATGAGCTTATTGAAACTATATTAAGATTCAGAGGAGAGAAAGAGACTCTTTTTATTTATGAAAAAGAAGATGGTGGATTTGAGCGAATAGAAGATATTATTAAACGTAAATTGGGAACACAGTTAAAAGATGAAGGAACAATAAGAAATCCGGCTAAATTAATAGTATATTCTAATCTTGCAATGTCACCAAATGACAGATATCAGGTTGAAATAGACCATCAGAAAAGAGATGGTGTAAGTAAGGCGATTGTAAATCATTTGGGAGAGTCTAATGTATTGCTTGTAAGTGAGGATAAACAGCTTTGTGGAATTTTTAATCTTGTAGCAGATGGTTCTGAAATACCTAAATATTACCTTGCAAAGAGTAATGAGATTCCTATAATTATGGCAGAACACAGACATTATTATCTGATGTTTTTTGAAAAGAAGGAGTCGGATTATTTATATTCTGCATATTACAATCTAGAACGTTCTCCGGCAGCAGTATTAAACTATTATAAGGTTCCGTTAGTTGAAATAGAGATTAGAGAAGCAGAAGAAACTGATGCCATACTTTCGATAGATTTTGGAACATCAAATACTACAGCAGGGGCATATTTAGATTATAGTTACATATCAAAGCCTAACGAGCACGATTTGTTAAACGGTTGTATAAAGCTTGATGATATAAACTTAGTTACATTCAATGATACTACAAGAGATGACAGACCATGGTTACCATTACTTCCAACAGTAGTGAGTGTAGTGGATTGCAGTAATCCTGAAAAAATAAAGTACAAGTTTGGTTATGATGCTCAGAAGGAAACAAAGATAAAATATTATGATGAAACCTTTAGTGTGTTTTATGAAATAAAGAGATGGGCAAACAGCTATGATGTTATGCAGGAAATCATTGATAAAAAAGGAAATGTTGCAATAGTACCAAGACATACGATTATTAGAAAATATTTTGAGTATGTTATAAATACTGCAGAGCAGAGATTTAAGTGTAAGTTTAAAACATTACATCTTACAAGTCCTGTAAAACTTAAACAGCAGTACCATAAGATGTTCAAGGAGATACTTAGTGAGTATGAGATTGAAACAGAACATATGCTTGATGAAGGAACAGCAGTAGTATATAACACAATAGCAAATCTTATTGAGAAAAGAAGATATTATGATAATGAATGGATGCAGGCACTCATTATTGACTGTGGTGGTGGAACAACGGACCTTTCATCCTGTTCATTTATGATAAGAAATAATTCCATAGCATATGATGTTGATATAGAAACTACATATGAAAATGGTGATACAAACTTTGGTGGGAATAATATTACTTACAGAATAATGCAATACATTAAGATAATGTTTGCAAATTATTATTCAAAACATAAGAGCATAAGATTGGACGAGCTTATTCAGATACCTACATCAGACATATTCAGATATGTTGATGAGTATGGAAAAGACAAGGTATATGAACAGTTAGAGGCTGCATACGAGGAAGCCGAAGAAATTATACCTACGAAGTTTAAGAATTACGAAAATCATACCAGAGATGAATACTTCATGGTAAAGAACAACTTCTATTTCTTATTTGACATAGCAGATAAGATGAAAAAACAGTTCTATATGAATGAGGGGATAGTCAGAAACAGATTCCAGTCTAATTATGATGATGAGAACGAGGATTTAAAGATAACAAGAATAGACAGATGGAATCTGGTGGTAAAAGAAAAGGGCAGACTTTTGTATCATCATGATTTTCCGGATGTAATTTTTAATATAAAAGAAATTGAGTTATTATTGCAGGCAGATATATATGAGGTGGTAAATAAGTTCTTAAACCGTTTCTTTAAAGATGGAACTTTGAATAATTATTCAATTATTAAATTAACAGGACAGTCCTGTAGAATAGATATATTCAGAGAAGCGTTGAAGGAATTTATACCGGGAAAATGTATAGAATTTAAACAACACAGTAATGACAGTGCAAGTATTATAGAGCTTAAACTTGCCTGTGTAAAAGGTTCGATTCAGTATGTAAATGCAAGAAAGATTGGATTTACAGATGTGAACTTAAGATACAGTATGCCAATGATACCATATTCAGTTACAGCATTTACGCATGAGAATAAGGAAGTTCAATTAATATGTTCTTTAGATAATGTAATTGAAGCCGGTTATATATCAAGAAATAAAGATATAAGACAGCTTGAATTAATCTTAAAAGACGGATATGGAAAAGAAAAATTCAGATACAACTACAGAAATGATGTAGCGAACTACAGACCTACCACATTTAAAGAAATAGAAGAGATGTATCAGGGATATATATATCAGGGAGATACGGATAACATTACAGACAGGGAAGTAAAATTCTTCGTGTTTGCAACAGCAGACCAGTGGGGATTTTTTGTAGTACCTATTACAAGAACAGGAACACAGTTATACATAGGAAAAGAAGAATTCTTTGCATTTGAAAATGATATATGGGAAGTAGACTTTTTCGATGGAACAAAATAAATGGAGGAGAAAATGTTTCAAAATAATAAGCCGATATTTGCAGGTGGCGTAGTGTTAAAGGCTAAAATGCTGGATAACATTGCCATGTATTCAAGAAATATGTTTGAAATCCTGTATGATAAGTATTCAGACGGAATACTCACAGGAGCAGATATACATATAGAAAATGGAACAACCATAAGGATATCAAAAGGAATCATTAAGTTTAAGGGCGAGCTTTATTATATGAGTGAAGATGAGTGTATTGAGGCTTATCCTGAACGAGATACACAATATCTCAGGGTAAGATTTAAAGAGAAGGAAACTTTGATAGACGAGGAAAAGTGTGAAACAGAATTTGTATTGGATACCAATAGTACAGATGAAACCTGTGAAATAGAGATATGCAGATTTGTATTAAATGAGGGAGCAATACTTAGAACAGAGTATACGGATTTAAGAGATTATGCAACCCTTCACAATACAATAAATATATTGGAAACAAAGTATGCGGCTGTTAATGAGGCAACCTTCAGTCCGGTGTTTTTACTGGAATTTGGCAGAATAATGTCAGGATATAAACTAACAAATATTGATGATGTGGTATTTGTGACAGAATGCATAAAGGAAGAACATATAAAGAGAGAAATAATTGAAAATTATATATCAAAAAGACTTGGTGAGCCAAAGAAAGCATATTCAAATCAGGAGATATATAGAAAACTGATAGAGATAAGTGATATTGCAAAACGAGGAGAAACAGGCGGTGGAATGCAGGGAAGAATGGCACCAAGAAGAATGCTTGTGGATTAGGAGAGTGTATGTGGAAAGAGGAAGATGAAGAGAAGTATAACGACATGAATATAGTGGAGAAATTGACTAGGGGAAAAAGAGGGGTAATGGGTGAATTTCCTGAAATATTGGTAAAAGAAAAACCAATGAGATTTAAATATGTAAAATTATTTGATGACAGATTAGGAATATATTTACCTGAAAAAGAGGGTGACTCTCCACATATAGGAAAAGATTTTTATTATCCTACAGAAATGGGCGAATATATAGAATGTGTATGTGAAGATAATAATTATTACTTTACTGTAGAATATGTGGGAGATAAAGAGGAAGCAGATTTAAATATATTATCTGATGAAATGTGTGATGATATAAATGATAGGTATGAATGTACGAAAGCGAAAAAATTAAGACAATATAATTATAATGGATTAAAATTTATAATAATCTCTACAAAAATTTATGGTGAAGAAGATTATTATTGTATAATTTTTATGTTTAAGAAAGATGCAGAAGTATACAGAGTGTATTTTTTATGTGAATTTAATAACTATGAAGTATTGAGTGATATGGCATATAAAATTATAGAAAATATTAATAATAAATAGAACAGGAGGGAAATTATGAGAGATTGTATAGTGGAAATTGATGGAATAGGTGAGAAATCTAGTGTTGATATTAAATTTCATAAAGGTGTAAACGAACATGGAAATGCTACAATTAAATGTATTGTAGAAGAAGATGAAGCTGATAAATTACTTAATTTGAGTACAGATGTTACATGGGTATCTATAAAAATAGGAGATGAAGGTAAAACAAAAGCTGAAAAAACAATTTTTTCAGGAATAATATCAGAAGTGAAAGTAGGAAATATAAGAGGTATAACTGAGGTGGAGATGGATCTAATAGGTAGTAGTATTTTAATGGATTTACAACCAATAACAAGAACTTATCAGATGGATGATTCAAAACTATCTGAAGTAATTTTATATTTAACAGAAAAATATAGTAAAATAAAAATTAATGCAGGAACGGAATGTAAAGAGAATACAGACCCTAAGAAAGATTTATTAGTGCAATATAATGAAACCGATTATTCGTTTTTAAAGAGATGCGCTTCTATGCAAGGATTACCGTTATTAACTTCAATAAATGCAACTGATGATAAAATAATAAATGTAACTATTGGTTTAAATATGGATGGAGATAAAAAAGAACTAAAATCTAAATATTATAAACAAGGAAAGCAATTTTTAGAATATATAAATAAAAAGAAACATGGTCTTAAAAATATAAAAGAAGATGATTATAGTGTAGTAGAAGTACGCTCTAGAGATTATTTTGATATAGGTGAGAAAGTTATTATAGATGGAAAAACACTATATGTATATTCTGTTGATTCGGTATATGATAGTAGCTTAAATAAGACTAACAATGGTGAGAATATTAATAAAGATGAATTTTGGCATAATTACATATTAGCAGGAGAAAAAAGATTTAGTGAGGCAATAATATATAACTATGATATGATAGGAGCGTCATTACAAGCAAAAGTCAAAAAAGTAAATGAATATAAAGTGGAAGTGGATACAGATGTTGATACGCAAAATGAAACACAGGCAAGTAAAAATGTAGAGTTTCCATTTGCTACCGTATATTCAACCAATGATGGTACAGGTTGGTATTGTATGCCGGAAGTGGGAGATGTAGTAAGATTATATTTTCCAACTGAATATGAAGATGATGCTTACGTTATAAGTGCGGTTCATTTGAAAGAAAAAAATGGATTGCGAGATAAACCTGAGAAAAAGTTTATTATGAATAAGTATAAAAAAATGGTTGAATTTTCAAAGGATTCAATAAGAATAACAAATAATGATGGTATGGAAATAAAGTTAGATGATTCAAAAGGAATATCTATTATTTCAAATAAGGATATTAGCCTTAGTGCAGCGAAAGAAATTAATATTGTAAGTAAAAATGATGAGGTTAATGTAAGCGGAAAATCATCAGTAATGTTAAAGCAAGGAACCTCAGCGTATTTAGAATTAAAAGGAAAAGCAACTGTCAAAGCAACAAGTGTTCATATATAATATTAGTTTTGCAAATCATCAGGAGGTTTATAATGAAATATTATATTATGACAAGAGATAAAATGTATACAGATGTTCCACAAATAATAAATTGGTTTGGGAAAATTAATACAGAGCATATTATAAAAAAGCAATATGGTAAGTTGGAAGAAAAGTATTTTTTATTATTAAAGGAAAATATTAAAATGTATCAGTCAGATGTGATTTTTGAACCTACGTTTATGGTTTCAGATATGTTAAGATATTGTATTCAAAAATACGAACCCAATATAAAAGCAACATTTGTAGGTTTACTGGAAAGAAACAATAATAGAGTGTTCGAATTTTTTATACCACATCTTGATGAACAAGAGTGTTTATCAGATAAAAGTATAATAACCGGTAATGGTACAGTATTAGAAAATGCAGTTTTTGATATAAAAAAAATGAATAAGAGAAAATATATTTTCAGAATTGGTGGACTGAATTCAACTTATATTGCTGTAAGAGAGGAATTTGCCGAAAGTATTCTTAGGCGTGGAGCAAAAGGAATTAAATTTATAGAAGTTGATACTGAAGAATAAAGGAGGTTATTATGTCAGATTATATTGTATCAGGAGCGAAACTATCTTGTCCAATGGGAACAAATACTGCTACATTAAATGTGATACCAAAGGGGGTATATATGAATGATAAAGCAGTAGCAACTATGGCGGATAGCATACCATTTGTAAATATTGGATGTTTTGGAAAATGTAATGTAGTGCCGTCTGCACCTAAACCTTGCACTCCCACAGGAGTTTGGATGAACGTCAGTAAGGATGTAAAAGTAAATGGAATACCGGTACTTACTTCAGACTCATGTATAATATGTCCACTAGGATTAGGAGCCGGAATGATTACAATTAAGTCAACAGGTTTATAGGAGAGACGAATATGGAAGCAATTACGATTGATGGATTGAAGGTTTCAGAGTTTAGTAAAGGATATTCAATAGTAGATATTAAATTTGAAATTAAATCTAATTCACATGGTCATGCAAAGATTTTATTGAGAGTATTAGATGGAAGTGTACCTGAAAACGAATTAAAAAAAGTCCAGAATAAAATTATATCTATAAATAGTACAGATGTGGGGGTATTATTTAAAGGATATGTCGAATATTCACAAGTAATACAACAGAAAAATGAACATATATTAGATTTACAATTGATTTCGACATCTGTAAAATTAGATGAAAAACTAAGAAGTTATTCGTTTCAAAATGAAAAGTTGACTATAAAAGATGTTATTGAAGAAGCAATATCAGATGATGATGGAATATGTGAATATATTGATTCTGATATAAAAAATAAAGAAATTAAAATACCAATTATAAGATATAGGGAATCGACATGGGAATTTGTATGTAGAGTTGCATCAAAGTATTGGATGCCAATTTTTATAGATGAAATAGCAGATAAGCCAACATTAAAAGTAGGTATTAAAGGTGATGGAACGGCAAATAATAATGAATTTTTGACTAAAAATTATAAAAAAGAATTAAATATAGAAAAATATCTTATCAGAAAAAATAATAGTAAAGATAATGTTAAGATAGAACAGTATAAATCTATCGAAGTAACTTCATATGCAAACTATAAGATTGGTATGTCAGCAAGCTATGATGGAATATCTGGTATTATATTGGAAAAGCAAGCATATTTGGATGGTGGAGAATTGGTTTTCAAATATGTAATTGCAGATACAAATTTATATTCGCCAACACCATTTTATAATAAAAAACTTCATGGACGTTGCCTTGAAGGAAAAGTAGTTAAATGTGAAAATGAAGATATAAAGCTTCAATTAACTATTGATGTGGAAGCAGAAAAAGAAAAATGTGAAAAAGATTTGTTTTTCTTTCCATGGCAACCTGAAACGGGCAATCTTATGTATTGTATGCCGGAAGAGGGTACGATGGTATCTTTATACATAGGAGCTAAAGATGAGGGAGAGGCAATAGTAATTAACAATTTACGGAAGAATAAAGGAACGGATACAGACAATCCACAAAATAGATATTTTACTTCAGCAGACGGAAAAAGAATGTATTATAAAAAAGATGAAATTGGATTTTCTAATGATGGTAAAGATAGAGGAAAGACATATTTATATGCTAGAGATAAGGATGTAATATATTTTGGAACAAATAGAAGCATAAATATACAGGCAGACGGAAAAATTGATATAAAATCAGATAGAAAAATAACTGCAAAAAGTCTTAAATCTATGAATATCTTAAATAATTCTTCTTCTGTTAATCTTAATGGGAAGTTTAATATATATCCTCAAGGAACAATATTAGGACTAGGAGTAGCATTAAGTGAGTGTATAGAACAGTTGGAAAATGTTTCTTTTGATGGTATGGATGCCAAAACAGCACAAGAAAAATATAATACTATATTAAGAGAATATGTATTTAACAGAGAAGATTTATCAAATCATGATAAAGTAGAACTGATGAGAATTTTGTCAACGAAGTTAAGTTTCGAACAAATGAAAGATTTTAATATACTTTCAACGGCAGATTCATTGAAACCTGATTCAGAAGGAACAGCATGGGGAGAATGGGCTCCAATAAAATGGCCAAAGAGAATGGGATTAGCTAAAGGACAAGAGGAAATTTCAAGAGACAATCCTATTCCGGAAAATCTTGATAGAATAGGAAGTCCCGGAGGTACTAATTTTGGTGTTATGAGAGATGATGACTATGTATATACTCAGAATGATAGAGCAATAACATATATAGAAAATGATAATGCATACCATACATATAAGTTCGATAATACATATTATTTTGATTATATTGATGTTATTTCTGATGAAAAACAAAAAACACCTGATAAATTGAATGAGATGGTAAAAAATAACATAAAAGAGGATGATAAATTTGAGGATATTACTCAAGAAGAGTTTGAAAAAATGAAAGAAACTATTCAAAAATTTGAAGAGACTCAGAGCAAAGAGAAAATGGGAACTAATTCGAAGTATGGTTTAATTGGAAAAGCAGAAAGATGGAATATAGAAGGTAATAAAATCGCAAAAGGAGGTGCAGGACAGCTTAACACTCCTATCAATGGTGCTATGCTCATAAAACTCGGAGTAATGAAGGAGGTATAATTTAGTGAAAAAAGAAGAATTTATCAACTGGATTATTGAAAATAATATTATACTAAAGGAGTATGAGATTTATCCTGATAAGTATACAAATGTACCATTTAGTAGTGGATGTTATACGGATAAAGAAGGAAATTGGTATTATTATCATCATATAGATGAACGAACGAGCTTAATTCCAAACGGTCAAAAAATGTCGGAAGACGAGTGCTTTGAAAAGTTACTGAAATCATTAAAATATGAAATAGAACAAAAAAACACTCAAATGAAAATGTATGAGGAGGAACTTCAACGTTCATATGCAACAATATCATTAGAGGAGAAAGAAAAAAAAGAGAAACTAAGAAATGCATATAAAGAAGAAAAAGAATTAATGGATTTGTATGTGGTTAAAAATCAGTTTGCAAATTCTAAGGATGATGTAGTAATAGATATATCAAAAATATACAAGACCATGGATTGTAATACAGAAGGAAACAGTTTGTATATAAGAATAAAAGAGTTATATAAAAGTCTTTATTCAGAAGAAATGGTTGAAAAATTATTTAAAATATATAAGTATCAGGAAAAGTATAGCAGGTATATGAAAATAAGACTTTATGGAGGATGTTATAATTTTATATATGAAAAAATTAATGGGATTTTTCAGAATATAAAAGAGAATGCAGAATGTAAAATGGTTGAAGATGAAAAAAGGATTAGAGAAGAACTGGAAAGTCTTGAAAAGATGCCTGTAAAAGAGAGAATAATGCTTCAATCGATAAACATGAAAGGAGATAATGAAAGTGAATAACGGTCTATTTATACAACAGTTTGAGTTATTGGACAGGTGGAATATACCGGTTGCTATACCTATTAATACAGATGATAAAGAAAAAAATGAAATGTATGCTACAGTTGAGTCGTATGAAAAAAAATATGGTAAAAACGAAAAATATGAGATAAAAAGTATATTGGAAATGTTAAAGAAAGTAAGAGATAATAAAACAGATTTATCTATTGATGGGGTATTACCATTTACAGTAGACGTAACATATGAGGATATACAGTTGTTGGAGCCGGAGTTAAGTGGAATAATTTCGTTGGTAGAATATATGAAGGAAGAAATATCAGAGGAGGAACTGATAGAAAAGATTGGTGAAATACCAGTTATATTTACAGGAGAATATCCGGATATAGAAAAAGGTGGATACTTTGGTATACATACAGTGAAACATATAAAAGAGGATTATGAGATGATACCTGTATTTTTAAATAAGAAAAATGTAGAAGAGTATAATAAAGGAAATCATCCAACAACAGAAACAACCATTAAAGAGCTAAGAAATTTTTATTCAAAATATGGAATAATTGTAGAGCCGCAGAAGGAATATTGGGCAGTAATAAAACCTGAGGTAATATAATTATGAGAGAAGAAATAAAAGAAATATTATCTGAAGAACTAAACGAAATGCAGAATAATGCAAGTGAAAAAATATATGAAGAGTATAAAAAAAACAAAGAAAAGTATATATTAGATTTTCTGCAAGCAATGGACTCGTTATTAAAAAAATGTATATTATTACAGGAAGAACAAAAATTAGGTGCAATAAAATATATATGGATAAATTGTATGAGAGCATCTGTTGAAACAGAGACGTATAAATATGTGTTAAAGGGATATGATGAAAAATTATATTATGATGAAAATGAAGCAAATGAAATATATGTATCAGAGTATCAGAAGAAACTTATAAAAGAAGATAAATTAAGTCTTGAAAAACTGGTAATGAAAAAAGTAATCAGAGCCAAGCAATATGATGTAAGAGATGTACAGAAATGGTACGAATGGAATACATATATAAAAACAATGCCAAGAGAAATTGAAGATGCAGTAGTTAGGATAAAAGAGTTGGAAAGCTTTCAGAATACAAAAAAGGACGAAGACATAAAGATATATTTTGGAGAAATGTTGGAATTTCATCAAAAGAAATATAGTATAGTATAAAAAACTTTACGAAGAAAAGATAATAGTGTAGAATAGGAGAGAGAAGTGCCAATATATAATAATAAGAATAAGAAATCTGGTAAAGCGGCTGATGCAGAAGTTTCAGAACATGGTAAAAGTGAAGCTGAGATAATGGAGAATGTGGCATTTGATAATAATGAAGAAATGTCAGAGGGAAGTCTTAAGGGAGTAAGTAAGAGTGGTAAAAAGAGCAAGAGTGGCAAAATAACGCCTGTAGAAGTACCATATGGTGAGCATTATGTTGAAGGAAAAGGCAAGAAAGCATTAAAACCTAATATTATGTATACAACGCCAGAAGGATATAAATATACTACTGATTCTAAAGGTAGAATTTGTAATGTGGAAGGTGTTTTACAAAAAGGTGTTGCTAAACGTAATAAAAAAGCGCAAGTAGAAGTTGGAAAAGGTGATGGAAGAAGAGATGGAACAGAAGGACTTGGAAAGGATGATGGAGGTCATTTGATTGCAAGTATTTTTATGGGTTCTGGTGATATAGACAATCTTGTTCCTATGAATTCTAATTTAAATAGAGGGCAGTGGAAAGCGATGGAAAATGCTTGGGCAAGCACGCTAGAAAAAGACAAAACTGCCAGAATACAGGTAAAAATTAAACCTATTTATGAGGACGATACTTCACGACCAACTAAATTTGATGTCAAGTATAGAATAAATAATGGAAAATGGATAAAAGAACCATTCGAAAATGAAAGGAGAAAAGAATGATAGAGGAAAAAAAATTAATAGGATATTATAGTGAAATTGCGAATGTATTAGATGATATGATACCATGTAGTTGGAAAAAAATATCATTATATGCCAAAGAATTAGGTGATTGGAGATTTTTGACACTATATTTCTATACAGATGACGATATGATTCATCATTGGGGAGATATACCGGATGAATATAGTGTAGATGATGATGAAGTTGATGAGTATATGGATGAACTTTCAAATATAACAAAAAAAATATGGTTAGAATTTAAGGAATATACGGAAGAACCATGGACATCTTTTGAATTTGATATAGATAGTGATTGGAAATTCAAAGTGAATTTTGGGTATGAAGAACATAAGGCATTATCTGGAATTGAAATAGAAACAAGATGGGCTTATGATAAGTTTGCTATTATACCACAAGAAAATGCTGAAAAATTTTTCTTGAAAGAATATTTAGAGGAGCAAGGAGAAGAATTACCAGAAGAGTTAAAAGAAATTTAATATAAGGTTATTATTAATAATATTGTTTACAAAAGCTATAACGCATTATGTTTCATAGTATTTAGCCACTATGAAGATAATGCGTTTTTTGTGTGCATTTTAAACCATGTAGTATAGATTATCTCATATCCATCAATTCCCAAACAATAGAAAATCCATATTGCATAGCCATTCTAAATAAAACTGCAGTGTAAGCACATTCCTGAGAGTGAATGGCATCAATCAGCTCATTAAAGAACTTACGTTGTTCTAATGATAAATCTAGATTTTCATATTTATCCATCATTTCTTTGTGATGCTGGTAGGCTTTAAGATAGTTCTTATCTTTCATAAGATTATCGTATACATTGTTGTATTCACGTTCTTCAAGGTGACACTGTACCAGCTTGAAAAAATTTGTATTATTCATTGTGTGTTCCCTCCTTTGATAACACACGATACTTTATAGTCATAAAAATAGCTATTCATATAAATGAACAATAATATCAATATTATTTAAAGCAGAATAAACAAATGGAGGGAAACTGGTTTCTATATATATTTAATTATGTCTCAACATAAGGACATTAAACCAAACTAAATCATTGTAGATAAATTAATCTGAATGGCTCTCACCGAAGGTGATGCAACCCATGAAGATTAATTTATACAGTAGCGAAATTTTGCGTCTGGGTGCACATAAGGACATTCGAACTTAATATCGTTTATAAAAAGTATAACGCATTATGTTTTATAGCATTTAGTTACTATGAATATAATGTGTTTTTTGTGTTCAAAAGCGATAATTCATTCATAAATATTGATTAAAAAAGCGGTAATTTATCTGCAAATACACTTCAAAAAAGCGGTAATCAAGAAATAAAAATCATTAATAAAGGCGATATTAATTCAATAGATTTAATAGATTTTTTATCTGAATTAAAAGTAGTAAGGGATATAAATACATATAAAACGTTTAATGATTTCAAGAAATGGTTTCGTTGTCAGATTAATTCTAAGACGAGTTATGAGCACCAATACTAACAATAATGGATAGGTGTGCCCATTACAGATAATTAAAAACAATACTGGTAGTTCTAAGTGAAAACTTTCATCTAGTTTCGTATATGTGAAGTGTGATAGGCATAATCAGATAACTCCTACTTTAATGTGCATTTCTTGTAGATGTACTTTTAATAGCAACAAAGTGTTCTAATGCATACTTAAATGTTTGTAGATTTAGTGCTTTTATAAGTGGTAGTAGTTATTTGTAGATGAATTAAAGTATTTAATCCAGCAGATTTGTAAAGTTCCATTAATCTGCCATCTTTGGGGTATGGTTTTTTCTTTTATATATTTATCTTTTTTATACAATGCCCTTTTTATGCGTGTTTTCAAAGAAAAAATAAGTGAAGAAGAGATAATGATTGTTTTTACATATAAATTTAAAACACTTTTGCAACACTTATTTATAAAAGTTCCATTTTGATATAGGAACTTTCAAATATTAGAATTAATTTAGTTTGCTTTAGATGAGTCTTACTTTAAAAATATTTAAAGGAGGATTTGATTATGGTTTACGGAATTGTTTCAAATTTAGACAGCACAAATACATTAGAGGTATTTCATAGTAAGAAGGTTAATGAGGATAATATTATCCACGTTAATCATTTGAGTAATCTTGGGGGTATCCTTAAGTCTGGTGACGTGGTTTATGTTATGAGTGTAAACAGATTTCTAACAGTTGGAAAATGTTTGAGTTTTGGAAGATTATGTATGTCAAGAGGAGTAACACTCCATATAATTACACAGCCTTATCTTGATATAACAGCTGGCAGACATTGGAAACCTGCTGTTATTAATCAGATGACAAAGATGATGTATATAGAGAGAAGTGCTATAGCCAGAATGTCATCAGCCTGCAAGTATACCAATGAATACTGGGATTATTTATGTGAAACATTTGGGATGATGAATGTTGAGTTGTTAGCACAAACATTTGCTAATGATGGTCTTATGAAACGTCGTAGTTGATAAGAGTGTCATAAGTTCTGTTTAGGGGTAGATTTTTACAAGATATTTTCTTATTTTTTTGCTCTTTGGGGTATCGTTTGTGTCTTGCGTTTTTTTGCTTTTACGCCTGCACACGATGCCCTACAATCGTTTTTTGTGGCTTTGGGGTGTACTACTGCCACTGTGCTAGAAAAAGCAAAAACTGGTCGAATTACGGCTTGTACGTTTGGTTCGTATAACTGCTGGATTAGGAACTACGGCTTTACTGGTGGGTTCTGTATTTGGTGTAACTGGTTTTACGAACTGTGGTGGGGTAC
This sequence comes from Lachnospiraceae bacterium, assembly GCA_017416465.1. Classification (GTDB taxonomy): domain Bacteria; phylum Bacillota; class Clostridia; order Lachnospirales; family Lachnospiraceae; genus Bovifimicola. Next base: position 1,212 of record JAFQCK010000040.1, on the reverse strand, counting down.
ATTAAGGAACTACTAGCATTTTGTGTTTGGTATTTAAATGATAAAAGTAAGAAAGATATATGATTGGAGATGGTGTTATGAATAAAAGAACCAGAGCAATAGATGAGGATACATATAAGTTGATTATATCAACCATAAGAAAGGGTTTTGTTAATGGTGGGGTAGCTCATAAGCCTAATGAGAGAATAGCTGTAATACTTATTATTGAATATAATCTTGGTCTTAGAGTGGGTGATATATTAAATCTTACTATGGATTCCTTTGTGAAAGATGGAAGTAGATATCGTCTTGATATATATGAGCAGAAAACTGGAAAGTATCGTAACTTTACAGTGCCTAATGAAGTGTACCAGTTTGTGCGAGATTATGCATATGCTCATAATATTGCATCCAAAGCAAAGTTGTTTTCAATAACTGAAAGGGCAGTATTAAAGCATTTAAAGGTTGTATGTTCACATCTTGGTTTGGATGGGGTAGGAAGTCACAGCTTTCGTAAAGGTTTTGCAACTAATGTTTATGTTAATAATCACTATAACATCGAACTTGTAAGAACTCTACTCCAGCATTCAAGTGTAAATGTAACTCAAAGATATATTGGTATCGGCTCTAAGGAACTTGAAGATGCCATAAGCAAGAATGTATGTCTGGGGTAGAATGTTTAGAAACAGTAAGATAATTTTTAAAGCTGTATCCTATATGTCATTTTGGCAGTAGGGTACAGTTTTAATATATTCTGGTTGTAATAAGAAAAATATTTTGATTTTTTGAAAAAAACTATTGACATTCGAATGTATGTTCTGAACGACATTAACTATATAAAATACTGCATCCAGAGACGAATATTATTTTACAAAAAAATAACATTCCTATTTTCTATATTAGATAGTCAGTAAAATGCCCCAGTATGAAAACTAAGTTGGAAACCTTAAATTTGTATAATGTAATTATAGATAAATAAATCTGTTTATCTAAAAAAATCTACAGATTTAACTTGAATGCGACGGCACTTAGAGTTAACATCACACACCACGAAAGCAGTTCGTAAGTCTTTCGTGAAACCTGCGTTCTGCAGAGATTATCCATCTTTATAACATCAGCGATAATTCTTTTATGAAATATTTTGAGTCTGACTAGAAATAAATAGGCTGTACCACTCTTGCACACTTGGTTGCTAATATGCGTAAATCCGAGATAGATGCTTAACAGTTGAGA
>JAFQCK010000039.1 GCA_017416465.1 Lachnospiraceae bacterium | reverse complement strand
GTATTCACTTATGAATGTTCGTGGTGCAGTTCCCGAACATTGCCCTAAATGTGGCAATGTATTAAAATCTGTTATCGGTATAATGGATAGTAATAAAAAAGATTGATTTAATTTCCGAAAGGAGCTGATAGTATGAAAAAAGTAAATATAATTAAAACTTTTACATTTTGGTTTGTTATAGTTGCTATTATCGGTATTATTTTTAATTTGACCAGAATTGATAATATTAACCTTTTCATAGGTTTGAATCCTTTACTTAACTTTTTCAGCAGTACAAAATCTTGCCGTGATGCAATCAATTCAGTTCCGTATTTGTGGCATATTCTGAGTGTTATTTCAATGGCAGGATATGGATTGATAATTGATGCTATCAGACTATCTTTTAAGAAAAACAAATAATCACTTTTATTACATAGGAAAGGAGCTGACTATATGCACATAGGCATTGCATTTGGTGTATTTATTGTATCATACCTCATTCAACTATTGTTATGTTTTAAGATGAAAAATAAGCACATTAGACTAATTCCATTTTACTTATGCATGCTTGGTGCGATGTATTCAGGAATGGTTTATACCGAGTTTTTTGGATTATACGATGACGGAAGTTGGATGTCGTTAAAAGCAGTCGTTTATTTCATCTGTTTGCTGATAATTATTTCAGCTCTATTCCTTGCAATGATTACTCATAGAATTCTTACAGTTTTTAATGCAAAAAACAAGTGAGAGAAAATCTAAATCAATCCGTCTAATAAATGGAAGATAAATCTTTCGGAAAGGAGAATATTATGGAAAACGGTGCAAGTAGCTACCGCCGTTTCCTTGAAGGTGATGAAAGTGGTATCGTAGATATTATCAGAGATTATAAAGATGGATTGATGCTCTATATGAACCAATTTGTCAAAAATATTCATATAGCTGAAGATTTAACAGAGGACTGCTTTGTTAGGTTGGTTGTAAAAAGACCAAAATTCAAAGGAAAATCATCCTTTAAGACTTGGCTCTATTCCATCGGAAGAAATCTGGCGATAGATTATATAAGACACAATTCAAAAACAGTAGAATTAAGCGATGAGGACTATAATGCCTTGCTCATAGATGAGAAAAACATTGAAACCGAGTACATAAAAGAAGAGCAACGACTCGTTGTTCATAATACACTAAAAAAGATTAAGGATGAATACAGTCAGGTTTTATACCTTTCCTTTTTTGAGGACTTATCAAACAAAGAAATCTCTATTGTGATGAAAAAAAGTAAACGCCAGATCGAAAATCTTTTATATCGTGCGAAGCTATCACTTAAAAATGAACTTGATAAGGAGGGCTTCTACTATGAAAAGTTATGAAGAAATGGCAGAGCAAGTCTTGAAAAGAAGCGAAAAAGAAATTGAAAAACGAAACATGCGAAGAAGAAAAACAACGAGGATCGTATCATCTCTTTCGTGTTTTTGTATTATAGCAGTGATATGTTTCAGTGTGTACAATAACAAAATTTTAGATTTTGGAAATAATACAAGCTATCAAGAACACAGTATTGCAAACACCGAAACAGGCAAAAAAACAAATGAAGAAAAAGAATCGGAGAATTATAAGTATTCAATAAATAATTCTATCAACAAAGAGCAAAATGCGGGTGCAGGAGCTGTACCTAAACTGACAAATAGTGCTTTTTCTAAAGAGGCTGGCGAGGAGTTCGATGTTTTAGATAGCACCAAAGAGAATGCTGAAATAGAAAGCTTTTCCATAATTACAACTGAACAGGCGGTAAAAAATGCAAGAAAAATGTTAAGTGATAAAGAAATAGAAACTATAATCAATCTTGAAAACCCAAAAATTGAAGAAGTGATTTTAGATGGCGATACATCAATATACTTGTTTGATGAAAGTTTTGACACTACAGAGAAAAGTCTTTATAAAATCACTTACAATACTGAACTTGACGGACTTCTTGGACCAATTACATTTTATGTAGATAAAATGTCCGGTATTGTCATTGGTGCTGATTACAGAGAATGAGGTGCAATATGAAGAAAAAAGGAATTATAATTACAATTATTGTGCTACTTGTGCTTATTATAGCAGCTTTAGTTACTAAGTATATTGATACTGCAAATGTATCAACAGGTCATGAGCCTGAATGTTGTATAAAAATCGTAAGCGCTGATGGCAACAAGGTTACATATTGGGGACTTGGCTATAAAGTAGTAAGATATGTCGGTGTTTCTCCTGATGAACCGTATGAGAGCAATATTGGTGTTAAAATGGGCAGTTGGTTTATGAAATATGAAGATCCAACAAATGTAATTTTGGATGTCAAGTCTTTTGGAACAAACAACACATTCCAAATTTCTGAAAAAGCGGATGTTGATTTCATTACCAACTTGCTTAAACACTCTAAATACATAAACGAGCCTTGTGATGGAATTATTGATTATGC
>JAFQCK010000038.1 GCA_017416465.1 Lachnospiraceae bacterium | reverse complement strand
TTATTCCCTTAATTGAGGTCTTTGAATCCTATTTCTTTTTATTATCAAAAAGTTTAGAATAGATACTGCGGATAACTTCATCAATCGTAAGAAAATATTGAGTGGCTTGTTGTTCTGCTTTTATGCTCTGAATAAGTCCTTGAACTATAACATTACTTTCAGCTGATAAAGTTATATTGGGATTATCTGTAAATACTCTTTTGAAGAATTCTTCAGGATCATCAAGATCTTTAGTCGTGAACATTTTTGCAGGGATAGAGATTCCTGAAAAAGTTTTTTGAGGATCGGCATGTGAGAATGCATTGCGATAGTTGTCTCTGAAATTATGAAGAGTATCCTTCTCTATATCAGTAATCAAACCTACCTTGTGTGCTTGCTCTATATTATTGTATAGATTTTCTTTCGCAAAATGAGCTGACGCATCATCAAATACATTAGCAATATTATTCTGCTCAGTTTTGTTTTTAAAAGATGTTTCGATTATTAATGCTTTTTTAAGAACAGATTCTAATAGATGATTAGTTAATGTAATAGCCGCTTGGTAAAACCCGCAAATAATACATTTGCAAATCTCTGAACGAACAGGATCAATTTCCGGCCAGTCATAATGATTCTCAAAAGCATCTGCTACTGAGTCATAATTATTATTAATGCTGGCAATCAGGCCGTTAATAAAATCTTTATATATCTTTTTATTCATATGTGTTGTTTTCATCAAAGGTACAACCTCTATATCAAAAAGAAAAGTAATCCTTAATCAGAGGACTTATTACCGATGTAAACAAAGGGAAAACATGTAAATGTAAAGCAGTAGCATTGAGGGATGTATTAATAGAAGTCCATGAAAAGAATGTCGAGAACCACGAAGTATGTTCTGTGTCAGTCAGACAGGGAGTAATCAATCAGATAGATTATTTAGGTCGTTCATTTGCTGCTAAAGAAGTACTGCATTATAACGTTGTTAACTATGGGGATATAGTATACACTAAGAGCCCAACGGGAGAATTCCCCTATGGAATAGTAAAGCGTAGTAATTTGGATAGACCGGTGGCCGTATCTCCTTTATATGGCGTGTATCGTCCTGTCAATGATTATGTTGGCATTTATTTACACCTATATTTCAAAAGTCCAGTCAACACCAAGAACTATCTGCATCGCTTGATTCAAAAAGGAGCTAAAAATACAATTAACATAACCAATCAGCATTTTCTTGACAATGAGATTTTAATTCCCGAAAATGGCTGGTTGGAAATTATCGTAAATGCTGCCTCAACAATTGAGAAAATGATCCATATAGAATGCAATGCCCTGTTATGCTTAGAGAAACAAAAGAATTATTTATTATCAAAGATGTTTATTTAAAAAGGGTGGAGAGTAGATATTTTTTCTGCTCTTCATATTTTTTTAGTATGGTTCTATTGCACTCAATCTTAGCCTCAATCTTATCTAAAAACATTACTAATGATTCTTGATGATGAGTAGGAATGGCTGGTATTTTCAATCTCTTGAATGTATCTATCCTTAATGAAGCGACTGTTGATCCAACAGCATTTCTTACGAAATATGAGTTCTGTGTCTTGCAATAATGATATAAATATCTGGGAATAAAATCTGTTGAGATATCATATATGGCATAACATCTTTGGTGTAGAGCAAATTTTCCGTTGTAATAACGGGGGTAAAACTCCGAGCCTTCACCAGGATATATAATAGCCTCTTTATCAAACAGATATTCAGGGAGAAATTTTATCTCGTCTGATCTATCAAAGAATGGGTACAAGCTTCCATCATTGCTCATTGAAGCATCTTTCACATCGCTATTACCATTTGAAATTTGAGAGATGTCACCCAATGATACAAAATCATTATATTTAGTATTCTGAAACAATAACTGGTAAAGTCCTCTGATTAAGGATTACTTTTCTTTTTGATATAGAGGTTGTACCTTTGATGAAAACAACACATATGAATAAAAAGATATATAAAGATTTTATTAACGGCCTGATTGCCAGCATT
>JAFQCK010000037.1 GCA_017416465.1 Lachnospiraceae bacterium | reverse complement strand
TGTAATTTTTTTCCATCATAAATTCAATTCTCCCTTCTTACTACGTCCAAGCAGCTTCTGTAAACAACCTTAAATTGCTTACTTTCATTGAGAAATGCAGTTCGATTCCGCTTTGCTTCATCTCGCTGTATGGCTTTCGCCGTATGTCGGAACATCTAAAAAGACTTCATGGTATGCAAACTTCCCAGAAGTCTTTTCCTCGTCCCGCCGCCCGGGCTCAATGCTCCAACATATTTTCTATAAATATTCCATATCCCCTCGTCGGGTCATTTACCAACACATGTGTCACAGCACCAACAATCTTTCCATCCTGAATAATCGGACTTCCACTCACCTTCGTGTCAAGTAGGGAGCAACAATTTTCTGCAAATTTTAATGTTTTTCGGTATAAACAGCAAAACCATTACTAAATTCTGTGCAAAACACGAAATTTAGTAATGGTTTTTGAATCCTGGTTAAATACCTATCAAATTTCTTCTCTGATAAAAAAAGCTATCTGTGAACCTTGACCAACCATATACTCTAATACAGCTTGTGTTTTCTGTGCTAGAACTACCTCTGTCCTAAAATCATTTCTATGAGAAACAACAAAACTTCCAATATACTCTTCTAAATAATACAATGTATTCACATAAAGCTTTGCATCACATTCTCGATCCTTTTGAATTAAAATATAAATCCAATCAATTCCTTTCTCAAAATATGTTTCCTTTCCAACCGTATTAAGTAGTCTAGCTATAGAGTAAAGCACTACCTTAAAACTTCCCGTGTTCGAAATAAAATCATCAAAAAATTCTATTTTTTCTTTAGAAAGTAATATGCATCTATGAACATTTTCACGCCATTCAGTATTAGCAAATAGATACCCTGCGATGACTCTATCTTTACCTATCGGTCCATTATAATCAGTATAATAGTATCGTTCCTTTTCATGACTCAATTCAAGCATTCGTGGTTTCAGAGCATTCCACACACTCCAAAATTCATTTTCCTTACCATGAATTTCTTGTTCCTGAATAAGCCATTTGAGCAAATGTTCTGTATTATCATTCCTAATAAAATCTGCTCGTTCTAAAAACAACTTAATAAGTATTGTTCTATCTTGCTCTTCACAATACAATAAGACATGGGCAAACCACACCACATAATTAAATATATGTCCATAAATATTCCCATATTTTTCTCGCAAAGAGTCCTTATTATCAAAAGCAAGCCGCATTGCAATGTCTTTCGTCAACTCCGCAACCAATGACGCTTCTTTACTCTTAAATGGAATCATTAAAATAGTCGCAAACATAACAGACATATTTAAATGTTTGAAATCAATATCTGTATAGGTACTTACTTCCTTTTCTAATACTTGCTTTATTAGTTTCTTGTTCTTTTTGAAAAAATCATTTACAGAAGTATCTCTGTCTTTTATAATTTCTTTTTTATATTGTTCTGCAACCACGGAAAAAGCATATAGAAATTGCCAACCATATTGCTTACCACACTCCCAAATATCACTCGATATCTGATTTATTATACGACTGTCATCACTCCAATCCATAAGAATTAATTCCAATAGCAAATACAACGGATTATCTTCACTTATTAAATGACGATTATCTTCACTTATTAAAACAAGAAGTCCCACTACGATTGCGTCTACGCCGTTTCCGGCTTGAACAAATTCATATTTTGATGCCTTAGCAAACATTTTACCCAAACTAAAAACAATTTGTTTACATAGTTCTCGATCTTTTTGTTCTAACTCCCTTACATAATCTCTAAGTAATACTGCACTCGTATACGAAACTATTGATACATATCTATGGGTAGCTAACCATTTATCATCATCATTTATGCTATCATCTGAATTTATTTTGTTTAGTAGTTCCCATACCACACTTAATTCTTCACAAATCACATTAGTATCAGAATATTTCGTATATTGCTTGAACTTCTCATTACGGTTAAACTTATAATCACTCCAACATTGTAAATCTGCATACTTAAAATGGAAATCATTGATTTCTTTACTTTCTTTGCTCAATACCTTCATATCTTCTGTAAACTCAGGAGCTATCATATATACTGCACGACCTTCATCATCGATATTTACATCTGTCACTTCCTTATAAGGCCGTAAATCCATTCTAAAATATGCATACTTATCATCAGTCTGCCACATATCCAAATCTACCGTTACCTCATCAATGGCTGCAAAGACTTTATCCCTCTGTTTGGCAAAATCTTCTTCTGATAACTCCGATTGATTTGTCTGATATTTTAAAATAACATCCTCTAATCTGATTTTTCTATGCGGAAGATTATTACTCTCTTTTCTCTCTATGGAAAAAAAGTCGTTTTTAAGAAGTGCCAAAGTTCCCGTGCGTTCAGAACTAAATCGGTTGGAATCTAAATGAAAAATCTCCTTAGTCTTAAGCAACTCACAAACAACGTCCAGCATTTTCTCTGGATATGCTTCCGCAATACTAACAACAATTGCAGTCAACATTACATTCTCTGACTCATTTAATATACGTTGACAGTAATCCACAACAACATTAGTTGGAGAGTTTTTTACAACATTAAGTAACCACTTCTCAAATCCCATCAAAAGACTAACAAGAAGATTTGAACCCACATGACTTCCCCTGTACATTTGCCATAAACGAGTTGATGCTGTCTGCTTCACCGTCTGTTCTCCAACATGGATAGTAATATCAAAACATTCTCTATAATCTATATTTAAACGCGATTTTTGATATGCTTCTCCTGTTTTGTTACAAAAATATATAATAAAATCTGTCGCCAACTGCTGATTAGCTTGAAATAATCCTCCTATCGGTGTTTTAAATGCACTAGCAGGGTAATAATCATGTGACAAATGTTCATTAAGCCCAAAGTAGCCATCCATTTCCAGAGAATTATGTTATATCGGCATTCCATCTGGTTTAAGCCACATTTTTTTCATCAACTCAATTACCATTTCTGGCATTGCATATGGAACTTGTCCGTAATGATATACATCTGACATAGCTTTTTCCGCTAAATCAATATACATCTTTGGTGCATCAGGTTTTCTACTTCTTCTACCTAAAGGATAGGAAATCTCATCCTTTATTCCATTAATAACAATCTGAAATATATTTCCCAGCTCATCTTTTATCATCCAAGCTGAATTCAACAAAACATCTTCCAGCTTTTCAATATAATCTTTTTTTATAGTATATCGAAATTCTTCACTTGTTGACAGTTTTTCAAACAAATACAAAGCAATCTTGCCACTTGTTCTCGTATTCTCTGTTTTCCGATTCACATAAACCTTAGTCCAAGAATCCAAAATCTCAATCACACTTGTTACTAATTCCTTATCCCAATTTATTTTATCTTTCTTGTCAAGAATGAACTTAAAAATTGACTCCCATGCATATCCTGATGGTTTAGAGAATCTTAAGGGCCATATATTTCCTTTACTCAAAGCTCCTTCTACATGTTCTGCAACACGACAACATGTATTAATCAGAAAGACCGTTTTCTTTAGTAATGCATAATTATTGTCATCCATATTTCGCATAAGCTTATTATAACAATCTTTTAATTTATCCGTACTGATTATAGTTAATATAATTTCGTCTTTCCATATCACATTAACATCTTTGCATTCAAGCGTTGCAAACACAAAATCCTGATGTGCTTCTATACTTGCAAAATCCGTTAACCATCCGCGAAACAGCTTTCTAATGCGTAACGTTGTCCCAAATTGCTCAAAAAATTCTTTTACAGGAATATTATTTTTATATTGTTCCGTAAAGATATGATTTACCACTAGTTCTTCAAACACATCATGTCCATGGTAATACGTTTTGGCATCTTCAGATTCGATTATCACACCATTTTGTTCCAATTCAAAAAGTGCATCATAATCATCTCCGGGCTGTATCATATACGAATAGCTTTCATTTTTAAGCATTTCTTTCGTTATGAATACTAACGCATTTTCACGTCTTGTTGGTAAGTTGTTTTTTCGCATTCGATTGTTACGAATAATTTCATCCCATATTTTTTCCTCAAATACTTCTCGATTTAAAGCAGATAACTCTGCATCTTCTATATTATCAAGTGTCAAATATAAACCAAGATAAAATGGTATACGAAGTATATCCGTCAATTTCTTATCACTTGGCAATACAAATCCATATGTATCAGACAATTCATAAAGCAATTCGTTACTAATAGGATCAACATGCTCCGATTGTACACATATTCCATTTAACATCAAATTATGAAACGACTCTACATAGGCAGTTCTAATGGTAAGAATTATTTTCCAACCAGCAGAAATAAACACTTGAAGTAAATCTTCAAATGTTTGCTGATTTTCTAAAATAAAATATTTTTCAACGGCATCAACATATAGAATTCTGTTTTCTGTCTCTTCATACACTTTTAACACTTCATCTATTACAAGCGATCCATATGTCAATAAGAAATTTCTCTTGTCAGAAACATCCATATCTGTGCATCTGAATGCCAGAACGATTGTATCATTATCAATACTCACTAAATCTTTCTTAATGAGTGCCGATTTTCCTGTACCAGCCTCACCATCTATTACTAAAATCTGATTATTAGACTTCAAAAAACTATCTATAATGATATCATTGGTATCCAAAACAATTATTTTATCTTTGTACGATACTTGTGTTCTAATATGATTAAATATATCTTCTTTATGCTTTTTTAGACTTTCACAACACTCCTGTACTGCAGAATCCACTTGAAAAAAAACATTTCTACAAATAGTAAGTCTCTTATCTTGCATAAGCTGAGCTTCAATATTACTAGGACCTTTCCATTCAATTGTTATACCTAATTCTTTCGCAGTATTTTCAATATTCGTCTGATATGCCGGTTTCACTATATCTTTCTCTGAACTTGGTGAAAACTCACGACTAATATAAAAATAAAGTGTCGTAATACCAGGATAAGATCTTGCAGCTCCTTCTACCGCTTCACTTAATTCTTTTTCCTTACTCGACATAGCAACACTATCTGCATAATATTTAGCCTGAAACCCTATGATTTTATCTCCTACGTGTATAGGATTTGTTTCAATATGTGGCTGATTAAAATATCTAAATATTCCATATTTCTGTCCATATTCATTACAAAACAAATAATACGTTAGATTTTCAAATGCTCTTTGTGGATTGTCTGAAAACTTATATTCAAATGCTTTCCAATTAACAGATGTCTCAGGTATCATTATCTTTTTCCTCCTTCTTACGTATCCTTCCTCAATATCCCTAAATACTCCTCATAGGCAAATACTCTATTCCTGGCAGCATTGGTTGTCTCCTGCAAAATACCAAGTTCTACAAGCTTCTTCACAGCCGTAGCTACTGTATTATAACTAATATCTAATTCCTTAGCAGTTCTCTTAATATCAATAATAGGATACTGCTCGATATAATCAAACACAGCTCTTAAATTATCTTTACTTCTAGTCGTTTTCGGAAGTTTTTCTATATTTGTATCATGCAACGTAGAAAGCTGACGAATTGCTTCCAAAG
>JAFQCK010000036.1 GCA_017416465.1 Lachnospiraceae bacterium | reverse complement strand
ACTTAAAGTGAAAAGTTAAATTCCACTTTAAAGGGTATAGAGTGGAAGTTTCTCTTACACTCAATTCTACTTAGATTAAAGTGGAATTTACTCTTACATTATTTTATTATTTAAATGTCTTTTACTTCTTAGAGAAACGAGGTATTACTATGGCAGAAAATAATAAAAACTCTCATTTTACTCTACAGGATCGTCAGATCATTCAGACCGGCATTCACAACGGCTCTAAAAAAACTCATATTGCTTCCATACTTGGAAAAGATAAATCATCTATCGGCAAGGAAATTAAAAAGCATAGAAAACTTAATCATAAAAATACTTATCCTACTGACTGCGCCAAATATCCTAGATGCTCTTCAAAGAAGTCCTGCAATCCTGAATCATGCTTAAATTATTCACGTTTCAGATGCTCCAGAAGAGACCGTTCTCCAGGTGCCTGCAATGGATGCAGTAAATATACTCACTGCAGATATGATAAATACTTCTATTATGCAGATGAGGCTCATAAGGAATATAAAGCTACTCTTGTTGATTCAAGAGTTGGTGTAAATCTTACATATAGTGAAGCTAAGAAACTAGGAGATGCGATTAAGCCATTAATTGATCAGGGACATTCACCATATCAGATCATTGCTGGTCACCCAGAATTTGATATATGCGAGAAAACTCTTTATAACTATATCGATGGAAATATTTTTCAGATGTCTGGCATATCGAATATAGACCTAAGACGCAAGACATCAAGAAAAATGACAAAAAAGCAGAAAGCTTCATTTAAGAAAAGACAGGACAGAAAGTATCTTAAAGGAAGAACCTATGATGACTATAAAAAGTATAAAGAAGAAAATCCAATTCTAAATATAGTTGAAATGGATACTGTCTATAATGATGGATCTAATGGACCGTTTCTGCAGACATTTGAATTCGTTGATTATGGTTTTACTTTTTCTTTATATCATGATGTGAAAACATCTGATGAGATGGTTTTAGGCGTTGATACTCTTGAAGAGATTCTAGGCCATGAATTATTTGTCAGACATGTGCAGATCATGCTTACTGATCGCGGCAGTGAATTTACAGATGCTGAAGGATTTGAAAAACTAGAAAACGGTTCTAGAAGAACCAGAGTATTCTACTGCGATCCCATGCAGTCAGCACAGAAAGCTGAACTAGAAAACAGTCACAGAGAGATAAGATATATATGTCCTAAAAATAATGATTTAAGAAAACTTGGATTAACTGATCAATATGCAGTCAATCTCATGATTTCTCATGTCAATTCATTTCCAAGAGAATCTCTTAAAGGAAAGTCTCCAATTGAGATGATGAAATTTCTTGCACCTGAATTATATAAAAAATTTGAATCTTATGGAATTCAGGAGATAGAAAAAGATAAGGTCATCCTAAAACCTTATCTTCTCAAAAAATAAATATTCAATATATTAATAACACAAGAAGTAAAATGACATCAATTACATAGTCTTCAAGTGGAATTTAGTCTTACAGCCAAAAAAAGGCCAAATTCCGCTACGTTTTCATGCGCTCTTTTTTTCTTGCATTAATAATCAAAACAAATCTGTAAAAGATAATTCCACACCAAAATAATAATAATGAGATACAAATTATCTTCATATCTCATTATAATCTTATTTTTGTAAAAGTAAATTCAACATTTGTTTTTTTCATTTTAAAGTGGAACTTAACTTTTCACTTTAGCAGATTATTTTTTAAAGAAATATTAAAAGTAAAATTAATGTATGATATAATATATTAGAGCATAAATAAGGAGGATTATATGGAAAGATTAAAATATCCAAGACCACAATTTATTAGAAAGAAATGGTTAGATTTAAATGGAACTTGGCAGTTTGCCTTTGATGATGATAATTTAGGGATACATAATAAGAAATATTTAAAAAATGAATTTTATGATATGAATATTGAAGTTCCTTTTAGTTATTATACTAAAAATTCAGGTTTAAATATTAAAGATCATCATCATATTATTTGGTATAAAAAAGATCTTGAATTAGAGATTAATAAAGAAAAAAGATATATTTTATATTTTGGTGCTGTAGATTATCAATGTGATATATATGTTGATGATCAACATATATATACACATATTGGTGGACATACACCTTTTGAAGTTGATTTAACTGATTATATCAAAGATAAGTTTTCTTTAGTTATTAGATGTGTTGATTATAATCTAACAACTCAACCAATTGGAAAACAATCTTGGAAAGAAGATAATTTCTTATGCTGGT
>JAFQCK010000035.1 GCA_017416465.1 Lachnospiraceae bacterium | reverse complement strand
GTTGAGTCTCTCTACTCTTACCTATTGCATCCACTTCATCTATAAAGATAATACATGGCGCTTGCTCTTGTGCCTGTTTAAATAAATCTCTAACTCTAGATGCACCTACACCGACAAACATTTCCACAAAATCTGAGCCTGACAATGAGAAAAACGGAACTTTTCCCTCACCTGCCACTGCTTTTGCAAGTAAAGTCTTACCTGTTCCCGGTGGTCCTACAAGTAATGCTCCTTTTGGCAATTTTGCGCCAATTGTAGAATATTTACCAGGATTATGCAAAAAGTCCACAATTTCAGTAAGTGACTCTTTTGCTTCATCTTGTCCTGCTACATCTGCAAATGTAACTCCTGTAGATTTTTCAACATATACTTTTGCATTTGATTTACCTACTCCCATCATCCCTGAACCCTTACTTATTTTTCTAAATAAAAGTCCCATAATAAAATATATAAAAGCAAACGGTAATATCCATTCAAAAATAAATGTTACTATACTTGACTGCTTATCTGTTACCTGTCCCTTAAATTCTATTTCACCATTTTCCTTAAGTGAAGCAATTAAATCCGGATCATTAAGAGCAGTCGTCCAATAAGTTTTCTTAAAATAAGTATCTTCTTCACTCTTTTTTGTAATTAATATTTTACTTTCCGTAAAAATGATTTTGTCAATTTCATTTTCTTCAATCAACTTTGTAAATTCATCATAAGTAATCTCTTTAGTTGTTGCATCTTCTAATATCGATGACATTAGAGATGAAGCAATTAAAGTAACAAATGCTGCAATAATTAAAATAATAATAGTTTGCTTTCTTTTATCTTTCTTATTCTGATCATTATTTCGGTTATCATTCATACCATTTCTATTATCCCTATTATTCATACCATTTGGATTATCTGCCATCTATTTACCTAAGACTTTAATGTCAACCTTTCCTTTTTATAATAAATTTCTTCCTATTATAAAATTAGTTTTTCCATAAATCAATAGATATATTATTATTTTATTTTTTTATAATAAAATTTCACTTGTATATATCCTTAATATTGTGTAAAATGGTTAAGATATTTTGTGAAAAAATATGAAAGAAAGGATTTATATGGATAATAATAGTTTTTTATCAAATTTAAAGGATTTTATACTACGAAATAAACAGATAATAATGGCATACATATTATCATTTGCAGTGATTGCTATTGTAATTATGTTCTTTTCTTTTTTAAAGAAGGACAATCCTAATACGATTGCATCATATGGTGAATTATCACTTGAATCAACATCTGATGAAAGTTCATATGAAACAACTGCTCCTTCTACTACAGATAATCAGGAATCAAATTCCTCTGATAACACAACTAATGACGATTCAACACTTAGTGATATGGATTTCACATTACCTGAAGATGCCACAGAAGAAACAGAAACAACTTTAAAGCCTTCATCATATCCTTACTTAATTAAGGTTAATCGATTGCTTAATTGTGTAACTGTTTATAAGCAAAACGATAAAGGTGAATATACAGTACCTCATAAATCAATGGCATGTTCTACAGGTTTGAATATAATGAATACACCTGTTGGTACATTTAAAACGTCTTCTAAGTACACATGGCGTCAAATGGTAGATGGTACACATTCTCAATATGCAACCAGAGTATATGGTGGAATACTTTTCCACTCTGTTCCATGTTATAGTCCGAAAAAAGACCAATTAGAATATATGGAATTTAATAAATTAGGAAACCCGGCATCACTCGGTTGTATACGACTTACTGTTGAAGATTCTAAATGGATATATGATAACTGTCCATATGGAACAACTGTTGTAATTTATGATGATGCAACAAGCCCTGGTCCATTAGGTAAACCACAAGTTATTAAAATACCTGAAAATAGTCCGTATAGAGATTGGGACCCAACTGACCCTGATCCAAAAAATCCATGGCACAACTGTTCACCTGCAATTACAGCTTCTGATATAACAATTAAGGCTGGTTCAGACATCAATATTTTATCAACTGTAAAAGCTACGGATACTTGTGGTAATGATATTAGTTCTTCTGTATCAATTTCAGGCAAATATGACAAAAATACATCTGGAACATATGAGATAACTCTTTCAGTCAAGGACTTATTAGGAAGAAGTGCTTCAAAAAAAATAAATATCATTGTTACCAAAAACTCAGATGGAAATACAACAACTACTAAACCAATAAAACCTACTGAGAATACTACAACACCAACTTATCCGTCCGTAAAACCAACTACTCCGTCTCATAAACCAACGGAAACTACTCCGGAACAAACCACTCCGGAACAAACCACTCCGGAACAAACTACTCCGGAACAAACTACTCCAGAGGAAACTACTCCAGAGGAAACTACTCCGGAACAAACTACTCCGGAACAAACTACTCCGGACGAAATCACTTCTGAAGAATCATCTTCTAATGATGATACCGCTGAACATATTAGTATCAACTAATCGAATTAAGATAATTAAAAAACCGACTTAAGATTATGATTCTTAAGTCGATTTTTTAATTAATATTTTACTAAAACAGTTACTGATACAGGTGCTACACTTACTTCGCCTTCTAAAGTACAGAGAACATCGTTCCCAGCTATATCTTCCTTTATAAATACATTATATTTCCCTTCATCCAATGTTATTTTTACATTTTCTTCCGAAGCATTTAAAATAACTATTATCTCTTCTTTATTATCTTTAAGCTTATATGCTACAACTTTGTCATCTTCATAATCAATAAATGATACTTTTTCCTCAATCTCTTTAAAATCTTCAAGTTGGAATAACTTGTGTGCTTTTCTAAACGCAATTATTCCTTTGTAGAATTCATAAACCTTTTTATATTCTTCTTTTTCCAAGTTACTCCATTTGATAGAATTTACATAATCAGGTGAAATATAGCTATCTCCTACAAAATTACCTTCATTATCTGTTTTAGTTCTTAAAAATTCTTCACCTGCATTCATAAGAGGAATACCCTGTGACAACATAACAATTGATATAGCAACAAGGTTTTGTTTTATCGCATCTTCAAAAGAAATTCCTTCATTGCATAACCTTATT
Organism: Lachnospiraceae bacterium; assembly: GCA_017416465.1. Taxonomy (GTDB): domain Bacteria; phylum Bacillota; class Clostridia; order Lachnospirales; family Lachnospiraceae; genus Bovifimicola. The sequence goes on along the minus strand of JAFQCK010000035.1, from coordinate 6,924 downwards.
TTATCAAACAAAGTATAATTATCATGACAGGAAGTATAATTAATAACATCTCTTGGTGATGTACTCCAATCCGGCATACCCATAATTGATTTTTTTAACACATCCACATTTTCCGTATTTCCTGAAATAAATCCTTTTACTTTTTCATCAAAAACATGTCCTTTCATAGCATCACGTATATCATCGCTAAACATTGCAAAATCTTTTAATTTACATACGTTCTTTTGTACGGCTAAATCTACGTTTTCCTTTGTAAGTTTTGTTTCAAGACTCCAACCTTCTCCATACAATATTATATTTGGTCTAATCTTATCTAGTCCTTCTCTGATTTTTGATATAGTATCCACATCTAATAAACCTACCAAATCAAATCTAAATCCATCAATATGATACTCTCTAGCCCAATACAAAACAGAATCTACTATATATTTACTTACCATGCTTCTTTCAGAGGCTGTATCATTTCCACAAATAGAGCCATTTGAAAAAACACCATTCTCGTCAATTCTATGGAAATATCCCGGAACTGCTTTATTAAAACAAAACTCTTCATCATATGTGTGATTATATACAACGTCCATAACAACGCTTATTCCATTTTTATGAAGTGATGCTATAGTTTCTTTAAGTTCTTTGATTCGATTTTTACCATCAAAAGCATTAGTTGAATATGAGCCTTCCGGAACATTGTAGTTTACCGGATCATATCCCCAATTATACTTTTCCGAATCATATTCTTTTGATTCATCAATACTTCCATAATCATAAAATGGTAATAAATGAATATGTGTTACCCCTAAATCTTTTATATGATCTATGCCTGTTTTAATTTTTCCTTCTTTATTTACAGTCGTTCCATTTTCTGTAAGTCCTAAAAATTTACCTTTATTATTTATTCCTGATGAATCATCAGATGATAAATCTCTCACATGTAATTCATAGATAATTGATTCACAATATGAAAGTTTTTCATTCGGATTAACATCTTCTTCCCAACCTTTAGGATTAGTATCTAAAAGATTAACTACCATTGCTCTTTTACCATTCACTCCACATGCTTTAGCATATGGGTCACAAAACTCATTTTTTTCATCTCCAAAAATAGTTGTAAAAGTATAAAACACACCATCTAAATCTTTATTTACCTGATAATCCCATACACCATTTTCACTCTTATTCATTTCATAACTTTCAATCTTATCAGAAGAATTAATATCACCTGATTGATATAAGTTTACAATAACCTTATCTGCAAAAGGTGACCATAACTTAAAAATCGTATTGTCTGCGCTATAAACCGCTCCCAAATTAATCCCATCGTAAGTAAATTCATTCTCAAATTCCGCTGAAGAATATTTCTTAATCCACTCTAAATTATACTCATTTTTTTTGCTCATAACATTCCTTTCCTGTCTATATGAATGTGTTTTAAATGCACTTACATAAATATATCAGACATCTGTTTAACTTATTTTATTGGATATAAACCCTAACATTTATATTAATATAATGTATATTTTTTTTCAATAATATTACTATAAATTAATATAAAAACTCACTCTATAGTTAATAATTATAAAAAAACGTTTGAAGTACTAAGACTTCAAACGTTTTTTATTAATTACATAAATGCATTTTTCTTTTTACTTAATACAAAGAATACTGCTACACCTAATCCTGCTAAAAATAATACATCACATACAACTACCATAGCTGGCTTCATTGAATAATCTTTATTAGGATCATCACCAACATCTAACTTCTCTGTGTAAGCTATATCCGGCTCTACCGGTGCATCCTGCTGTGGTTCTGTTGCAGGTTCATCTGGTGTTTCAGTTCCTGCACTTGGTGTCTCTGGTTCAACACTTGGTGTCTCCGGATTTGTCATTTCAGAACTACCACTAGTTCCTGTAATTGTTGTTGCTCCTGAATCACCATTAATTACAACATCAATTGTACCTGAGTTAATAGTTGAAATATCAATCTCACCCTTGATAACTGCTTCGCCAATAGTTTTCTCCATTACTCTGAAAGAAATAATTTCATCAATATCAACATCTTTCTGGAGTTTACACTCAAATACTGCCTTATCACCAATTATCATGAACGGTCCATTTGTATCAAAACTACCTGATGGCAAGAATGCCTTCATATAAAAATCTGAATATCTATTGTCCGCTCTTACATAAGTAAACTTAACTGTAATAATATTATCATCTGCATATATGCTTTTAACATTTGTGTTAACAATTGCTCCAAACATAAGCATGAATGCAAGCACTGCAACACTTATTTTTTTAATAATGTTTTTCATAATATCATTCCTTAATAACTAGTTGAATTTTCTTTTTCTAACAATAACTACTGCTGCTACACATGCGAAAGCCATTAAAACGATTAATGCACAAGCCATAGCATTGTCACCTGTTGCTGGTCCTTCATTTGGTGCAAGGGCAGCCTGTTTAACAAATACAAATGTGCTAAAATGATCTGTTTCAAATTTAATCTTACCATTAGAAATTGAAGATTTACATTCAATCATCTTATCTCCATCTGCTCTAAATACTTTAATTGTTTCATTTGCTTTTAATTCAAAAGGTACATTCATTACAACCTGAACTTTACCATTTAACTGATGAATCTCAACACCTGCTGCATCTTTTAATATTAATTCAAAAATTGCAATATCATCAAAAGCTATATTATTCTTTTTAACAATATTTTTAATATCTTCAACTTTTTTAGCATCAGAAACTTTTTCTGAAGTAAATGTTTCTGTACCTGTTAATACACCATTTGCATCTTCAACAGTAACATTAGGATCATTCTGACTTACAATAACATTCTTATTGTCTTCTGTTGCACCCTTAACTAAAACCATAGCTGAGATTGGTTCAACATCAACTTTACCTGTAGCAGTTCCTAATACTTCTGTACCTGCTTTTTCAGCATTTACACAAATATTCCATTCTCCTTCTGGTAAGTCAACAGATTTTGTGTTCTTACTTGGGTTAAAGATAACTACGATACCGTCAGATACTTCACCGTTTACACCACCGTTAAGTTTGTATGCGATTACGCTATCTTCATCAGCATCACCTTCTAAAATATATTCGAAGTTATCCATAATATCATTAAAGCTTGTCATTCTAAATGCTGCATGATTAGCTCTAAGTTCCATAAGACCTTTGTAGTATGCAACTGACTGCTGTACTTCAGCCTTGTTTAAATCATCCCACTTAATAGAGTTAAGTGAACTTGGAGAAGCATAACTGTTATGCTCAAATCCGCCACCTTCAAGTGGTTTAGATCTTAAAATTTCTTCACCAGCCTGGAAGAAAGGAACACCCTGTGATGTAAAGAGAATAGCTGTTGCAAGGTTATTCTGTTTAACTCTTTCTTCGTAACTGTCATCTGGATTTGTTAATGCTAATTTATCAAATAAAGCATAGTTATCATGACATGAGTTATAGTTAATTACCTGTGCAGGTTTAACTAATTCCTGTCCAGGATTGAACTGTCCGTCAATCCACATTGGTAAACCTTTAAGGTTCTCTAATAAAGTACCAAGTTTAGCGTAATTTCTTGTTACATAACCAGGCTCTGTATCATCGAATACTCCACCTTTAACAGCATCTCTGATACCATCGTTGAAGTAACCAAATCCTGGTGTTGCATCTGCATTACCCTGTGTTGCTAATTTAACTTCTTTACTTGTATTTGTAGTCATTGACCAACCTTCACCATAAAGAAGGATTGTTGGGTCAATTGCATGTAAAGCTTCTGTTAAAGCTACTACTGTATCTGTATCAAATAATCCTACCTGGTCAATTCTGAAACCATCGATATGATATTCTTTTGCCCAGTAAACCATTGAGTCAACAATGTACTTTCTGTTCATTAATCTTTCTGTTGCTGTATCATTACCACAACCTGAACCATTTGAGTTAGTTCTTGAGTAGTAAGATGGTGTTAACATATTTACAGAGAAATCATCACTTCTTGCAACATGTCCATAAACAACGTCCATAACTACGCTGATACCTGCATCATGCATAGATTTAACCATCTGCTTAAATTCTTTTACTCTTACTTCTCCATTATATGGATCTGTTGAGTAAGAACCTTCAGGAAGGTTGAAGTTCTGTGGATCATATCCCCAGTTAAACTGGTCTTCATTTAATCTTGTTTCATCAACTGAAGCATAATCAAATGTAGGTAATAAGTGTACATGTGTTACACCTAAATCTTTTAAGTAATCAATACCTGTTGTCTGTCCGTATGAGTTTGTTGTACCTGTTTCAGTAAACGCAAGATATTTACCTCTGTTAGCTTCTGAAACACCTGAGCTTGCTTCATAAGAGAAATCTCTGATATGAAGTTCGTAAATAACATCATCTGTGTACTCTGTTGATGTACATGGATTCTTGTCTTCAGCCCATCCTTCAGGATCTGTGCTGTCTAAGTCAAGAATCATACCACGCTTACCATTAACACCTGCTGTCACTGCATATGGGTCAATTGTTTCTTTAACTTTACCTTTAACAAGACCTTCATATGTGTAATATACACCATTCAAGTCACCGTCAATTGTAACAACCCATGTACCATTAACATCTTCTGTCATAGCATATGAACCGAGCTTGTCATCAGTACCTTCTGTACCTGATGCATAGAGGTTAACCTTTAAATCTGTTGCAACTGGTGCCCAAACTCTAAAAGATGTAGAATCTTTAGTATATGTAGCACCTAAGTCATTACCAGTATATGTATACTGGCTTTCAAAATCTTCCATTACATAAAGATCAGGCATACCAATCATAAATGTAAATGCATCATATTCAACTTCATAACTTGACATAATATCAAGTTTATCCGCTACAGTAATCTTGTACTGGAAAATTGAGTTTGTTGCATCCTCTTTAACTACCTCAACACCTGAAATTGTCGAATATGAACCATCTTCCATACTTCTTACTTTAAAGTATGTGCTTGGGTTATCAATCTTAGCTGATAACTGAACATCAATTGTTGTAAGGTCTGATGTCTGTGCTGATGACATCTTAATACCTGTAACAGCCTGTGATGTATCCATTGTTACAGCTCCAACTCCTGACTGGATGTAAACATCTACACGACCTGAAACGATAGTTGATAAATCTACAAATCTATCTGCATCCCAGTCCTTAGCTTCCCAGCCTTCGCCTCTTTTAACAATGTAACCAATTCTTAATGTAGAAGAAACTTCATTTAATTCATAAGTTGCTTCTGTACCATTATCGACCATGTTTACTTCAAAACCATCGCCGATTGTCCACAACCACATTCTGTAATCAGAATAATCGTTGTCTTCCTTTGTAAAATGGAACACTACTTTAATACCATCTTCGTCAGCCATAGCCTTAACGAAGTTGCCATTTAATGAAATAACTGTAGTAACCATCATTACAAAAGCCATTAATAATGCTTTTAAACGTCTTTTCATATTATCCTCCTTTATATTTTTAATGGTTATTTCGATTGTACCATAAAAACAAAAAAAATAGAAGTACATTTTATACATATTTACTAAATTTTTAATTATTATTCTTAATAATACTTACTTATAAATAAAGGTTATCTTTATGGTTTGAAATCACACATCAAGCCTTAAGATAACCTTTATTTTCTTCTATCATTATTTAACTATATCAAATAATTTATACAAATCACCATCTTCTATTATTATATTTGCCTCAACCTCTTCCAAAACCGTATCCCATGGTGAAATATTAGTATGTAAATAAACACTGTCTATTCCAAAATCTTTAGCTCCTCGAATATCTGAAATCCAATCATTTCCAATCATTACAGATTCTTCTTTTTTTAGATTATATCTGTCAAATAAAATTCTATAAAAAGTACTTGATGGCTTTTTACACGATTCATTTGATGAAAAACAAATTCCATCAAAATAATCATAAATTCCTAAATGTTTCATCTCAAACTCAGTAAAAATCTGCTGTGCATTTGATAACAAATATATTTTTTTATTTTTTTTCTTAAGTTCTTCTAAAAATTCAATCGCTCCATCATATAACTTTATATACTTTGTTGAATAAATTCTAAAAAACTGACCAACTAAAATATAAGTTTTCATATCCAATTTTATACCTTTATTCTCAAAAAGCTTTTTAAATGTTTTTTCAATTTTCATTTCAGGATAATCAAACTTCTTAAGCTTCTTTTCTTCTTCCGAACATATTCTTTCAAATTCTTTTTTCATTTCCTTTGGATTATATTTCGCACCATAAAAAGAATACAATTCCACCATTTTTACCCATAATGACATTTTTCTTTCATTTGTGTTAATATCAACCAATGTTCCATATAAATCAAACACATAATTCTTATACATTTTTCAATCCTCCATATTACGTACATTTATTTCATCAAGTATATCAAAATAATGTAAATTTGTATATAAAATAAATTGAATTATTGTAAAATTACATATTAGTCTACTTGATTTCGCACACATACATCCCAAAGCAAAACTTTTCGCTGTTCTTACGCCCTGCAAATGAAGTCAAATGCAAGCATTACTTCACTTGCAGAACTTTTGTTACAAAAAAAGAACAGTCAAACTGTTCTTTACTATTTTCTACTTATTCAATTATCTTGTTATTCGATATCTTGTACCTTCAAAACTACACACTAAACTTCATCTTCTTATTTTTCAACCTGACATACGTTCTTCCTAAACCTTAATGGTTAAGCCCTCGACCTATTAGTATCAGTCAGCTCAATGCATTACTGCACTTACACCTCTGACCTATCTACCTCGTCGTCTTCAAGGGGTCTTACTACTTGCGTATGGGATATCTCATCTTGAGGGGGGCTTCACGCTTAGATGCCTTCAGCGTTTATCCCGTCCCGACTTGG